>MPMI01000050.1 GCA_002238415.1 Desulfurellaceae bacterium bin18 | reverse complement strand
GTCAAACGCCCACCACGGGAAAAACTCGGCCATCGCGCGCGAGCTGCCACCGCCCATCAGGACAACAATGACCAGACTGCTCAATACGTGCTTTGTCCGCATCAGACACCTCCTTGAGACATTCGCTTAGAATCCCGCTCCTACTCCTAGCACACACGGGGGTAGTCCGTGAGTTCGGCTACATTAAAAATTACTGGGTATAGTCAAAAATAAATATTCCAGGCTGTAGAATCGCTTCGCTTATGCTAACCCTAATAGCAAAAGGGGAAATCTGTGAGTATGGCTCCACAACAAGAAACGCTTGAACTGCGTGGAGATGGCGCGGCGCGGGCCGCTATTCAATTTTGCTACCATCAGGCTGGCCAAGGGCCACCGCTGGTATGGCTCCACTGGTTGTGGGGCGAGCCGGGCTGGATGGACTACCACCAACGGTTAGCCGAACGTTTCCAGGTGTTTGTTCCCGACCTGCCGGGCTATGGGCAATCCGCCTTGCCGGAGTGGGCGAAGACGCCGCATGACTTGGCGGTGTTGCTGCTGCAATTCTTTGATGCGCTGTCGCTTGAACGGCCGATTGTCGTCGGCTCGTGTCTGGGTGGATGGGTCGGGGCTGAACTCGCTCTGCTCAGACCGGAGCGGATTGCCAAGCTGGTTTTGATTAGCCCGCTCGGCTTAGTGCAGGACTGGACCAAGGTCCCCAATCTTTTCTATACGGACCCGGCGCGCTTGCCACAGTATCTTTTTGCGGACGCAGTTCCGGAGCGGGCCTCACTGTATGTTCCCGACCTGAGTAACTGGACCGACGCATTTATCAACAACCGCAACGCGAGCATCCGCCTGGTGTTTGACCCCTACCTCCACAGTCGCAGCCTGCGCCATCACTTGCATCTTTTGACCACCCCAACGCTTGTCATCTGGGGCGAGCAGGACCCCCTCCTGGCCCCGGCCCACGCCGCGCTGTGGACTGCCTCGCTGCCGCACGCTCACCGCGTGATAATTCCGGGGGCCGGACATCTGCCGTATGTGGAAGAGTGCGAGGCCGTTATCCAGGCGATTAACACCTTCATTACGCCACAGGAGAGGGGAGGCGCATGAGAATCTTTAATATGGTGCTGTTTGGCTGGCCTCACCTGCCTGACGATGCTCCCGTTGGTACGCCTGGATCGTATCCCCTTTCGAATCAGTATTTCGACCCTGTTCAGGGAAATGCATTACTGCAACAAGAGTTGGACCGGATCACGCTCAGTGATGAGCTTGGGTTGGATGGCTTCACCTGTCAGGAGCATCATGGCGGCGGCGGATTTTGTGCCATGGTGCCCTCGACGCACCTTATGGCAGCAGCCGTCTCACAACGCACCAAACATCTTCAGGTGGCGGTCACTGGCACCTGCATTCCGTTACACCACCCGCTTGCCATTGCGGAAGAGGTCGCCATGCTGGATCACCTGAGCAATGGGCGTTTCATTTGGGGGGCGCTGCGTGGTTTTCCGACCGAATACCTGTCCTACAATGTCAACCCGGCGGAATCTCAGGCCCGGTTCCGGGAAGGTTTTTCCTTAGTCCTGAAAGCGCTTTCGAGTGAGGGGCGGTTTGATTTTGACGGACAGTTTTACCGCGTCCGGGACTACAATATCTGGCCTAAGCCCTTGCAGCAGCCCTATCCGAAAATCTGGATGGCGGCCAATAGCCTGGACTCGCTCGATTTTGCGGTCAAGAATCGCACCTATATTGCCACGCCGTGGGTCAGTATTGAGCGGACGCGCTCGGTGCACGAGACGTATTATCGACTGGCTCAAGAGCAAAGCATCACCATCCCCGAGGATTTTGACGATATGTTTGCCTCGATCTGCGCGTTATACGTTGGCGAGAGCGATAAAAAGGCACGCCAAGAGGCTGAAACGCATTTGGAATACCACTTCCACCGCGCGCTGGCGTCATTTGATATCGGCACGGTCTCGCTTATCCCTGGGCATATGAGTGTCGGTGGTATGCGCGATTGGCTGAAAAACGTCACGAGTAAAGAGACGGGCAAGGCCATGGGCTATAGCGTGGATGAAGGAATTGAGAATGGGACGGTCATTCTGGGCGGTCCGGAAAGTGTGATCGCCCAAATCAAACGCCAACGCGAAGAGGGTAAACGCGGAACCCTCCTGGCCATGTTTCAGTTTGGTTCCCTACCGGATGACCTCGCGACGCAGAGCCTGCGCCTCTTTGCCCAAGAGGTATTGCCCAAGATTCGTGCCATTTGAGGAGGCGTCGTTCCACCCTCCGTTAAAAACGACCGCCCCGCCTTGGCTCTCGCCATCCTCTTCCCCGGCTAAAGCGCTATACTTGCACCACACGCCCCAAGAGGGGAGTTTTCCTATCCCCTCCTTGGAGGGGTGGCCGTAGGCCGGGGTGGGTTGCCCTTGTATGGGCCGTGCGTCTGACCCACCCCGTCGCTGACGCGGCACTACTCCCAAGACGTGTGATGCACATTACATTACCCGACAGCTCCCCGCTTCCCTGCGCCGTGCCTGTCTGCGGCAGGGGGCCAGGAGTGCGGGCTTCCAGCCCGCAGGCGGCCAAGATGGCCGCGCTCCCAGGCAGCGGGCAGGCAGGCGGCCCGAGGCGGGGGCTGCCGGACCGGTTCCGGGAGGCTCACGCCACAATGCACATCTCACGTCCCAAGAGGGGATGTGTTTTGCTCCCCTCACTGGGTGGGTGGCCTGGACTCTCGCTGGTGTCCTGGACGGTGGCCGTGTGGAACTCTATCGTAGCCCTATGGCAGGTCGGGACGGAGGATTGAGCGAGGGGTCGCCCGCGTTTTTTTACGGCTGGTGGATCGTTGTGGCATGCTTTGTGAGCATGTCGATGGCCGGTGGTATTGGCAATCTGTCCTTCCCCGTCTTTCTCAAGCCGTTGACCGCAGAGTTCGGCTGGACCCGGGCACAGGTATCAGGCGGGATTTCAGCCTTCATGTTGGCCATTGCGCTCACCGCTCCCTTTGTCGGACGAGCGGTGGGTCTGTACGGGCCGCGGGCGGTCATGATTCCGGCGGCTGTATTAGTGGGTCTGTGCCTGATGCTGCTGTCACAGCTGACGGCCTTGTGGCAACTCTATCTGCTGCGTCTCGGGGTGGGGGTTGGGTTTACAGCCCTGGCCCATGTGCCGGTCAACATCACCATTTCGCGCTGGTTTACGCGTAAGCGCGGTCGGGCCATGGGCACGGCCATGATCGGTGCTCCTGTGGGCGGACTGCTCATGACGCCCTTTGCCTCGTCTTGTATCGAGTGGGTGGACTGGCGTCTCACCCTGTTGATCCTGGGTGGGCTGCTGTGGGTTATCCTGGTTCCAGTGCTGTTTGGACTGCTGCGAGATACGCCGGCTGACCTGGGGTTGCTGCCGGACGGCGAGACGAGACGACCCGCGGACGACATGCCGGTTTATACCGGCGTAGGGGAGGGGATATCCGCCCGCGATACGCTCCGGACTGGCCGTTTCTGGGCCCTCATCGGTATCTATTTTCTGGCCTATGGCTGTCTCTTTTCCGTGATGATTCATCAGCATCCCTATTTTACGGATCAAGGCTTTTCCGCCCAGCACGCAGCCCTGCTGGTGAGTGTACTGCTCAGCGCGTCGGTGATCAGCGGGCTGGGTTTTGGCTGGGCGAGTGAGCGCTATGATCCGATGCAACTGGCGGCGACCTGTTATGCTCTGGGCGGTGTGGGCATAGCCCTGCTCTTATGGGCTTCCCCCGCGGTTGCCATGGTCGGCTTTGTTGTCTGCTTCGGCTTATTTTTTGGTGGCACCACTCCGCTGACCGCTCTCGTGACCGGGCACATGTTCGGCATGAAAGCGCACGGCGTGATTTACGGTTTCTATCAGACCGTTATCTGTTTGAGCGGTTTCGTTGGCCCAACGGTGATGGGCTTTATCTATGATGCGACCGGAAGCTATCAACTCGGGTTTACCGGAGTTAGTATCGGTCTGCTGTGTGCTACCGCGCTGATGCTGGTCGTGCGGGCAAGAACCGTTCTCCTTCCGGGGTCTGTTGCTTCCACCTGAACAAACAGGTCGGATTTTCCTCTTGTGGCTCAAATCCCCGGCTGATACAACTTTTTGCACAAAGATAAGGAACCCACCCCGGCCCTACGGGCCGCCCCTCCAAGGAGGGGAGCGGCATTCATCCCCTCTTGGGAGGGGTGCTACGAAGCAGCGGGGTGGGTTCCTGATGTTCGTTCTGAGCCGTCAATGAGGAGGGCCTGTTATGAAATGCCATTGGTTCCATTTGATGCCGTATCAAGATCTGCCCGAGGACTTTAAGGAAAAACATCCGAGTGTATGGGTGGATGTTTCAAGCGAATTATTCGATCCCGCTCGGGGCCATCAATTTTACAACGAATATCTGGACCAACTGGAGTTTGCGGACAGCCTGGGGTTTGACGGTATTTGTGTGAATGAGCACCATGCCAACGCCTATGGCCTGATGCCGTCACCTAATCTCATTCTGGCCTCGCTTGCGCGGCGGACTTCCAATTCCTCACTCATTGTGCTGGGCAACTCGATTGCGCTGTATAACCCGCCTATCCGTATTGCCGAAGAAATGGCCATGCTCGATTGTATATCGGGTGGCCGTTTCGTGGGCGGCTTTCCGGTCGGTACGTCGATGGACACCAATTTTGCGTACGGCCAGACTCCCCTGACGCTACGCGAGAAATACCGAGAAGGACACGATCTGATTATCAAGGCCTGGACCGAGCCGGAACCGTTTGCCTTTAACGGAAAATACAATCAACTCCGGTATGTGAACATCTGGCCCCGCCCGATCCAAAAGCCGCATCCGCCGGTATGGATTCCGGGCGGCGGCAGCGTCGAAACCTGGGACTGGGTGGCCGAGCATGACTATATGTATGCCTTCCTGAGTTACTTCGGCTACGAGCCGGCCACGCAGATTATGAAAGGCTATTGGGAGGCAGTAGACCGCGCCGGCCGAGACCGGAACCCCTACCGCGCAGGCTATCTGCAACTCATTGGGGTATCCGAGACGGACGCCCAAGCGGAAAAGGACTATGCAGAGGCGGCTTCGTATTTCTACCATCGCTGTCTGCACGTGCCCGATTATTGGGCCGCCGCACCGGGCTATCTGACGCTCAAGACCATCAAGTCGCTCAAGTCGCCTTTCAGTTTCGAGCAGTTGGCCGACCTCAAATGGAAAGATTTTGTTGAGCAGGGCTATGTTATTGCCGGGTCCCCGGAAACCGTGCGCGAACGGCTGGTGGAAGTCATTAAGGAAATGAACGTCGGGCAACTTTTCTCCCTGCTCCACTTCGGCAACCTGAGCGCCGAGTTGACCCGCAAGAATACCGAACTGTACGCCAAAGAGGTTTTACCCTTTTTGCGCGAGCAGTTGTGGAACGAATGGGAAGACCGTTGGGCACCGCACCCGCTGAAGGAAGAAGACCGTATGCCGGTCGCCGCCCTCTAAGACGCCGCCCCCTAAGACGCCGCCCCCCTGAATGGAGATTGTTTGGAATGCAAGAAGTGAAGGTTGCTATTCGGAATGGAAAATTTACTACCTCAATGCAGTGGGGCGGCAGCGGCGAGCCGCTGCTGTTTCTGCACGGTGCCGGCGGCCCTATGGTGGGGGCACCGTTTCTTGAGGAACTCGCTCAGGTTTTTACCGTCTACGCTCCGGCCCATCCCGGCTTTGGATCTGGAACCGGTATCGAGCATATTGACGACGTGATTGACTTCGCCCTGTACTATCACGATTTTCTTGACGAGTTGCAGATCGATAGCCCGCATATCATGGGTCACTCGCTGGGCGGCATGTTGGCTGCAGAGATTGCTGCGCTCGCTCCGTACCGGATCAATCGTCTCGTGCTGGTCTGTCCGGCAGGACTCTGGCTTGAGGACAATCCCATTCCGGATTTCTTTACCTTTAACCCGCAGCAGATGGTCGAACATGTGTTTCATGACCCCAGCGGTCCCATGAGCCAAATGTTCACCGAACAGTTGCAATCCCCTGAAGCCCAGCTTGAGATGTATAAATGCCTGGCCTCAACCGGGAAATTCCTGTGGCCGATTCCTGACAAAGGGCTCAAGAAACGTATCCATCGGCTGCAACTGCCTACTCTGTTGCTGTGGGGAGAATCCGACAAGCTCATTCCGCCGGTCTATGGGGAGGCGTTTCAGCGTGCCATTCCCGGTTCGCGTCTGGTCCACTTCGCGAGTTCGGGCCATATGATTATGCTGGAGGAACAGGACGCTTTTGTCGAAGCCGTGTCAGATTTTTTATTGGAGTAACCCGAAAGGAGGGGACAATGATTAAGGCAAAATCGATCCGCCATACTGGGGTGCCGGTCTCGGATGTGAGAAAGGCCAAGCGGTTTTATGGAGATATTCTCGGCTTGGGTGAGATCGAGCGGCCCAAGATCAAGGGCGTACCTGGAGCCTGGTATGAGGTGGATGGCACCCAGGTGCATATCATTGGCCAGCGTAACGCTATGGCCGACAAGGGTATTCCGGGTATCGGGACCCATATCGCAGTCCAGGTCGAAGACCTCGAAGAGGCCAAACGCGTCCTTAAGAGAAGGCGGGTGAAGTTCCAGGAATTTGCCCCGCCACCAAATCTGGGTTTGGCTCCGGTGGTCTTTGTCCGTGACCCGGACGGCAATGTGGTCGAGCTGCGGACGGAAGCCTAAGCATATTTGAGCGGCATACAGCGGAGAGGAACCCACCCCGCTGCTTCGCAGCACCCCTCCTCGGAGGGGTGGCCGAAGGCCGGGGTGGGTTCTTCTTCGTATCCAGGCATAAGCAGGGGAGAAGTCTGATGCTGATCGAAATTTATCCTAAACCCGACGGCATGCAGCATATCAATCTCATGTTCTGTGAGGCTGAGCCCGAGCCCGAGGATGGCTGGGTGCGCGCTCATATTGACGCGTTTCCCACTCCGCCCAAGCGGATTTTTGAAGAGGAACGGGCCGGCCGGACGTATACCACGCTCCAGTACGGCCAGTGCGTCATTGGGCATTCCATGTTCTATATCGAAAAGCACAAGGGCGTGGTGGACAAGCTGTGCGGGGTCTGCACGAGCGAGCTTGAGCGGGCCGACCTGGACCATATTACCCGGAATACAATTATCTCCCGTCTGGCGCTGGAACTGGATAAACACGCCCGATTTTCGGTCGACGATCAGGGCAATCTGGCCATTGCCCTGAAAGATATAGAGGCAGCCGAGATTCACGAACGCCTGGGTGAGCTGATAGCCGAAGAAACTTCTGTCCGACCTGTCGAAACCGTAGCCATAGGAAATGAGGCCTGATGTGGCAGGGGTGGAAGGAAGAGTCGCGTTTATAACCGGAGCCGGGTCGGGTATCGGGCGCGCGACCGCACGGGTCTTAGCCAAAGGCGGCGCCGATATTGTGGTGACGGATATCAATCTGGCTGGGGCTGAGGAAACGGCCCAAGCCGTGACTGAACTGGGTCGCAAGGCGCTCGCGCTTCAGGTCGATGTGTCAGACCTCGATGCGGTTGAAACGGCGACGGCTCAGGCACGCCAGGAGTTGGGCGCGATTGCTATTCTGTTCAGCAACGCCGGCATAGGAACCCAGGTCGCGTTTACGGACATGACTGAAGGGGATTGGGACCATATGTTCGACGTTCATCTCAACGGCACGTATCACTGCTTTCGCGCGGTCTTACCCGAGATGAAAACGGCGGGCTGGGGTCGGTTGATCAGTACTTCCTCTATGGGTGCTTTTACCGGAGGGGTCCGTCTGGCCCATTATTGTGCGGCCAAGGCCGGTATTGCCGGGCTCACGGTTGCCATGGCAAGTGAGCTGGCGCGAACGGGCATTACGGTCAACGCGGTGGCTCCCGGTGTGATTGATACGCCGATGGTCCGGCAGAGTCCTGAGCGCTGGGTCAAGAATATGACCAAGACCATTCCGATGCGCAAACTGGGACAACCCGAGGACATCGCCCATGCCGCTGCCTATTTGGCCTCGGAGGAAGCCGGATTCATGACGGGTCAGATTCTCAGTCCGAACGGCGGCTCGTATATGAAGTGGTGTTGATATGCGACTGTCAGGAAAAACCGCACTGATAACCGGTGCCGGGTCGGGCTTGGGCCAGGCGACCGCTCAGCTCTTTGCTCAGGAGGGAGCGCGCGTCGTTGTGGCCGATATCAGCCAGCGTCGCGCAGAGGCGGTCGCTGCCGAGATCGGTCAAACCAACGCTTCTCCGGCCATAGGTCTTCAGGCTGATGTGACACAGCGTCAGGCCGTCAACGCGCTGGTTGATCAGGCCAAGAGTGAATATGGACCGATCAATATCCTTGTGAACAACGCCGGGATTGCCCAGATCAAGGACCTGCTCGATATCACGCCTGAAGACTGGCAGCGCATGATCGACGTCCACATGAAGGGCACCTTTCTATGCACCCGAGCCGTGATCGAAGATATGATAGCCGCCCAGTGGGGTCGGGTGATTAACACTGCTTCTGTTGCCGGCATGACCGGCGGGCCGCAAAACGCGCACTACGCTGCGGCAAAGGCCGCCATTATCGGTTTTACCCGCTCGCTGGCCCTGGAGTACGCGCGGTCGGGCATTACCGTGAACGCGGTTGCCCCCGGATTGATTGAAACACCCATGGTCAAACAAGGCACCGGACCCGCCGCCGAGAAGGTGGTGGACTTCTTTATCCGCCGTATTCCCATGCGCCAAATGGGTACGCCCGGAGACATCGCCGCGGCCCATTTGTATCTGGCCTCAGACGATGCCGCCTATGTGACCGGGCAAGTGCTGAGCCCGAACGGTGGCTATCTGGTGTAAGGCATTTTTCCTTGACGTTTACGGATGCTGGTTGTAGCGTGGCGGTGTGAACGAAGCTTTTGAACACCGTTCGCTCATTGACCGTAGTCTTCTGCGTACCTTTCAGCAGCGCCAAGACTTACCCTCCATTATCCGGTTGACCCTCCACCTGTCCGCTTTCCTGCTGTGTGCGTATGGCGTGCTGCTCGTCACTCCGTATTCTCACGTTGCGGCAGGTCTGCTCTCTATCGTATTGAGTGGGATATGGGGCTCGTTGTTCGCTCCCTTTCACGAGTGTACGCATCAGACCGCCTTCAAGTCCGCCTGGCTGAACTCCCTGGGCGCGTGGCTCAGCGGCTTTCCCTTTGGCATGGCACCGGCAGTGTACCGGGCTTTCCACTTCGATCATCATCGCTACACCCAATATCCCGACAAGGACCCCGAGTTGTTGTTTCTGGGCGGGCAGCCGGTGTCCTGGCCGACCAAATGGAAAAACTGGCTACTCATGATTAGCGGCTGGGGCCTTATTCAGTTCAAAACAGGCGCTTTGGTGCGCTTTCCCTGCCTGGCCTATGAGAAGTGGAGGGCTTTCGCGCCCTGGGCACCGTCCGACCAACGTCACACATTAGCCTGGCAATCCGGTGTAATCGCCCTCTTTTGGGTCGGGCTGGTTATTGCTGCCTGTATCGGTCCCGCGGGTATGGGTTGGGTGCTGTTTGCGGGTCTTCTCAGCCATATGTTTCAGGCCATATGGGTGACCACCGAGCATACGGGATTGCCGAACGAAGGCTCTATTCTGGCGCGCACGCGTACCATGCAGACCTGGCCGTTTTTCAGCTGGTGGCTGTGGAATATGAATTTTCATGCCGAGCACCATGCCTGGCCGGCGGTCCCGTGGTATGGGCTGCCCGCCCTGCACCAGGAAGTGGCAGAACACCTCGACGCCACGGAGCGTGGCTATGCCCGGCTCCAGTTCAAGGTCTGGAGCGAGGTCGGCACCTAGGGCTTGACCCCTTCTCGCCTTGACCACCCGAAACCCAGCGTCTAGGCTCACGTCAACCGCACACCAGGAGGTTGGAAATTACGATGCTCACTGCACCGACGCGCTTTTTTACCGAAGATCATGAGATATTCCGCGAACAGGTTCGGAATTTTGTGACCAAGGAAGTCCATCCGCATATTGACCAATGGGAAGAAGAGGCTCTTTTCCCCAAGTCGCTCTACCAACGCATGGGTGAACTCGGGTTTCTGGGTATTCGCCATCCCGTAGAGTATGGGGGCAGTGCCGGGGATATCTGGATGACGCTCGTCTTTTGTGAGGAGTTGTGTCGTTGCCGGGCCTTGGGCCTGCCCACGAGTGTCCTGGTCCATACGGATATGTCTTCGACCCATATCGCGCGCAACGGCACGCCGGAGCAGAAAGAGAAATACCTGCGGCCCATGATTACGGGCGAGGCGGTCTGTGCCATAGGCGTGACGGAGCCTTCGGGCGGGTCCGACGTTGCCAGCATCCGCACCACGGCAGTGAAAGATGGCGATTCCTACGTCATCAACGGCTCCAAGATTTTTATCACCAACTCCGTCCACGCCGATGTCTTTTGCGTGGCCGCCAAAACCGACAAGGATGCCCAGGCGCGTGGCATTTCCCTGTTCCTTGTTGAGCGCGACACCCCTGGGTTCAGCCTGGCCAAAAAGCTGGACAAAATGGGCTGTCATAGTTCGGATACCGGCGAGTTGGTCTTTGAAGATGTGCGCGTTCCACGTCACAACCTCTTGGGACAGGAGGGCAAGGGGTTTTACTATATTATGCAGAACTTCCAGGACGAGCGCCTGATTGCGGCTAGTATGGCCGTGAGCGCAGCCCAGCAGGCTCTTGAAGATACGCTTACCTATACGCGTGAGCGGGAGACGTTTGGCAAACGTATATTTGACCATCAGGTCGTGTCGCATCGTCTGGCGGATATGGCGACCGAATTGGAAGCCGCCCGTCAGTTGACATATTACGCGGCCGATGTGCTGGCCAGCGGGCGTGACTGTAGTACCGAAGTCTCGATGGCAAAGCTGTACGGCTGTAATATGGCCAACAAGGTCGCCTATGAGTGCGTCCAACTGCACGGCGGCTACGGCTATATGAAAGAATTTGCGGTCGAACGGTTCTACCGCGACATCCGTCAGTCCACGATTGCCGGCGGATCCGCCGAGATCATGAAGGAAATCATCGTTAAGCGCGGGCTGGACCGGGATCTGTAGACCAAGAAGGAGCAATCCCCCTGCGCTGTCGCGCTTCCCTCTTGGAAAGGGGGACTGAGGGGAACTTCATTCTAGGTCTCACGCCTGGACTAATGCTTCTTTACTTTGAATCTGTTATATTCTACTAAAGACGAGCAACACCTCTGGCGGTGTCGTATGTGGATGTGTGGAATGGATCCGTTGTGTGGTGGTGGATTGGTGGTATGTGGAGGAGGAATCCATGGGAGTGGTGCTGGAGGTCGAAATCCCGCAAAGAGCGTTTAATCGTCGTATCCAACCGTTTGCCATAGCGCTTGCCGAAGTCTCCTGGTGCGTGAAGATGTTTACGCACGAAGGAGTGGTTCTGGCGGCCCTCTATCTTGAGGAGCCCGACCTCATTCTCGCCCTGTCACTGTGGCCGAATGCGGACGCCGCGCGGCGTCTGTTTAAAGGACATTTTGAAATCTGTTTGTGCTCGGCCGCAGACCCGGCGGGGCGGGTGCGTCTTGCCGTACAGATTGATCCTGCCATGGTCGAGGAACTCTTTGTCGCCGCGGAGTTGATTAACCCCAAGCCGTCAAGGGCGAGTGCGAAGCGGGCCGAAAAATATTTTACAGAATTCCTGGCCTTAGGCTTCCCGGACTCTCAAGTCGTCTGGGCCCGGTCGTGTCGATGGCAGGATGCGCCCGAGTACCTGGAGGCGACAACGCCTATCCGGGTGGGCTAGGAGCCTGTCCTGAGCGTGCTTCGACTCTGCCCCGGTGGGGCTACGCTCAGCATGACCGGGCCTCCGTTCGCCCTGAGCGTAGCGTCAGCGAAGTCGAAGGGCCGGGCTCGCATTCGGACAAAAGACATGGTATGCCGTGAACTTCACCCATCTGCTGGGTGAATCAGATGCCACTATACCGAAAGGCTGGCGATACGTCTGCTTTTCCACTGGAAAGCCACATGCCTGAGAAAATTGAAAATTCCCATCTCACTGAGATGACTCCCTTGGTTTCCCCCCGAACGGTCAAAGCCAAACTCCCGCTGACCGAAGGCGCGGCTGGTCTGGTCATGCAAACGCGCCGCGCGATCTGTGATATCCTACACGGCCGGGACCGGCACCGCCTGCTCGTGGTTACTGGTCCATGCTCCATCCATGATCCCCAAGCCGCCTATGAATACGCCGAGCGCCTCAAACCGGTGATTGATGAAACGCGCGATCATCTCGTTGTGGTGATGCGGACCTATTTCGAAAAGCCGCGCACAACCATAGGCTGGAAGGGGTTGATTAACGATCCGCATCTTGATGGGTCGTGCGATATTCCGACCGGTCTGGAACGGGCCCGAGAAATTTTACTCTATATCAACCATATGGGTGTACCCTGCGCGAGTGAAATGTTAGACCCGGTAACGCCGCAGTATGTCGCCGACCTGCTCAGTTGGGCGGCTATAGGAGCACGGACGACCCAGAGCCAGACGCATAGAGAGATGGCCAGTGGGCTCTCCATGCCGGTCGGTTTCAAGAATACGACCGGTGGGGAGGTTTCCGGGGCGATCAACGCTATGATTTCGGCCGGTCACCCGCATAGTTTCCTGGGCATTAATGCCGATGGTATGACCTCGGTCATCAAGACCTTGGGGAATCCCGACCGTCATATTATTTTGCGGGGCGGGGGAGGGCGGCCCAATTACCGCCAGGAGGATATTGCGCAGGTGACGGAGATGGTTGCCAAAGAAGGGATAGCACGCCCCATTATGGTGGACTGCTCCCACGGCAATTCAAACAAGGACTATACCCGTCAGTCTGCGATCTGTCGGGACGTGTTACGTCTGCGCCAAGAGCAAGAGTACGATGTCATGGGCATCCTCTTGGAGAGCAATTTGAAACCGGGAAATCAGTCCTGGAAAGAAGGCTCCCGTCTCGAATATGGAGTGTCCATTACCGATGCCTGTATCGGGTGGGAAGAGTCGCACGATTTACTGTATGAAATGGCTGAAGTGGTGCAGTCCAACCCGGGTGCCGTTCCCGCATGATGGGTCCGTCGGAAGACCGGTCCTCCGCGTCTTCTGTCTGTACAGCCTGCTGGCATTCGTTGCCATAGGTGCTGCCTCGTGTACCTATGCCGAACGCAAGTGGAATCAGAAAATTGCCGAGTTCAATAAGGGCATTGATCAACAAATGGCACAATCCGAAGGCAAGGCCAGCCGCTGTCAGGCCCGAGGCGGCGTCCTCTATGATGAGCAATGCTATATGCCCGATAGGAACCCGGCCGTTCGGGACGAACAGACGTGTCGTCTGCACGGTGGTCTGTTTATCAATGAGGAATGCCTGACCGACCAACGCCGGAAGGCCTCCTTTCAATAGCCACGGGCAGCAGAACCGGCCAACCCAAGGGGCGTGATCTCCAAAGAGGAGGAAGTCATGGACGAACCTGGGAAAAAAACAGAACTGGTTCGCGGAAGCTGTTTTTGTGGCACCGTCCGGTTTGAGTTTGCCTTACCGACGCTCTTCTGCGGCCACTGTCACTGCTCGATGTGTCGGCGCATGCATGGGGCCGGCTATGTGACCTGGATAGGGGTGCCCACGCCGCGATTCAGCCTGACTGCGGGGCAGGACCAGTTGACCGTTTTTGCCTCTTCGGAGCATGGCAAACGGTCGTTCTGCAATACCTGTGGCAGCTCGCTGTTCTGTCAGTCGAGCAAGCATCCGGAGATCATGGACATTGTCCTGGCGAATCTGCACGATACCATCGACCGCAAACCGCAAGCGCATTACTATTTTTCTGATCGCGCGGACTGGACTGCCATAGGAGACAGCTTACCCCGCTTTGGCGGAGAAACCGGGACGGAACCCCTGGCAACGGAGTCTGCCAGCCATATGACAACGGAGAAACACGCATGAGTTACGAGCAGATTTTATACGATACTCAGGATGGTATTGCGACGATTACGCTGAATCGACCGGAGAGGCTCAACGCCTGGACAAACGTGCTGGAGCAGGAAGTCCGCCACGCCATGAGCGAGGCGACAACCGATGCGGCCGTCCGGGTGATTATTCTCACCGGCGCCGGGCGGGGGTTTTGTGCCGGAGCGGATATGTCTCTGCTGAACGCGGTCCGAGAGCGGTCCGAAACCTCATCTGCGACCGAGAGCCCGGCGGCCTTTCCCGGACCGGTCCCGGGTGGGCTCGATCTGCCCCAGGCATTCTCCTATCGCTACGCGTATTTCCCCACCGTGCCGAAGCCCATCATCGCGGCCATCAACGGGCCGGTCGCCGGCTTGGGACTGATCCTCTCTTTGTACGCCGACCTCCGCTTTGCGTCGGATACGGCGGTCTTCACCACGGCCTTCTCGCGGCGCGGGCTCATTGCCGAACACGGGGTTGATTGGATTTTGCCGCGGGTGGTCGGTCTGCCGAACGCTCTGGATTTGATGCTCTCGGCCCGAAAAATAACCGCCCAGGAAGCCCTTCAAATGGGTCTGGTGAATCGCCTCTATCCGGCTGACTCTTTTATGTCGGAAGTCCGGGACTATGCACTTGAGCTGGCAACGATGGTGTCGCCTCGTTCCATGCGGGTCATGAAATCTCAGCTCTTTCGGGCTCAGGATGTTGATTTCGCGACCTCGCTGCAGGCCGGCCTGACCGAGATGAGCGAGAGTTTCAGCAGCGAAGACTTTAAGGAAGGGGTGGCCCATTTTGTAGAAAAAAGACGGCCCGAGTTTTCCGGCAAGTAGGACGCTCACCGAGAATATCATCAGAGTCCACGGAGGACACTATGCGAGTCGGAACGGTCAAACAGATCTGGCGCTATCCGTTCAAGAGCATGCTGGGCGAACTGCTGGAGCAGACCGAGGTCAGCCCTCAGGGCGTGGTGGGAGATCGGGGCTGGGCAGTGCGGGACGAGGTCCGGGGGGGAATTACGAGCGCCAAAAAAATTCCAGCTTTGATGCACTGTCAGGCGCGCTATCCGGACAGTCCAACAAAAGAACAGATCGGTCCGGTTGAAATTACCGTTCCGGATGGAACGACCTTCTTGTCCAACGGTCCGGATGCCGCAGCCCAACTCAGCCAAGCCCTGGCTCATCAGGTTTCCATCTGGCCGATTCAGCCCGCCGAAAACCTTGAGCACTATCGACGCGGAAAGCCGACGCACAGCAATCCGGCCGAAGAGTTACGAAGCCTCCTCGGTTTGGAGCCCGACGAACCTCTACCGGATTTATCCATCTTTCCCAAAGAGATTCTGCAATACGCCTCGCCGCCGGGCACCTATTTCGACGCCTTTCCGCTGCTGCTGGTGACCGAGGCGTCGTTGCAGCAGTTGCAATCCCTGAGCCCGACCTCACAGATTGACGCCCGGCGCTTTCGTCCCAATTTTTTGATTGAGACCGAAGAGGCGAGCGGTTTTGTTGAGACCTCGTGGCCGGGTAAACAGCTCCGCATCGGGAATATGATCCTCGACGTGACGATGAACTGTCTGCGCTGCGTGATGACAACCCTCGGCTGCGCCAACCTGCCCAAAGACCCCAAGATCATGCGCACCCTGGTACGGGAGGCCAACCAGAATTTTGGGGTCTATGCCACCGTGAAAACCCCTGGGCAGGTCGCGGTTGGTGACCCGGTCGAGATTTTAACGTAGCCCTCATCGTCGGATGTCCCCTCTTGGGAGGGGTGGCCCACAGGGCCGGGGTGGGTTCGGCCCTACGAGCCCACTCTTCCTTAATACCGCGCCATGACCTTGTCTTTAAAATCGGTCAGCACTTTGCGGGCGCTGGCCATTGGCGGAAGCAGGCTGACTTCTTTGAGGCCGTTTTTCTCTGCGGCGTGCAGCTTGTCAATGATCTCGTCCGGCGTACCCACGATACACGAACCTTCGATGGCTTTGGGCGTGATAAAGCGTCGCTCCTCGGGCATCAGAAACGTGCAGTGGCCGTTGTGAATCTGGAGATAACGTTTCTCGGCCGGGGTCTCCATTTTTCTCACATAGGCGCAGTATTCGTCCCAAATATCGTGGATGGACGGAGGAATCATCTCTTCCTTGCCGGTGAACTCGTAGATTTCATAGGCAAAGTGCAGGACCGCGGACACCCATGAGCCGCATTCGTCTATGACCCGCTCCGAGGTGAGATCCTCGCCCGGCTCCAGCACAACAACAGAGGTAAGCGAGACGGTATGATAGTCGCTCAGGTCCCGGCCCACTCTGGCGGCTCCCTGACCCACATAGTCCATATTCAGATTCAGGACGGCCTCTTGCTCGTTCAGCACCGAAATCAGACCATCCCCAAATTCGCCTGCGGCTTTGAGGGCCAACGGCCCATTGGCCGCCACAATAATCGGAATGGGATGCTCCAGGTCGATGAATTTCAAATCCTGGTGCAAAAACTGGATGGTCCGCGTGGTGTCATTGAAGGTGTACTCGACTTCTTCACCCTGGAGGAGAGTCCGGAGGACGCGCAGGTACTCGCGGAAGTCGCGGATTTTCATGGGATTCATGCCCATGACGCGCATAGCGGTATGTCCGGTCCCGATGCCGAGAAAGGCGCGGCCCGGCGCAAGCCTATTGATCGAAGCGATAGAGTGGGCGGTGACTGGAGCGATCCGGGTACCGGGGATGGCGACGCCGGTGCCGAGTTTAATCCGTGAGGTGTTTTGCGCCGCTACGGCCAGCGTGGCGTAGCAGTCGGACCAGATCATCTGGGAATCGGGCACCCAGGCCCGGTCATAGCCCAAGTCTTCGGCAAATTTAATGAGTTGCCAGTCTCCGATATTAGTTGCCACCGTGACGCTGAACTCCATAGCTTCCTCCTTAACAGGGAAAAATTCTCTTGGGGATCACCGGAGGCATACCATACCAGGGTGTCTTTCGCCATGTCCGGAGCAGCGCAAAACAATTGACAAAAGGTAGGACTGAATGAGACAACCGCCTACAGGTGTGTAATGCATCTTGCGTTCTCAGCAGCCTGGGAATAACCCGCCCCGCCGCTAGCGCGGCACCCCTCCCAAGAGGGGATGTGTGCTGCCGAAGGGAGTCGTCAAATGGAAAGCTGCGATTTTCTCATTATTGGAGCTGGTATAGCCGGAGCGTCGGTTGCCTTTGAGTTGGCTCCACACGGTCGGGTCATTGTCCTTGAGCGCGAAGCCGTACCCGGTCATCATTCGACTGGCCGGTCAGCCGCCGTCTTAACCCAGAATTACGGCAACTCCATTATTCGCCGTCTCACCCTGGCGACCCGCCCTTTTTTGGAACATCCGCCGGACGGGTTTACCGAATACCCACTGACCGCGCCCCGCCAGATGCTGTGGATCGCCCGTGAAGATCAAAAGGCCGGTCTGGAGGCAACGCTCGGTGAGGCGCAGCGGCTCGTCCCCACTATTCGCGCGGTTGAACCGGCAGAGGCATACACTCTCTGTTCTGCCTTACGAAGCGGCTATGCCGCCTATGCCATATTGGAGCCCCACGCCTTGGACCTCGACGTGCATGCCATCCATCAGGGGTTCTTGCGGGGATTGAGAAACCAGGGCGGAACGATAGTCACAAACGCCGAAGTGGTCCGGTTTCGACAGACGGACGCGAGCTGGGAAGTCCATACGCCTGACCAGCAATACGCTGCCGCGGTCGTTGTGAATGCGGCTGGTGCGTGGTGTGATGTCATTGGTCGGCTGGCAGGGGCGCGGCCAGTCGGCTTGATACCGAAACGCCGCACGGCCTTTACCTGTGACGGCCCTGCCGGGATAGCGCCAGAAGAGCTCGCGGCTTGGCCGGTTGTCATAGATAGCGATGAAGAGTTCTACTTTAAGCCTGAGTCTGGAGGGATTCTTGCCTCTCCCGCGGATGAAACTCCGATGGACCCGTGTGACGTGTTCCCGGACGACTACGATGTGGCGCTTGCCATAGACCGTATTCAAAAAGCCACGACCTTGTCCATTGCTCATATCAATCGCAGATGGGCTGGATTGCGCAGCTTTGTCCCGGATAAAACCCCCGTCGTGGGCATGGATAGCGAACGCGCCGGATTTTTCTGGTTAGCCGGGCAGGGCGGCTATGGCATCCAGACTTCGTCTGCCATGGGCCGTACGGCGGCTAGCCTGATAGTAAACCAGCATTTACCTCAGGACTTAACCGATATGGAGCTCACGCCTGAGGACCTGGCGCCGATTCGGGTACAAGTGGGAAAAGATTAAGGAGGGCAGGTGCGGAAGAAGGACAACCGAATACAGAGACGTGACGCGCTGAAATGGATTGCCGCTTCAGGCGCCGCAGCGCTCCTGGGACACTCCACATCCGTATTGCCTGTCTTTGCCAGGGAACAGATCGTCCGCATTGGAGCCTTAATCCCCCTCACCGGAGATGCCGATGCGTATGCCCAGCAAATGCGGCTTGGCATTGACACTGCGATCGCCGAGATCAATGGAAACGGCGGGGTCCTGGGCCGAAAGATCGCGGTCGAATACCGTGACTCGGAGACGACTCCGGCAGTCCTGCCCGAGCGCTGTCGGGAGTTGATTGACGAGTGGGGGGCGATTGCTCTGATCGGACCCTGGGCAGCGGCCGGGCGGAAGTATGCGGCCCGTTTTCTATCCGAGCGCAACATTCCCCTGGTGAATGCGAGCAATCACGCGGGCGGCTTTTGTTCGCCTGTCCTGTTTTCTCTGGGCCCGACCACGAGCCAGGATGGCCATGCCCTCGTCCGTTATCTGGACGAAGAAGAACAGATCAAAGATTATTTCATGTTGGGCTCGTATCCCAGTTGGCAAAACACGATGTTCCGCCAACTGCGCCTTCCGATGTACCAGCGTGGCCACCACGTCCACGGCCAAGCCCTGACCGCGACTGGGGAGCAGCAATTCCGGCCCATCATCCGTTGGATTCAAGAGACGAATACGGCCTCGGTGTTGTTTTGTGTGATGCGGAAGCACGGCCAAGAATTCCTGCATCAAGCCAGCGAGCTCGGTCTGCTGAACAACCTCACCGTCGGTTGGATTGGGTTTAACGACACTCTGGTTGACGGGCTCACGCCTGAAGAACTGAAACGGATTGTCACCACGAGTCCGTTTGCCGCGAGTGACCCCGAAGACGGAGTGCCCGATTTCGTTGCGCGAGTCCGTTCCCTGCACGGCGGACCCATACCCGTCGGCTACCATGCCCTGACGCACTATAACGCCGTGAAGGCACTCAAGGCGGCTTGGGAAAAAAGCGGAGAGGTCAGTGCCGAAGCGGCTATGATGGGACTGCGCGGGCTGAGCTTCGAGTCGCCCACAGGGCAAGTCAGCATAGACCCGGAGAGCCAGCATGCGACCATGCCTATCGTGGTTGCCCGAGGCAGCAAGGAGGGGCTACAGGTCGTCAAAAGACTGGGTCCGATTGATCCGGCTCCGGGGTGCAGCATCTGAATACGGAGGAACGTATGCCTGACCCAGAACCGCTAGCTCCGAAAAAATTCTTCCGTTGGTATGGCTGGCTAATCATGCTCGGACTCCTGAGCGCGTGCGCTCCGCGACCGCAAGGCGACCTTGCGGCGCTGCGGCGGGCTGAAATCCCGAGCGGCATCACGGACGCGCGTGGTCGAGCCGTCTCAAGTCGGGCGCTGAAAGCCTATAAAACCTCTCAAGTCCGCACCATCGAAGGGCGGCACAAAACGGCAGATCATGCCCTGTCGCAACTGCCGGGAGTTGTGGCGGTTCGGCCCGGTTACGGGATTGTGTATGTTTATACCAGTCGGCCCGCAGAGTTGCCGACGGAATTTGAGGGGACTCCTATCAAGGCCTTACCGCCGGAATTCATGAATGGTATCTCCGAAGAGTGGGTGACGCCGGATCAGCTTCCACAAAGAGGAAACGTGTCCTCCAATAGAGACGAGAGGCTGGACAGGTTTCCTCTTTCGCCCGGTCAGGGCAATTAACAGCACAAGCAAAAGGAGAAAATTTATGGCTGAATATGTCAGTGTTGCAGAAGCAAGAAAGCAATCCGGGATGCGGATTGTCCTTGCCCAAGGCATTCCCGGCCCGTGGGCGGAAGGGATTCGAGGCATCCTGGACGTGAAGAAGATTCCGTACACGCGCGGGCTGTTTGAGATCGGCTCCGACCATGCCGACCTGATTGCCTGGACGGCGCAGGCCTCCGCACCGGCGATTGCCTGGAATGATGAACTCCCGAAATCACACTGGGCCGAGCAGCTCTATCTGGCGGAACGCATTCAACCCGAGCCGGCGCTCATTCCGGCCAATCAAGCCGACCGGGTCAAAATGTTCGGCTATGCAAGTGAACTATGCGGCATGCACGGCTTTGGCTGGAGTCGGCGCCTGATGATGGTCCATCAGGGCCTGTCCACGCCCGACCTACCGGAAGAGCAGCGGGCTTTTTTCCAAGCCTTTGGCGCAAAATACGGCTACTCGCCCGAGGCCGCGGAAGCGGCTCCCGCGCGGGTGATCGAAATCCTGAACGCCCTGAGCAGCCTGCTTGAAGAGCAACAGGCCCAGGGCAGTCGCTATTTTATTGGCAACACACTGTCAGCGTTGGACATTTATTGGGCCGGCTTCTCTCACCTGATTGAGCCCCTGCCGCCTGATGAGTGTCCGATGCTCGAAGACTTCCGTCCGCTCTACCAGAACCATCATCCCGACGTGGCTGCCGCGGCCACGCCAACCCTCATGGATCACCGGCATTATATCTACGCGGAACACCTGGGCCTGCCCATGGATTTGTGAGGTTCGTTCCCAAATACTGTGTCCTGTGTCCCTTGGGACGAGAGAGTTGGAGGGAGGAGAAGAAGTTATCCCCTCTTGGGAGGGGTGGCCGGAGGCCGGGGTGGGTTCCCTTTCGCATCAGGGGGAAACCCACCCCGCCGCTCACGCGGCACCCCTCCAGGGAGGAGATTTTCTGTCTCAGCGCTGATGATAGAGCGGATGCCCGCGTACGCTGGTATGCACGCGACTGAAGTGGTCGCCTTCCAAATTGGCAAAATAGAGGTCCTGCAAGTCCGGGCCACCGAACGCGCAGTTAGTGGGGAAATTCAGCCTTTGCCCTTCGGGGTCGTCAATCAACAAACTCCACTGACCATTGGTATCGACCTTGATGATCTGATGGGCCGGAGCCATGTTGACACCCTGATGGGCAATACCCTGGAGTGCATGTGAGCCGCCGATCTTGGCCGGCAGCGTGACGTAGAGATTGCCGTCAACGTCAAAGGCCATCCCGTCGGGCAGGGCGGGAAAGTCTTTGGAGTATATTTCGGGTGGGCCAAAAGTCCCGTCTTTCCTGATTTGAATACGCAGACAGTCGTCCCGGGTGCTTTCCAGCACGTAGACCGCGTCTTCGTTCGGCGCAATGGCGGTGCCGTTGGCAAGGTAAATACCGGTGGCAACGATATCGCCTTGGCCGTCCGGTCGGATACGGACCAGCGCGCCGTTCGGGGCCGGCTGGGCTAGCTCGTCCAGCGCCTTTTCCAGCGTCGGAGCGCTCGAAGAATTGGAGACGTATAAATTCCCCTCCGCATCATAGCTGGCGAAATTCGGCATCGTGAGCTTTACATCGCCCACTTGGTCGGCAATAAGCGAGACTTGGCCGTCCTGGGAAACGCGCAGTACGGCCTGCTTGGCCAGGTCGCAGTAGACGATATTGCCCTCGCGATCCATGGTCACACCGTTGGGCATCGACCCCTCCGGTAAGTGGGCCATTTCGCTGACTGCCCCGTCCGGGGTCACTCGGTACACAATGCCGTTGCGACCCGCGCCATAGGCCGAGCTATCTTTGTCAATGACCACGCCTTCTGCCTGAAGCACGCCTGTCCCGAAAATTTCTACCTGATCCAGAGAAAATGTCGCCACAGGTACCCTCCTTTTGCTGTCCTAATGAGGCCCTTACGGCGTCAGGCGCACCCGTTCCCCGCCCAGTTCAAGCGTCGTCTTGGAGTAGGTGAGTTTCTGAATGATCTTGCCGTCTTTGAAGTGCAGGACATCAATCCCACGCCGGGCTTCGTGTCTGTTTTCCTGGCCTTTCTCGAACGAGGGCGAGTCGAGCTGCCAGCGGTAGAGCATTTTTTGTTCGACCTCGTCGATGAAGGTCTCTTCGTCCGTAAACTTGAAGCCGCCATGATTGGCAAACCAGGGCGTCCAGGCCTGGCGCAGATTCTCCTTGCCCCTGACCCAGCCTCCGGTCCAGTTCTCGAAGTAAATCTCGTCGTGAAATAAATCCATCACGCCGTCGAGGTCGTGCTCGTTCCAGGCAACCCCCCATTGGGCGAACGCGCTAGACATCTCGTCTCGTGTCAGCATGGTTTTCTCCTTTCGTGAGGGTAGGGGCAATTCATGAATTGCCCCTACGGGTTACGATACGTCCTGCACTTGCTTGGCAAACGAGCGGACTTCCTGAGCGATACTATCCGGGTCGCGGCTGAGCGGAACGGTGTATAAGACTTTCACCCCCAGGTCGCGGTAGGTTTTGATATCGTCCGGTGTGGTCCGGGTCGGGTCGGTCATGGCCGTCAGTTCGAGGTCGTCATAATTCCGTCCGGCCTCATCCATGAGTCGTTTCAATTGCTCCAGCATGGGCCGGATCTGATTAAAGGTCAGCAGGGCAATATGCCACCCGTCGCCAAACCGGGCCACCCGTTTCAGGGCGTACACTGATTCTCCGCCAACCCAGATGGGCGGGTGGGGTTTCTGGAGGGGCCGCGGGAGCACGTTGACATCTTCTTCCAGCGTGACGAACTCACCCGCATAGCGCGGGCTGTCTTCGGTCCATAATGCCTTCATCATTTCAATATATTCCCGCGTGCGTTTACCGCGGCGCTGAAAGGGAACGCCCAGCAGGTTGAATTCTTCTTCCAGCCAGCCGACTCCGGTGCCGAGAATGAAACGCCCGCCGGACAGGACGTCGATGGTTGCGACCCGCCGCGCCACATCAAACGGGTGGCGGTAGGGGACAATCAGGACGCTCAGGCCGAGCCGAATCTTTTCGGTAATGCCCGCGACAAAGGCGATGGTATCGAAGGGGTCCAGCCACTCCATGCTGGTGTAAATATCGTAATTCGGTTTTCCGTCGTTATACTCCTCATACGGCCATGGAGAGGCAATGGTTTTGGGCAGGACAATATGATCGCCAATGAGGAGCGAGTCGCAGCCTTCCTCCTCGGCAATGCGGGCAACGTCCATGAGGACCTTCCGGTCACACACCGAGGCGCCGCCGGCCAAGTGCAAGCCGTATTTCATGAATCCCCTCCTTATAGGAACCAATAGAGAATAAAACTGCCCACGTCGTAGCGAAAAGATGCGTATCACGCAAGGGAGAATGCCTGCTTGCCTATTTTTTCGGCGCCCTCATGATTTTTTGGTTACTTCCCCATAATTTATATAGGGACAGGAGCGGTAGAGTTATAGCCGGGGAGGCGTAATCTGACCTCCGGGACTCTGTATGATAGGATAGAAAAAAGCGATTTCTGGCACCAGAAGTCGCCCTATCGCACTTCGAGGTGGGGGGAGGATTCAGACCAATGAGGAGAGAGGAACTGGAAGGAGCGTTGAATCGTCTGGCCGCAGACGCAAAAAAAGCAGGAGGATGGGGCCGCGAGAAATGGACGCGCAAAACCAAAAAGCTACTGGTATGCCTGGGCGACCGAGAGAAGTATCAAACTTGTGCCACGAAAATTGAGGCGGCAACCTGGTCCACGGAATGGCTCTATGACGTGGTGTGGCTGAAGGCGAGCGCGGAATTTCTGGTTCGCGATGTCATACTCGTGGCGGAAATTGAGTGGGGGAACGAGCGGGATGTGTGGGACGCTTTCCAGAAGCTCCCGCTGGCCCGGGCGGACTATCGGGTGATGATTTTCGACGACAAGCCCGGCTTACGAGGCCGACTGATGAAGCAAGCGAGAAAGTTCGGGAAACGCGGACCAGGCGACCGATACTTCCTGGCGAGTTGTGCAGACGGGGAATTCACCGTTTACGAAGAAGTTGCCCGTCGGCCGGAGGAGTCGGAGGCGTAATCCAACGGCCCGGTTTGTCGGTTTACGCTGCGAGAAGCCGCCCTCCGCCATTGTCCGTGGCTCGCACGTGGCTTAACTCGGTTAGATAGGTTTCGACTGCTGTCGTCAGTTTGGTATGCGGTACGGCCATTCCGTCTGTTGTTGCCGAGACCGGCGCGACATGCAAGCGGGGCCATAGGGTGCACGCTGGCAATCGGACTCGGCATCTGCCATAAAGGTATTTCATGAACGAGCAGAGCAAGGTGATGCGACGAAGTGCAAGCACAGCCCCGCACCAACGGAGCCCGTGGCTCTGGAGCTGTGGCCTGATATTCGCGGCTTGCTGTGCTTTTCTGCTCTCGGCCTGCTCCTCCTCCAGCCCGCTTGACCGGCTGAAATCTCAGCTTGCCTCTGTACCGGAATACGCCATTATCCTTGACGATATGCGCGAGGAGGGAACGTTTTTCTCTTCGTATTTTCATCAGTATCAGGTCGTCCAAGGAGAAAACTCCTGGACCACCGACTGGCTACAGGTCCCGGAGTCGGTCTATCGCGCCAACGAGAATTTTCTGGGTATGACGCTTGCCTCCAAAACGCCTGGGGGCGAGAACAATGTCCCTCATCCGCCCGGCTATGACTATGTTGGCAATCCGCGCTACGGCTCGTGGCAGACGAATAGTAGCGGCATGTCGTTCTGGGCGTTTTATGGCCAGTACGCGCTCATGCGCGACCTGCTCGGGATGGGCCGCGGGTCCATCTTTCGGAATGACTACGATTCCTATCAACGCTCACGCTCGCAGCAGCGGCCGTACTATGGCCGGACGGGAAAAGAGTATGGGACGCGGGGCACGGTCACGCAGCAGAAGAAACCGTCTTTTTTCGCCCGCCGCCGCGCCAGGGATGTTGCGCAGCGACAACGCTTCCAACAGAAATTCAATAATCGCTTGGGACGGAGCAGCGTCCCGGTGCGCTCGCGCGGTTTTGGCTTTGGCAAATAGAGGTAAGTCATGACCCTCGACACTGCGATTCTGGCCAGCATCTATCTCTTGGTTGCCTATGTCCTGTTCTGGCTGGGGAAGCGCGTATTTGATTTCCTGCACCGCGACTTTCATATTCACGAGGAACTGGTTGAGCGGAAAAACTCGGCCCTGGCCCTGGCCCTGGTGGGTTATTATCTCGGAGTCGTGTTTGCCATTGGCGGAGCCATTGTGGGTCCGTCGAGCGGTTTGGTCGATGATGTGCTGGATCTGTTTCTGTACGGTATCCTGGCCATCATCCTGCTGAATATCTCGACCCTGGTCAGCGACCGCTTGATTCTCTTCCAGTTCAGCAACACCAAGGAGATCATTCAAGATCAAAACGCGGGAACGGGCATCACCGCTGGGGGCGTATACGCAGCCACCGGTCTGATTCTGTTCGGTGCCATTTCCGGTGAGGGCGGCACGGTCTGGACGGCGGTCGGCTTTTGGGGGCTGGGCCAACTGGCCCTGATTCTGACCGGACTCGTGTACGAGTGGATCACGCCCTACAGCATTCATGATGAGATCGAAAAGGATAATGTCGCCGTGGGTGTCAGTTTTGCCGGCGCGCTGCTGAGTATGGGCAATATCCTGCGCTATGCGGTGAGTGGCGATTTTTATGCCTGGCAGGATAATCTGATGACCTTCTGCTCGCTGGCCGTGGTCGGCCTGGTCGCGCTGCCGATTATCCGCTGGGCTACGGACAAAGTGCTCTTACCGGGAACGACCATTACGGCCGAGCTGGTTGAGCACGAACAGCCGAATCTCGGGGCTGCCTATATCGAGATGTTCTCCTATATTGGTGCGTCTTTCCTCATCACTTGGTGTCTCTAGTCTGCTGAAGCTGTGCCTGTTTGCCACAGGCTGTGCCGGCATCGTCGCCGAGTTTGTGCTGTGCACGCTTGCGACGTATTTCCTTGGCAACGCGGTGTTGCAGTGGACGCTGATGATGTCCTTCATGCTGTTTGCCATGGGTCTGGGCAGTCATCTGAGTCGCTATTGCAGCGCGCATCTGCTGGACACCTTTACCGTTCTTGAGTTCGCGCTGTCCCTGCTGTGCGCCAGCGCTGCGGCCGCCGCCTACGTGCTGTCTCCTTTTCTTACCAATATGGGCGTGGTGATTTACCCCCTCGGTATCGCCATCGGCTTGTTGATCGGTATGGAGATTCCGCTCATTGCTCGGGTCAATGCCGCCTATGAAGAACTCCGGGTCAACATCTCTTCCGTGATGGAGAAAGATTATTACGGTGCGCTTATCGGGGGGCTGTTCTTTGCCTTTGTGGCCCTGCCGTATTTCGGCCTGACCTATACCCCGATAGCGCTGGGCGCGGTGAACTTCGGGGTTGCCTCGCTCCTGTTGTTTCGCTTCCGGTCTCTGCTGAGCGCACCGCGACTGCTGAGCGGCCTCTGGGCTGGGGTCGGCGCTGTGCTTATCGGACTGTTCGTCCTGGCAGAACCGATTCTCCTGTTCGGCGAGCAAGCCCTGTATAAAGACACGGTTATCCTGGTCAGGCAAACGCCCTATCAGCGGCTGGTCATGACGCGCTGGCGGAATGACTACTGGCTCTATATCAACGGCAACCAGCAGTTCAGCAGCTACGATGAAGAGCGCTACCACGAACCTCTCGTCCATCCGGCTATGGCTCTGACCGGCAATCGTGAAGAGGTGCTCATTCTCGGCGGCGGCGATGGATTGGCCTTACGGGAGGTGCTCAAATACTCCCAGGTCAAAGCCGTGACCCTGGTTGATCTCGACCCGGAGATGACAACCCTGGCCGCCACCCATCCGGTCTTCCTGCAACTCAACGCGCAGGCATTCGCCGACCCGCGGGTGTCGATTGTTAATGCCGATGCCTTTTCCTTTCTCCTGGACACGTCGCATTTATTCGACGTAATCATTATCGATCTGCCCGACCCCAATTCCGCGGAACTGGCCCGGCTGTATTCGCTCAACTTCTACCGCCTGTGCAAGAAACATCTCAAACGGGGCGGCAGCCTGGTCACGCAGGCGACCAGCCCGTTTTTCAGCCGTCAGGCTTTTGTGTGTATTCAGAAAACGATGGCGGAAGCCGGCTTCAGCGTGTTGCCCTACCACAACCATGTCCCGACGCTGGGCGAGTGGGGCTTCGTGCTGGGGGTGGATACCGAACTACTTGAGGCTGCGGCCCTGAAGGAAACCGTACAAGAGCTATCTTTTCAAGGGGTTGAGACGCGCTTTCTTAACCAGGACGCAATGATTGCAATGGCACATTTTGGGAAAGGTGTTTTTCGGGACACCGACGAGATTGAGGTGAATCGAGAGAGCCGGCCCGTTTTACAGGCGTATTACCAGCAGGGCAGGTGGGAGGTGTATTAGGCCCAAGACCATTCGCAGGAAATGGAGTCAACACAGCAGTCGAAAATTCACGATTTCTCCCGTGGCAGAATATGGGAAAACTCGTACTCGTTGACGTATTTACCAACAGCAGCTTCAAATTCGTCTTCGTCCCACTGTTCGATGGTCAGGGTGTTGTCTTCCGAGGCGTCGGTATAATCCCAATAGATCATCTCATCGCCGGCAACCCGCCCGTTGGGATGATAATAGCCGGCCCCGCTTTCGACTAACCGAAAACGTATCCCCTGATATTCGATTTCCTCAGGCGGATCGTCATGCTGCTCAATATGCGCCCGAATACCTTGACCCAGGACCGAAAAATCTATTTTGCGCGAGATATTCCATTCGACGCCATCGTCCTCCTCGCGCTCAAGGAAGAACGAATCGTCTCCGGCGTCGAGTTCCCACTCCTGCGTCTTGGTGTCGTCAAAGGTATAGCTGCTCTGACCTTTGACCTGCCAGGTCTTGAGGTCATAGTCGACCAGATAGCCGACTTTCAAATTTGAGAGGGTTAAATCGCTGAGCGGATCGAGGGCCGCTTGCTCGTCTTTTTTGCCAAAGAGTTTTTGCCAGAGAGACATAAAGGCTCCTCCGTTTACCCGAAAAATCCCTTCCTCGAAGGGCTGTCCTAATTCGGAGCGTAGTGCCAATGAGGAACCCACCCCGGCCCTTCGACAAGCTCAGGACCACCCCTCCGAGGAGGGGATAGAGGTGGGCTATGCCGAAATCCCCATCTTGGCCTTGAGCGCGGCCAGGGAATCATTCGCCGTGGCATTGCCCTGGCTCAGGGCCGTGTCAATCTCATTATCGACGCTTTTATCGATATCGGCGACCTGGCCGTACGCCTGGGCTAAGGACTCGTCTTCTTCAACCTTGTTGCGCATTTTTTCCAGCATGGCGATGGTGCTAGATGAATCGACCTTGGCGAGTTGCTGGTTGATCTTCTTGGTCGATGCCGCGGTGCGTGCGCGGGCCTTTAAGGTAATGAGATCGTTCTCATATTTGGTGGTCATGGATTTCAACTTCTCGATCTTGCCCTGCAACTGGTTGGCCATGCTGTCCTGGTTTTCCCAATCCTTAAGAGCCTGGGCCGCCCTCTGGCTGGCCTCTTCTTTCTTTTTCAGGGCCTCGGCCGCCAGACGCTCGGCTTCGGCCTGATCCATCTCGCCACTCTGCATCTTTTGCAGCAGGAGCATGGCCTTGCGTTCATACTCGGCCGCCAGAGATTTGCTGCTGTCCGCGTCCTTTCTCAGGCGAATAGCCACGCTCTTGACCTCGGCTAAACTCGTCATACTGGCTTGGAGATCATTCTTGAGATCGCGGATACCCTGCTCGGTCATGCGGATGGGGTCTTCCATGTTGTCAAGAACGGAATGGGCTTCGGATTGTCCGATTTTGAATAGGCGTTGAAAAAAACCTGCCATAATATACCTCCAGATTGGTTAGTGCTTGAAAGAGTAAACGTGTCCAGCATCTGCATGTTTATTGGAGGGCACGTTTACTCTTTGTATAGGAGAGTAGCTCTCCTGCATTCTCGGCCAGGGCCAGACTCAGCGCTTCAATCGAGCCTTCCAGTTCATTGCTGTCCAGATTCTCGATGCGCAGCGTGTCACGAAAAAGAATGGTCTGCGTCTCCTCGTCCAGCACAAAGGCGCCATGCACCAGGAGCCGGTTCATCTGTAGCAAACGCCGGAATAAATTCCCCGGCTCCTGCGGAATGGGCATAATGATCTGCTCCAATACGAGCAGGGGGTCTTCGCAGTCTACGATGAGGTTGTTGATGCCGCTGTCTTCGTCATTGACGATAAACAACTCCTGGCCTTCGTCCTCGTGCGTAATCGCGTGGTCCAAATCAAGCAGCAGCGATTTTACTTTCCCAAAATACTCTGACGGCATACGTCGCTTCCTCCACACTTATCCCTGTTCGGGACGTTCCTGTCCGATAACGATGAGTTGGTCTTCTGCCTGGATTATATAGTCGCTCGGTGGGTTTGCAAGAAACCTTGCCTGTGCCTGGCTCTCGACGGCTACAAGCAGGAGATTCTGTTCTCTTTTCAGTTCAGTCAGCGCATCCACAAAAGCGTGGCCAACGCAGGCTTGCGGTACCGGAATGGTGTACAGCGCACTCCCGAAGCGGTTGCTGACGAGTTCGTTGACCAGCAGCGGCACGCCACGGTTCAAGGCGGCCTGAACCAGCAGGTTGGTGCTCAATGCACCGGTGACAATCACTTCATCCGCCTTGGCTCGCCTGCCATGGGCAATATTTTGCTGCTCAAGCAGTTCGACGCATGTATACAGGCTCGGGTAGGTGGTTTTGATGGTGAGCGTATCCAAAATCGTCTTGGCATCCCGCGTATGGACCTCGCCCTGTTCATCAGCCAGCACGATGGCGACCTCTGCCTCTTGGGCATTGGCCCGTGCCAGGGTTTCCGGGCTGACGACCCCGCTGACAAATTGGACCCGTTCACCGTCCAAAGGATTCTCGGGCAAGTCGGCGATCAGCACAATCGAACGGTGGCGGGCCTTTTCGTCGGCCCTGACCTCTTCAATAATTTCCTTGGCTTTATAATTCCAGCCGCACAGGACCATATGGCCGGTACTTGAGAGCGGTTTCATCCCTTTTCCCTCCTGCCGTCGGTTCTCAACAAAGGTGCTGGCCAGGGTGGCCGTCAGCATGCCGAGAAACCCGATGCCGAACAGCATCAGAAAGATACCGACGATCCGGCCTCCCAACGAGGTTGGGTAGATATCGCCATAGCCGACTGTGGTAATAGTGACGAGCGTCCACCACACTGCGTCTACTACGGACAACTGCGGCTCAAAAAGCGAGATGCCCACCATCCCCGTAATGGAGATGACAACCAGCACCAGGAGGACCACATCCAAATGGTCTTTCCGTAGCTGCTGGGCGAAGCGTCTCAAAAGGACCAGGATAGTGGGCATGGGGAACAGATTATGATTTGTCTGGCTTTTCCACGGGCAGCCCGGCCTCGGCCCAGCCGTTAAACCCAACTTCCAGATGCGCGATATTGGGAAAACCCATATCTTGTAACACGTCAGCCGCCAGCGCAGACCGGCCACCTGCGGCACAGTAGACGATAATACGTTTTTCGGGATCAACCTTTCCGCTGCAATACGGGGAGGTTGGGTCAAGCCAGAATTCCAGCATCCCACGCGGTACATGCATGGCGCTTGGAATCCAGCCCAGCTTTTGACGTTCACGCAGGTCTCGAATATCGAGTAGCTGCGTCTCTCCAGACTCTAATTCTTGTTGTAATCGTCCCACGGACAGGTTCTCAATACGGGTCTTCGCCTCCTCAACCATCTGCTGCGCTGTTTTCTTGGGCTTAAACATGGAAGTCCTTTCTTCTGCATCTCTGCCGCAATGCTAAAAGGTTTCCACATAAACGGCTACTCCCTGTCACGACGAACTAGGTTCTGGACCTGCGTCTGCCGGCAGTATGGGAGCTTAGTGGGGGTTACTCCGGACTACAGGTTAAGCGGTCTCGGGGAGCGTTCTGACAGGCAATGGTGTCGGTGACACCTGAGGCGAGCAGGGCGCAGGCATTGGTAATTGCTGCCATCTGGGCCTCATGCTCTGTCGCCCCGTCGACTGCACGGCAAACCTGCCGGCCGTGGAAGGTAATACAGACCTCGCAACGTACACCACCAATCTGGAATGTCGAATAGACGACAATCGCCATCACTGCGAGAATCGCTCCAAGTGCCACCCAACTCGTCCGCTTCATAGCCAGGTCATATTCCTTTGTCTGTGAGACTGCTATATTTCCGCCCGAACAAAAGAGTGAACGTGTCCTCTATAGACATGGAGATGCTGGACACATTTACTCTTCGGTGTGTAGCATAGCTCCAAACGCTCCGCAGCCGCTCCTTCATCATCTATGAACTGGATTTGGTTCGGCCTTATTGCCGGTTCTGTTGTGACCGCCGCCTTTACCGGCAAGATGGCTGAGGTTACGGCTGCCTCGATAGACTCAGCCAAATCCGCGGTAACGCTGGCCATCGGTCTGATCGGCGTGATGGCCTTTTGGTTGGGCATGCTGCGCATTGTGCAGGTCGGCGGCTTCCTGCACACTCTGGCGCGCTGGCTACATCCTCTCATGGTGCGCTTGTTTCCCGACGTGCCGGCCGACCACCCCGCTCTGAGCGCCATGATCATGAATATTGCCTCCAATATGCTGGGCCTGGGGAACGCGGCCACGCCCTTCGGGATCAAGGCCATGCAGGAGCTGGACAGCCTCAATCCCCACAAAGGCACGGCGACCAACGCCATGGTCTTATTCCTGGCTATCAATACCTCGAATGTTGCCCTGGCCCCGCTTGGCGTGATTGCGCTGAGAGCGTCGATAGGGTCAGAAAACGCGGCCGGAATTTGGCTGCCCACGCTTCTGGCTACCTTATTCTCGACCTGTGTTGGTATTCTCGCGGCGAAGCTCTTTCAGGGATTATCCGTATTCAGTGTGGGCGACCGAACTGCTGGGCAGGAAGAAAGTGCCTCTGAGATCGACTTGCCGGATGAGGAAACGCTGGGCACTGAGCAGCCGACCTCCCGACCGGGCTGTCTGCTGGCCCTCTTGTCTGTTGGAGCGATTGGCGTCGCCTTTCTCTTGTTCCTGCAATCCGGCTTGAGCGATGGTCAGACGCTTGGTCCGCTGCTGCGTAACGCTGTGTCTGCCTGGCTGCTGCCAGTGCTCATCGTGGTGATGCTGGGCTACGGCATTGCCAAAAGAGTGGCGGTGTACGATGCCATGATCGAAGGAGCAAAAGAGGGCTTTCAGGTTGCCATCAGGATCATTCCGTTTCTGGTCGCTATTCTGGTTGCCGCCGGCATATTCCGGGCCTCGGGTTTATTGGATGTGATGATCGCCGGCGTACAGCCCATCCTGAGCCTGATTGGGTTCCCTGCCGAGGCATTGCCGATGGCCATCCTGCGGCCCTTATCCGGCTCCGGGGCATATGCCATTATGGCTGAGATTCTGCAAGCCGAAGGACCGGACAGTCTGGTCGGCTATCTCGTTTCCACACTCCAGGGCAGCACGGAAACGACTTTCTACGTCTTGGCTGTGTATTTTGGTGCGGTCGGCGTGATCCGTATTAGACACGCTTTGGTTGCCGGCTTGACTGCGGACCTGGCTGGCGTCATCGGCGCGGTTGTTGCCGTCCAGTGGCTATTAGCGGGATAACAACCACTGAACGGCGTTCGTATCACAGTTTCAGTCAGGCAGGGCTTATTCGGAAGAGGGGGCCGTCTGGGCACCGGCGCGTAGTTCCTCCACATCGTCCGGGTCGGGCATGACAACAAACTCCGGGTAGGCTTCGATGCCGAGTTCCATCGCATCCTGGCCGACCTCTTCGACGCTACGCGAAACCCGGACTCCGATGGTCTTTTCCAGCGCCAGCCATAATCCCCACGAAGTCCCGAAGGCAAACACGCCTACTGCCAGCACTCCGAGGAGCTGTACGCCGATGTTGCCGCCCGCCGCGATACAGACCGCCAGCGTTCCCCAGGCACCGGCGAACAGTTGG
>MPMI01000008.1 GCA_002238415.1 Desulfurellaceae bacterium bin18 | reverse complement strand
CCCGCGACCTGGTCGCCCGGTTTGACCCGCGTCACCCCCTCGCCCGTGGCAACCACCTCGCCCGCGCCATCGGACAGGGGAATCAACGGCATCTTGAGGCCCCGCATCCCGCCGTATTTGACGGTCATGAGGTCCCGATAATTGAGTGACGTGGCTTTGACCCGGATAGCAATCTGACCGTGACCGGGCTGCGGGTCTGGCCGGTCCGCGAGGGTTAAATTTTCAATGCCGAATTCCTGATTGATTTGCCACGCGCGCATGTCAGCAACTCCTTTTTTATGCGGAAAACACTTTGACTATCGAGCGCCAGCGAGCATCGTTCACGCCCGGACGATCGGGATGATAGAAAGCCACCCGGTCGAGCAAGCCGTCGTATTTTTCTTTGAGCATGGCCGGGACTTCATCCGGGGAGCCGGTCACCGCGTACTCGTCTAGCATCTCGTCGGTCACGTCCTTAGCCATGGCCTGCCATTCGCCCTTGGCCGCTTTGGCGTTCAGGCGGAGACAGGCGTCGCCCCAGCCGTGGACGTCCAGCACAGGTTTATAGGTTCGGGTAGAGGCATAGAACGCAATCTGCATGCGCACCTTTTCGCGCATGGCGTCCATTTCTTTTTGCGTGTCGCCCATAATGACAAAGGACGAGCTTGAGAGCACGACGTCTTTTCGGCTGCGACCGGATTTCCGCGCTCCCTCTTCGATCTGGGGGATCACCCGTTCACGTAGAAATTTTGCGGAGTGAAACGGATGGGCATGAAAGCCGTCGCACAGTTCGCCCGCCAAACGGCAGATATACGGGTTCACCCCGGCAATATAGATGGGAATCTGTGGATGGTCGATTTTCCCTGGCGAAAAGGCCGGGGTCATCAGTGTATGCTGATAAAACTCGCCCTGAAAATCCAACGGCGTGCCGTTTTGCCAGCAGTCCCAAATCGCCCGCAGCGCCAGAACAATCTCGCGCACCTTCGGACCCGGCGATTCCCATTTCACACTATACCGACGTTGGTTATGGCCTTTGACTTGTGTGCCAAGTCCCAGCACGAAGCGCCCGTTTGAGGCGCGTTGCAGGTCCCAGGCTGTATAGGCCAGCGACATCGGGCTGCGCGGAAACGCCAAGGCAATCGCCGTGCCGAGGGTAAGCTTGGTGGTTGTAGTCGCCGAGACGGCGAGCGACAGAAAGGGGTCGTGCTGGTTCTCCATGCTCCACACCCCGTCAAACCCCATGTCCTCGGCAGTGCGCGCAATCGTAATCGCTTCGTCGAGTGAGCGGGCGGTCAGTAAGCTGTCGAGTTTCATATTCACCTTTCTCCGTTTCGTGGCGGGATCGCAGGTGTGACCAGGTCGTAGCGGGCCGGACGTTGCAGCCGCCCTCTTATCAGTTACCCGTCAGATGTCCAGAGTGGTTCTTCACCGGGGACTGAAAGGCGGGCGCGCGAAACGACGGTCGAGTTCCTGCTTGGCCTGTTTTCGGAGCTGGATGCAATTTCTATAGCGCCAGCCGGTCCTGAGCCAACTCCATACACCCCCTTGCTGAAGAGGGTTCAGGGCTTGGGCAAAGCCCAGCACGCCGGATTGCGGCTTTTCGACTTGCAGCAAGGCCGGGAGATTTTCCAGCACAGGCCCTTCGAGTGTCACACGGGCGCTGGTGCGGCTGTTTTCCACCACCAGATTGAGCGTATAGTCCCCTTCCAGCCCCGGGATATCCTTCCCGTACAGATGCAACTCGGGAGGGTGACGGTGTTCTTTGTCTGCCTGCGGGTCGCGCTCCTCCGGTTCCATGAACCGCACCCAGTCCAGCTCTCCGGTGGCGGACAGCTGATACTCTTTCTCTCCGCCCTGACCGGACGCGACCTGGACGTAGCGCGTCAAAACCGGGCCGCTGCTAGCCTGCTGCGTATTCACGGCGACCAACTGCAAAGCCAGCCCGAACGTGGCGTCGTACCACTCGGGTGGGAGCGCAAGTCGCTTTTTCTCAATGATAAGAGAAACGCCGTTCGGCCCGGGCGGTCCGGCGATCCATCCTACATTTACTTTGGCCAGCACGAGCGCTTCGTACCGGCCCTCAGACGATCGTTTCTCGAAAAAGGCGTATGCCTGCCGGTACGCGCCGTAGCTGTGGCCGAGTTCGGAACAGAGATGATCAAACCTCAGGGGATGGTCTCGGTCGAAAACCCTTGGCCCCGCTTGGTGCTGACCCAGGGCGATACTGGCATATAATAAGAACAAAGCAGTGATGGTAAGAACCTTGGGCATCGTGTGCGGCAGACAGGGTGCGAACCTTACGCTTGAATTTTCTAGGTCTGTATCTGTTTGTACCGTCGTTCGGACCGGGACTGAACCCACCCTCTGCGGAAATCAACGTCTAGTGCTTTTCCAGTCTCTCTCCCTCTAGGGAATCGACTTGGCGCAACTGCGGAAAGATACGCGCCCACAGGCCAACAACGGCCAGGGTGCCGAGCCCGCCCAGCACCACTGCGGGCACAACCCCAAACCACGCTGCAGTGACGCCGGACTCAAATTCCCCGAGTTCGTTTGACGCGCCAATAAAGACCGATTCGACCGCGCTGACCCGGCCGCGCATATCGTCCGGGGTTTTCACTAAAACCAGGACCCGGCGAATGACGACGCTGATCATGTCTGACGCACCCAGGATCGTCAGGGCCAGCAGCGACAGCCAGAGATTGTGAGAGAGCCCAAAAACGACGATGGACAGACCGAAGACTCCGACTGCCCCCAGAAGAATCGCGCCCGCATGACGCTGAATAGGCCAGCGCGCGACGATCAGTGCCGTGACCAGCGCGCCAACTGCCGGCGCGCTTCTCAGCAGCCCGAGCCCCCAGGGGCCAACGTACAGGATATCCCGCGCATAGACCGGCAGCAGGGCGGTTGCTCCGCCCAACAGCACCGCAAACAGGTCGAGCGATGCGGCGCCCAGGACAACCGGCTGGCCCCGAATAAAGGAAATCCCGGCTACCACAGACTTCCAGGTGGCCGCTACTTGTTCCCTCTCGCGTTGTTCAATACGGATGGTGTTTACTAAAAAAACGGACAGAAGAAACATCAGAATACAACAACCATATACCGCCTCTGGCCCAATGGCGTAGAGCAGCCCGCCGATAGCCGGGCCGACAATGGTCGCGACCTGCCACGAAGACGAACTCCAGGCTGCCGCGTTGGTAAAGAGGCGCTGGGGCACGAGATTGGGCATCAGGGCGACCGAAGCCGGAAACTCAAAGGCGCGGGCCGTCCCGAACAGGACAAGCACCCCAAAGAGGAAGAGCGTATTTGTGCCGCCCTGCAGCGTAAACGTCAAAAAGAGCACAGCGCAGAGCGCCTCAACGATGATGCACAGCGCCATCACGGTTCGCCGGTCATAGCGATCAGCGACGTGACCGGTTACCAGGGCGAGACCGAGCGACGGGAGAAATTGAGCCAGGCCGACCAGGCCGAGGTCGAGCGGCCGACGCGTCAGATCATAGATCTGCCAGCCAATGGCCACCGCCTGCATTTGAATGGCCAGGGTGACACACAGCCGGGCGGCCCAATAGCGCTGAAAGCCGGGGTAGGTAAAAGCCGAGACTGAAGAAAGGGCTGTCCGTTGTTCCAAAAAATCTGCCTAACCTCGAGAAGAGTGAACGAGTCCTCCATCAGCTATAAAGGCCGGACACGTTTACTCTCTGACGGACCGTCTGTTGGACCAAGCGCTGTTCTTCAGTAAAGGCAAATTCCATAGCCGCTTCCTGTTGGGCTCGGACTCGAAAGAAGAGGAGTGTAGACACGAACGCACAAAGCGTCAATGAAGCAGGCGCTTGGCGGGCTGCCTCGCTCAGGGCATACTAACAAGCCTAAGGAGGAGATTGCATGTCAGAACCAGTCCTCATGGTTGAGAAGGCCGATGGGATCGCAACCCTGACCCTGAACCGACCGCAGGCGATGAACGCCCTGTCTCGTGAACTTCGACTCGAAATTGTCAGTGCCTTTGCAGCACTGCAAAGCGACCCGGCTACCCATGTCGTTATCCTGACCGGAGCCGATCGGGCGTTTTGTGCGGGTATGGACCTCAAAGAGCTGAGCCGGACGAGCGAGCCCTTACAGGAACCGCAACCAACGAAGGGCAGCATGGACGTGGTGCGGGTCATGGAAGCGTTCGACCGGCCCATTATTGGGGCGATCAATGGTTTTGCCATTACGGGTGGGTTTGAGCTGGCCTTGGCCTGCGATGTATTGATTGCATCCAGCGACGCGCGTTTCGCCGATACCCATGTCCGGATGGGGGTCATGCCGGGTTGGGGCCTGAGCCAGAAACTCTCGCGCGTGATTGGTATTTACCGGGCGCGTGAATTGTCTTTGACCGGCAACTATCTGTCCGCCCAGCAGGCCGAAGCCTGGGGACTGGTGAACCGCGTTGTTGCTCCCGACGACCTGCTGCCAACCTGTCATGCCTTGGCTAAGGATATGCTGTCGTGTCTGCCCGACATGCTGCGTAATATGAAGCGCGTGATTAACGAAGGTTACGCCCGGACGCTCAGCGACGGGCTCCAACTCGAATCAACCGCCTGGCGGGAACAGGTCCGAGGCGTTACTCCGGAGGCGATTGCCACCAAGGTGGAGGGCGTGAAACACCGGGGACGGACGCAGACAGGGGAGATACGCCGGACGGACACGGGGGTCCGCCCCTACAGCTAGACTCGTCCAATAACCGTGTCGCCAATCTCTTTGACGTAATCCGTAATTTCTGTCTCAGTCGCACTGAGGGTGAACAGGGCGTCCCCTTTGGGTGGGAAGAGCAGAATCAAACGATCCACGCCCAGGTCCGCATAACGTTTGGCCTTGTCGAGATCGATCCGTCCAACCGGCGTCACGCTGATTTCCAGTTTGCCTAAGCTGCTCGGGCGTTCATTGTGTTCTCCGGCAGCCTGCAAACCGTCGAGGCATTTTTTGGTTCCGTCCACATCAAGGGCAAAGCCGTACCAGCCGTCGCCATGAGTCACGGAACGCTGGAACGCCTGGGGGGTCATACCGCCAAACACCACCGGCGGACCAGACTGCTGGACTGGCTTGGGAAATGCCTTGACACCGCTAAAAGAGGCGAACTGTCCCTGATAGGACGGGTCGTCCTGGCTCCAAATAGCCCGCATGGCATCAACGTAATCGAGCGTGCGCGGCCCTTTATGACTGAATGGCGCTCCGAGGGCGTCAAATTCCGGCTTGAGATAGCCAATGCCGACGCCAAAGATCAGGCGTCCGCCTGACAGAACGTCGAGGCTGGCCATCTCCTTTGCCAACACCAGCGGATTCCGCTGCGGCAGGATGATAATGCCGGTTCCCATGCGGATGGTTTGGGTCTGGCCGGCCAGAAAGGCAAAGGCAATATTGGGGTCGAGCATGGGGTAGGTTGGGGGTAACGGTGAGGGCGGCTCCTGCGGGTCAGGTAACACAATGTGCTCGCCCGCCCAGACGGATTCAAACCCTGCGGCCTCGGCTGCCTGCGCCACCCGCGCCGATGCGTCCGGCGTACTGCACGGTCCCATATTGATGCCAAAGAGTCCGAGTTTCATGTCTTCCCTCCTTTTATCAGTCGAAGAAGCTTACTCGCACACCATATCCGGTGAGACGAGGGCCGGGAGTACGCCACGCTATCTCTCCGGCGCTAACACCTCAATCGCCCGCTCGTCCGGTACCATACCACCCTTGGGGCTCAGCGGCATGATACATACGTGGGACGCCCCGGCCTCATAATAGGCGGCAATCCGCTCACGAATTTTTGCTTCGTCCCCCCAGGCAATGACCGCGTCCACGAGCCGGTCACTGCCGTCGTTTGCTACATCGGCGTCGGTAAAACCGACTTCTTTGAAGCGTTGGACGTAGTGATCGATTTGGAGATAGGTCTGCATATAACTGCGGGCGGCAGTACGGGCCGTATCCGCGTCCGACTCCAGCATGACGCCCAACTCGGCACACAGCCACGGTTCCGGCCCAAGGGCCTTGCGGGTCGCCGCAATCTGCTCAACTACAGTGAAATAGGTATGCGTCCCCTGAGTCTGCTTTGCGGCCAGGGCAAGCATCTTGGGCATCATCCCGGCCAGCACGACAGGTGAATCGTTTTGCGGGGCTGGTGCGGCGTACGGTGCGGCTTTCATCTTGGTCAGATACTCACGCGTGAAGCTGAGAGGCTTGCCATACGGAATGCCGCGCCGGGCATTGCCCTGTGCATTACTCACGCCCAGGCCGAGCACAAAGCGGTCGCCGTAGAGCTCGGCGAGCGTCCGGGTGGCATTGGCAATCGCAATTGGCTCATACGCATAGGTCACCACAATACCGGTGGCGATGACCAGACGCTCGGTTTGGCTCAGCAAATACGAGGCAAACGAAAAGCTTTCACGGCCCAGGGTCTCGGGAAACCACAGGGCGCTATAGCCGAGCTGTTCGACTTTGCGGGCGAGCTGGCCGGTCCGTTCGCCCGTGAGGCCATCCAGAAAGGTAAAAACACCGGGGGGTCGGAGGTCCATACTTGCTCCTGCGGACTAGCGAAAGGCCGGAATAACTTTGCTGGTAAACAACTCCAGATAGGGCTGAATCCAACTCGCCGGCAGGCCCGGCGGCAGCGTCCACGAATAATAATGCGTCAGCGGGGTCTCTAAGGCATAGTCACGGATCATCTGAATGCAGGTGTCCACGTCTACCACCTGGAACAGGCCCGATTCGCGTAAGGCGTCGGTATCCGGCACTTTTGGAAACAGGGGCATACCGGCCTTTTCCGACCATTCGGCATAGGCATTGACCTGATAGCGGACGTGTTCGGCGGCTTCATTCCAGGTCTTGTCCGGGTCTTCGGACGGAATCAGCCAAAAATAGCCGCCTGCGAGACGAATGTCCGTGGTGGACTTCCCGACTTTTTCCAGGGCGGTCACATAGCGTTCATACGCCTCTTTCAGCGGGCCGACACCGATATAGCCGTCGCCATACTTTGCCGCCCGCCGGAGTGCCGGCGGGGTGAAGCCGCCGACCCAAATCGGTGGTCGGGGTTGCTGAATCGGCTCCGGGGTGAGCTTGGCTTTGGTCACCGTGTAGTATTTCCCCTCAAACGTCAGGGTCTCGCCCTCCCACAGGCGGCGAATGATTTCGAGGCCCTCATTCGTGCGGGCGCCGCGCTCTTTACTCGAAATTGCAAAGCTCTCAAACTCTTCGACTTTATACCCCACGCCCACACCCAACTCGAATCGACCACCCGAAATCACGTCCACTGTGGCTGCGTCTTCAGCCATCCGGACCGGATTGTGGAAAGGCATGAGCACCACACTCGTCCCGATATGAATTTTCTTGGTTCGGGAGGCAATCGCGGCGGCAATCGGCATCAGCGAAGGAGAATATCCATCCTCGATAAAATGGTGCTCGGACAGCCAGATATCGTCAAAGCCGTTCTCCTCTCCCCACACGATCTGGTCGATGATTTCGCTGTAAAGCTGGTCATAGGGCCGTTTCCAGGCGGGCGGGTTGCGAAAGTCATACCACATGCCAAAGCGAATTTTCGGATTGCCGTTCTCACTCATCGGACTGTCCTCCTTTGGAATCGATTGCGTATCTTATGGTCTCAGGGTGAAAATGGAAAGCGGACGCTGCTACAATTGATTCGTCAGATGACCCTTCTTCGCTCTGGAGTACCCTGGGCCTTCCCACCTAGTTGACGGGTCGCAGGGTTCTATGTATAGCGAACGGGTTTCACGAGAGAAGAGCGCTGGAGAGAACAGGTTCTCTCTCCTTGAGAAAGGTATGGCATGACGGATCAGATTGGCTCTGAAACAAACCCCCTCCGCGTCGCTATTTTCGGCTCGGGACCGGCTGGATTCTACGCGGTTGGCGAACTGCTTCGGCAAAAAGATATTGCTGTTCGGGTTGACCTGTTTGACCGCCTGCCGACTCCGTATGGGTTGGTCCGGGGCGGCGTGGCGCCGGATCATCAAAAAATTAAAGCGGTCATTCGACAGTACGAAAAATTTGCCAGTCGGCCCGGCTTTCGCTTTTTCGGAAACGTGACCTTTGGCGAAGACCTCCGGCTGGCCGATACCCTGGCCCACTACCATCAGGTGTTGTTTTCAACCGGCGCGGAATCCGACCGGCAGCTCGGCATTCCGGGTGAAGACCTGGCCGGCAGCGATCCGGCGACGATCTTTGTCGGCTGGTATAACGGGCACCCCGATTATCGCGATCTCAACTATGACCTGAGCAATGTTGAACGCGTCGCCGTGATCGGAAACGGCAACGTGGCTATGGATGTCGCCCGGATTCTGGCCCGCTCTATTGAAGAACTCTCAAAAACGGATATCGCCGACTATGCGCTTGAAGCGCTCAAGAAAAGCGCGGTCAAGGAGATCTATCTGCTGGGGCGACGGGGGCCGGCGCAAGCGGCCTTTACCAATCCCGAGATTCGGGAACTGACAGAAATGCCGATCACCGATCTGGTCGTCGAGCCGAAAGACCTCGAACTTGATGAGGCGAATGCCGAGTTCCTTGCGCAGGCCACAGAGCCGGTGCATCAGCGGAATATGGATATCCTGACGGCCCAGATTCCCAAGGGCGAAGGCACGGCCCCCAGGAAGATTCGGGCGCGATTTTTTGTTTCTCCGGTTGAACTCTACGGGACCGAGAACGTTGAGGGCGTGAAGCTCGAAAAAAACCGTCTGGTAAAGGATGACAGCGGGACGCTGCGCGCGCGCGGAACCGGAGAATACGAGGAGCTGCCGAATATCCAGATGGTCTTTCGCTCCATCGGCTATAAAGGCCATCCGCTGAAGGACGTTCCGTTTGACGAGCGCGCCGGGATTATTCCGAATCAAACCGGGCGGGTCATTGATCCGGAAACACAGGCGCCCGTTGAGCGGCTGTACGTTGCCGGTTGGATCAAGCGCGGCCCGTCCGGCGTGGTGGGGACGAATAAGCCGGACGCGATTGAAACCGTCGGGCTGATGCTGGAAGACCTGCAACAGGGTAAAGTGCCCGATACCATCAACGCCAGTGAAGACGCCATTTCTGCTCTGCTGGCTGAGAAGAGTGTTCGCTACGTCTCTTTTGCGGACTGGAAATATCTGGATCAGATAGAAGTCGAGAACGGGAAAAAAGTGGGCAAGCCGCGTGAGAAGATGACGACCGTTGCGGAGATGCTGGCCGCGCTCGATACCCAGGATTTGCAAGCTGCTCAATAATGGCAAACCGCCGTGGAAGTGAGTAAACGCTATGAAAGCTATTCGTATACACGAGTTTGGTGAACCAGAGGTCTTGCAGCTCGAAGAAGTCGCGGACCTGACTCCTGGGGCGGGGCAAGTCGTGGTGCGCATGCACGCGGTCGGAGTCAATCCGGTTGAGACCTATATTCGGTCCGGGATCTACCCCAAGCCGCCCACTCCGTTCACCCCCGGTTCGGACGGGGCCGGCGTGATTGAGGCCGTGGGTGAGGGAGTGGATCGGGTTGCCGTGGGTGACCGGGTGTATCTGGCCGGTTCTCTCAGCGGCACGTACGCCGAACAGGCCCTATGCAAACAGGAGCAGGTACATCCGCTCGGCGAACAAGCGTCGTTCGCCCAAGGGGCTGCCGTGTTCGTGCCCTATGGGACTGCCTATCAGGCGCTCTTTCACTGCGGTCATGCCGCACCTGGTGAGACACTTTTCGTGCACGGGGCCAGCGGTGGGGTGGGTATCGCCGGGGTGCAACTCGGTCGGGCCGCCGGCATGACGGTGATTGGGACCGCCAGTACGGAGCGCGGGCGTCAGCTCGTGTCCGGACAAGGCGCGCAGCACGTTCTCGACCACAGTGCCGCGTCGTATCTGGAGGAAGTGAAGACCCTGACGGATGGGCGGGGCGTTGATGTGATTTTGGAGATGTTGGCCAACGTCAATCTCGCCAAGGACCTCGACCTCCTTGCCTTGCGGGGTCGTGTTGTTGTCATTGGCAACCGGGGCGAGAAGAATCAGGGCACGATCGAGATCAACCCACGAGCGGCCATGATGCGGGACGCCTCCATCATCGGTATGACCTTACGCAACGCCACGCCGCAGGACCATGTCCGCATCCACTCAGCCCTGGTTGCCGGCCTGGCCAACGGCACGCTCCAACCCGTGATCGGACAGGAACTCCCCCTGGCCGAAGCCGCCCAGGCCCACCGCGCCGTCAGCGGGGCGGGCAAAGCCTACGGGAAGGTCGTGCTGATACCGTAGAATTGTGCCTCATCTTTCCTATCCGTCGCCTCACTACTCTATCCACACCCTCAATGACAGCCTGAAACGGGAAATTTCAGGAATGATCACATAGGCTTGCCCTGGACCGAAGTTGCTATATACTTTATGTATATAGCTCGGGAGGGAGTTTTCAATGCCTATTGGTTCTGTATTTGTGAATAACCGGACCCAGGCGGTCCGGTTACCCGCCGATACTCGTTTTCCGGACGAAGTGAAACAAGTCAAGGTTCGCGTTGTCGGGAAGGATAGAGTTTTATCTCCCGTGGATAGCTCATGGGACAGCTTCTTTTTCTCTGAAGAGCGTGTGAGCGATGATTTTCCGGAAGAACGGGCGTCCCAGGAGCAAGCTGAGCGAGAAGCCTTTTGATGTTGAAATACATGCTCGATACCAATATTGCCATTTATGTTATCAAGCGCCGCCCGATAGACGCCTTGGATACCTTTAACCGGCACGCCGGCCAGTTGTGTATCAGTTCAATCACGCTGGCTGAGTTGATGCACGGCGTAGAAAAAAGTGCCAGACCCGATCACAACCTGCGGCAGGTTGAAGACTTTGTTTCCCGTTTGGTTGTCCTTGAGTATGGGAACAAGGCGGCTGCCCATTACGGAGATATCCGGGCAACTCTGGAACGGAAGGGGAGGCCCATCGGCGTAAACGATTTACATATAGCGGGTCACTCTCGAAGCGAAGGATTAACCCTGGTCACCAATAATCTGAAGGAATTTGAGCGGGTGGAAGGCCTGCGGCTGGAGAACTGGCTTTCGTCTTGAGGATAAAAAATCTTAGTTCCTCTCCCGCCCTGGCCGCCCCCCTGAGAGTCCGATTCTCCAGACGGAGAACGGCCAGCCTCTATCCCCGTGACGGATTGATGTCGCAGCCTGGGTCTTTTGTGTCAATCAGCCTGTCGAGGAACTCGGGGGCCGCCGGTGTAGTCTAAAAAACGGTACGAAATATCCATTAAGCCGTAGTGCTGACCTGACATCGGCTTACCGTTGGAATGAATTTGAGCAACTTTTTAAGTCTTTGCCACATGCCGAGGTCTGCGACCTTCAGTCCGCATAACTTTACCTTCACGTATGAGCAAGCCCAATATACTATATGATAGGTAATCTTTTTGATTGCCCTGATAATCACTCCGTAAGCCCAACAGACTTGCTGCATCAGAATTTAGAATACCAGACGGATTTGCTTTTGCTAATTCATATACTGATGATTTCAGCAGCCCAAGACCAAGTTGGGCTCGTTCAACGGCTCCCTGGGGTACAACAACACCAGGACGTTCTTTTCCCACCGTACCACTCGGCACGACAGCATTCGTTAAAATACCTCCCGTTTCCTCGGTCCCGAATGCTGAGATAAGCTCAGATTCCAGTTTTAAGGCCTGAAATTCTGTTAGATCATCTATCAAAATTTCGACTAATGGCATCATTCCAGAATCCCTTATTTTTTTAATCCGAGTGTACTTTCTTGTATGGTCTGGCTTTACCAGATGATCGAATGCTCTACTGCCCGTTCCTTTACCGATATAGAACGGCTGCGCAGGATTTGAGCTTGGATCTTTTAGAGCATAAACATAATAGAAATTTGTAGCCATGATCTTTCCCATTGAGCTCTAAAGCTTTGCGCCACCTGTAACAATATCCTGGGCGTCTGTCGGGCATACGGACAATAACGTGATGAGTATAATCAGTGCAGTCTTCATACTACTCCACTGTTTTTGACCGTGTTGTTGGTTATGAATCGATTGGGAGCGGAAGGGTGGGTCGATAATGCAGGGCCAGACGCTACTGGCCCATACTTCCAAAATCAATCTGGATGTTGGAATAGACCTCGTTCAGGCTGGAGATATGCTCCCACGGGACGCCTAGGCCTTCGCGGCTATTCCCCATCATGATGGGTTGCAGACCTTCTCTGGCAAGAGGCTGAGCGTCAGTGAAGATGAGCACGCCGGCCGCGGTGATTTGAGGTTGATCGAACTCGATAAAGCGGTCGGTTTCCCAGATGGCATCCTGCATCGTCAGCGTCAGCATCTTTGTCTCGCCCGGTTGGAAGAGTCCGTCGGGCTCCACCTGCATCGTCGGAATCTCGTTTTGCAAATCCGAATAGAGGTCTTGCGTAGCGGGGTTGATAAAAGACAGATAACTGGTCGTGAACTTGCGTAAGACCACCGCTTGATCCGAGGCGTTTGTGGCTTCAACCTGTATACTCAGGGATCGCTCAGTGGTGTTATAGCGCAACTCTTTGACCTCGGTCTGGACGGCACTCGGGATTGGGAGGCCGGACAGGTCCCACATTCTGGCGGCTTGGTGGGGAATGATCGGCGGGCGACCCGAGTTCGTGACCAATAACCCCCCGATAACCAAGACCACCAGGACCACACCAAAAATAAGAGACGTTCGACGATCAGTGGGTGTGATTTGTTCTTCATCAACTCCGTTAACCAGCAGCGCGTAACGGACAAGCATCGGCCGTCTGGCCCAATAGACAAGCCAGGCCAGCCCGAGAATCCCAAACGCGATATGCCAGCCAACAACCCGCCCAAACCCGTAATGCTCCAGGTCTATGGTCTCGCCGGTTGCCGGAATCTGTATGGTATAGGACGGTGGAGTGTCGCCCGGCACAACGGTGATCCATTTGGCCGGGCCCACCAACCCGCCCGTACCGGACAGATTGATCAAGGGGTGGACATGATACCGGCCCGGCTCGCGTGCCTGGAGAATCATCTTGAAATCGTAGAGCGCTCCTAACTCGATATTAAACGCGTTCTGGATAAAGCGGCCATTCACCCAGCGTTCGCGTACGGCGAGTTTCGGACCCGGAACCAGGACGCCAACCCACGCCAACTCCGGCGTGGTCAGCATGCGCGGCCAGGAGTTCATCGCTCTGAACTTGCCGGTGACGGTCATGGTCTCGTTGACCGCGAGCCGCTCGTGCGAGAACTCCACATTGAAGAACGAGATCCCGCGCATGCGGATAAACGGTTCGAGGTTGTGCTCACCATGGGCCTGGACAACCGGCGCCTGCATAAACGAGACCCCGAACACGCACAGGCAGGTGAGGCTGACAGCGAGGCAGGCTTTTCCAAGTGGAGACATGAAGGCCTCGACCAGTCAGGTTTGGCGCAGGACTTTCCGCATCGGCATAATGCCGAGCAGTTTCCCCAAGCCGATGCCAATCCAATACATGAAGGTGCAGGCGATACCGGCCATTAATATGCTGATCCAGATACGCTGGCCCAGGAAGGCTTGCAGCGTACCTTCATCAATCCGGCGCAAGTATTCCGGGGTCTGAGGGCGGATGAAGTAATAGCCCATCAAATCGGCAATGGTAAAGGTCTTGCCAAACAGCGTTACCGGCTGCAGGAAGGGCATGAGCATCAGCCAGTTCACCGGATAAAAGAGAACCCCCCATAAAACCCCGCCAGTCAGACTCGTCACCAGATAGCTGCGTGACCAAAAGAGAATCAGGTCAAGCGCCAGTGCCATGGGAATCGTTGTGGCCGGCCAGATAAAATTAATCGGATAATACTCCATGCTGTAAAAGCTGAAGATCCGACTCAGCCAAGCTCCGACCAAGACGAACACCGCGGTAAACGTGGCCCCCAGCGGCAGGCGCAGATAGTACCAGGCCAGATAGTGGCCCACCGCAGTCACCAAAAGAGCGGCACTCGGGCCGGCGATCGGCCACCACAGCTTGTCTTTCCAGTCCACCCAGAAATCCCAGTCACCCATATAGAGCATACGACTGACATGGGGGATGACGGTGAAGAAGCCGACCAGGGCCAGGAGCAGGATGACATCAAAGACCTTGGCCATCTTGTGCTGGCCAAGCGCAGCAAGCTCTTCCGCCTTCATTGTTTTTAACCTATCCCGAGGCCCGCCCCTTCCTGAACGCCTTGCGTTGCGACAGTCCGCCAGTAGACGAGTCGGTAGCCTACGATGACGCCTTTGCCTCGGTTGACGCTTGCTGGGCTATTTCTCCCAGGTTTTCAAAGATGCGTGGCACGGTCTTAAAGAGCAGCGCAAACCCGGCAAAAAAGAAATACGTCGCCCAGGCAAACGGAAAATGGTAGGGCTGCACAAACAGTTCTTCAGTAATCCAGCTTGAGTGTCCCAGTTCATTAAACGCCACATTGGCGAACAGGAACCAGCCGCCGGCCGGAAACAGCAGATAGCAGATGGGTATGCCTTTGCCCCCCTCACCGACATACAGATGATGCAAGCGGTTATAGGCGTACCAGGAGCTGACGCCAGTCATGATGATCAACATGGGAAAGGTGTAGAAGAAGAGCGGAATGTGGCTGGGCGTAAAGGCCGTATCGCGCACCACAATTTGGTGCCACACGGCGTCTTGCTCGGCAAAATAGCTGACCCCAAAGCCAAACATGGCCGCCACCGCGACCGTAGCCCAGAGCTTGCCGATATGATTAAGCTCGTGCTCGGGGTCGATTCGTCCCAACTCTTTTCTCTGAACGGCACAGGTCGAACAGGGTTTGCGATAGGCCGTAAAGCCGATGATAGCGGTGGCGATAAGGACGATCCACTCGACGTACAGCAAACCCAGCCAATACGTCGCAAATTCGGGTGTCGTCGCATCCATACCAACCGGGAACCACCACTCACCCTGCCACAGCCTGATAAGAAACAACGACAGCAGCCCCAGGCCGCCGCCTATAACCAGAAAGCGTATGAACGGCATCTCGCCGTGCGCTGTTTTGTCGTGCTTCATTTCCTCTATCTGGACGGCCTGCCTTTCGACCGAGGCTGATATAGACGTTGCTGCCATCGAAGGTCCCTCCTTGCCGTTGATCAGCACCAGGGGCAGTGTCTTGAACAAGCTTGAAACGGTAGCGGTTCCCCCATATAGAATGTCAATCCTGTACCACATATCCTCCAAAACATGCAAACAGAGCTTTGAGTTCTGTCTCTTACGGATTGGGCTCTCCGTCCTCAAACACACCCGGCTCATGCCAGCGACGGCTGACGAGCAGTTTCCCGGCGTGGTGCCGTTTCTTGCGGAAGCCCAACAGGTGAAAAATCTCCATCACAAACCAGCGGGCAATGTGTGGCTCGACAATCAGGGTCGCGGCCTGGTCCGGATGTCGGCGTACTCCGGGCAGCAGCGGTAAGAGTCGCTCAAGCCGGAGATGGCGCAGCCACACCGCGAGGCGCAACCAGAACCGCCGGACTGTTCTGACCAGGAAAAATCCGTCCGCTCCCTGGCCCTGATAGAGGGGCATCAGAATCTGTCCGGACGCCTGAGCGCGAATCTGTCCGTGCCGGTCACGGGCCAAGAGCTGGCCACGCCTGACCGGCTGAAAGTTGGTGAAGCCGGGTTCCATTGCAAAATCGTCACCGGCTTGGATCAGATGGTGATAGCGGATCTCCAAGACCGGATAGACCGGCGGCTCGGGCAGTGTCCTTTCGGGTGCGTCTTGGGACCGGAGACAACCGGCGGTTGTCAGGACGCTCCAGATAGCCGCAATATGGTTCTGCACTGCGCTTGGCGAAGCGTGCTGGCCGCCTTCAAAACCAATGACGACATGTCCCTGCTCGCTCAGATAATTCAGCAGCGTACCCTCTAGCTGTTCTTCCAGGCCGAGAATGACCGGGGCCTGAAGATCGAACGCAAAGCGACGGTTGGGCAGGCTATCACCAATCACCACAAACGGCTGACCCTCGGCAGAGGTGGTGTGCAGGTCGAGGAAGACCGCCGGTCCCTGGCGCTGCACCAGCGCCACTTCTATTGCCGTAAGCAACTCCCGCTGCTCCTGCTCTTCCGAGGTCAGCTCAGCGCGTCGCTTCCCCACCCCTTGGAGACGCTCATCTGCCCACAGCCGGTTGAAGTCCTCATCAATGTACCGACAGTCGCGCGCCAGAGCGGCGCGGTTTCCGGTGAGCGCGATCAACTTCCCCCGAAAAGGGAGTCGCCGAGTGTGTAAACTGTGCAGCACCTGCTGCAAAGCAAACACCCCGGCCGGCTCATTGCCGTGCATTCCTCCAATGCCAATCACGAGCGGCCCGGGCGTATCGCCGCCATAGCTGCCGAGCAGGCGGGGAAAGTTGGGGGACTGGACGGAGGGTTCGGGCATCAGTCGTTCTGGGCCGACTGTTCAAGCAGACGGGCCGTTATCCTGAGGATGTCATGCTCGGTCACGATTCCGACCAGACGCTCGTCTTTGGCCACCAGCAAGGACTCGCTTTTTTCCTGTTGCATCCGGGCCACCGCTTCTACGACCGGTGTTTCGGGTGGAAGCGTCAGCGGATTCGGTTGCATGACCGCCCCGACCGGGACCGGCTCGCTCTCGGCCTGCCGGACCGACGGTGCACAGTGACGCAGGACCTCAAAGCACGAGATCAGACCAACCAGCTTGCCCTGGTCGTCCTCAACCGGGATATGCCGAATCCGTTTCCAGTCCATCAGCTTGGCTACCAAGTCCATTGGTTCGTTGGGATGGACGGTAAACAGATCGGTCGTCATACATTCTTCAATACGCAGGACGTGCAATGTATCACTCCATCCTTCTTCAATTTGGGCCGATGGCCATGCGTGCACCGGGCTTCCTTCCCATTGCCTCCGAGCGGTTGCTGCGGTCAATGCACTCAGCCGCACCGCTTGGGTGTCAGTCTCCCGCATGTCTGCCAATGAGCGCAAGAGCCAGGACGAACCGGTCCGGCCTGTTGCCACCCGTTGTTCGATCACACCCAGGTAGCGCTCGATGTCCGCCGGGTTCAGCCCCGCAGTACGGAGTCCGTGCCGGGCCAGCGGTAATAAGTCCTGGCAAATCAAGTCGCGGGCTAGCACAACCTGTCCGCCGAGCCAGGTAAACTGGGCATCGAGCCCCCTCTGAGCCGCCGCTAGAAAGTTGGTCTCCGCATTATGGAAGGGCATTTTGTGGGTAATATCGTCATAGGCGTGTTGCCCTCCCCGGAGCAGGCCGAGGAAGAAGGCGGCATTGGCGACTTCATCAACAACACTGGGACCGGCTGGCAAGACGCGGTTCTCGATGCGGATATGGGCCTTCCCACCTCCGATACCAAAGCAGCCTCTGTTCCAGCGGTACACCGTCCCGGTATGGAGACGCAGGGCCTGTAATTCGGGCAGCCTGCCCTGCTCCAGCAAGCACAAGGCATCTTCCTCTGATGGCGTTCCGATCAGAACCCGAAAACGAGCCAAATCCTCCTGGATGAGTTCGAGTATCGAATGGTCCACCCACTGCTGACCAAAGCTCACCCGTGGCGCACGCTCGCGCATATGGGAGCTGGCGCGGCGAGTGTCGACAGATTGTTGGAACAGCGGAATCCGCGTCTCGCGCCACAGCCGGCGGCCAAACAGGAGTGGTGAGTTGGCGGCCGCGGCCAGGAGCGGAGCCGTCATGACCTGGGCGATATTATAACACTGGGGAAACTCGGCCGGCTCGACCTGGTAGTGGACCTGAAAACTGGTGCAGCCCGCTTCCAACATGACCGAGTCGTGCTTGAGGCTCAGTTCATCCGCGCCTTTGAGCTGGAACTCGTAATCACCCCCACGGAGCTGGGTAAGCACGGTATTCAGCGCCCGGTAGCGCGGCTTGGGGGTCATATTGGTCAGCGCCAGGTCGGACTTACGCAGCGTTGGCAAAATTCCACTCAGGACCACCTCGGCCCCACACTGGTGAGCGGCGGCTCTCACTGTGGCGAGTGAGTGGTCGAGTTGGTCCTCAAGCTGACTCAGGCAGTCTCCCTCAAATACTAAGGGATCCAGATTGATCTCCAGGTTAAACAGCCCCAGCTCTGTGGTGTAATGGGGGTCATCGATCCGCTCAAGGATGTCCAAGGCGCGCGGAGCCGGACGCCAGGCGGCATCCACTAAAAAAAGTTCTTGCTCTGCCCCAATCCGGTGGACCCCGGATTCGATCAAACCGCTGTCGAGCATATGCTCCAGCGCGTGGATATCGCGCAGGAGATGGGCGATAAAGCGACGGAGTTGGCCTGAATCAGTATCGCGGAGTACGTCTTGATTGCCCACTCTTCTTCCTCGGGCCTGAATGCCTCGGTGGTCTCGAATGCAGTCGCGTATGTTATATGTCGTAGGAGCGAAGGCATAGGGCATTCGGTGACAACAATACGGAGCACCACGCGTAGGAACCAACGACAATGGCGAGCAAGGGCCGACCTTTCCGAACCAGCTCTTTTGAGGGCTTTGAAATTCTGGTGGGGAAAGGGGATACCCAGAATGACCGGCTGACTTTCGAGGTTGCGGAGCCTGAAGATTTCTGGCTGCACGTGGTCAACTTTCCCGGCAGTCATGTGGTGGTCCGCAACCCCAACCGGCTCGCCGAACTGCCGCCCGCGGTCTTGGTACACGCGGCCCGGCTGGCGGCCTGGCATTCCAAGGCACGCGGCGGCCGGGGCAAAGTGGAAGTGCATCTCTGCCGAGCTGCGGACGTGTCCCAGCCGCCCGATTTCCCGTCCGGCAAGGTGCTGTTGCGCCGCTGGCAGAGTCTCAGAGTCTACCCGCTTGAGCCTCCCGAAAGACCCGATGAAGGATGACGAATAACGACGGTGTGACCTGATCCCGTTCAATCCCCGAATGCTTCCTCTTCTTTTATCTGGGCCGAGACAGGAGGCGGTATTTGGTCGGAGGCCGGAGGCGATTCTTGCACCGGCCTCCGGCGGAAAAGCCGGCGCGGCAGGTTTCTCAGGGCCGGCATCGTGCGGCCCAGCCATTCCTCGATATCGTCGAACAGGGAATAGGCGACCGGGGTCACCAATAAGGTGATCAATAAGCATAAACTCTGTCCGCCAATGACGACGACCGCAATACCACGATGACTTTCCGCGGCCGGGCCCTGGCCGATCAGAATCGGGATCATACCGGCTACAAGGGCCAGGGTCGTCATCAGGATCGGACGCAGGCGTTCCTTGTTGGCCCGCAGAATGGCCTCGTCGCGCGGCAGGCCTGCGGCTCGCAAATTGATGGTATGGTCGATTTGCAGGATCGAGTTTTTCTTCACGATCCCGAATAACAACAACATGCCCAGAATCGCGAACAGCGCCAGATGCTGGCCGGCGATATACAGCGCCAACAGGGCAAAGGGCACGGCCAGAGGCAGGGACAGCATAATGGTAATCGGGTGCAGAAAGCTCTCAAACTGTGCCGCCAGGACCATATACATGCCAATAATGGACAACAGAAAAGCGATCTGAAAGCTTTCCATCATCTCTTCAAACATCTTGCCCATGCCGGTCACCCCGGTGGTATAGCCCAGCGGCAGGCCCATTTCCTCGACCTCGGCATCAATGTCGGCAATCGCGTCGCCGAGCGCCTTGTCTTTGGCCAGATTGCCGGTAATCGTAATCTGGCGCTGCCGATCCTGGCGGTCAATTTGCACCGGGCCGGTGCCGGGAACCAGATCGACCACATTATTGAGTATGACCTGCCCCACGGACGCTGACGGGACCGCGACCTGCTGAATCACCTCGGGTCGATTCCGACTCTCAGGAGTCAGGCGCAGGCGCACATCATATAATTCATCGCCTTCACGATAGGTCGTAATTTTCTCACCCGCGATCATAATACGCAGGGTCGAGGCAATATCAGCCGCCTCAATGCCGAGATCGGAAGATTTCCGTCGGTTGAGATGGACCTGGAGTTCGGGATTCCCACCCTCGAAGGTCGAGTCCACATCGCGCAGACCAGGCATGTTCTGGACGCGGGTTTTCAAATCTTCGGAATATTGTTGGAGCGTTTCCAGGTCCGGGCCACGCAAGTTGTACGAGACATCCACATTCTGGATACCCCCACCACTGACCGGCAAAATCTGGTCTACGCTGATCCTGAGATTGGGGAATCCCTGAACCTTCTCACGGGCCAAATCCATGACCTGATTCTGGTGGAGGGTTCGCTCGGAGTAATGCGTGAGGGTGACGACAATTTTTGACTTTGTTACGGACTCACCCACGGTTGAGCCAATCTCGGTCAGCAGATGGTTCACACCCGGAAGGGGATGAATTTCCTCTTCAATCTGACGTGTCACGGCGTCAGTTTGGGCCAGCGAATAGCCGGGCGGGGTCTTGATATTGATTTCAAACTCCCCCCGGTCGTCGCTGGCCATCAGGCTGGGGCGGACAAGGCCCGCAATAAAAGGGGTGGAAACAAACACGCCCAGGGTGAGGCACACAATCGCCCAGCGGTGGCGCATCGACCACTTCAGCATGGCGGTATAGGACCGATCGATGAGCCCGTAGAAACGTGACTCGCGTGAAGAATGGGCGTGGTCGTCGAGATGTTTGGGCAGAAAGCGCGAGCACAGCATGGGTGTCAGGGTAAAAGCGACCAACAGGGAGACCATGATCGAGAACGCCATGGTAAACCCGAAGCTGCTCAGCCACATACCGACGATCCCCTTGAGAAAGCCAACCGGAATGAAGATCACAACCAGCGACAGGGTAGTGGCGCTGACGGCCAAGCCCACCTCGGCGGTGGCGGCGCGCGCGGCCTCAAAGGCGTTCATACCCTTTTCTTCGATGTAGCGATAAATATTTTCCAGCACGACAATCGCGTCATCAATGACAATGCCCACGGCCAAGGTAAGCGCCAGCAGGGTGACGCGGTTGAGGGAATAGCCGGCCGCGGCCAGCAGGGTGTAGGTCGAGATGATGGAAACCGGAATAGCGATGGCGGCAATCAGGGTTGAGCGCAGATTGCCGAGAAAGAAATACACAATAATGCTGGCAAACAAGGAGCCCAGGATGAGATGCTGCTGGACCTCGTGCACGGAAGCTTTGACAAAATCCGACTGATCGCGCGTCACCAACGCTTCGACACCCGGCGGGAGAAGCTGACGAACATCGGCCAGACGCTCCTGAACCGATTCGACCGCGGCTACCGTGTTCGACCCGGATTGTTTGCGAATGATAAGAGATACGGCGTTCTTGCCGTCGTAGCGGGACAAGGAGCGTGGCTCTTCAACGCCGTCTTCGACCCGGCCAATGTCGGCCAAGGTAATGGGCACGCCGTCATTGGTAGCGACCACGATATCTTCGAACTCGCGGACCGATTTGACCCGTCCGAGCGTCCGCAAGACGGTCTCTCCGCTCTCTTGGGTGATGCGTCCGCCCGGAAATTCGACATTCTGTTTGGCCAGGGCCTGCGCCACGGTTCGGATGGCCAGCCCGTAGGCCTTGAGCCGCTCGGGGTCAACCAGGATATGAATTTCCCGTTTCCGACCACCCAATACGTCAATGGCGCCGACCCCGGTCACCGACTCCAGCGGTTCTTTGACCTGATTCTCCGCGATTTCGGTCAGCTCTTTCAGGCCGCGAAAGCCTGAGACGGTAACGGTGGCAATCGGCGTAGCGTCAATGTCGAACTTCTCGACAATCGGCGGGTCCGCATCTTCGGGCAGATCGGCCAGGACCGTGCCCACCTTGTCGCGAACTTCCTGAGCGGCAATGCCGAGGTCTTTCTCCAGGACGAACTGCACGATGACTTGGGAGAGCCCCTCACGGGTGACCGACCGGAGCTCATCAATCCCGCTGACTGTGTTGATGGCTTCCTCAATGACCTTGGTCACCTGGGCTTCAATTTCCTCCGGACCGGCACCGGGCAGGGTGGTTGTCACGGTGACAACCGGCATTTCGACCTTGGGCATCAATTCCAAGGTCAGGCTGTTGTAGGAAAACCAGCCGGCCACCACGAGCACTCCAACAAGCATGGTGGCAAAGACGGGTCGGCGAACACACACATCGGCAAGAATCATACGCGCTCCACAGGACTTACTGAGATAAGGAGTCGGTTGAGTCCTGAAGATCCAAAGACCCAACAGACCCAACAGACCCAAGGACCTCTTGAGTTTGTACGGTCATCCCATCGGCCAGACGGTTGAGGGCGCTGACGGCGACCGTTTCCCCTTCGGCAAGCCCTGTGGCAATTTCTACCCAGTCCCCGTCCTCCATGCCTGAGGTAACCTCACGTGAGGTCACGACGTTATCCTCGACGATAAAGATGCGCTCAACACCGGCAAAGCGCGCCAGGCCGGTGCGCGGAATAAAGAGCGCGTCTTCTTCTCCGAGGACACCGGTAATATGCGCAAAATATCCAGGGCGGAGTTTGCCATCAGGATTGGGAATCTCAGCTTCAATCCGAAGCGAACGTGTCCTATGGTCGACACGGGCGGCCATACGGGTCAGTATCCCCTCAAAAACCTGCCCCGGTAGCGCTTCGACTTCAACCCGAAGCGGCATCCCAATCATGGAGGCCGCGGCAAACCGTTCCGGAACCGGGGCACGCAGCTTGAGCGGATTGACCACAACCAACTCCAGCAGTTGTGAGGCGTCCTGCTTGTATTCGCCAGGATTCACAAAACGTTCTTGGACAAAGCCGTTGACCGGCGACACGATGCGGGTATCACGCAGGCGTTTCCGTGCGAGAGCCAGGATCTTTTCTGCGGTGCGGACGCGTGCCTCCATCACTTTATAGTCGGCCTCATTGGTATCCAGCCGTTGCTCGGGGATCAGATTTTCCGCGGCCAACTCTTTGGCACGGGTATATTCAGCCTGGGCGCGGATAAAGTTGGCCTCTGCTTGTCTGAGCGCACTTTCCTGTACTTCGACTTCCAGGGCGAGTTCTTCCCGCTCCATCTCGGCCAGGAGCTGGCCTTTTTTCACTTTGTCACCGAAGTCAACGTGCACCCGCTCAACATACCCTTCCCTTTTATTCGACAGAATGACACTCTCTTTTGCGAACAGCGCACCCTGTCCCTGACCGGTCCGTTGCACGGTTCTCACGACCGGCTGGGCCACCTGAACGGTAAGGGGCGGGGGTGGGGCAACAGCGGCTTGGTCTTGCGTTTTTGCCGCTTCCGAACTGGACGATTGACAGCTCGGAAAGACAAGCAGGACCAACACCAGACATGCTTGGCCAAGAAGGAATACGAAGTGCTTCACGATACCGGCTCCTTATGGTTCTGATGCTGATTCAGAACTCCGTTGAAAAACAAATCGAGTAAGATACTGGCGTCTTCGGCGGCCGGTCGCGCGGTCAGCCCCAACGCCCGTTGCTGAAAACAGCCGCGAATCGCCTCGTTGAGGGCAAAGGCCGAGGCTTCGACATTGTGGAGCCGGAAGATGCCCACACGAACGCCGTCCTGGATGATTTCTTCCATAAAACGGATATGGGCAAGATACAGATCGAGCATATGCGCCGCTTCCGGATGATTGGGTGAAGCGGCCAGAAAGTTTCGCTCCAGCAGCAGGGTTTTGAAGAAATCGCGATGCGTATCGCTCAGTTCAAGGCTCACTTCAATCAGGCGTTGGAGCTTTTCAATCGGAGTCAGCGCCTCAGCGACTTGATCGCGTAATTGACTGGTGAAATTCTGCATTCCTTGCTCCACCGCGGCGGTGAAGAGCTCATCTTTGTTCTGGAAATACAGATAGACGGTCCCTTTGGCGATCTCCGCTTCCTCTGCAACGCGCTCAACCGTGGCCCCCTGAAACCCGTTGCGTGCCACCACCCGGCACGCAGCATCCAGAATTTCACGAACTCGGAACTCCCGGAGTACATTCTCTTTTCTTGTGGCTGAACTTTTAGTCATATGACTGACTATACAGTCAGTCGGCACACAATACAAGACCGAACGATCCCTTCTGTGGCTGTCGCTCTAAAGATGTCAGAGCGAGCCGGCTTGGGGTTCAGGTCGCCCAGCCCACGGACAACTCCTGGGTCTGAGGACAGACAACGGACTGGGTCGTTTGCCAGCCAACAGCCTTTTATTCCTGTTCCTTACTCTTCCGGAGGTTTATCAAGAAAATAAAATAGCTGGTGAACTATCAGGATGCTGATTATTGCGGATTTCTGGTTGAACAGGGAACCGCTGGCAACGCCGTGTGCGATACTGTGCCGGGAAATGTCGATTTCTGGCGTGTCAGGATTGAAGTCTGCAAAGTAGACATCACGAAGATAGTCATCAAAGCGGTGCGGTAAGAGCAGACATTTCCCCTTTTCAATCTTGGTAGCTACAGCTAAGTGGGCTAGGCTGTCCGAAGAAGGCCGCTCCTCTATGCCAAGGCTGGTGTGATGGGTACGTAAGATTCCTTCGATGCGAGGAAACAATAACGCGGTACAGCTCACAGGATCATCGTTCTGAAATCGTTCAGCAGCGTGTTCAAGTATTTTCATGTGTTTCGTAAACGAGGGGCGAGTACGCCAACTATCCAACATTTGCGGGATACGTCCCTTGATTTCGGAGATAATGTCATGAAGCTCCTCGTCTGGGTCCCAACTGGAACGGACATGGCTTATCAAAGTATTGATCGTTTCGTCACGAAGACCTGCAAACGGAAACCATTTCGCTACAAACAACGCGTCCCATTCAACGGCGGATATGTTAAATCGTTCCTGAAAAAGAATATGGCAGTAAGCTTGTCCCAAAATGGACGAAATATCATATTGGCGCTGCTGAGGGTTTGGTCCGGGTATAGGACCAAAATCGTAGAAAAGCCCCTTTCGCCAGCCTACAGAGAACACAAATAAAAAGCCGGCATCATCAGGTATCTGCACGCCAAGTTCAAAACGCTCCACATCAGCTATGTCGTCTTTCGTGACGCCCGCCCCAGCTTCAACTGGACGCGCTGCGCGAATTGCGACTCGTAGTGCTAGTTCGTTGATGTAAACAGTTGCTTTGCCATCGCGAGAGCAAACAGCAAGCAGGTGATCTACCTGCGAAGGGAGAATAGGATTCGGCAATTTTTGAAGGATAGTGCTCGGAAATTTCTCAAGTCGCTGGATAAAATGTTGTCCATCTTCCGTCGATGTAAATTCACGAAAAGCAACCTTAAGATTTTCACCGTCCCGCCCCGCCTCAAGGAGATACCCAGCAGGGGGTTCAAAGCTAATTTCAACTGGCATCTTCACCTCCACGAGTGATAGAGAAGGTCGCTAACTCGCAGCTCGCCAGAAATGAGATGGGGCGGGAGTGTATCCCGTAGGACGGCGAGACAGCGGGATTCCGTTACATTCAACTGAGCGAGCGCGTCAAGGATGGCTTTGGAAGGAAATATCAGCTTGCTGGTATCGCAACCGTTGGCGCTACTTCCCCTGGAATTGGGGACGGCGTTTTTCCATGAAGGCTTTTACCCCTTCTTGGTAGTCCTGGCTGCCAAAGCAACGGGTGGACCAGGTCTTGACGGCATCCATGTCGCGCAGGGTTGCCGCTTTGGCACTCTCCCGGACGAAAAACTTGTGAGCCGCCACGCTTAGGGGGGCGTTATCGGCCAGCTTGAGCGCGTATTCGCGGGTATAGGATTCAAGCTCGGCCTTGGGCAGGACGCGATTGACCAGACCCATATGGGCCGCTTCTTCGGCGTTATAGACCCGGGCGGTCATCAGAATCTCGGCCGCGTTGGAGACCCCGACGATATGGACGAGCCGTTCAACTCCCCGCTCCAGCGGGTAGGCAATGCCCAGACGCGCCGCCGGAATCCCGAAGCGGGCATCATCGGCACACAGCCGCAGGTCGCACATGACGGCAACCGAACACCCTCCCCCCATGCAGAAGCCATGAATCATGGTGATGACCGGCTTTTCCAAGCCGGCGAGCGATTTCAGCGCGCCGGCTACCGCCTGGTCATAGCCCCGCGTTGCCTCAGCCCCGGAGCGGACCTTGCCGAACTGCGAGATATCGGCGCCCGAGACAAAGGCTTCCTCGCCTGCCCCGCGCAACAGGAGCACGCGCAGGTCATCGTCCGCGGCGACCTCGGCAACGAGTTGCGGCAGAGTGCTCCACATGTCCAGGTCCACCGCGTTGCGGCGCTCGGGCTTATTGAAAACAATCCAGGCTAAAGGGGGCTCTTTTTGCAGAAGGAGGGTATCTGACATGGGAAACTCCTGTTTTGTCTTTATGCGCGTTTGCGTTTGCTCAGCATACCGCTCTCGCGAGGGTGTTGTCTATTGCTGTGTTTCCTCGCCCGATCTTACCTGGCATGTCAAGCTGTCTGGTAATCCTTTCCTATCCGGTGTACCATGACAAAGAACTGGCTCTCAGTGCGACCTTTCTCTCGCATGGACCTTCTTCCAGAAACTTCACACGACCCTCTGCCGGAGTGACATACGATATAAAGTCTCGACGGCAGGAAAGACGGAGGGCAATATGGCAGATGGATGGCAAAACCAAGGAGGCTCTTCTCCCGGCGACGAACTCCTCCAGGGCCTTGAGGACCTCAAACAGACGTTCCAACGTTTTACCAAAGGGGCCGGGGTCTGGCTGATCATCGCTGTCCTCGCCCTCCTGTGGATGGGCTCGGGGTTCTATGTTGTCGGTCCCAGCGAACGGGGGATTGTGCTGCGCTTCGGGGCGGTTGTGGCGGAAACCGATCCGGGCTTACGCTTTCATTTGCCCTGGCCCGTTGAAAGACATGTGGTGGTCGATATCGCCCGTGTGCGGAGTGCCCAGGTCGGGTATCGTCCGTCAGGGGTGCCTGGACGCAGTGGAAGAGGCAGTGGCCGCACTATTCCGCAGGAAGCCCTAATGCTGACCGGCGACGAAAATATCGTTGAAGTCAACCTGGTGGTGCAGTATCGTATTCAAGATCCGGTCAAATATCTTTTTGGCGCGTTTGAGCCGGAAAGCATGTTGCATTCCTCGGCGGAAGTGGCGCTGCGCAGTGCGGTTGGCGGAAACACAATTGATTACACGATGACGGATGGCCGGCTGGAGGTGCAGGAGCAAGCGAAAAGGGCACTCCAGAGCCTGCTCGACGTCTATCAAACCGGCCTGTTTGTCTCCGAGGCCCGCCTGCTTGCCGTGGACCCCCCCAATGAAGTCCGGGACGCCTTCAACGATGTCGTCCGGGCCTTGGAGGACCGGGACCGGCTCCGTCAGGAGGCGGAAGGCTATCAAGAGGATGTGGTGCCAAAAGCGCGTGGTGAGGCCGCCCAAATGGTCGAGCAAGCTGAGGGGTATAAGGCTCAGCGGGTCATCCGTTCCCAGGGTGACGCCGAGCGTTTTCTCCAGATCCTGGCCGAATATGAGAAAGCCAAGTCGGTGACACGCGACCGGCTCTATCTTGAGAGTGTGGAACGGATTATGCCGACGATGGAAAAGTTCATCCTCGATTCACAAAATGGCGGCGGTGGGGTTGTACCCTTACTACCGCTGAAAGAGCTGAGCGCCGGCGAGACCGCAGCTGGCGCCGTGGCGAGTCAGGAGGGGAGATAAATGGTACCGCGCTTAGTTATCGGGCTGGGCTTAGTCCTGGTCTTTGTCGCCGCCCAGGCTGCGTTCACGATCGGTGAGTGGGAACAAGGGATGGTGGTGCAGTTCGGCAATCCGAAACGTATCATTCAGGAGCCCGGCTTATACTTTAAGCTACCCGTGGCGCAGAATCTGGTCCGCTTTGAAAAACGGGTCCTGACAACCGATGCCCGTGAGTCCGAATATATTACGCTCGACAAGAAGCGCGTCCTGGTAGACCATGTCTCGCGCTGGCGTATCGAAGATCCCCTCCAATTCTACCGGAGTGTCCGCGACCGCATTCGGGCCATGGCGCGGCTGGACGACATTATTTCGGCCCGTCTCCGGCAAGAAATCGCCACGCATAATTTTCTCGATCTTATTCGCGAAAAGCGTGAAGATATTATGGCTGTCGTGGCCAAAGACACCCGAGAGACGGCCAAGTCCTTTGGGATTGAAGTGACCGACGTTCGGATCAAGCGGCTCGATCTGCCCGAAGAGGTCCAGGCCAGCGTGTTTGCCCGTATGCGGGCGGAGCGCGAACGGATTGCCAAGCGCTACCGGGCGGAAGGGGAAGAGCAAGCACAGCAGCTCCGCGCGGCTGCCGACCGGGAACGTGAAGTCATCCTGGCTACCGCGTATGAGTCGAGCGAAAAGCTCAAAGGTGAGGGCGATGCCGAGGCCACGGGCATTTATGCCAACGCCTTTGGCAAGGACGCTGAGTTCTACGCCTTCACACGGCGCCTCCAGGCCTATGAGAAAATCCTGAGTAATGACACCACGCTCATCCTGAACCCGGACTCCGAACTCCTGAACTACTTGCAGAGTCCGGGCAGTAGTCCATCAGCAAGCGAATAGCCGCATATGCCCGGACTCTTACGCCTGCTGCTCCTGCTTGCAGTGGGCTATCTGATTATTGCGGGTATTCGTCGTCTCTTTTTGCCTGCTACTTCTGACCCGACGAAGCGGGAGGCAGACGCTTCGGGCTTGGAGGGCGTACCCTTAGTCCAGGACCCCCAGTGCGGGCGTTTTATTCCGCAGAACGAAGCAATTCAGGTCTCGCGGCGTGGCCGGACCGTCTACTTCTGTAGTCAGGAGTGCCGCGCTTCGTATCGGGCGGGGTGAGTCTGTTGGGTCTGTTGGGTCTGTTGGGTCGTTGAGTCTGTTGAGTCTTGACTCCAAAGACTCCAAAGACTCCAAAGACCCTAAAGACCCTAAAGACCCTAAAGACTAAAATGCCGGAATGATCTCTTCCCCAATCAGACGGGTATTTTCGTCAATATAGTCGGTTGGACAAGCCGAGGGCAGGATCACCGTCTTTGCGCCGGCGTCAATGTATTCCTGGAGTCGTTTCCGACACTCTTCCGGCGTGCCGGCCAAGGCATATTTCCCGATCAGCTTGGAAAAATCCTGAGCGTACTGTTTGCCAAGCCGATTGGCTGCCATCTCCCGGCCTTTGTCTCCGTCCGCATGGGTCGCGGTGAAGATGAACACACCGGGCTGAAACGACTCGACATCCCGCCCGTACTCTTTGCGCAGACTTTTGATCTTCTCAATACTGTCGTGGAGCTGCTCTGGTGTATACATATACGGCAGCCAGCCGTCAGCATACTTTGCCGTGCGTTTCATGGCCGGCTCCTTGCGGCCCGCCACCCAAATGGGTGGCCGTGGTTTCTGCACGGGGGCCGGTTCAATACTGACCTCATTCAACGTGGTGTACTTCCCCTCGAAGGAAACCTTCTCTTCTGTCCATAAGCGGCTGATCACTTCGAGCGCCTCATTCGTGCGTGAGCCACGCTGTTTCACCGGTACGCCACAGGCCTCGAACTCTTTTGGAAACTCTCCACCGATGCCCACCCCAAAGTTATACCGTCCGTGTGAGGCCACATCGAGCGCCGCACCCATTTTTGCTACCAGGGCGGCCGGATATAACGGCAGGAGGACGATGGAGCTGAGCAATTTAATCTTCTGGGTGGCACCGGCCGCAACCGAGAGCGAAATAAAGGTATTAGCCACCGGTCCGTGAAACATGACGTGTTCGCCACAGCCGAGGAAATCAAAACCCAAGTGCTCCGCCCGCTGGGCAAACTCCCCGATATTGTCCATCTTTGGCAACGCCGTCCCAAATTCAATATCTCCCATACATCCTCCTACGGAATTGGCGTTTTTCATTCTAGGCATTACGTCTCATTGAGCGGCGGTCTGGATAGCGTGCGATGATCAAGACGTGAAGAGCCGAGCCGATAAAAAGATAGCCACTTTTGCCTACTCACATCTTACATGCCTTCCGTACCTCTGTTTCTGGTATCCGACACAACTCTGCTATCTTGGCGACAGATTTATCCACAATTGCTCGATGTTCTTTTTTGTTCTTCAGCTCTATGACAGCGTCTATCAAACGTAACACGTCTTGATGCAACCTTTGTCTGTAGCCCGTACTGTTGTCGTTGTTGAGTCGCAACTGCTCTATTGCAATCAAGCCCCGCTGACTCTGTTCTTCGATTATATGATCTCGGAACGCGAGGTGCTGACTCATCACGTCGTCACAAGGATTTGGGATACGCGCCTCTACGCGCTGGTTCCAGTAATCGGCTTTGAAGATGTTGCAAGTTGAACACGCATAAAAAAGATTGTTGTAGGTCGTTGCTAGATTTGGAAAATGCTTTTGGGGTCGATAGTGCTCCACATGGAAGGCACCAGGTTCCTGGTCAAGGTCAGACTTTCGACAATAGACACAACGACCAATGAACTCCCTCTGCACGTACGGTTTGTATTGGCGGTGGTTTTTGAAGGAAGGGGGTGTTTCCGTCCTCCTATGCTTTTTCGTTGGGTATCGTAGGGGGGTGAGTTTCTTGTATGCTTTTCCAGAAGTACTCAATCCTACTGTCCTCTTATTTTCTCGATTTCTTCGAGCAACTCTTCTGCTTCATCCAGGACTCTGAAATCTCCTTCCGTGTATCGCGGGTATTTCAAATCCATCGTGGAATTGAGCATCTCCAGACGAGCGCGATCTTCTTTATTCAGTTCGACGCGTTCTGAGGCGTATTTTTTCGCCAGCAATATCACCCTGTCATATGCGTCTTGATCAAAATCGTTTGGCTCGTCAAAGGTCTTGGTGAAGTACGATTCACCTACACTTGGTTGTCCGGTCTCCCACCGCATCGCATCTTGAGAGTATGGTGACCCCTTACTCTTCTCTTCTGTCACCTTTTCAGTGGGGGTCACATGATACATCCAAATGTCATCCCATCCTTGCTTGAACCATTGAGAGAAATGGCCAAGCGAGCGGGCAGGCTGTTCAAGGGTAGCCCTATCAGGCAGCTCTTCAAACTGTATTGCGTTGCTAGCGGATAGTGCCATTTTTTAATGCCTCCCTCGCTTTGCCTCCGAGAGCCCACCAAAAGAATGGGAAGTGAGCCTTGTGGAAAGTTTTCAGTAAATCCATACAATCTTTGACTTCAACATCTTCCTTATAATAGTCCCAGTCCAGAACGAACTGCCTCGTCTTTTGTGAGGATGGTGATAATCCGTACCGAAATGTGTAGCGACCTCCCTCCCGTAATGGACCGGCCAGTTCACTCTTCACGCTATGAACCGAGCCAATTTCTCCCCCTGCAACCGGTTTCACCAGATCATTGTTAATCCATTCCAGTATGTCGTTTCCAGTCTCGTGGATCCCCGAAATATGATTGATATATCTGAGACCAACTCGCGTGAAAAATGTTGTGTCAAGGTAGGACATACACCGTTCGAGGAAGAATTTGACATGTGCGGAGAAATCCTCAAATGATTTGTACTTCTTCGTCACCAGGACAATGTTTGATGCGGATATGTCTAGGATTGGGTCTTTTTGTTTCGTGCTGAATTTGTAGACCGGTTCTGGGGTCGTCGCCCCAAGTGGCGTCATCTCCATCTGTCTACTTGCGTCGTATAGAGGAAATCGCTCTCTGATCGCCTCTGAAATTTCGAGTGGCTCCTTTTCTTTCAGTCGTAAATACGTCGGATACCGGAGTTCAATAGCAACGGTATCCAGGTAGTTCCGATCAAAAACCTTGCGATCTACAGGCGGGAACCGAAAGTACGTGATTTCCTTAGTTTGCATAGCCGCTTTTTTGGTCGTCATGCACTGCCCTCTCGTACATACGTACGAGGAAATACGTATCGATAGCGCTTGAAACGATGCCGCAGGGACGCCGGGGTGTCAAGAGTATTACGGGACATATTCTATCAGATACGTGGACGCGTCGCTGGGTGTGCGGCTTGTGGACATGTGTAACGAGCGAGATAGTACGACGACGGATCAGTCCTCCGGCTTTTCGTCCATCCTCTGCCACACCCCTTTCTGCCGCAAACGCCTGACATCCTGGGCGGTCTGTTGTGCCCGGATGCCCATTGCGCCCAGGAGTTCGGTACTCATATCTGCGGTAATCTGATCTTTGACGCTGCCGTTGCCGTGGGGGTCGGCGTTCAGAAATGCCTCGATTTTTTCGCGCGGCAGGCCGGTTTCGATACAGACCTCAAGGAATTGCAGCAAGCCGAGTTGCCCGCGTTGTTGGGTGTACAGTTCGTGTAAGCATTGGCAGTCTTTGCATATCCGTTTGAACCAACCGGCGCGCTCCTGGCAATATGCGCATTTCATTGCCGCCAGCCTAACGGTTCACCCGGAGAGGAACAACGGGAGGACCTGACAATTTTGTGCTGGACAGTAAGAGATGAGGGAGATAAAGCTGAGATGAATAGCGCGCAGGAGGGACCCCTATGAGTGTGATGCGACTCGGGTATGTGCATACCCGCGAATCGGACCTGGAGAAAGCGGTTGACTACTACACCAATGTCTTGGGGCTACAGGAAGTCGCCCGCCAGAATGGCAGACATTATTTCAAATGCTGGGATGAATACGACCATCACAGTCTGGTCGTTGAAAATGGTGGACTGGGTCTGGTGAAGATGGGCTATAAGGTCGCGACCCAGGATGAGCTTTCCCGTATTGAGAAGGGGGCCGAGCAATTCGGCCTGAGCGTCAGTCGAGTCTCGGCGGGTGAGAATCTGGGGATTGGACAGGCCGTCCGCTGTACGCTCCCGTCTGAGCATGTCTTGGAACTGTACGCCGAGGCCGAGCAGAGCGGTACCCAGGTTGGCGTGCTCAACCCCGACCCGTGGCCGAGCGACCGACCGGCAGCCGGAATCGGGCCAGACCGATTGGATCATTTGTTATTGACGGCTGAAGATGTGCAGACCAATGTGGACTTCTTCACCCAAGTCCTGGGCTTTCGGATGAGCGAGCGGATAATTCCCGACCCGAACAACGAAGAACTCTTGGGCGCGTTTCTGTTCTGCTCGAACAAGGCGCACGATATTGCCTTTGTCAAAGGCTCAAACGGGAAGCTGCACCATTTCGCCTTCTGGCTGGATAGCTGGAATGACATCTTACGGGCCGGCGATATCCTGGGAAGGAATAATGTGAAAATCGACTTCGGTCCGGCCCGGCATGGAATCACCCGCGGGACCACGATTTACTTCCTGGGCCCGAACGGCAATCGGAATGAAGTTTTCTCGGGCGGGTATATGACCTACGCCGACTTCCCGTGCATTACCTGGACCGCGGACCAGATCGGGAAGGCCATTTTCTATATCCATCGAGAGGTCAACGAGCGCTTCAACACCCACGTCACATGATTCCTCCCCTGCCCTCCTGATTTGCTCGGTAGATAGCCGCCGATCTCACCTAGCCTGTGGGCTCTGTGACCGAGAGCGACGGCTGGCGAGGCTGAGTCTGCTGGGCAACCGGTAACTCACGTGGGATATAGCGCGTGTATAATTCATAGCGCTCGAGAATAGCATTGACATACTGCACTGCCTCACCGCCGGGGATAAAACTGGCGTTGATCTGCCGGTAATACTCGGCGTCTTCCAGGAGGGGGAAAACGGACTCAAGAGAGTCTTTCCAACAGTACGGGTCGTAGCCCAGGTCATGGGCGAGCCGCTGGGCTGCTCTGACTCGACTCGGGCCAAGCAGGTAGCCACTCAGGGCGAGGGCAAGACGGTCCTGGGTCCGTCCGTCGGGAAATTGTTGCAGGAGAAACTGGAGATACTTGGTCCCTGCCTCAAGATTGCCGTACAGGGTGTAAAAATCTTTCACCCCGACCTCACGAGCCGCAACCTCCCTGACTTGCATGAGGCCATACGCGTCGCGCGGACTCCTCCGTTTTGGGTCAAAGCGCGATTCTTCAAAAATAAGAGCGGCTATGAGCCGCCAGTCAAAGCCGGCCTGCTCAGCATAGCGCGCAATGAGCGGGTCGTACCGCGACAAACGGTTGGAGAATACGGTTGATTCATCCGAACGGAGAAAACGTGTACTTGCAAAATATTTCTCGTACAATATTTTCCGCAGACCCGACCGCTTCGTCCGGACGTGGTACTGGTTCACCGCAGCTAAGAGTTCCATTTGTTCCGCTCGGACAGCCCAGCCTATGCGGGCCGGCTCCGGGCGAGTGGACGTGTCAGGAGAAACGGAGTTGGTACGTAGCACCTCGGGTGGACCTAGGTGTGTAGTGTGAAGCAGCACCGGCAGGTGAGGCTGGTCTGCCCGAGTAATGACCTCGACATCCGTGGCCATATAGGCCCGAGAGTACCGGACGCGAGCGGACGGGCTGCCATCTGGGACAAAAACACCGGCTGCAATGTCGCCTTCCCCTTCAATGAGCCACTGCGTGAGCGCGACACCTGAGGGCGGGGTCCGGACCTGGAGGGTGACGCCAAGCTGCAGGGCAAACTCGCGTGCCAATTCGTATTCAAACCCATGTTCCTGACCACGGTAGAGAAAATAGGACGCGGCATCATGGTGCATGAGCACGGTGAGCACGCCCCGTTTTTGGATATCGGCGACCGTTGGACGCGGAATGTGAAGCACCCGAACAGGAGCAGGAGCAGGTAAAACCGGCGGGGGGGGTGGAGACCAGAGCACCACGCCACCGCACACGCTCATCAGAACCAAGACGAGGATGCTGAAACGAAGGCTATTATGTCGCATACAGACAGCAGGGATATCCTTTGCTCTTTTCGTTATTATGCATCCCGTTCCTTCGGTATGTTTGACAGTCTCAGACTTTTTACTTACCGTGCCCGTGTGAACACGCGCGAAAAAATTCTCGACATTGCCGGACGGCTGTTCGCCACGCAGGGGTATGCCGATACCTCATTGGCGCAAGTGGCCCGCTCTGCAGAGGTGAGTAAAGCGCTCATTCTGTGGCATTTCAATAGCAAGAATGACCTCTTTCGTACTGCCTTACAGAACTTTCTGTCTCCATATGCTATCGACGCGACCGGCTTGCGTGGGCTGAGTGAACGGGAGCAATTTGAAAAGCTCATTGATGACTATTATACCTTTATCACTGACCACTTACCATCAGTCAAATTTGTCCTTGGCCAAGTCGTCCGTGAGGAAGGGAACGCCAAAGAGGTTGTTGACCATGTCAGTGACCTCTACCATGTGTATCAGCAGTTGCTGACTTCTATTCTGAATCAGGGCCGAAAAACCCAGGTATTCATGCCCGAGATCCAGTCGGCAGAAGAGGCGGCCTTGATTATGGCAACCCTGAACGGATTACTGATCCAGCAACTCGTTGATGCGAACAGCGGCGTCAACGCGCACCGGCTGCTTACCCGTTTTAAGGAGGTACTCCGGAGCCGACTCTATACGCCCGAGGCGTTTCCTCCTTCGGTCCGCACCGCAGCCTGTCCTCCTGATAGAGCGGGCTCTGCCGCGGAGCGATAATCATATCAGTGAGCAGGACATAAGGAGGACCTATGGTCGAGAAAACGATTGAACTGACAGGCTTGTCTTCAACCAGTATTGAAGACGCGGTATCGCTTGCCGTCTCCCGGGCGGCGGTCACGATTAGCGGAATCTACGAGGTCCAGGTCTCAGACATTACCGCGGTTGTCGAAGATGGAGTGATAGCCCGCTGGAAGGTGAAAATAAAAGCAACCTTTCCCATTAAGGAAAGCATACACGAATGACACAGACCGAAACCCAGACTTACGCAAAAATTCGCGAAGTTGCCTCAGGCGTATACCAACTGTTTTTACCGCTTCCGATGCGGCCAAGTATCGTCAATGTCTATCTTGTCAGGGACAATGATGAATGGGCGTTGATCGATACGGGCATGCACACCGCAGACAGTATCGCCACGCTCAAGTCCGCTCTCAGCGCAGTTGGCTGTGAACCGACGTCTATCCGCACCCTCATCTCAACCCACCATCACGCCGACCACTTCGGCACCTCGCAGACCTACCAGGAATTGACCGGTGCCGAGGTCTATTTGAATGAGTTGGAACTGTCCCGGGTCGAACGGCTCCAGTCTACCGAACGCCACCCCGAAGCCTTTGCCTTTTTTCAGCAACACGGCATTCCGTTGGACTCGCCGGAGCAACTGCCGACCCCGGGCAGCTTTTACGGCTCTCGCTATATGCCGGCCAAACCGGATCATTTCATTTGTGATGGCGAATCCCTCTACGTGGGGAAACGTGAACTGCGGGTCGTCTGGACGCCCGGTCATACGCAGGGTCACTGCTGCATCTACTTGCCCAAGGATCAGGTCATGATCGTGGGCGATCATCTCCTGCCCAAGATTACGCCCCACGTCGGCGTGTATTACGCCGGACCGGACAATCCGCTCCAGGATTTTCTCGACTCCCAGGAGAAGATTCAGGGCTTTGACGTAGAGCTTGTGTTGCCCGCCCACGGTGGCGTGTTTAAGGATCACCGCTATCGGGCCAAGCAGATTATTCAGCATCATCGCTACCGTTTGGATGAGATGTACGATCTCATTCGCGGGCAAGCCCATTCAGCCTATGAAGTCGCGTCCAAGGTCTTTGATTTGAATGCCGACCTGCCCATCTTTCACATGTTTGCGGCCACGTTTGAGACTTTGGCTCATCTGCACCTGCTGATGTACGATGGGAAGGTGAAACGAGTCGAAGACGAACCAACTACTCGCTTTATCGCCTGAAGCGGAGTCGGAGGTTTAGTGCCCCGGAGCGAACCTGGCGGCGGATTTTACACCGTGGGTTTTTCGTATGCGCTACACGGTTTTCGATATTGAGACCCGCATCGACAAGAGTCTGGTGCAGGCCGTCTATTTTCCACAGGCGGAAGAAGAGGGCCTGTCGGACGACGATGTCTACCGCCGGATGCAGCAACGCCTGCGTGAAGAGCAGAGCAGTGATTTTTTCCCACTGTCTTTTCACCTGCCCATTTCCATCGCTGTCGGGCAAGTGAATGAAGAGCGGGTGCTGACCGGAGTCGAGACGATTCAGGCCGAGGAAACCGCTCAATCGGGTACGGCCGAGGAAACCTTAGTGCGGGCGTTCTGGGAACGGCAGGAACGCTTCTCAGGCACTCTGGTCAGTTTTAATGGGCGGAATTTCGACCTGCCCGTTTTGGAACTGCAAGCGCTCAAGCACGGCTGCCGCATTCCACGCTACTTTCATGGCAAGGCCCGTTACCGATTCTCTGACGAAGGTCACTACGATCTATACGATTTTCTGACCAACTATGGAGTCCACCGTTTGCGTGGCGGCTTTAACGCCCTAGCCAAGCTGATCGGACTGCCGGGGAAAACCGGCATTGATGGATCGATGGTCCAGCAGTTGTGGGAGGACGGCCGTCTGGACGATATTCACCGCTACTGTCGCACTGATGTCATCCAAACCTATTTTCTTTTTCTGCGCGTCGAGTTAATGCGCGGGCGGATGACCCAGCAGGAATACGACGCGGCTGCCGAACAGTCCGCGTCTTTTCTTGAGGACTAAGCTGAAAGTCCTGACAAGACCGAGACCTCTGCGTCACCGAATGGCAAGTAGGGAGCCATCGGCGCTATGCCGGTGCAGCTTCGATCTCTATACTCCCATCTTTGTTGACCTTTATCTTAAACTTATACTTTTTCGATATGCCATATATGGCAGCCGCAATAGCTACCAAAACAACGATCGCTTTCACTATTAATCGTATTGTTGTTGGATTGAGCGCTGCTGCTACCCCACTGATGCTAGCACTCATATTCCCTCGACGCTTCGCCAAGGCCAAAAGCCCTTTCATATCTAGAGGAAGCTCTGTCCACTCTTTGCAACCCGTGCGAATATGCACGGGTCGGGAAGCCTTACTTTCCTCTTTGAACTTCTCCCAAAAGGCCGTGAGCCCTAGTTCCTTACGGTCCCAGTATAGTTGTGCTCATAACCTCCCCGGTTGTTCATTATCGCGTTGGGGGCGATAGCTCAGCTTGGCATTTCACGGAAAATAACGGTAGACCTCTCTCCGGTGCAGAAGCCTGATAAAAGAGACGGTGTTATCTTCTATAGTCAAGCCCAGTCGATAGTTGCCAAGCCTAATGCGGTAGTAGCGTCCCCCTGTCCGAAGTTTCTTAAGATTCCTGATCTCGAGAGCATTACTAGCAGTCTCGACCTCCGCAATTGTCTCCCGGACACGCCTGAGAATCGATCGGTCCCGAATGCTGTTCAAATCCTTGAGAAAGCTCGCTCGAAACTCTAACGTCATACTGCTGCATCTACCGCTGTGGACTGAAACCTCCAGTCGAGTTTACGCGGGATCGTTGTCCAAGAGTTTCAGAACCTCCTGCTTGCTGACAGGCGTCGAGTCTTCCCCGTCTTGGATTGCGTGAACCAAGGCAGTGTCCTCAATCGCCTCGGTCAATAGCTCGCGGAAAACACTGCTGCGCTCTTCGATAACCTCGATAAGCGCTTCCTTGAATAATTGTTTGATTCTGCTCTCGTCAAGAGATAGTTCCATGGTTGCCCCCTGCATGGTACGAAACGGCACTTGCAGGAATAGTAGCCCTTCAGCCCACAGCCTACCAGTCCTTTCCTCTTGGAGATGTGTCGGAGTCAGGGAGAGGGCGCCACAGGTCTGGAAACAGGAATCGTTCGTTCAGGCCGCCTGCGCAGAGGACGGATAGGTCGATAGGGCGTGGCGCCGGCCACTCATGCGTCGGAGTGGGAAGCGGGCTAGAGCTTCTCCCTGCGTTCCATCCTGCGTAAGCTGTGTCTTTTTCCACTTGGCGAGCCCGTTGCGGAGATAATCGGCCTCAATACCAAGCAAGGCACAAATATTCTCAAACGAGAACGGCCAACTGGTGTCGCCTGAGTACATCCATTCTTCCGTCTCTTTGAGGAGACGGCGTTGACGACGGGTTGCGCCGGAAATCGAATGCTGGAAGGTCGCAATCGCGTTTTCCATGACAGCGAGCACCAGTCGCTTCTCAGGCTGGGCAGATTCTTCGGACCGAATCCGGTCAAAATACTGTGAGGGAACGATGATGTCCGCGTCGAGCGCTGGTGCAAATTTCCCTTCTGTAGCCATGCTTCTCCCTTCCGTTTGCCCAGGAAAGCAACATCCTGTGTTGTCCTGGTTCAAGATAAGAGAGCAGAAAGCATGCCAGCACCAGAGAGAAAATAAATGTGAGTATTATTAGCTAGATAGGGCTGTGCGAGACAATAATAGCTGTTCACGGTGTCGTAAAAAGCAACACCAGAATGGAGAGGGTATGTCCTAAAACAAGACCGGAGACCGAGCGCCTCTCTGAATTGGTCCAGCGTAGAGTTTGTCCGTAATGGTGCATGTGGTAGGCTGCCATACCATGGACGTTGCGAAGGGATGTGTCTTTCTCCTGCTCGGTGTGAGCCTCTCCCTGGGGTGTGTCTCGCACACAGAACGTCTGCCGTACCGCCCACACCTGACACAGCAGGATGAAGGGGTATGGGCTGAAGTAAAGCGTGAGTTTGGCTGGCAGCCGTCGCGCAAAACAAACAAGCAGAAAAAAGGGCCGGTGTCGTTCTATGCAAGAATGGTCCAGGGCGTCAAAGGCTGGTTTACGGATGATGAGCGACCCGCAGGACCGGACATCCATCCGCATCACTGGGAACGGATACACCAGGAATACGAGCAAGAGCAGAAGCGGTTGGGACTGTACTAAGTGCGAGAAGAGAGGCTATCGATACGGTCAGGGTTCTGAGAAGGGAAAGGAGTACTATGAAAGCGCTGGTTGTTGGGGGCACGGGACCGACCGGACCGTTTATCGTGAATGGCCTGATCGAGCGGGGCTATGAGGTCACGATTTTTCATCGCGGGACACACGAGATTGCCGAGATTCCGCCTGAGGTCGAACATATCCACGGTGATCCGCATTTCCGAGAAACCATAGATGCCGCCCTGACCGGCCGCACGTTCGATCTTGCGGTCGTTACCTACGGACGGATTCGCTTTCTTGCCGAAGCCCTGGTCGGCAAGATCGGGCGTTTTGTTGGCGTGGGCGGGGTGGCGAGTTACCGGGGGTATATGGACCCTTCGGTGCTCTCTCCGGTTGGGCTCAAAGTGGCGGTTGCCGAAGACGCCCCTGTCGTTGAGAGTGAAGCGGAACTCCGCTTTGCCTATCTGATCGCCCAAACCGAGCAAGCCGTGCTGGAATACCATCCCACCGCAGCCTATTTCCGGTATCCCTACGTCTACGGTCCCTACCAGCTCGTACCACGCGAGTGGTGTGTGATCCGACGTATTCTTGATAAGCGCCCGCATATGATTGTCGCCGACGGGGGGTTGACGCTTTTTACCCACGGCTATGCCGCCAATCTGGCCCACGCGGTTCTGCTGGCGGTTGATCAGCCCGAGGCATCGGCCGGACAGTTATACAACTGCGGCGACGAGAGTCAGCTCACGATCCATCAGGTGATTGAAGTGATTTCCAGCGCCATGAATTATGACTGGGACATTATCAGCATGCCCAATGATTTAGCGCGTCCCGCGCGACCTTACACCATGCAGGAAACCTCCCACCACCGCGTTGTTGACCTCGCCAAAATCAAAAACCAATTGGGGTACACGGACCTCTATCCGGTCGAAGAGGCCATAGAAAAAACGGTCACATGGTATCTGGCCAACCAGCCCGAACGGGGTGGGGAGATTGAAAGGCGGCTGCAAGACCCGTTTAACTACGAGGCCGAAGACCGCCTCATCGCCGCGTATCAGGACAGCGTGCAGCGCTTAGCCGATATTCCCTTTGCGGTCCAAACCGACCGCCCGCATCCGTATGCCCATCCCAAGGAGCCGGGCCAGGAACGGGACCACCGGGAACGCTAACGGACGTGGATTATGAGTGCGCTGCCGGCATCAGACCGAAGTCATACTCCAGCAGGGTAAAGGGTGTTGTGAGGCCATAGCGTTCGGCCAGGGTTGCATCCTCGCATTCCTCGAAGTCGGCCACGAGTGAGTCCTTGGTGGCAAATACTGCGTCAGAGTCCAGATATTCATCACCCTTGACAAAGATATGGGTGGTCAGGGGCCGGTAGCCGGCGGCGGACAGCATGAAGTGCACGTGCGCCGGGCGCATTCCGTGCCGGCCGGTTGCGTCCAGCATGCGGCCGACCGGGCCATCGGTCGGAATCGAATAACTCACCGGAGTTTCAGAGACGAGTGCATAGCTGCCGTCTTCCTCAGTCGTGAACCTGCCGCGCAGATTCCACTCTGGCGCGTCCTTGTCCTGAATATCGTACAGCCCGTTGGCCGAGGTCTGCCACACGTCAACCCTTGCGCCTGCAATGGGTGCACCCTCAGCGTTGGTGACCTTCCCTCTCATCAACGTCGGGCGCGCGCTAAGGTCTCTGCGGATGATGGAGCTGCCGTTCTTCTGCTCCGGTGCGTTCTCGACATAAAATGGACCCAGGACGGTCGATTCGGTCCCCAGACCCGTCTTGGGATGACTGAGCGCGTCGACCAGCATGGACACTCCAAGCGTGTCGGACAGCAGGATAAACTCCTGCCGTTTGTCGTCGCACATTTTGCCCGTGTCTGTCAGAAACTGAATGCCGGCAAACCATTCTGCCTCCGTGAGTTCAACGTCCTTCACAAAGGCGTGCATATGCGTAATGAGGCTGGTGATGATGCGTTGCATGCGTGGATCCGAGGTCTTGCTCGCATATTCTTTCACAACCGCTTCGGTGATGTTGTCCGCTGTATAGTCACGCATATTCTGCCCTCCTTTTGATAGAAACAGTGCCTAGCCCCTGGGGGGCCACGGCTCTCCTCAGAAATAGCGGAGCGGGGGGGTGTCGCCTAGCCCTTGCCATATTTTACCTTTCTCCACCGGGTTCCCAATCCGGGCTGTGAGCTTTATATTTCACCAAGCGGAAGAAGAGGCTCACATATGATGAAACCACTCCTCATTCTGAAAACGGGTGAATTACCTCGCGCTGTGACCACGCAGTGTGGTCGGTACGAGCAGGCGTTCTTCAATGTCCTGGGTCCAGCGCGTTGCGTTGTTGTTGACGCGCGCAAGGAAACCCTCCCCGAACCGGACTGGGCCGGCATTATCGTCACCGGCTCACCGGCTTCGGCGAACGACCCCGACTCCTGGGTAAACAAGAGTGAAGATTTTCTGAAACGGGCCGCGGATCAGTCCGTGCCAATCTATGGGATCTGTTTTGGTCATCAGCACGTTGCCCATGCGTTTGGCGGCACCATTGAAAAAAATCCGCATGGCTGGGAACTCGGTACGGTGACGGTCAGCCTGACTCCGGACGGACGGCGGAACCCGCTCTTCTCCACAGTCCCCGAATCCTTTCCGGCTCAGCAGAGTCACGGCGAAATTGTGACCGCCCTGCCCCCGGGCGCGACCGCCCTGGCCCACAATGAGTCCTGCCCCTACCAGGCATTCTCCCTGGAGACGCATATCTGGGGGACCCAGTTCCACCCGGAATTCACCCCCGCGATTATGGCAGGGCTGATTGCTTCGCTGGCAACCGTTTTGCCTGCCGAGTCCTTCCCGCGCTGGCCGTCGGCGCAGCAGCCGCTGCAAGACTGGCTGCTCAAGACCGTGCAAGACGCACCCGCAGCCCAGCGCTGCCTTACGAATTTTGCCGCGCTGGTCACACAGCGGTTAGGGGCGTAAATAGGATAAGCGCAGGCGGCCGGAGACAATCGCTTTGGTCGCCCGGGCGATGCCTTCCGCGTCATCAACCACCACCCAGGGGCCGGTATGCACAACGCTCTGCAAGGTTTCTCCTGCGCGGATGAGTTGCGGATACAGCTCATGGGTTGTGCTGAAGGCGCGGCCCACCGGCATGGCCTCAAAAATACGGGGGGCTAAGACCTGGCAGCCGGTAAACATAAAAGCGGACAGTGGCTCGTTGATCTCAATCTCGCTCGGCTCGCCTCGAATGCGACGAATAACTCCACGCTGATCTGTTTCAATCAAGCCATACTGCTCTTCATCGGGATTCGGTCTGAGCAGCAATGTACCAGTGGCTCGGGTCTGTTGGTGGGCGGCCAGAAAGGCGGTCAGATCGAAATCAAGGATCGTATCCGCATTCAAAACCAGAAAGGGTTCGCCGTCGAGAAACGGCTGGGCTTTCTTGATCCCACCGCCCGTGTCCAGGATCGGGTCTTCCGGCGAATAGGTGATCCGCAGGCCGTAGGCACTTCCGTCGCCCAACGTGTCTCTGAGCACATGCCCGAGATGGTGGAGGTTCAGCACGACCTCTTCAATACCGTAGGATTTGACAAACAGGAGCGCGTATTCGATCAACGGCCGGCCGGCGACCGGCACCAGCGCTTTGGGCAGCCTATCCGTCAGCGGCCGCATCCGGGTCCCGAAGCCGGCCGCAAGAATCATGGCACGCGTCATGAGCCGGAGAAGTGCTCTGGAAAATAATCCGCCAGAATGTCTTGCAGGGACCGATATTGTGGCAGACGGCCCAATACCCGGCGGATCGTTGCCAGCGTCGGCGGAATATAGCGCGTATAGCCGCTCTTGCCTTTTTCCAATTCCAAATAATAGAACCGACCGACAACCTTGCATGCCTTTTGGAGCAGGCACAGATTATACTCGTCCCACACGTATTCAGACGATAGCGGCTCACCACCGGTGTGGTTCCACGACTCGTGGTAGTAATTGACCAGCGCCTCTTCCAACTCCGGGGAGACGACTGCCGGTGTATCCCGGTCGTTGAGCAGTGTAGCGAGGTCGTAAGTGGCAGGGGCGAGCAGGGCATCCTGAAAATCGATCACCCGAATGCGCTCCTGCTGCACGAATAGATTCCAACTGTGGTAATCGCGGTGATTGAGAAAAAAGGTGGCCTGGTCGAGACGGGTGGCGATGTCCTCAAAGATGCCGCTCAGGGTATGAGTCTCTGTCGGAGAGAGGGATCTCTGGCCACGCTTGTCCAGGCCCCACTCGACAAAGTGCTCGAATTCCCACAAGAAGAGGCGCTTATCAAAGCGCTGCTGAAAGGCAATGCATTGCTCGTTTTTCTGACGAGTACCCTCGATTTGGATGAGCAGCAACTGATCGATGGCTCGCCGATACCACTGTTCCACCTCGGCCTGCGGCAGGCCCTGGACGGCATCACGTAAGGGCAGGTCACCAATATCTTCCAGGAGGAGAAAACCGTCCTGATAGCCATCCACGTAGAGCTGTGGGATATGCACACCCAGTGGCTCAAGAAAAGCATGCACGTTGAGATAGGGCAGTTCCTTGAGGGGTTCGTCGAACACGGCGAGTTCGTCCGAGGAGAGCGCGAGACCGCTTCCGGCCAGAAGCATAACGACCGCCGAATCCGGGCCGCCACCGCCGAGAGACAGCCGTACATAACTCCGGCTTGACGCGTCCCCGGCTAATGGATCAATCCGCGTAATCCGAGTCTCTCGTCCCCATTTTTCCGCAACGGCAGTGTCAAGCGCAGTGCGCAGTGTCACATCCATAGTTGACGAGAAAGAATGAACGTGTCCCGCTTTGACCGTGGTGGAAAGGACACGTTTATTCTTTGTAGCAAGCGGGTAAGGACTTGTCAAAAATGAGCAGAGTTGCGTTGCAAACGGTTCACGCCTGTGATGAAAAAAGGCCGTGGAACCCGAGTCTGACATCACTGCCTTATCACACGGCCAACTGGTAGCTCTGGTTTATGATCTACGCCGGCAACTGGCTGCCAGAGACCGGGAAATCGCCCGGTTGCAAAAGGCCCGCGCCGAAAAACCCGCGTCGGATGCTGAAGACCACGCACAGGAAGCAGTGCCTCCGCCCGGCACGCAGGCCGCCCTCATGGCGCAGCTCGAACAGATCTATCCCGAAACCTAGTCCGTTTTCATTCACGGCCCACCCGCGTCCCCCCAATCTCTTTACCCCCAGATATGAAGCGGTTAAGTTAGGGCGCATAAGGAGACTGGAATGGATTTCAACTTCACCCCGGAAGAGGAGGCTTTTCGGCAAGAGTTACGGGCGTGGCTCCAAAGCCATCTGCCGGCCGGTTACGACCCCAAGCATTTCGATGATATCGACGCGGACGCGCGCTTTGAGTATCAGCGGGCGTGGCAGAAAACCGCTCACCAGGACCGCTGGGTGGGTATCCACTGGCCAGAGGAATATGGTGGGCGCAATGCCAGCCTCATGGAAATGTTCATCTTCAATCAGGAATTGAACAGAGCCCACGCCCCACGCTTTGCCAATACGCTCGGGCTGATGATGTCGGGTCCGACCCTGATTCACTGGGGGACCGAAGAGCAAAAGCAACGCTATCTGCCCCGGATTCTGTCGGGCGACGAAATCTGGTGCGAGGGACTGTCTGAGCCAGGGGCGGGGTCTGATCTGGCTTCGATGCAGACGCGGGCCGTAGAAGACGGCGACTATTTTGTGATCAATGGCCAGAAAGTCTGGACCAGCTTTGCCCACCGGGCGGATTTCATCCAGCTCTTCGTCCGTACCGACCCCGACGCGCCCAAACATCGGGGGATAAGCTGCCTGGCCGTGGATATGAAAACGCCGGGAGTGACGGTTCGACCGCTGGTCCAGATTACGGGTGATTCCGAGTTCAATGAGGTCTTTTTTGAGGAAGTCCGGGTTCCCAAGACCAATCTGATTGGGCCCAAAAATGAAGGCTGGAAAGTCCTGGTCACCACCCTGATGCACGAACGCGCCGGGATTGGATCAGGATTGCCCGTCCACCGTCAGTTCTCCGAGTTGCTCAAGGTGAGTAAAGAGCTGGAAATCAACGGCCAGCCCGCCTGTGAGGACCCGGCCGTGCGGCAGCAATTGGCGCAGTTTGCCATTGAATGCAAAGCCATCACCTACAATATGTTCCGCGGCTTCAGTAAACGCCTCAAAGGCAATCCGCCCGGACCGGAGGGGTCGGTCAATAAACTCGCCGGCTCGGAACTCAATATGCGACTCGCTCGGTTTGCCACCGAGTTGCTCGGGCCGTATGCCCAACTGGAGCAAGGCTCACCCTATACGATTGATAATGGTCGCTGGCCACGTGCCGCGTTATGGTACCGTTTACTGACGATTGGTGGCGGGACCTCGGAAATACAGAAGAATATTTTGGGCGATCGGGTGCTCGGCCTGCCCAAGGGCTGAGGTTCCCAGGCCGCACCGTGATACCGGACATAAGGAGGCATCAGTATGGGAAAGCTTGACGGAAAAGCTGCTGTTGTCTCTGGTGGGGAAGAAAAATCCGCGGCTATGATGCACTCCACGTACAACGCACCGACGCCGACGGTCGCCCTGCCGCCGGCATTGGCGAACATGAACAACAATGTGCTGGATGACGCAATCCTGAAGAAGCTGGTCGACCCAGACATCTATTACGCGTTTGCGCGCTGTCGGGCGACTGGACTGCCGATGGACAAGGCTGACGCGAATGCGCTGGCGGAGTCCATCCGGGAGTGGGCCCAGTCGAAGGGTTGCATCGGGTATTCGCACTGGTTCTCGCCGATGCGAGGACCGATTCACGGGGAGAAGCTTGAGACGTTCGTGGCGGTGGATTTCGCAACCGATCGGCTGGTTATTAACCTGACCGGCTCCGATTTGTTTCAGACCGAGACCGACGGGTCGTCGTTTCCGAACGGAGGGTTGCGCGAAACATCTAAGGCGGCAGCCTATATCGGCTGGGACACCGGTTCTCCGCCCTTCGTCTACCGGGAGACGCTGTATATTCCGTCCGCCTTCGTTTCCTGGACCGGCGAGGCGCTTGACCAGAAAACCCCGCTATTGCGCGCTGACCTTGCGGTCGATGAGCAGAGCCTGCGGCTGCTGGCACATCTCGGCGACACCGACACCAAGCAGGTCGTGTGCAATGTTGGTTGGGAGCAGGAGTTCTTCCTGATCGACCGGGAAAAATACTTAGCCCGGCCGGACCTGGTGGCCACGGGACGCACCCTGCTGGGAGCCACGCCGCTGCGCGGCCAGGAGCTGTCTACCAACTATTTCGCCAGACTGTCGCCACGGGTGAACCGCTACATGGCCGCTGCGCGCGAGAAAATGTGGGAACTCGGGATTTCGATCCACTGCACCCACAACGAGGTAGCGCCGGCACAGCATGAGATCTCGCCGATCTTCAATCTGGCCAACCTCGCCGCAGACACCAATGTGCTGGCGATGGACGTGCTCCGCGACCTAGCGTTCGACCACGGTTTCGTCATCCTCTTCCACGAAAAGCCGTTTGCCGGCATCAACGGAAGCGGCAAGCACAACAACTGGGGCCTGAACACCGACACTGGTGTCAACCTGTTCGTGCCGGGGGAAACCGAAAACGACAACCGTCGCTTCATCGCGTTCGTCGCGGCCCTGCTGCGTGGGGTGAACAAGCACGGCGACTTGCTGCGTTGCGGGGTGTCGACCGCCGGCAACGATCACCGCCTGGGGGCGCAGGAGGCGCCGCCGGCGATTATCACGCTCCACCTTGGCGAGCGCCTGGAAGCGCACGTGAAGAAGGTCGCCGAGGGCGGCAAATTCACCGCATACGAAACGCAGCATAAGCAGATCGAGATATCGGCACCGGTTGCCGACATCCGGGCCAGTCTGGAAGACCGCAACCGTACCGCGCCCTTCCCTTGGTGCGGTAACCGGTTCGAGTTTCGCGCGGTAGGCGGAAACCAGCATATCGCCTTCCCGCTCACAATGGTCAACGCGGCGTTGGCGGACAGCTTGAAGCATATGTGCGATGAGATCGAAGCCGGCAAGGAGGTCGACCAAGTCATACGCGAAACCATCAAGCAGAATCAGGGCGCCCTTTTCAGCGGAAACGGCTACTCAGAGGAGTTGTATGAACACGCCGAAAAATCCAAATTGATCCACCTGAAGAGCAGTCCCGAGGCATACCAGGCGCTGACGTCGGCCAAGAACGTCAAGCTGCTCGGCGACCTGGGCATCTTCAACGCGCGCGAGATCGCGGCGCGCCAAGGCGTCCTTCAAGAGGCGTACGCGACGGAGCTATGGATTGAGGCACGGACTTTCCTGCATATCCTGCAGACCCTGATCATTCCCGTCGCCATCGAGGATGCCCGTGTGGGCACCGAATCCGGCTACTCGTCCAGGCTTTTCGACGAAAAGGCGAATCTCGTTCAGCAATTGCTAACGGAAACCGACAAACTGGCCGTGGCGTTCGACGACTTCCCTGACGATGGTCCCGCGCAATCGGCGTCCTATGCCCACGAAACGATTAAGCCGCTGATGCAGTCCGCGAGGACCGTAGCGGATCGACTGGAGGCGGTAATGGATGGCCGCCTCTGGCCATTGCCGACCTATTCCGAGTTGCTGCACGGGCATCAATGACACGGTAAGAACACGTGGGGCGGCCGGTCGTCGTACTCGTAGGGCCGCCCTATGGTCTCGTTGATCAACGATAGGTGGGGGGACATCGGAAATACAGCAGAACATATTGGGCGAGAGAGTGCTTGCACTGCCAATGGAATAAGACTGATAGGGGCCCTGTGTCCCTACAGAAGAAGGAGGCATCAGTATGGGAAAGCTTGACGGAAAAGTTGCAGTCGTCACCGGCTCGGGCCGAGGTATCGGACGGGGTATTGTTCAGCTCATGGCCAAAGAAGGGGCGAAGGTCGTGGTGAATGACCTGGGCGGCAGTGTTGACGGCGAAGGGGAAAATAAAGCTCCGGCGCAGCAGGTGGTTGAAGACATCCAGGCGGCGGGTGGGGAGGCGGTTGCCAGCACGGACAATATCGCAACCGTGCAGGGCGGAGAAAACCTGATTCAGACCGCGGTCGATACGTTTGGCCGGATTGATATCCTGGTTAACTGTGCCGGTATTCTGCGCGACCGGATGATCTTCAATATGACCGAAGATGAGTGGGACGCGGTGGTAGCGGTTCATCTGAAGGGCCACTACTGTACGATTCGCCCAGCCTCGGCCCTGATGCGTCGCCAGAAGAGCGGGCGGATTATCAACTTCTCTTCCGGGTCCGCGCTGGGCGCGCCGGGGCAGCCGAACTACGCCGCGGCCAAGGCCGGTATCCTGGGACTGACGTATAGCAGCGCCAACGCCTTGGCCAAGTATAATATCACCTGCAACGCCATACTGCCCGGTGCGGCCACCCGCATGACCGATACGATTCCGGCCAATTTTGCGCAAGAAATGGGCCTGTCGGAGAGCAGCGGTGCCGCCCAGGGGAGTCCGCTTGACCCCTCCAATGTGGCACCGATTGTTATTTTCCTGGCCAGCGATGAAGCCCAATATGTCAATGGGCAGGCATTCGGGGCGAGTGGCTATAAAATCTCTCTGTATTCCCATCTCAAGCCCGAAAAGACCATTTACAGTCAGGGGCCGTGGGACCTTGACCATCTCTTCAAAGTCTTCAAAGGTACGCTGGGCTCCAATCTGAAGCCGCCGCGCATGGAGTGACGCTCAACGAGGCAGTGTGCTATGCTGACCGGCCGGCCTGACGGGCAGGTCGGCAGCGACGTTTGTGGAACGGCACTCAGGGCACGAGGATCAAACGTAGGTATCCTCGTGCCTTTCTTTTTTTGAGGAGGAAAGGACATGCGGACCATAGGGGACGGGAAGGGACGGATGCTCTTCACGACGCTGGGTCTGGCGCTCATGCTGACCGTCCTCGGACCGGTCGCTGGGGGCGCACAGGAGACGGTTGCCGACGGCAGGCGCGTATCGCTCGAATATACCGTGACATTTGAAGATAAGACGGTCTTTGACTCGAACGTCGGCAAGGAGCCGCTGGTGTATATCCACGGCTCAGAGAAACGAGTCCCGTTCTTCTCCAAGCACCTGACCGGACTTGAGGCGGCAGAGACGAAACAGTTTGTCATGCCGCCCGAAGACGTCTATGGCCCGGACGATCCTGAACGGATTATCGAAGTGCCGAAAGACAGCATTCCTGAAGACCGGCGGCAAGTGGGTCAGAAGCTGGAGGGAAAAAGTCCGGAGGGCCGGCCTCTCTATGCGGAGGTTCTTGAGATAAAAGCGGAGACGGTGGTCATCGATACCAACCATCCGCTGGCTGGAGAAACATTATTCTTCGATGTGAAAATACTGAAGGTGGAGACAGTGTCTGAGCAACAGTGAAATCTCTTGTTCCATGGCAATGCATCCAGTGTTGAACTCAATACGGACGATAGGAGGAAGGATATTTTCTATGGGAACGATACGCTCTGGGCAGGAGAAACGGAGAATTTTTATTATCACGCTCAGTCTTGGACTCCTGCTGGTGACCTCAGGCTACGCCCAAGACATGATCGGTGAGGGCACGAGCGTATCCCTCGAATATACGCTCACCCTCGAAGACCAGACGGTTATTGACACGAATGTGGGGAAAGACCCACTCGTCTATACTCACGGCAGCCGGGAAATCATTCCGGGCCTGGAGAAGCAGCTGATAGGATTAAAAGTCGGGGATACCAAGAACGTCGAAGTTGCACCCGCGGACGGATACGGCGAGGTTGACCCGAATCGCATCCAGGAAATACCCAAGGACAATATTCCCGAAGAGGCGCTTGGCGTCGGGAAAAGACTCCAAGGCCGCGGCCCGGACGGCCAGATGATGTTTGCCCAGGTCACGGAGGTGAAGGAGAACACGGTCATTGTTGACCTGAACCATCCGCTGGCCGGAAAGACGCTGCTTTTTGCCGTCAAGGTCCTCAAGATCGAAACGGCCGAGCCGCAAAAGGTGGAAATGCCGGGTTCGACGCCAGAAGCGCAATAGTGGAGCTTCACTCGCCCTGAGCACATCTTCAACTTGTATGGACATCTCGCGATTTAGCCCGAAGGGTCGAAGCGGCTAGGCTAGAACTGGGACGTTGAGCAGTTCGCGTTCGTAGGCTTCATCGGCAGGGAGGTCGAGGGTATGCGCAGCAGTCAGGGCGAGTTGGTCGCAGCGTTCGTTCTCTGGGTGTCCTGCGTGACCCTTCACCCACTCAAATTGCACCTTGTGCTTGCGACACATTTCCATCAATTCGACCCATAAATCACGATTGGCAACGCTCTTTTTACCATTGCGCCGCCATCCCTTCTTTCTCCACGTATAGGGCCATCCAGCACGCATTGCGCGGACTACATATTCGGAGTCGCTATGCAGGGTGACGGCACACGGCTCCTTCAAGGCCGCCAGCCCCTTGATGGCGGCTAATAGCTCCATACGGTTGTTCGTTGTCCGTCTGAAACCGCATGACAGCTCTCTGCGGTGCCCCTTGTAATCTAGGATAGCCGCGCATCCGCCAGGCCCAGGGTTTCCGAGACAGGACCCGTCTGTGTAGATTGTTACCTGCTTACGGCTCACCGGTTTTACCCTGTCAGGAGAGAAGATCATCCATCCAGCAGGAATCAAGGAAGGATGGTTACTTCTTGGTCAAAAAGTTCATGAGGTCGGAGTCGGAGAAGAACTGCGCGAGCACGGACTGTAGCCCAGCGTCCATTTTTGCGCTGATCTCTGCACCGTGGGCGTCAATGATGGCGGGAGTAATGTTATCGTATTGGTAGGTTTTGAGGAATTCTGCCTGCGTCGCGGGCTTGCGGCCTTCTGCTTTGAGCGCCACATATATGTCCTCCTGACCAACAAAAAACGCAGTATGAAACTCCCATCGGAACGACCGCAAGGAGACCGTGACGAGGGCGTCAGCTTGTGACGAATCAGAGACCAGCAAAAAGCCACGGTGACTAAATCCGTCGGTAACTTGCCGGGTGAGGTGATTCATAATGTCTGGCGCAGTGATATCCGCACCGACTATCCCTATGCCTCGCTGACCAACAGCACGCTGGCCGCGGTCATCTATGACGGCAAGTTTGAGCTTAACACCCGTTCCGGTCTGTGTATTCAACGTAGGCGGTGGAGTAGCGGCCAAGCGGATTTCATGCGGAGCAATAATACATCTGGACAAGCCAAGAATAGTCGTTCCCAATACTACGGCAGTCAGTGTTCTTATCATGTTTTATATACCCTTTGATTACAGGAATTCGTTATGAAAACTATTTCTCTCAAATTATATATGATGAACTGCTCAAAACGAGTGGTCAGGGTGCATTGCATAGCGCACATCGAGTTGAGCCCAAACCGGGTCCAGCAGAAACACGATAGCGAGCTGAAAAAGGGGAATGTCTATTTTCATCACTCAATCCTTGTCCCCTCATAGCGAGGGACAATATCTCAAGCAAGTTCAGGAGTAGTGTCCTCTCTTTCTTCCCTCTAAGCTACACGATCATGGCAGCGGAGTATGCTCTTAACTTTGCCCACCTCCTCACCAGTGTGCGGCTCGTCCTGACTCCGGTATTTCTCCTCGCTATTGAATACAGCCGACAGCAGCCAACCCTGTTACGCGTGGGCTGTGTGGGCGGGCTCTTTGTGGTTATCTGCGCCAGCGATTACTATGATGGCCCGGTTGCCAGGGCGTTAGGCCTAAGTTCTGACTGGGGCAAAATCTTCGATAATCTGGCGGATATTACTTTCCTGCTCGTGACCCTGACCTATTTGACCTATAGCGGTACGGTGCCGTGGTGGATTCCGTGTGCCGTGGGGTGCGCCTTTGGCCAGTATACGCTTGACTCGTGGTGGCTCTCCAGACGAGACCGGTCTCTCGCGCTCGTGTCCAATCCCATCGGGCACTGGGCCGGCGTGCTGAATTACGTCGGCACCGGTCTGATGGCCTGTCACGCCGCGCTGCGGCAACAACTGCTTCCCTTCCCCCTGGATCAGGCCCTGCTCTTCTTGTGGTTCGGCTATCTATTGCTGGCAATGGGGATGCGGCTGCGGTTTTTTTGCCGTGCGCAACGGACGGTTATCCACACCTAGAGGGTTCATTCTCTATGGAGAGAAAAATTACAGGCTTTCACCGTGATCCGAAAAATGATTGGGTCGCCGACCTCGCCTGTGGTCATGGACAGCACGTGCGCCATAACCCGCCTTTTGAAAACCGGCCCTGGGTCGTCAACGAAGACGGCCGAGCGTCCAAGCTCGGCGTGCCGCTTAACTGCGTCCGGTGTGACGATCTCGAACTGCCCGACGACTTCAGGCCGTACAAGCGAACGGTGGTCTTTTCCGCCGAGTCCGTTCCGGCCGGACTCACCTCATCCCACGCTACGAAACCGGGAGTGTGGGCCAAGATTCAGGTCTTGGCTGGACAACTCAGGTACGTTGTTGCAGAGCCCATCAACCAGGTATTCATCGTCGATGCTGAGCATGCTGGCATTATTGCCCCTGAAGTTGTCCATTATGTCCAACCCGAGGGGACGGTTCGATTTTACGTTGAATTCTACCGCAAGCCCGAAGCGTAATAGCAACTCGGTGATCTTCGGACGTTCCTTCTTCTCGTGTCAAAGCCATGACCCCAGCCATTCACGCCCTCAAGCACGCTCGGATTTCCTATCGCCTGCATGAATATCATCACGACCCGGCTGCCTCGTCTTATGGGCTGGAGGCCGCCCAAGCACTCGGTGTTGATGCGGCCCAGGTCTTGAAAACGCTCATCGTCAAACCCGCCACCGAAGCGCTTGTTGCTGCGCTGCTCCCCGTCTCTACTCAGCTTAACCTCAAGGCTGTTGCCCAGGCAGTTGGAGTAAAGAAAGCCGTCATAGCCGACCCGAGAGAAGCCGAGCGGGTAACCGGCTATATCGTTGGCGGCATCAGCCCGCTCGGCCAACGCCGCCGTCTCGTCACGCTTATAGACGAGTCAGCCCTCAGCCACGCCAGCGTCTACGTCAGCGCCGGACGCCGGGGGCTTGATATTGCCCTGAGTCCGCAGGATTTGGTTCAACTGACCCAGGCACAGATCGCTCGTATCGCGGTCTGAGTCCTGGGAAATCCCCTTCCTCCCGGCCTCTCGGCATCACCGGCCGGAGTATTGCGGTGCCCGTGTTATTTTTGTGGTACCCCCTCAATTTTACGGGTGACAAAAGCGACAGGATTGGGTACAAATTGAGATCCTATACATTGTTCAAACGGATGCGCGCTGGAGTCGTTTTGAAACGACCCACACGTTTCTTCATGGAGGGCGCTTATGGCAGATCACGCATTTCCTCCCATGGCGAGCGGCGGCATTCCCGCTCTTGGGCACGCGCTTCAATTCCTGCGCGACCCGACTGCCCTCATGGAACGGGGCTATAACGAGCACGGCTCGATTTTTTCTCTCCAACTCGGGCTGAAGCGGGCGGTCATCCTGCTTGGGCCGGAGAACAATCGCTTCTTTTTCAGTGAAACGGATAAGCTGCTCTCAATCCGCGAGGGCTATCCCTTCTTCCTCAAGATGTTCCACGAACGTTTCTATTTCTTCGCCGAGTTCGAGGAATACCTGGAACAGCGGGCTATTATTATGCCGCGGTTTCAGCCCCAACAGATGCACCAGTATGTCACAACCATGGCTAACGAAACGTTTGCCCTGATGGAACGCCTGGGCGATGAGGGGACCTGTGATCTGATTCCAACCCTGGGTCCACTGGTGATGCATATTGCCGCGCACGCCTTTCTTGGTGACGATTTTCGGCAGCGTCTGGGCAGCCATATCTTCTCGGATTTCCGCCAGTTTTCGGGCGGGATGGAGCCGGTTCTGCCCTTGTGGCTCCCGCTGCCCAAACTGATTCGGAGTCAAAAGGCCAAAAGAAAATTGCACAAAATCCTGGGTGAACTCATAGAAGAGCGCCGTCACAACCCGGTCGATCCACCTGATTTTCTACAGACGTTGATTGGGTCCCACTATTCTGACGGGAGGCCGATTGACGACGTGTTAATCATCAATCTGATCCTTCTGCTGGTCTGGGCCGGACACGAGACAACCGCCGGGCATATCAGCTGGGGCCTGATTGACCTGCTCCTACACCCGACCTATCTCCAGTCGGTGCGCGACGAACAGGCCGATATTCTTGGCAATGGTCGGGATCTCTCAATGACAGCGGTGCGCCAACTGCGACGGATTGAGTGGGCGCTCAAAGAAACCGAGCGACTCCATCCGGTCGCATTTGTCCTGATGCGTAAGGCCGCCGAGACCTTTGCCTGGCAGGGCTTCCGTATTCCTCAGGATGCCATGGTGTTTGTTGCCCCGACCCTCTCGCATCGGATGCCCGAGGTATTTCCGGACCCCGACCAGTATCGTCCGGAACGGTTCTCCCCGGAGCACGATGAGTCTCGTCAGCCCCATAGCCTGATTGGGTTTGGAGGGGGCGTACACCGCTGCGCTGGGGTTCATTTTGCCTATCTTGAGATGAAGATTGTCCTCTCCCTCCTTCTCCAGCGGTATGAATTCACCTTGCTTGACCCCGACCCTCAACCGGTCAGTGGGGCAAAGACGAAATGGCCCGCCAGCCCGGGTTGGGTCCAATACCGGCGACGGGCTTACATTCCACACAAGGTGCCGCGTCACCTGCCTCCCGCCGGAGAAGTCCATCCCGCCGGATCGCCGCAAGCTCGCTGTCCGGTTCCCCACTAAGCGGTTTCGTGCTTAGCTAAAGACTCCACCCTCCGCTACGCTGTACGGATGGGTGTTGGCGAAGCACAGGAGGAGACGTATGAGCATAAAGGGAAAAGCGGCAATCTCCGGGTTTGCCGAAATGGCACCGCAAAAAGGCGCCGGGAATATTACGCCGCTGGGGATTATTGCCAATATGGCGCGTGAGGCCATTGCGGATGCCGGCCTGGAAAAAAGCGATATTGACGGCCTGCTGACCGGCTGGGCGCTGAGCGACTATAGCGTGCTGTGGCCTTCGGTGGTGGCCGATTACCTGCAAATCCGTCCTGCGTATTTCAATCAGGTCGAACTGGGCGGGGCCTCTGCCGCCGGTATGGTCTGGCGGGCAGCGGCCGCCATCGAAGCCGGGATGTGCAACACCGTGCTGTGCGTCGTGGGTGACCGGCGCGCCCGGGCGCGGCAAATGCCGCCCTTCCCGAGCATTGAGGCGGAGTTCGATGCGCCCTACGGTCTGATTGCCGCCAACCCCGGCTATGCCTTAATCGCCCAACGCCATAAGTATGAATACGGCACTACCGCGGAACAAATGGCCAAGGTTGCGGTAGACCAACGCAAGAGTGCCTGTCAAAACCCGAGCGCCCTGTTCGGGAACAAGGAAATCGACATCGATGATGTGCTGAACTCTCGCATGATAGTTGATCCCTTACACCTGCTCGAGATCGTCAGTCCCTGTACCGGGGGCGGAGCGTTTATTGTCACCAGCACCGAACGTGCCAAAGACGGGCCGCACAATCCCGTGGTCTTGCTCGGAGCCGGTGAGGCCGGCGGCCATTCGAGCATTACCCATGCGCGCAGCCTGACGACCTCGTTAGTCAAACCGGCGGCGGAAGCTGCTTTTCACATGGCCGAAGTCAGTCCGCAGGATATGGACTTTGTGCAGCCCTACGACTGTTACACCATCACCGTCATCGTGACCCTCGAAGACGCCGGCTTTTGTGAAAAAGGCGAAGGCGGTCGGTTTGTTGCAGACCACGACCTGTCCTACGCGGGCGACTTTCCCTGCAATACCCACGGGGGCCAACTGTCCTTTGGGCAACCGGGGCTCGCCGGTGGTATGAGTCACGTCATCGAGGGCGCGCGACAGCTCATGGGACGCGGGGAAGGGCGGCAGGTCAAAGATGCCTCCATCGGTTATGTGAACGGCAACGGCGGGATTATGGCCGAGCAGTGCAGCCTCGTCTTGGGTGTCTAGCCGACGGAAAGGAAAACCATGGGTGACTATACAAAACCTCTGCCCCATCCGAATGAAGTCTCTCAACCCTTTTGGGATGCGGCCAAACGACACGAACTCCAGATTCAACGCTGCAATGCGTGTGGGACCTATATCTTTTACCCGCGTGAAGCCTGCTCGGAATGCTTAGCCGCCGACCTCATCTGGATTCCCGTATCCGGCAGAGGCCAACTGTATTCCTATACCATTGCCCAAGCTCCGACGCACCCGGCCTTTACCGATGATGTGCCCTACGTGATCGCCATTATTGAACTCGAAGAAGGTCCGCATATCACCACCAATCTCGTTGGCTGCCCGATTGAAGATGTGACCATAGGCATGCCGGTCGTGGCAGCCTTTGAGGATGTGAGCGCGGAAATGACCCTGGTCAAGTTCCGGCCCGAATAGGCAGGGGCGGGACAGGAAAGGACGTCTGAAGGTGGTTATAAGAAATTCCGGCGGATCAGTTGGCTTTCCTATAGTTCTTCAAGCGCATCTTTTTCGACCCAGCCGCGCCGCCCGTCGCAGCGGGCGACCTGCCACCAGTCTTCTCGGACATCGAGCACCCGGACCCGCGTGCCCTGGGGGACGGAGAAATGGACCGTGCCGCTCGCAGCCGGCTCAAAACGTACTGGGGCATCCTCTTGTTTGAGCACGACGGCGTGCCGCTGCCACTCGCTCGTCCGTAACTGCTGCACCAGCGAGAGCGTGATCACCACCAGGCCGGTAGCGACCCCCCAGCCTACGTAGCGGAGCCACTGGGGCCGACGCGGCCACAGCCGGGACACGGCAAGAACCACGAAGAGCAGGGTATAGGCCGCACTGGTGAGCCACACCAAACGGTCGGTGGCGACTCTGTGGGTAAACGGAAAGACGAAGTGTTGCCACAGGGGTGGCCGGCAGACTTCAGCACCCGTGAGTGAGCGGGCGAAGCCCAGGTTGGCTGCCAGGTCCGGGTCGCTGGGGAAGAAGTGCCGGGCGCGCTCGTAATTCAGGATAGCTCTTCCCACCTGTCCTGCCCTAAAATAGGCGTTGCCGAGATTGAAATAGACATTGCCGCTGGCGAGGCCGGACTGGAGCACGGCTTCGTAGGCGTCTGCCGCCTCGGCGTACTGGCCTTGGGTGTAAAGGGTATTGGCGCGAAAAAAGGCGGTCTGAGGGGTTGTTGGAACGGCGGCTGCCAGGGCAGTCGCCCAGCAGAGACAGACGCTGCAAAGAGTAAACGTACCCAGCATCTGACATCTATTGGAGGACACGTTTACTCTTTTGAGCAGAAAAAATCGCCAGCGTTGAAAGTACCGAAGCCGGAGAGATTGCGGCAGTCTCATGATCCCGTAGTGTTAAGCAGCCCGTGTTTGAAACTGGCGGTGAGTGCGTTCAAGCCGGTCAATAATCTGACGAACCAGGGCCAGACTCTCGTGACTCTTGTCCCGCATGGAGGCGGTCGTGCCTTGGGCGAAACGCACCTGCTCACAGGTCTCCCACACCATCTCAATCTGCTCCAGACACACCTGAGAGACGCTCCGCGAGCGGAGCGTCTGGATGTCAATGCCACTAGGTGGCAGATCGAACTTGGCGGAGACATAGGCTTGGAGCGTGTGAGCCAGCGTGGTGTACAAGGCGGGATACTCCGCCTGTGTCAGAAGGCGCTCCGCCTGGGCCAGACTCTGCCGCGCCTGTTTCCCTGCCGCCGTAAAGCGGGCGTAGCGACTATCGCTGTGCAGTCGGCGGCGGCGCTGGTCGTACCACCAAGCGCCGAGGAAGAGCAGCACCGGCAGGGGTTGCCACAGAAGAAAACCAGGGCTGCGATACCACGGTCTGGCGCGCGGAACCAGAGAGCCGGGCGCGTCTTTGATATAGACAATGTCCTGACCAAGCGCTTCCGGCTCGTCCTGGCCGCGGGCCGGCGGTGTAGCCGGGTGGTCAGTCACGACTGTTTTTCGCGGTGTGGTTTTCGGTGGACGAACGACCAGGGCAATCGGCCGGCTTTCGAGCGTCCGGTAACGCCCGGCCTGAGGATCGAAATAACTGAACTGCACTGCGGGAATGGCCGCCAGAGTGTGGTTCTGCGGAATGAGCACCTGCTCAAAGGATTTTGTTGACCCCTGCGTTTTTCCGGCAAGCGGCTCATAGGCGCGGAAACCGTCAGTCTGCACAAGCGTGGGCGCGGCGGCATCGGCAAGATAGCCGCTGCCGTTGATGCGCATATGGACGGTAATCGGGTCTCCGACAGACAGCTCCTGCGGTACCGCGGTCACGTCCAAATCAAACGAGCCAACCGCGCCTGAGAAATTGTCCGGTCTGCCGACTGCCGGCAGCGGTTGCACGCTGAGGGTCAGAGGGTCGGAACGCAAGGCGAGCTGTCGCCGCTCGGAAGAAAACGTCGAAAAGAAGTCGTTCTGGAAAAAACGATCAAAGAACGGATCGCCAAAAGACGAGCCACCCCGGCGACGGGTGAGGACGTTGAGCTGGAGACTCGCCGGACCGAGCGCCAGGCTCCCGGAACGGAGGGGAATCACCTCCGTGTCAAAATGCAGAACGGTGGAGGTCTGGCCGCCCCGCGTCTGCCGCTGTTGGGTGGGCTCGGAGAACGGCTCGACAGAGAAACCGTCTTTTTTGAATTGCGGATACTGGACGTCAGAGACTCGGGCCGCTCCAATATGGAGCTTGACCGCAACCGGAATACGTTCGTGTAGATAGACTTCGCGGCGCGGGACGGAGAGCTGAAGGCTCAGCCCGTTGGGGCCGTCCGCGGCTTGAGGCAGTTGTTGAGCCGGAGAGGACGGTCTGCCAGACGGGGAAGGTGATGGCTGGGCGGCCGCAATCGTGACGTTAAGCGGGTCGGTGTGATACTGCCGCCCCTGATGTTCCACGGGAAATGGACCCAGGGTGAACTGGCCTGACTTGAGCGGGCGGAGAGAGTAACGATGCTGCACGGTCGCCGCGACTTGCCCGTTCCTAATAGACACCTGAGTCGAGGGACCGAGATAGCGGCTCTCGAAGTCGTCAATATTGAGAGCTGGGGCCGGCGTGTCCTGAGCCCCTCTGACCTCAATGGACAGCGTCAACGCCTCACCAAGCGTTGCCCGCTGCGGGTGGACAGCGGCGTGGACACTCACCTCCGAGGCCCCGGACAACGCCGGACAGACAAGCCCGAACAGCAAGCACAGGGGAAGAATAAACGCATGCCTTTTCATTCTTCTGGCCTACCAGTCTCGTAAGGGTTCAGCTATGTTGCCGCGCTGAGCCCGCCGGGTAAACTCCTCCGAGCTGAGTTCTTCGTCGCGGGCCGTATCGATCACAGACTGTGCTTCGTCTTCGGACATCTCGTTGGGCTGGTCTTGGCCATGCTCCGCCTGAGCGGGAGCCTCTGGCTGTTCTCCGGCGTGTTGCCGGTCTTGCCGGTTCTGCTGCGTATCCTGCTGTTGTTGCCCGGCGTCTTGTTCGGCTTGCGGTTGCTCTTCTTGCTTGGGTTGATTTGACTGGGTGGGTGGGTTTTGTTGCGGTTGATTCTCAAGTTTGTCTTGCAACTCCTCGATCCTTTTAGCCACAAACTCGTAGTTGAACTTCGTATCCCGGTCTGTTGGGTCGGCACCAAGTGCGCGCCGATACGAGGCCAAGGCATTGGTATAGGCGGCAAGGGCCGCCTGCGGATTCTGCTCCTCTGCCTGCACGCCCATTTGATACTGGGTATTCCCCAGGTTGTAGGCGGTCCGTCCGGTCCGTCCGGCATCTGCCGCGGAGTCTTTGGGGCTGACTTGTACGCGCGAGAAAGAGGTGAGCGCTTGGGGGTACTTGCCCGCTTTATAGTGCGCCGTTCCCATATTGAAATTGAGCAGCGGAGAATCGGGATGGTCGATTAATGCCTGGCCGTAGGATTCGACTGCATCGCCAAATTTGCCCGCGGAGAATAATCGGTTCCCTTCAACCACCTGGCTGCGCAGGCTATCGGTCCAGGCGACACACAGGAGGGCACAGCTCAGCAGCAGTCGCTGTAAGATATTCACGCCTTGTTCTCCTCCTCTCCGGGGAGTGAGGAGCGACTTACCCGCTCGGGAGGCTCTTTGTCAGCCGCTTGAGAACGCCGGTCTCGAATACAGCCCTCCAGGGCGAGCAGGATGAGACCCAGGGCGAGCGGGAGTTGAAAGCGCTCGGCGTAGCGACGCTCCAGGGTTGAGGTGAGTGCTCGCTTCTCAAGCCGGCTCAGATAGCGCGTGTAAATCTCCCCCAGGCCCAGACTCGGGCCGGCATCGTAGACATAGGCGCCGCCGGTTGTCAGCGCAATCTGCTGCAAGGTCTCCGTATCCAGACGCGACTTGACGACCTGCCCCTGGCGGTCTTTCAGAAAACTGCGTCTGCCATCCCTGCTGAGCGGAATCAGCTCGCCCTCCGGGCTGCCGACCCCGACGGTATAGATTTTGATGCCTTTTGCCGCAGCCTGCTGACTGGCCGCCTGAATCTGTCCGTCATGGTCCTCACCGTCGGTGATAATCAGCAGCGCATGATGCTGGCCCGGCTGGTTCTCAAAGGCCGCCAGCCCGGTCCGGATGGCCTCGCCCAGAGCGGTCCCACCCTTGGGGATAATACCGACCGTGACGGAACGCAGGCTCTCTAAAAACGCTCCGTAATCCAGCGTCAAGGGGCATTGGATAAAAGCCGAGCCCGCAAAAGCGACCAGCCCGATCCGGTCTCCTTGAAGGTGCTGGACGAGATCCTGAAGGGCCAGTTTGGCGCGATCTAATCGCGTCGGGGTGACGTCCGTTGCGAGCATGCTGCGCGAGGTGTCAAGCGCGACCACGATATCCGCCCCCTCACGGCGCACCTCTTCCCACTGAAATCCCCAGCGGGGGCCTGCCAGGGCAACGATCAGAAGAGTGAACGCGACGACCAACAAGCCGCCCCGCCAGTAGTGACCATGCTGAGCCGTATCGGCCGTCAGAACGGGTAAGAGGCTGGCTTGGGCGAACTGCTCCAAGGCGCGCCGCCGCCGCCGCAGGGCCCAGACCAGGAGACCGGCAACAAGCGGAACGCAGCACAACAGCCACAGCAACTGAGGAGTACGCCAAACCATTAGGGCAGCTTTCTGAGGAGAGTATGATTCAGGCCCGTTTCCAGGCCGACCAGGGCTAGCGCCCACACGATACACCACGGATAGAGCTCATAATAATCGAGGTACAGAGGCGCGCGAAAAGGGGTGCGCTCCAACTGGTTAATCGTCTCGTAAACGGCCTGGAGGCTGGCGGTGTCCGTTGCGCGGAAATAGCGCCCTCCCGTAGTCTGAGCGATATTCGACAGCGTCTCCTCGTCGATATCCACCTGTATGGGACGGTAGACCGTGTTGCCAAACAGATCCCGGGTCGGATAGGGCGCCAGGCCGCGGGTCCCTGCCCCAATGGTATAGACTCTGATGCCCAGGGTGTCGGCCGCATCCGCCGCGGTCAGTGGCGAGACCTTGCCCGCATTGTTTTGACCATCGGTGAGCAGAATCACGATCTTACTCTTCGCCTCCGAGTGCTCCAGGCGACCCGCCGCGGTTGCCAGGGCAGAGCCAAGAGCCGTACCGTCCTCGATCATCCCAATCTCGGCCCGCTCCAGGTTCTGCAACAGCCAGCCGTGATCGAGAGTGAGCGGACACTGGGTATAGGGACGGGCGCTGAACAGGACCAGGCCTATCCGATCTCTGCTGCGGGCGGTCACAAAATCTCCGACAACAGACTTCACCACCTCCAGCCGGTTGGCCCGCCCGGTATCCAGATGGAAGTCTTCGGACAGCATGCTGCTCGAAATATCAACGGCCAGTACAATGTCGATACCTTCACCGGAATACTGGCTCTCGGCTTTGCCGAGTTGGGGGCGGGCAAGCGCGAGGACCAGGAGGAAGAGAGCCGCCCCCCGGAACACCGGCAAAATCCAACGCCAGTGCCGTTTCCCCGTATGCGTCAGGGAACGCAGTATATCCAAGCTGGGATAACGGACCGCCGCCTCAGGGCTACCCCGCCGTTGGAGCCAGAAGACCAACGGGATGAGCAGCCAGACCAGCAGCATCCAGGGGTCATGCAGCCGCATGCCGATCCTCCTGTGGCCGATCGTGCGCGTCAGAGATCGTCTGGGCGTGCCGGGGCCGGGTTTCGTCCACAAACCGTTTGGCCGCTTCATAGGCCGCCTCGCTCTCATCCAGGCTGGGTTGATGCCGGGCGAATTTGACCAAGTCCGCCTGGGCCAGGAACGCGCCGAGCAGGCGCTGCTGGGTCGGCGGAAGACGGCTGGGGCGGTCGCCCCCCCTTCCCTTGGGGGACCGCCGAGCGGAGCGAGAACGAGGGGCAGAAGAATCGTGTGTGACTGCCACAAGGAATTCTTCCGTCGTCATTTCCGGGGCGCGCACCCGGAGTCCATCTTCCAGATAGGTTCGGACGATAGCCGACAGGGCAACATAATACGCCTCGAACTGACCGGCTTGAGGCAGGTGCCTGGCCCGCAAATGCGATAGGGCCTCAAGAGCGACCTCGTGGGCCGGCCGAGGTGAAAGAACTGCTGCCTGACGGAATCGGTTCAGAAAATAGTAGAGGGTAAGACCAATGCCGATCAGCGCGACCAGGACGGCTCCACCCACGAGGGCAGGCAACCAGTTAAAGGGGACGTCTTCCGGTGGTTTGATGTCGCGAATGTCGGTCGGCTGCCCCTCCTGCGTGAGCAAGCTCGCTACATGAACCCGGAGCGCCTCGCCGGTGGCCTCGTGCCGGCTGCCGTCAGGCGTTGTATAGGATATGCGTGGAGCCGGGAGCATATGATAGCCCGTGGTGAAAATGGTGAGCGTATACCACTGGGTGATGATGGTCCGTTCAGCCTGTGGCTGGTCCGGCTGCCGACCAAAATCGATAATATCAAACTCGCCGATACGCTCGCGGAACAGTGGGACAGAGACGTCCACGCCCGTCTCCGCGCTGATTGTAATAGTGTAGCGGAGGTGATCCCCGATGGTGATTTCGTCCCGATCGACACTGGTCTGGAGGTGAACCGGGCCGGTCGGTTTCTCTCCGTCCGCAGCGGCCCGAGTCACGGCCGACAGGCTGAGGAAGGACCACACGGCGAGCAGCAGAGCCAGCGGCGCTTTGCGGGCAACACAGGGGAAGCGTCTCATGAGGAATTCAATAACTAATGCCGCTGCTCGCGCATGCGAAAAAAGCGTAGTAAAGCGTCTACATACGGCTGGTCAGTGCGCACCGTAATGGTATCCGCGTGAGCGCGTCGCAACATACGCGCTCTGTCATCCCGGGCCGCTGCTGCCCGTCGGGCGAACTCTTCCCGGACCCGCCGGTCACCAGTATCCACCAGCTCTCGCTCTCCGGTTTCGGCATCCTGGAGCTCAATCAGGCCGATGTTCGGCAGGCTCAGCTCGCGGGGGTCGTCCAATACAATAGCAATCACGTCATGGCGACGATTGGCAATAGTGAGCGCAGAGGCGGCGTGCGGATCGAGCCAGTCGGAAATGAGAAAGACCACCGCCCGGCGCTTACTGACATGACTCAGATGTTCCAGGGCGGCCGTAATATTTGTGCCGCGCTGCCGGCTCTGGAAGGAGAGGACCTCACGAATCACCCGCAGGACGTGGCGGAGGCCCTTTTTGGGCGGGAGCGACAGCTCGACCTCGTTACTGAACATCACCAGCCCGACTTTGTCATTATTGGTGATGGCCGAGAAGGCAAACAGGGCCGCCATCTCGGCCGCCATAGTACTCTTCAACTGAGACACGCTGCCAAACTGAGTCGAGGCGCTGGTGTCCACCAGAAGCATCACGGTGAGTTCCCGCTCTTCACTAAAGCGTTTGACGTGCGGGATACCCGTCCGGGCGGTGACGTTCCAGTCTATGGTCCGGACATCATCACCGGGGAAGTATTGCCGGACCTCGGCAAACTCCATGCCGTGGCCTTTGAACGCGCTCTGGTATTGGCCGGCAAAGACATCATTGACCAGATGGCTGGTCCGAATATGAATCTTGCGGACCGCTTTGAGTTGTTCCGAAGTCAGCATAAGCTAGGGTACGGGCACACCGTCAAAGATGTGTTGCAGGACGCTGTCCGCGGTCAGTTCTTCAGCCTCGGCCTCATACGTAATAATGACCCGGTGGCGCAGAATATCCAGGCCGATGGATTTCACATCTTGAGGCGTGACGTAGCCGCGTCCCTGGAGCAGAGCATGGGCTTTGGCTGCAACGGTCAATGACAGAGTGGCCCGCGGTGAAGCGCCGTACTGAATAAAATGCTGGACATCAATGTCGTAAGCCGCGGGGTCGCGCGTGGCAAAGACCAGATCGATAATATAATCCTTAATCTTATCGTCCAGATAGAGCTGGTCGGTCAGACCGCGCAACCGCACGATATCCTCTGTGCCCAGCACCGGACTGACCGCGGCGGGCTGGGTGGTGGATGCCATACGATCCAGGATCTGCCGCTCTTCTGCCTTCGAGGGATAGGTGACCCACAGCTTGAGCATAAAACGATCAACCTGGGCCTCTGGCAGGGGATAGGTGCCTTCCTGCTCAATAGGATTCTGGGTGGCCAGAACGAGAAAGGGTTCCGGCAGGAGGTGGGTCTCCTCACCTATCGTCACCTGACGTTCCTGCATGGCTTCGAGCAGGGCGCTTTGGACCTTGGCCGGCGCCCGGTTGATCTCATCCGCCAGAACGATATTGGCAAAAACCGGCCCCTTCTTGGTGGTAAACGTGCCCTCGCGAGGATTATAAATCAGCGTCCCGATGAGATCTGCGGGCAGAAGGTCCGGAGTAAACTGAAGCCGCTGAAAGCGGGCATTGATTGCTTGGGCCAGGGTCTTCACCGACAGTGTCTTGGCCAGACCGGGAACGCCTTCCAACAAGACGTGACCGTTTGCTAACAGACCGACAATCAGGCGGTCAACGAGATACTGCTGGCCGATAATGACTTGGCCGATAGCATCCCGTAAGCGCGCCAGTGACGCAGCTTCTTCTCTCACTCGTTCGTTCAGAGCCGTGATATCGCCGTCCATGGGTCTGGATATTCTCCTCAGTCGTGGCTGTTGTAGGCAAGCTGTAGACGGTAATAGACGTTGACAAGCCTGTATTTCTTCATTGATTTTGAGCTGTTTGTTTGCCTGAGACCGAACGTCTCTGATGCGGAAAAGTAAGAACCGGAACCACGGGTGTCAAGGGTGCTCAAGAAGAGCAGGACTCTTGAGCCACGGCCAGTAAATAGGCTATGGTTCTTTACCTTAAGCCTTTTTAACGAGGGCTCTGGTCCGGCAGGGGGAGCATGAAACACAACGGGAAGCGCGGCAGAAAACGGCCACGGGGCCTTCGGACTCGGCCAAAAGGGCGCAGTGTTGACCCTCAGGCCCTCCGAGAAGTCCAAACGTTGCTGGCCGATGCCCCGCGCCGGCGGGACCTCCTGATCGAACATCTGCATCTCATCCAGGATCACTATGGCCATCTGTCCGCGGCCCACCTGGTTGCCCTTGCCCACGAAATGCAGCTCGCTCCGGTAGAAGTGTACGAGGTTGCCAGCTTTTACCATCATTTCGATGTGGTCAAAGAAGGCGAAACCCCTCCGCCGACAATCACCGTTCGGGTGTGTGACTCGGTCAGTTGTGAGTTGGCCGGAGCGGAACAATTGATTCCCGCTTTAGAGCAAGAGATGGGCAAAACGGTGCGGGTCCAGCGTGTTCCGTGCGTGGGCCGGTGTGAAACCGCACCGGTTGCGGTGGTTGGCCAGAACCCGATCGGTACGGCAAGCCTGGAGCAGGTGAGACACGCGGTCGAACACCAGGCGACTCAAGCCAGCCTGCCGGCGGGTACGGTTGACTATCAAGCCTATCGGGCGGGCGGCGGATATCAGGTTCTGCGGGAGTGTCTCAACGGCAGCCGCGACCTCGATTCAGTGCTGGGCGCGCTGGAAGATTCCGGCCTGCGCGGTCTTGGCGGCGCCGGCTTTCCTGCCGGACGCAAGTGGCGCATCGTGCGTGGCTATGCGGGCCCGCGCCTCTTGGCGGTCAATATTGACGAGGGCGAGCCGGGCACCTTTAAGGACCGCTATTATCTGGAACGCGACCCGCATCGTTTTCTGGAAGGGATGTTGATTGCTGCCTGGGCGGCTGAAATCAACACCGTCTATATCTATATCCGAGACGAATATCCGGCCTGTCTCCAGCTTCTCAAGAACGCCATTGCTGCCCTGGAGGCCGACCCGCCGATGCCGCTCCCCGCTATCTACCTCCGGCGTGGGGCGGGTGCGTATATCTGTGGCGAAGAGTCGGGCATGATCGAGTCCATCGAGGGTAAACGCGGCATGCCGCGGCTACGCCCACCGTATGTGGCTGAGGTCGGCTTGTTCGGACGCCCGACCCTGGAGCATAATTTTGAGACGCTGTATTGGGTGCGCGATATTCTGGAGCACGGGGCGGAGTGGTTTGCGAGCCACGGCCGGAGGGGGCGCAAGGGGCTCCGCTCGTTTTCCGTCAGCGGTCGCGTCCAAAATCCAGGCGTGCATCTGGCCCCGGCCGGCATCAGTCTGCGCGAGCTGATCGATGAGCATTGCGGAGGTATGCTCCCCGGACATGAGCTGTACGCCTACTTTCCCGGTGGAGCGTCCGGCGGTATCTTGCCCGCCGCGCTGGCCGACCTGCCGCTCGATTTCGACACCCTGCAACCCCACGGCTGTTTCATCGGTTCCGCGGCGATCATCGTTCTGTCCGATAAAGACAGCGCCAAGGCCGCCGCGCTCAATGCGATGCGCTTTTTTGCGCACGAGTCCTGCGGAAAATGTACGCCGTGTCGCGTGGGGACACAGAAAGCTGCCGGGCTGATGGCGCAAAACCACTGGGATGTGCCCTTGCTTGAGGAACTGGCCCAAGTCATAGGTGACGCCTCGATTTGTGGCTTAGGCCAAGCCGCTCCCAACCCGCTGCGCAGCATCATCAAATACTTCCCAGAGGAGCTTGCCTAATGGCTGCCGTTCCTGAAGTCGCACAAACGACATCCTTTCTCCTGGACGGACGGGCGGTCGACGCCCTGCCCGACGAAACCATTTTACAGGCGGCCCGTCGTCACGGGGTTGATGTTCCTCACCTGTGCTACAAGGACGGGCTCCGGCCAGACGGAAATTGTCGTGCCTGTGTGGTGGAAGTGAAGGGGGAGCGTACCCTTGCGCCTTCCTGCTGCCGGACACCGCAGGAGGGCATGGAGGTGGCAACCACAAGTGAGCGCGCCCGTCACTCCCAAAAGCTGGTTCTCGAATTGTTGCTTTCAGACGTTGTTGAGACCCCCTATACAAAAGACTCGGAACTGGCGACCTGGGCGCGCGCGTTGGAAGTCGGCACACCGCGCTTCGCGCCGCGCCAGCAGCCGGAATCGGACGGGTCTCACCCGGCCATTGCCGTGAATCTCGACGCCTGTATTCAGTGCACTCGCTGTCAGCGTGCCTGTCGTGAAGAGCAGGTGAACGATGTCATCGGCTACGCCCTGCGCGGCAGCCAGGCCAAGATCGTCTTTGATGTGGACGACCCCATGGGCAGTAGCTCCTGCGTCGGCTGCGGTGAATGTGTCCAGGCCTGTCCCACCGGGGCGCTCATGCCAGCCAAAGAGGTAGGACTGATTGAGCCGGACAAAACGGTGGATTCCGTCTGTCCCTATTGCGGAGTGGGCTGTCTGCTCACCTATCACGTCAAAGACAATACGATTCTGTACGTCACCGGGCGTGACGGTCCGTCCAACCACGGCCGGCTGTGTGTGAAAGGCCGCTACGGCTTTGACTATGTCACCCATCCGCAGCGGCTCACCCGCCCCTTAATCCGAAAAGCTGGGGTCCCTAAGTCCGCCGAGATCACCATTGATCCGGCTGATCCCTCGGACGTATTTCGTGAAGCCTCCTGGGAAGAAGCGCTCGATTTTGCGGCGAACGGCCTCAAAAAAATACGCAACGAAAAAGGCGGCCAGGCGCTGGCCGGATTTGGCTCGGCAAAAGGCAGTAACGAAGAAGCCTATCTCTTTCAAAAGCTGGTTCGGACCGGATTTGGGACAAATAACGTCGATCACTGTACCCGGCTGTGTCACGCCTCGTCGGTCGCCGCCCTCTTAGAGGGCATTGGATCGGGCGCGGTTTCCAACCAGGTGGCAGACGTGGCGGAGGCGGAGTGCATTATCATCATCGGCTCCAACGCCTCGGAGAACCATCCGGTTGCGGCGACCTTTATGAAGAACGCGGCCAAGGCGGGTAAGACGCTGGTGGTCATGGACCCCCGTCGGACGGAGCTCGCCCGCCATGCGTCGTATTATCTCCAATTCAAGCCAGACACCGATGTGGCCCTGCTCAACGCCATGATGCACACCATCATCGAGGAGGGCTTGGTGCAGCGGGAATTTATCGAGCAGCGTACCGCTGGGTTTGAGCTCATCAAACAAAACGTAGCCGGCTTCAGCCCCGAAGAGATGGAACCCGTGTGCGGGATTGCCGCCGAGACCATTCGGGAGGTTGCCCGTCGCTATGCAACCGCATCCGGTTCGATGATTTTCTGGGGGATGGGTATCTCACAGCATATCCACGGCACCGACAATGCGCGCTGTCTCATTGCGCTTGCTTTGATGACCGGACAGATCGGTCGCCCTGGGACCGGACTCCATCCGTTGCGCGGCCAGAACAATGTTCAAGGAGCCTCTGACGCCGGCCTGATTCCCATGATGTTCCCCGACTACCAGCGGGTCGACAACGAGGAGATACGGCAGCGCTTCGAGGCCCTCTGGGGTGTCTCCCTGGACCCGCAAGCCGGTCTGACCGTGGTCGAGATCATGAACGCCATTCTCGACGACCGGCTGCACGGTATGTACATCATGGGCGAGAACCCAGCCATGTCCGACCCCAACCTGCATCACGCGCGGCAGGCTTTGGCCAAGCTTGACCACCTGGTTGTGCAGGATCTGTTCCTGACCGAAACCGCGGCGTTTGCCGATGTGGTCCTGCCGGCGTCCGCGCTGCCGGAGAAGACCGGCACGTTTACGAACACCGACCGGCGCGTACAGCTCGCCCGCAAAGCGCTCGACCTGCCGGGCCAGGCCCGTCAGGACCTCGACATCATCCAAGAGATGGCCCGCCGCCTGGGACTGGACTGGCGATACCGCGACACCGCGGCGGTCTACGAAGAGATGCGCCAGGCCATATCCGCCCTCGGGGGTATCAGTTGGTCACGGCTCGAACGCCAGGACTCCGTGACCTATCCCTGTTGGACCGAAGACGACCCAGGCCGACCGGTGGTGTTTCAAAAGAATTTCCCGACCTCGGACGGCATAGCCCAGTTCGTCCCCGCACGTTTGATTCGCGCTGACGAACTACCCGATGCCGAGTTTCCGTTCGTGCTGATCACCGGCCGCCAGCTTGAGCACTGGCATACCGGCGCAATGACCCGCCGGGCGAGCGTCCTGGACGCCATAGAACCACAGCCCGTGATTAACGTGCATCCCGAAGACCTGGCCGTGCTGGACGGCGCGGAAGGAGACCTCCTGACCATTGCCTCACGCCGGGGTGAGATCACCGCCTACGCGCGGGTGGATGCCGGCCTGCAACGGAGCGAGATTTTCATCCCCTTCTGCTATCAGGAGGCCGCCGCAAACCTGCTGACGAATGAGGCCCTGGACCCCTACGGGAAAATTCCCGAGTTCAAATATTGTGCGGTCCGGGTCAGTGTTAACCGCGCTGCGGAAGCCTGAAAAGAGTAAACACGTCCTTCGACTTCGCTAACGCTACGCCTGTCCTGAGCGTAAGGCGTAACGCGCCTGGAGTCGAAGGATGAGACGAGTGGAGAGACGTGTCCTTCAACAGACAGGTAGATGTTGACACGTTTCCCCTTTCCCTCCCGAGAGGGGATAATAGCGGGTGAGGATCGTACGCTAATGCAGATCCCGGGCGTGTTCTTTCAGCAGCGCCAGGGGAATATGTTCGAGGGTCGCCTCGTGGGTAGAAGCCAGTATCACTACGGGTGGGGCCCCGGCCTCGTAGGCTTCTTTCCAGCGCAGCGCACACAGACACCAACAGTCTCCGGGCTGGAGTCCGTCAAAGCCAAGCTCCGGGCGGGGCGTGCTCAGGTCGTTGCCCTTTGCCTTGGAGAAGGCCAAAAATTCTTCGGTGACCTGGGTACATACGGTATGCAGGCCGACGTCTTCCCTGCCGGTATTGCAGCAGCCGTCCCGATAAAAACCGGTTAACGGCCGCGAACTGCACACCTGGAGTTTTTCGCCTAAGACATTTTTTGATTCGTACATGAAGAGTGCACTCCTTGGCTCCGTGAATAATCGTCTTGCTCGGTCACGCAACTATTGGGTTGGTTTCTCAGGCTTCTGCGGGGATGATTTGTGGGCATGAGAAATCGCATCGCGAACCACGATACCGAGACCGGTCAGAAAAATCGCAAAGGCAAGAATGACTAGCCATTCCATTACAGTTCCTCCAGTTCGTCAATTTTTCGATACGCAGTACGGTTGACCCATATAATCCCGAGAGTAACGCAGGCAACCGCAAAAATACAAACCGAGACGAGCAAGGAAGCTGGACGGCTCACATTCTGAGCGAGCCACGCGATCCTGGAGACATCAATGGCAACTAAAATACCAAAAACAACTTTAAGCCAGCCGATTTCTTCCTTGAGTCTTTCTGCCTTTGACATTGGCTTCAGAGCCCTAATTCCCGTTTTTTCTCCTCCCTGACCAATCCCTCTTCGTTCCAGCCTCGGGCGGCATAATAGCTTTGAATCATCAGGCGGAGCTCATCCGGGGTCAGGCTCACTCCCTGAACAACGCCACTCGACAACGGCTCGGTTAAGAGGCGGGCTGGCAGCCAGTCGTCCTCAGGCCGCCAGCCCTCGCGCATATTAAACAATTTCTTGAGCGTGTTGATACGTTCGCCAACCCGCATGAGATTGGCAGCGGTGTAATCCCACCCCGTTACCGCGCTCATAAGCTGGGCTGCTTCGACGTAAAAATCATCGAAACACTTACGTAAAAACTTACACACAATCAGGGAATCCAGGACCGCGGAGAAGTCTTCGGACGCGGCAACCAGCGCCCCACGGCCGGCATCGGCTTGCAGACGATCAACTTGGCCCGAGAAGTCCGCCTCATACGCCCCCGAACGGTTATGGCAGGCCCCGCGTGGACTGACCGCCAGACCGAGCGCCATGGTCTTGAGGCTGCGCGGCTCGTAGCCCGGCAGCTCCATGCCTTTGACCTGCATGGCGAAGCTCTCCGCTTCGGCCCCGATGTGGGTGGCCGCCCGCCGTGAGCCCTCGGCCAGGACCGCCCCCACTCCTCGTCTGTGGGCAATGTCCGGGATCAGGGCGAGCATTGCCTCCGCATTGCCAAAGGACAGCCCCGTCGCGTGCAGCTCGGGCCAGAGACCCTTGTCCGCGCATTCCGCCGCCCAGGCGAGAGTGCCGCCGGTACTAATGGTGTCCAGCCCGTGCTGGTCGCACAGCCGGGCGGCCCGCAGCACGGCGTCCGGCTCCTCAATGCCGCACAGCGGACCCAACGCAAAGAGGGTTTCATACTCAAGTCGTTGGGCCTCGCCGCTCAGGGATTGAAAGAGGCGCTCACATCGAATTGTGCATGCGGCGCAGCCGTGCGTCTGACTGAAACCATTGGTGATAAAAGATTCCCCGCTGAGTGCTTCCGCCTGGGCGAACGGAGTGTTCTGAAAATTATAGGTCGGCAGACTGCCTAGCCGGTCGAAGACTGCCAGATTCGCCACCGTTCCAATCTCGCGGTATTTTGCCGTGTGCGGCCCGACACTCCGCTCACGTAATGTGATGGCTATTTTTTCCACCGCCTCTGTATCGGCCACTGCCACCCGGCGCTGCCCCCGCAGGGCAACGGCCTTGAGTTTCTTGGCGCCGAACACCGCTCCGACGCCACCCCGTCCGGCGTGCCGGCCCTCATTGCTGAGGGTCGCAAACCGCACGAGATTTTCCCCCGCCCGCCCGATGGCGGCCACCCGGACCTCCGCCCCCTGGGCCGTGCGAACCGCGTACCGGATACGCTCTTCAGTTTCCTGGGCGCTCAGTCCCGCCAGATGGGCTGCCGTTCGGAACTCGACTCCGGTGTCCGTTATCAGCAGATAGGTAGGGTGTTCGGCCGCACCGGTAATCACCAGCGCATCGGCCCCGACCCGCTTGAGCTCCAGGGCAAAAAAACTGGAAGAGAGGGAATCCGCAATAAAGCCGGTCAGGGGCGACTTGGTGACAACGGCATACTTGGCGGTGGTGGTCAGGCCCGTTCCGACCAGTGGAGCGCTGGTGAAAATGAGCGGATTATCGGCCGAGAACGGCTCCACGCGAGGGGGGGCGTACTCGTACAGCAAAGACGCCCCCAGGCCCACACCGCCCAGCACCGCCCGGAGACGGGACGCTTCGATATCCTGCCAGGTGTACGACTGCGTCGTGAGGTCTATACGCAGCAGACGGCCGTGGAATCCGTACATGGTTTATCCGCCCGCATCGCTCGACAAGATCAACAGGCTGTCACCCGCCCGGAGACGGGTGTGTGCGTCTCGAACAAAGTCTTTCCCATTGATATTGCAGGTATATCCGTTCCGTAAGCTGGTGTACCCCGCATCATCCGCAGACAGCACTGAACCCAGGAGGGCGGGACATTCCGTTCCCAAGACAGTCAGCGCGTCCCCGAGCGTTGCCTCCGCCGAAAGGACCAGCGGGACGCGTGGGGTATGTGCGGTGAGGCGCGCAACGCCGAATAACTCAACCGTGCAGGAAATGGGCGCCGACAACGTCCGCCAGTGGGCCAGGGCGGCTTGATAGTCTTCCTGGGTGTTCATATTGAGAAAACTCAGCCCCTCGGGGTCAAAGCGTTTGATCTCCGCCGCCGACACTTTTCGGGTTGGCACGGTGTCATACAAATAGACCGGGCGGAGGCGTTGGGTGGCGAGCTGTTCTTGTAAATGGGGGACGACGCGCCGGCGATACACGGCGTGCAGCGGCTGAAGCCGGTCTTGCCAAACGGGAACGACCACATCATAGCCACGACCGTTATGATCAAGCTGCGAGACGAGATAGTCGATAAAGGACAACTGGAGAAAGGGCACATCGCACGACGTGACAAAGGCCGCCGTTCCGCGGATTGCTCGCAGGCCGTAGTATATGCCTCCGACCGGCCCCTGATGGGCCACGGCATCGTGGACCAGCGTGACCGGCAGGGACGGCAGGGTCTGGTCCGGCGCGGCGACCACAACGATATCGGCAAAGCGTCGGGACAGGCGCTCAACCAGATGAGCGATGAGCGGCTTGTCGTCAAAGGGCAGCAGCGCCTTCGGCCTGCCCATACGCGAACTTTTTCCACCGCTCAGAATAACCGCCGACAGGGCCGAGCTATGGGTCGAGGCTTGCATATCCATGTTGTACCAAAGCGGAGTATCAGGTTAAAATAAAAATGCTATCATCTCACCGCTGGGGGAACAATGAATTCCTGTCTCCCCTCTTCTTCATCTTTTATTGTAATCAAAAAGAGAATTTGCTACTTTCCATCCCCACCTCAGAATAGACAGGGTGGATAAGGCGAAACGGAACGAGAGGAGACATATTTTTGGCTGTCAAACTGTACATTGGTAATCTTCCCCCCGTGCTCTGCTTTCCAGAACTTGAAGACTTATTCACCCCATTTGGGAGCCTTCAGTCCGCCGAACTCATCACCGACCCGGCCACCGGTCTGTCGCGGGGGTTTGGTTTCATCGAAATGGAGACGGAAGAAGCCGCCCAGGCGGCCATCTCAGACCTGAATGGTAAAGAAGTCGAGGGACAGGCCCTCACTGTCAACGAGGTCAAACCCGGCCGGGGTGGCCCCTCGCCCATTCGGGATAGCGGGCGTGGCAGACCTTCCCCGGTTGGGAGCCGACCGTCCTCACCGCCCCGTCAGCCATCCGGCACGCGACTCTTTGTCGGCAACCTGCCCTATTCCGCGGGCAACACCGACCTGGAAAAAGTCTTTGCCGAGGTCGGCACGGTCAGTTCGGTCAGCGTTGTCACCGACCGCTTCTCCGGGCAATCAAAGGGCTTCGCCTTTGTCGAAATGGGCTCGAAAGAAGAGGCCGACGCGATTATCGAGAAATTTAACGGCCAAGAGGTCCTGGGTCGGATCCTGAAGGTCAACGCCGCCCGTCCACCGGAACGACGGCGGTTTGGCGGTGGTGGTGGCGGCGGCGGCGGGCGACGATTCTGATCGACGCTGCCCGCAGCTAGTCCTGTTCCAGGTGGTAGAACACGAGGCCGGTCAGCAGCTTGGGATAGAAATAGGTTGACTTCTGCGGCATGGTCTCGCCGTTTTCACACACCTGCTGAATCTGCTCGAAAGTCGTTGAGCGCAGGAGAAAAGCGGCCTGAGCGTCCCCTGCGGTCACACGTTGCAGCGCCTCGTCAGTATCGCTCGTATACGAGACGGCCTGCTTTTGGACATCAGGCGGTAGGCCCAGAAAACGCTCGAACAGCACATCGTGCAACACGGTGACATCCAGCGCCCGCATGGCGGCCGAGGCGGGCAGGCCGTGCGTCACGCGGTCATCAAAGGATAACAGCCAGTCATGCTCGGCTCCGGCCATGACGCATCCAATGCGGCGCTCCGGGCCGGGAGCCGAAAGGGCGTCGAGAAACGCCTGACGGTGGGCCGGCGCATAGCGGGCCAGTCGAAAGTCGCGCTTGAGAACGGCTTGCAGGCTGGTCGGACTGGGCAGACGGGTCTGCCGGATGAGCCGATGGGTTGGGAGGATAGTCAGGCCGCTATCCTCGGCACTGGTCAGATACGCCAAGACGTACTGAAAGGGCCGGTCTTCGCCGGCGCCGGTTTCCGCCGTCCGCTCGCGGCTGTATTGCAGCGCGGTTTCATAGCGGTGATGACCGTCGGCGATAATCAGCGATTTGTCAGAGAGCCGAGCCGTAATGTCCGCAATGGTTGCCGGATCCTGAATGGACCACAGCCGATGAGTGACACCCGCGTCGTCTGCGACTTCAACCGCAGCCGGCCGGGCGAGCGCATCCCGGAGCGTATGTTCGAGCGACCAGCCTGAGCCGGCGTATAGACAGAAGATCGAACTCAGGTGCGCCCGGCAGGCACGCAGCAGGGCGAGGCGATCTTTTTTGGCCCGCTCAAAGGTACGCTCGTGCGGGCGAATGACCCCGGACTCGAAATCTTCAACCCGTAGCGCGGCAAAAATACCGGTCCGGCGACGTGGCTGGCCGTCCTGGAGCGTGAACTCCTGCGTGTAGCAATAGAAGCCGGGCTCCGGGTCGGGCTGTACAACCTGCTGGGACAGCCAGGTCTGAAAGGTCTGGGCCGCTGTCGTATAGGGGTCGTCTGCCGTATTGAAATCGAGATGGGTAGCATTATACGGACTCTGAAGGTGGAGGAGCGTTTGTTGCTGCGGACTGATCACGTCATACGGCGGGGAGACGACGTTTTTCAAATCGCCAACCACTGTCGGATTGTAGCGCAGCGCGCGAAAGGGACGAATCTGTGCCATGGTTATTTTGCCCCCTGCCCTTCGGGCTTCCCCCTTAAAGAAGGGGGGGACCTTCGGTTTTAGCCTGCCAGCGCTCGCTGGCCGATATCCCGCCGATAGTGCATGCCCGGCCACGAAATACGTTGCACCGCCTGATAGGTTGTCGCAATGGCTTGACGAATATCCGTCCCGGTCGCGGTCACACCGAGCACGCGGCCCCCACTGGTGACCAGCGCGTCTGCCTGCCGTTTTGTGCCGGCATGAAAAATCGCCCCGTCCTGCCAGTCCGCGAATTGCTCCAGCCCGGCAATTGCCCGCCCCTTCTCATAGCTGCCCGGATAGCCCTCGGCCGTGAGCACGACACACACCGCAGCGCGGTCATCCCAGTCGAGGCTCACTTGGTCGAGACGCTCATCAATCACGGCCTGCATGACCTCGACGAGGTCTGACTTGAGGCGCAGCATGAGCGGCTGACATTCCGGGTCACCAAAGCGGACGTTGAATTCAAGGACTTTTGCCTGACCGTGGTGGATCATCAGCCCGGCGTACAGGACACCTTTATACACAATGTTGCGTTGCCTGAGCCCCTGGACGACCGGAGTGAGAATGCCCTGCACAATCTGATCGGTCAGCGCCGGGGTGACGACCGGCGCCGGCGAGTAGGCTCCCATCCCACCGGTATTCGGCCCTTGGTCGCCGTCAAAGACTTGCTTATGATCCTGAGAAGAAGCCAGAGGAAGAATATGGCTTCCGTCTGTCAACGCCAGAAACGAAGCCTCGTCGCCGCGCAAAAACTCTTCAATCACCACCTGGTCGCCCGCTGCGCCAAACTGACGCTCGCGCATGATGGTGGTGATTGCGGCCTGGGCTTCGGCCTGGGTGGCACACAACAGGACACCTTTCCCCGCGGCCAGTCCGTCGGCTTTGACCACAATCGGCGCCCCGACTTTTTCGATATAGCGGCTGGCTTCGTCCGGGTCGTGAAACACGCCAAAGGCGGCGGTGGGCACACTCTGCTGCTGCAAGAGTTCTTTGGTAAAGGCTTTGCTGCCTTCGAGTTGAGCCGCAGCCCGGTTCGGGCCAAACACACGCAGGCCCCGCGACTCAAACAGATCGACGATCCCGAGACTCAGCGGCAACTCAGGACCGACAATCGTCAGCCCTATCCGTTCTTTTTCCGCAAACGCGCACAGCCCATCGACGTCATCCGCGGCCAGCGCAACCGGCTCGGCCTGGTCGGCAATCCCGGCGTTGCCCGGCGCACAGTAGATTTTTGAGACGCGCGGGCTCTGGCGAATCTTCCACACCAGGGCGTGCTCCCGGCCGCCGCTGCCGATCACCATTATTTTCATTGCTAACGCCGAGTCATGGCTAATGCCGAAAATGTCGCATGCCGGTGACAAGCATGGCCATGCCGTGCTCATCCGCAGCCGCGATAACATCCTTGTCGCGCAGGCTGCCGCCGGGCTGAATCGCGGCGGTGGCGCCGGCCTGAGCCACCACGTCGAGCCCGTCGCGAAAGGGAAAAAACGCGTCCGAGCCGACCACGCTACCGTGGGTGTCCAGCCCGAGGTCGTGTGCCCGGGAGACGGCGATCTTGGCCGAGTCAACCCGGCTCATCTGACCGGCGCCCACACCAACAACCTGATCGCTTGAGGTCAGCACAATGGCGTTGGACTTGACGTGTTTGCACACCCGCCAGGCAAAGGCCAAGGCCTGGTACTCCGCGTCGGTCGGCCGACGCTTGGTCACGACCTCGCAGTCTTGCACATTGACCTGGCCGGTATCGCGTTCCTGATACAGCAGGCCACCGGCAATCGGTTTGGCCTCGTAGCGGGCCGGCTGCGCGTCGACGATCTCCGGGATTTCCAGCAAGCGGATGTTCTGGAGGCGCTTGGACGAGGCCAGCATCTCCAGGGCCGGGGCCGCATAGCCAGGGGCGAGCACAATCTCAAGAAAGCCCTGTTCGTACAGGTTCAGGATTTCCTGGGCGGTCGCCGTATCAACCTCACGATTCAAACCAACAATCCCGCCAAAAATGGAAACCGGGTCGCAGGCACGCGTCTTCCGAAAGGCGTCGGCCAGAGAGTCCGTCGAGGTGGCCACGCCACACGGGTTGGTATGCTTGATAGCCACCGCGGCAATTTCATCAAACTCCTGGAGCAGGGCAAACGCGGCATTGGCATCCACAATATTATTATACGACAGCGCCTTGCCCTGGAGCTGTCTGGCGTTGGCAATGCACGCTTCCCGGACGACCGGGCTGCGGTAAAAAGCCGCGGACTGGTGCGGATTTTCTCCGTAGCGGAGGTCCTGGGCCTTGGTGTATTGCAGATGCAGGGTGTCGCCAAAAGGCCGGCGCTCTTCTCCGTCGAGGCTGCCCAGGTAATCGGCAATGGCGCCATCGTAGCGAGCGGTCAGCCGGAAGGCTTTCTTGGCCAGGGCGAGCTTGTACTCGGCCGACAGGGCGCCGTCCTGTGTGAGCGCGGTCAGAATGGCCGGATAATCGTCCGGGTCAACAACGACGCCCACGTCGGCGTGATTCTTGGCTGAAGCGCGCAAGAGAGACGGCCCGCCGCTATCGGTGTTGTTGGGGTCGAAGGCGAGAAAGAGGTCCGCCCCGCCGATATCGATGTTTTCAATCGCATCGGCAAAGCGGCAGTCCGGCCTGGCCACGGTTTGTTCGAACGGGTAGAGGTTGACCACCACCAGATCAATGGCTTTGAGGTCATGCTCAGTCATGGCCTGGAGATGGCTGGGGTCGCTCCGGCGATGCAGAATCCCGGCGTGTATGCGGGGGTGCAGGGTCTTGACCCGGCCATCGAGCATTTCGGGAAAGCCGGTAAAGTCTTCGACCGGGGTCACCGCAACGCCGGCTGCGGTCAGCGCTTTGGCCGTGCCGCCAGTTGAGAGAATTTCGATACCAAGCTCGGCCAGGCCACGGGCCAGATCAACAACGCCACGTTTGTCGCTCACGCTAATCAGGGCGCGGGTGACAGTAGCCATGGGATACTCCTTGATGATAACGGGTTGGAAAGATGTCCATCTAGATATGCCTGGATGGGCAGACAGGGGAATACCAGAAGCCTCCTGGGTTGTAAAGGGAAACCCGTCGGCATATGGTGGGCCGCGATGACATTGCGGCTCAACGGCGATGTGCGGGAGTGCCGAGAGGGCATCACTATCGCAGCCTTAGTCGAAGAACTCGGCCTTGGAAATAAGCGGATCGCGGTTGAGGTCAATCGGGATATCATTCCCCGTGACGAGTACGTCAACTGCGCACTGAAAGCGGACGATGAGGTTGAAATCGTACACTTCGTTGGCGGCGGCTGCTAGTCAGAGCGCGCACAGATCAACACAGTGAGGACGCCATGCAAGGCCCCAAAGACCCCTTTGTACTCGCAGGCAAGGAATATCATTCCAGGCTTATTGTCGGCACGGGAAAGTATAAGGATTTCGCGGAAACCAAACGGGCGATTGAGGTCTCGGGGGCCGATATTGTGACGGTTGCGGTCCGTCGCGTGAATATCACCGACCCCAACCAGGAAAATCTGCTCGACTATATTGACCCCAAGCAGTACACCATCCTACCCAACACGGCCGGCTGCTATAACGCCGCCGACGCGGTGCGGACCTGCCGCCTGGCCCGCGAGGCCGGGGTGGGTAATATGGTCAAGCTGGAAGTCATTGGCGATGACAAGACCCTCTTCCCCGATATTCCGGGTACGCTTGAGGCGGCCAAGACCCTGGTTGACGACGGCTTTATTGTCCTGCCCTATATTCATGACGACCCGATCTCCTGTCAAAAGCTCGAAGACATGGGTTGCGCCGCGGTCATGCCGCTGGCGGCGCCCATCGGGTCCGGGCTCGGCATCCGCAATCCGTATAATATCCGTATCATCCTCGAACACAGCAGCGTGCCGGTGATTGTTGACGCCGGGGTGGGCACGGCCTCGGACGCCGCGGTTGCCCTGGAGATGGGCTGTGACGCGGTACTGATGAACACGGCCATTGCCGCGGCAAAAGATCCCATTCTCATGGCGGATGCCATGCGCCAGGGGGTGGAAGCCGGGCGCAAAGCCTATCTGGCCGGGCGCATGGGCAAAAAGCTGTACGCCACCGCCTCCAGCCCACTCGACGGAATGATCGCCTAGCCAATCACTCCATCCCCTCTTGGGAGGGGTGGCCGAAGGCCGGGGTGGGTTTCCCCAGGCCGTCCGACCGATGCTCAACTTTCGCCTGTATTTCGTCACCGACCGCACCCAGACCGCCAACCGGCCCCTCACCGATGTCGTGCACGCCGCCCTCGACGGCGGGGTGCGGGCCGTTCAACTCCGGGAAAAAGACCTCGAAGGCCGCGAGCTGTACGCATTAGCCGAGCAGCTTCGGGCGCTGACCCTGCGCTATCGGGCGCAACTGTTGGTGAACGACCGTATAGATGTCGCGCTCGCCGTTGAAGCCGACGGCGTCCATCTCGGACAGCACTCTTTTTCGGTTGAAGACGCCCGCCGTCTATTGGGAGCCGGGAAACTCATCGGTGTTTCAACCCATTCCCCGCAAGAAATCGACGCGGCCCAAAAAGCCGATCTTATTGTCTTCGGCCCCGTTTATTACACCCCTTCAAAGGCCGCCTATGGCGAGCCACAGGGGCTCGACCGCTTACGCGCGGCAGTCGCTCACAGTGCAGTGCCGGTTTTTGCGATTGGCGGTATCAGGACCGCCCGTGTGGCTGAAGTACTGGAGACCGGGGCGCATGGGATTGCCATGATTTCGGCCATCAGTGCGGCGGCCGACCCGGCTCAGGCCGCGCACGAGTTATTGCGGCGGCTTGACTGAAGCGCATCGGGCTTGCCCCGCAGTTCGCCTCACTGGTAGAATCCCCGCCAGAACACGCGCCACCCTAGCTCAGTTGGTAGAGCAACTGATTCGTAATCAGTAGGTCGTCGGTTCAAATCCGATGGGTGGCTCTGCTCAAGCCCTTGTGTCTGCAAGGGCTTTTTCTTGCTAAGCTTCTTCTGATTTGATTCATTTTTTGCAGCATTGTTCACGTGCCAGGAGGAGGCTATGCCGAACAAGCGGGGAAAGCCCAAATTACGACTCGATCATCTAGCAGTCTGGGTAGAAGACATCGATAAAACGGCTGCATTCCTGACCGAGACGGTTGGCTGGAAGCGTCACCCCATGGTGGTTGAGGTCAGCACAGAAGACGAAACAACAGGCGGCATGAAGGCGGCCTTCGTTCATGGCGGTGGCTTGTGGTTGGAGTTGGTTTTATCAACATCCCCCGGACCCGGCATGGACATACTGGAAGAGGTTGGTAAGGGCACCATTGTCGAGGTTAATTTTGAAGCGGTTGATACGGACTATCAAAAAGTGCTTGAGGAGATGGACGCGAAAGGCATTCAGATGCTCAGCATGGACGGCTCTCCACTCAAAGATGGTGGCAGAATCCAAGAAAGCGTACGTGGGGATGCGGCGACCGCTGAGACCGGACAGCTCATTGCCTACTGGCCGGCAGACATCAGTTGTGGGACGACCATTGAAGTCTACGAGCGGCGGATGGACGATGCGACCAACCTCTTAAACATTCGCGACGAGGGGTGGGCGAATGAAAAACCCAGGCCGCATAGTCCGCGTATTGATCGCGTGTGTATTCTTACCGAAGACCTGTCGAAGACGGCAGCATTCTATACCGAAGTCATGGGACTCAAGCGCCATCCCGCTGAATTTGGCCTTGACGGGGGCGCGACCAACCTTGGTGATATGCAATGCGCGTTTATTGAGGCTAATGGTGTTTGGGTGCAATTGGTTCAGCCTACGTCAGCCGGGTATGTGCGGGATCTTCTCAAAGAAAAAGGTGATGGCTATGCCATGGAAGTGGCTGCTGAAGTGGACGATCTCGATGCGTTCTATGACCACATGGCGGCCAAGGGCATTACCATGGTCAACTGTGATGGTAGTCCGTTGGCACCCGGAGCGAAGGGGCTCACGGTCGAGCCGTCCGGTGACCGGCATCACTATTTCCCGTTGAACGAGAGTCAGGGAATGCGGATTATGGTGTATGAACGTGGTCCTCGTCATACCAGTATGCTGCATCGCCGCGACGACATTTGGGCTCGCGTTTCCTAACCGGAACATTCATGCAGGTGGATAGTAAGCCTGGTAAAAACAAGGGCTTACGGCTGCATGCCTTTCAGAAAAAAACGCAAAAGACGGCGAAGCAAGACATTAAATCGGCCAGCAGCGCTATCGAATCGCGCAGCAGTATCAACAAGCTCGAAAACGGAGGTAAGGTCATGAGCGTCACACGAGGCCAAGACAATGTCTTTGAGGATCTGGGATTTGATGCAGAAGAAGCAGCCAATTTGAAAATCCGTGCCGACCTCATGCTCGACCTGCGGCGATACATTCAAGACCGGGGCTGGACTCAGGCTGAAGCCGCGGCCTTCTTTGGTGATACCCAGCCTCGTATCAGTAATTTGATGAAGGGAGAGATTAGCCGCTTTAGCATCGATAAACTTATCAACATGTTAGCTCGGGCCGGCTTGCGTGTCCGGTTCGAGATCGAAGCAAAAGCGGCTTAGCCGGACAAGCAAAATATGAAACGGATTGACAGGTTTTCTTCCGCACGTCATGCTGGGGCAACCCAGGAGGACGCAGACCGATGACAGATTTTCATGTGAAACCGCTCGACGCGAGCTTTGGGGCGACCGTAACCGGACTCAAGCTGACCGAAATTGACGAGACAACCTTCAGCCGGCTGTACGACACCTGGCTTGAGTACGCGCTGCTCATCTTCCCGGACCAGCATCTCTCCAACGACCAGCAGGTCGAATTTGCCAAACGCTTCGGTGAGCTGGAGTTTGATCTGGTGCCGATCAGCAACGTCAAAAAAGACGGCAGCATTCGCGCCGAAGACGATTCCGACGAGATGATTCAAGTGCTCAAAGGGAATATGGGCTGGCATTGTGACAGCACCTATATGCCCGTGCAGGCCAAGGGCGCGGTGTTCACGGCCCACATTGTGCCTGCGTCTCGTGGGGAAACCGGCTGGGCGGATTTACGCGCCGGGTATGATGCTCTCGACGACGCCACGAAAGAGAAAGTCGCCGACCTGTCGGCCTACCATTCCCTGCGCTATTCACAGAAAAAGATCGGGTTTGCAGCCAAAAAAGGCGGCGACTATAACGGCTATGGTTTGGATGTCCAGGACCCGCCGCTGAGACCCCTGGTGAAAACGCATCCCGAGACCGGGCGCAAGTCCCTGCTGATCGGTCGTCACGCGTACGGCATTCCGGGACTGGACCCGGCCGAATCCGAACAATTGCTCCGGGCGCTGGTGGACCATACCTGCCAGCCGCCGCGCGTCTATCATCACCGGTGGACTGCCGGCGACGCCGTGCTGTGGGACAACCGCCGCCTGCTACACCAGGCCTGCCCCTGGGACATGACCGAAGCGCGGGTGATGTACCACGCCAGAATCGCCGGCGACCCGGTGGCCGAATTTGCCGGCCCCGGTTCTCCTACCCTGTAATATCATCTCTCCCACCCTTCTCATCCCCTCTTGGGAGGGGTGCCGAAGGCGGGGTGGGTTCTCTACGACCCAGCACACAGCCCAACCCGCTTCAACGCCGCAAATTTTGCACCGCTCACAACGTCAGTGGGTACACTTTCTCCTGTTTCATCATCTCACTGGCGTAGAGATACGCTCTTTCCAGTCCATAGTTCCTCTAGGGTAAGCAAGCTGCTCACGCTCCGCAAGAGAATATGAGTGAGCGGGCAGTCCCCTGAACAATGTCATGGTTAGGAGGGTGGAGTCTTTCACACCGCGCGCGGTAGCCCGGCCCGCGCCAACCGTGTCAACGCCTCCGTAATCAGCCGCGCCGCCTCTTCAAGGTCTGCGTCGGTCGTGTCAAAGCCAAGGCTGAAGACTTACTCTGAGATGAAACCGGCCACCCTATTGTCTCTCCTCTTGCAGGTGCAGAAAGGAGCGTGTCGAGGATAGGCTAGGCTTGCCCTGTCCGGGCGCCCACAGCCCCTAGGGCTGGTTGCCCCGACTGGCCGCCAAGCTCGCCGCCGGCCCGCCGTGGCCGTTGCCCCCCTCTTCCTGGGCTGACGCGGCAATATGCATCACACGTCCCGAGCGGGGAGGAGGAGGGAGCGACCCGGCTTTCTCGTGTCTGCGGGGGACTATGGGGGGGATGTTATCAAACGCTGTTCTTCTCTCACAAACACCCTAAAAAAATATAGGGGGGGGTCTCCGACCTGAATTCAATAAAATCAATAACTTATTGAACCACAAGGTGTCTTTTTGTGCACAATTTGGTGACATATTGAACCGTAAAAGGTCTTTTTGTACGACATTTGATGACATATATGGTCGACAGGAGCGACGTATGCGGTGCCCCGACACAATTATGGCCCAATCACCAATTCAAAATCAGCCATCTGTTAAACAGCGTTCTATGCCTGGTAGACGCCGCCCGCGTTTCGCTCAGAGCGTCTTCTGCTTCCGAGCCGGAATATAGGCGCTCATTCGCCTGTCTTCAATACCTGCATTCCCCGCACTCCCCGCGCTCTGGCGTGAGCCCGATCGTCGAGACCATCCATGGCCCCCTCACCCGCCCCTGTGGCCGGCACACTTTCCGGGCGCCCAGACCCCCCACGGCTTGCGGACCCACAGCGCGGCCAAGCTGGCCGCCGGCTATCGCGGCCTGGGGCTTCAGCACCTCTTCGGACGGCCCGCCTGAGCACGCACCACCCTCGTCCCAGGCTAATAATACACATCACACGTCTTGGGAGGGAGAGAGGGAACGTGTCCTCCAATACACATGTGATGCTGGACACGTTCCCTCTTTGTGCCGCGTCAGCGGCGGGGTGGGTTTTCTACGACCCAGCACACAGCCCGGCCCGCGCCAACCGTGTCAACACCTCCGTAATCAGCCGCACCGCCTCTTCAAGGTCTGCGTCGGTCGTGTCAAAGTGGATTGAGCTTGCTGCGGATGCTAGAAGACTGCTGGTAAGGCGTCAATTCGACCATAGATTATCCATTGTGAAGCGCAACGAATTTCTTCAGAAGCTCGGCCAAGTAAAATTTTGGCGAACGCGTGGACAGCGCGCACCACATAAGCCACTACTGGTTCTGCTCGCGCTTGGCCGGGTCGCTCGGAGAGAAGAGCGCTTGGCGCGCTACGAGCAGGATATTGAACGTCCGCTGACGGATTTGCTGGAGCGCTTTGGACCACCCCGTAAGGCGATTCATCCCGAGTATCCGTTCAGCCGTCTGCCGAATGACGAGCTATGGGAAATCCCGGGTAGAGAATCATTGCCCGCCACGGGACAAGGAGATTTACACCGGAGAGGGCTTGTTAAACACGCTGTAACGGGCGGTTTTCCCGAGCCAATCTATGAACTTCTCCTCTCCGATTCTGGGCTTGTGCAGCAGGCCGCCCAAGCGCTCCTCTACGAACACTTTCCTTATTCGTTACACGATGACATCCGCACGGCGGCCGGCTTCCCTACTGAATTTCTGGTACAGGAGTCCCCCGGCCTTCCTTACGGCTTGACAGTGCCGCGTTCCCCCGCCCGCCCGCGTGACCGGAACTTCCGCCACGCCGTCCTCCGCGCGTACGAGTGCCGTTGCGCCGCGTGTGGATTCGACCTTCGCCTGGAAGATGAACTCCTCGGATTAGAGGCTGCGCATATCAAGTGGCATTCGGCCGGTGGCCCGAGTAAGGTTCCGAACGGGTTGGCGCTATGCAGCATTCATCACAAGGCGCTTGATAGGGGTGCTCTCGGCTTGGCGCCGGTCTCCGGGGGATTCAAGGTGCTTATTTCTGCCAAAGTCTATGGTGAGAGCGATACGACGCGGTGGTTCTGGGATTGTCACAACGCGCCGCTTCGACATCCCCGCAGTAGTGAGTTCAAACCGAAAGCTGAGTTCGTAAAATGGCATACACGCGAGGTCTTTCGTGGCCCGCCGCGGGATTCGCCGAGCCAGCCGACTCATGGCAGCGCGTAGATACATTCGTGGCTGGGCTCTCTCGCCTGATTACAGTTTTGGAAGAACGCAGAAATGACACGGCGCTCGATTACCTATCGGACGCAGTAGTTGAGATAATGGAAAGCTAATAAATACGGACGTGTTACAGATGACGGCGGGCATGGGTCATATCTCGTCGAAGCTCCTCGTCCGACAGGTCGAAGGTATCGACGCCATAGTCCGCCAGCTTTGTCAGGAATAATGGCTTGGGTACACCGGCAAGCTTCGCTGCTGCACCGGTGGATAACCGACCCATCTCATAGAGCTTGACGGCGATGAGAATTTTCGCGTCTTCATAGGTTCCGTCTTCCCGGAGCAAGCTTTCAAGCGTGGAGCCAAGATGCGGGTTTTTCTTAGCCATAGCGATTGGACTCCTATGTGGACATATCTGCCTACGACCTGCTGCTCAGGAGTGCTCGCAGGTCCTTCATCAACAGGAAGAGATGGTAGGGGTCGGTCGGGCTGGGCTCGAATTCCATATTCTCATACCAGACACGCGCCTCATCATCCTTGGCGTGGACAAGAAGCGCCCGGATGCCGGCAATATCTGCGGCTTGAGCGGTCCTGAGCAGGGCATCCTTGAGGAGTGCCTTGCCCAAGCCCTTTCCCTGCTCTGTCCGGTCAATTGCGAGCCGGGCGAGAAGCATCACCGGAATAGGATGCCGGGCCAATCCCCTGCCGACCCGGCCGGGCGCTTCGGCGTGCTCAACCGCGCCAACTGCCAGACTGTAATAGCCGACAACACGCTTACGGTCCCGACAAACAACGTAGGTCTGCGCGCCGCCAGCCTTTTGGTTGAGCAGTGCAAACCGCTTCAGGAAACGATCAAGCGGCTCTTTTCCGCAGTAAAAGGCGTCGATGCGGTGGGTTTCGTTCAGCTTCTCAAGCGGAGAATAGGATTCGGCTTCCGCCGTCACTCCAGCACGCTCTTTCCGGCCAGCAGTCGAGCCAAGCGAGGTTTCTCGGTGACTGGGCGGTCAAGCGCATCCTGAAACATCTGCCACTGCTCGTCGTCAAGCCGAAACAATCGCCTGTTTATCAGGGCGTCCTCCGCGGCGCTCATGCCCGCTTCGAGCAGGAATTCTGTCACGCTCTTATGCGAAGCAGTGGCCGCGCGTTGCAGCAGTGTTTTCATACGCGGCGTGGTGCGGACCTCAATGCGTTCTGATTTGGCCTCGGCAATAGACATGAGTCACCCCCTGCTCGGCAGTAACCTAGCATACGGCGAATGTACGGACAACGTGTTGCCCTCATTCCTCAGAAGGGGAGGAAGTTGAGTCGAAGCGGGACGGTTTACGCATCGGCTCTCGTCATGCCGGACATGATCCGGCATCCAGAGGCCGGGGGCCGGGGGCCTGGATGCCTGCTTTCGCCGGAATAACGGGCGGCTACACAGCATCGTGATTTGTTCTATACGAACCTTCAGCCATCCCCATCTTGGAGGAGGTTCTACGTCTTCATCACTCGCGCAGCAACTCATCCTCTGGATCAGGCGGCAAGTCCGGGGCCTTGTCGAGATAGTGCGTCAGATCGCTCTCGACCGCATCTGCCGCGCGCTTCCGGAGAAAAGCCTCCGCAGTCTCGACGGCGCCGACCTTCTGGGCAACGGCGGCGACAATCCATTGATTGAGCGAGACGCCGTCCTCCCTGGCGAGACGTGTCGCCGTATCTTTTAGTGATATTGGCAATTGCAACGGATACTTGTAGCGGCGGGTGTCAGTCATCTGCTCAATCTCCTTACAATGTTACCAGGGGTTGTAATCTCAATCCCAAATGAGTGCGCTGGTCCGAAATCCTTGACGTTATGCGTTACGATGGCGTCGGCATGCCCGTTCAGGGCTGTTTCCAGAACCATTTCGTCGTCAGCGTCGCGCAACATCGGTCGGAGCCGGAACGATATGTCAACTGGCTCGCTCAGGGCAGCAAGGGCGTTCATGATCCTTGCAACGTCGTCGAGCCGGTGACCCGTGGCCACGCGGGTTTCTGCACGGCTCAGGACCGCCTCATATTCTAGGAAGAGAGCCGTAGAGCACAGGAGCGTCGCGCGTTGTGTCTCAATCAGTCTGAGGAGCGCATTACTCGCCCCCCGACGGCTCCGAAAAGCAGCGACAATTATGTTGGTGTCCAGCACCAATCTCATGATGACATAATATGAAACATCCTATAAGATGTCTATATCTCGATACGCAGGTCCCGTAGAGCAGAGGTCCTTATCTATGAAAGCTAAAGAGTTCGATAAGAAATTCGACGATGGAGCGGTCGATATTGCCCAGGATTTGGACCTGACAACCGCACGGCGTCCGAATCAGCGCCAGAGAAGAGTCAATGTCGATTTCCCCGTGTGGATGATAGCCTCGCTCGATAAAGAAGCGGCGCGAATCGGTGTCACCCGTCAATCCATTATCAAGCTATGGTTGGCAGAACGCCTCGAACAGGCGGTCCACAAGGCCGGCTAGTCAGACGACCGTTTTTATATGAGCCAAGCCCGAATGAATGAATCGACTATTAAGGGTGTAGTGGACCGCAATGCTGCCGCCGACCGTATTTCGTCCATCCTGGCGCAGATCAAACCCTCGTCCGAAGACGCCGGTCGTTCCGAGGACGAGATTATGCAAGACACCCTCGCCGATATAGCCGAGGCTCGTAAGGAACGTGGTAACCCGCAGACATGGCGGTCGTCATCCTGATTGCCGGCAAAGTGTGAGCCAGCCTAACGCGCAGCCTTGCGCATCAGCCGGTGTCCGGCCAAGCGGAGGCCGCGGGCGGCCAGGGCGACCTGCCAGCCTTCTCGGGTGCCGATCAACTCGGGCCTTTCGTACAGTCCCTTTTTCTCCTCCTGGCGTGTCAGGCGGGCGAATTTTTCATACAGGGGATGGGCGGTAGAAATAAATGTTTCTTTGCGGTGCAGAATCGGCGGGTTGGACGAATCCCGGTAGGTGCGGTAGCGAATCTTGAAGGTTTGCAAGGGCACGAGCAGAGAGCTGACCAGGGCGGGGTGCGGGTCGCACTCGAAGTCCGGGTACGAAAGATAAGAGACCTGGGGCTGGTCGCGGTGCAGCTTGATGATATTCGCGCCCTCCACCACTCCGATATACGCCCGCGCACACCCCTCAAAGGCGCGCAGGATGGGCGGGAGTTGAGGCAGGGCGGATTCGTGTACGTATAGGGCTTGGCGCGTCAGTTTGCCGACCGCGGTGCTCCGGCAGGCCTGATCGACCGCAGCTCGGTCGCCCGCGGAAAACAGCAGATCGTCGGCCAGCGCGCAGGCGCGGCGATAGGACGAGAAAAACGCGCGCACGTCACGCTGTAAATCGCGCGGGAGCTGGGTGAAGCGCGGACGTCCCTCAAAGCGTGAGAGCGCGACATAGAGGAGAACATCCTGCTGTCGCTCGGCCCGAATGGTATTCCACTCTTCATCACCGGTGACGCGCCGGATGACGCCATAGGCCTGTTTGAGACTGCCTAATGCCTGACAAATGTCTTCCGCCTCGGGCAGCTCCGTGTCCTCCGGTAAGCGACCCCGGGCCGTCAGAAATTCGATCAGCGGCTCCAGGATATCTTTATGCTGCTCGAACAGGACCTCGCTGAGACGCTGGCGCGGCACCGTAAACCGGCGGCGATAGCGCGAGGCGGCAAAAGACTGGCGTTGCTGCGGGTCCCGAAACACATAGAAAATCCCCGGTCCGGCCGGCACGCTCGAAGCGCCGAGCACGGCGTCAATCCACTCGCGGAGTTCCTGCTGTTCAAAAAATTTCTGGAAGGTCCCGCGGCGGGTAATGCCCCCGTCGGTATGGGGGGTCAGCGTATCGAGCGCCGCTTCGAGGCTGAGGCGGGCGGACACGATCAGCACTGTTCGGGTCAGTGCCCAGGCCCGGCGGAGGGCGTCGGTGCGCTCGCCTGGGTTTTCGATCACGTTGACCACATAGCCCAGATTCACAATATCGGCCGGCGTTCGCTCGGTGTCCGGGAAATAGGCCGGGTCCCAGCCCTGGCAGGGAATCTGCCGATGTCTGAGATGCAGAATATCCGTGCCCCGCCCGCAGCCATAATCAAAGACGCTCGTCTCCGGGGTGATCAGGCCGTCCTCAAGGGCGAGACGGACCGGACGGGAGAGGTCGGTCCGCGTGATTGCAGTGCGATGTCGCTCAATCGTGGGCGCTGCCATCGGCTCGTCGGCTGCTCGTGCCATGGGTTGCCGAGCAGGGTTCTCCGGCTGGCCACTATAGTCCTGGTTCGGCGTGTGCTCAATATCGACCCGTGTCTCGTTGCCCAACCCCTTGCACACTTTTGCCCGGCCTGACTACAATAGTCGATTGAATTGATAGTAAAAGGAGGGACTCGGAATGGCAAAAGCGAAACAAGTATTTGATGCGTTGGATGCGGCCCTGGTGCGGACCGATGCAGAAGAGTGGATTCAGAGCGGCGACGGGAATCAGTTCAAGGTGCTGCGGATCAGTAAAGAGACAGGAGCCTGGAGCGCGCTCATCAAGGCCGACAAGGGCCAGGTGAACCCGCCCCATACGCATCTGGGTGCGGCTGATTTCTATGTCATCTCCGGGGGCTTCGACTATCGGGGCGGGTCTGCGCGGGCCGGGGATTGGGTGTATGAGCCGGCCGGGGCGGTGCATGAAGCCACCTCACATCCGGTTGATACCATCTATCTGGCCAACGTCTATGGGCCGGTCGGTTTCCACGACGAGAACGGTAATATCGCCCATGTGCTGGACTGGCGGACGATTCAGTTGATGGTCGATGAGGCCAAAAAGAAGCGGACCAAAGCCAAGGCCAAACGGAGCACCAAAAAGCGCGCGACCGCGAAAGCTGCCAAGACGACGCGAAGCCGGAGAAAAGCCGCCTAGTAGATACAGCAGAGAAGCAGAGGAAAACATGGCAACGTCTGCTCACGATCCGCAACCCGTCGGTACCCAGGCGACCGATCAGTTTGACGCGATCGTCATCGGGGCCGGGGTGGCCGGTCTGTACCAGTTATACCGCCTCCGGGAGTTGGGACTCTCGGTGCGGGTGTACGAGGCCGGCACGGGTGTGGGCGGGACCTGGTATTGGAACCGTTATCCGGGCGCGCGTTTCGATTCCGAGAGTTATACCTATGGGTATTCGTTCTCGGAGGAACTCTTGCAGGAATGGGACTGGAGCGAACACTTTGCCGGCCAGCCCGAGACTGAGCGCTATCTCAACCACGTGGCGAATAAGTTCGACCTCCGCCGCGACATCCGGTTCAGCACCCGGGTCAGCGCGGCAGCCTATGACGAGGCCGCGCAGTGCTGGCAGGTCCGGACCGACACCGGCGAGCGGGCGCAGGCACGGTTTCTGATTACCGCCATTGGCGTCCTGTCCGCGCCGTATATTCCCGACTTTGCGGGCCGTGAGAGCTTCACCGGCCCGAGCTTCCATACGGGCCAGTGGCCCAAGGAGCCCCTGGATTTCAGCGACAAGCGGGTGTGTGTCATCGGCACCGGTGCGACCGCGGTCCAACTCATCACCGAAGTCGCCAAGAATGTGGGTCAGCTGACCGTGTTCCAGCGTACGCCAAATTACTGCGCGCCGCTGAGGAACGGACCGATAGACCCCGAGGCTCAGCAGCAAATCAAAGCCAGCTATCCCGAGATTTTCAAACGCTGTCGGGAGACCTTTGCCGGCTTCCTGCACGACTTTGATACACGCTCGGCGCTCGAAGTGTCCGAGGAAGAACGGCTGGCGCGCTACGAAGAGTTGTGGGCCCAGCCCGGTTTCGCCAAATGGTTTGGCAACTTTGGCGATACCATGTCGGACCTGAAGGCCAACGCCACTATGACGGAGTTCGTCCGCAATAAGATCCGCGAGCGCGTCAACGACCCGCTGGTCGCCGAAAAGCTGGTGCCCAAGGACCATCCGTGGGGAACCAAGCGCGTCCCCTTGGAGAGCGGCTATTACGAGGCGTATAATCGGGACAATGTACTCCTGGTTGACCTCAACGAGACACCGATCGAGTGCATCACCCCCAAGGGCATCAAGACCAGCGACGCCGAGTATGAATGTGATGTCATCGTGTATGCCACGGGCTTCGATGCGGTCACCGGGGCCTTCAGTCAGATCGATATTCGCGGGGCGGGCGGCCAAACGCTCAAGGACAAGTGGGCCGACGGGCCACGCACCTATCTCGGCTTGCAGACTGCCGGCTTCCCCAACCTGTTCACGGTTGTCGGCCCTCACAACGGGGCCACCTTCTGCAATATCCCGCGCTGTATTGAGCAGAATGTCGAGTGGGTGACCGACTGTCTGCGCCATATGCGTGCGCACGAGTATGCCCAGATCGTCGCGACCCCAGAGGCCGAAGACGACTGGACGGCGCACGTCAACGAAGTGGCCGAAGGCACGATTCTGCTCGATACCCCGTCCTGGTTTGTAGGGGCGAATATCCCCGGCAAGAAACGGACCTTCCTGATGTATGCCGGCGGCTCTCCGGCCTATCGGCAGAAGTGTGATGAGGTGGCGGAACGGGGCTACGCCGGGTTTGTGTTGAAATAAAGGGGCGCTGGCAGGTTCTCAACCGAGGTCGTTTCACACCTTGGTTCGGAGCGTCTGCCCCTCACTCCGATCCCGTTTGTCCCGTGATTGGGGGCATATGCACGCCATCAAGATAGACTGCCACCGGTCGGGAAAGCGTCAGGAGATCGCGTTCAGGATCTGCATCGAGAATGAGGAAGCTTGCCGCGTGCCCAGGGGCGAGGGTCCCAAGACCGTCCTCGAAACCCCAAAACTGTGCCGGTATCGTCGTCCCGGCAGCGAGAATTGCTTGACTGTCAAGACCGGCCTTGCCTAAGAGTTCGAGTTCCTGGGGATTAATCCCGATAAAGGTCGTATAACCCATGTCGGTGCCGTATAGCACGGTGGCACCGCCGGCCCGCAAACGACGCAGGTTCTCCGCCGGCTCGGCTAAATCGGGGAACGCGGCCAGGGTGGAAATGACGGCGCGTCCAGACCATGCCTGCACGGTCGCGTCGCCGAGGGATTCGGTTGGTGTATGCGCAAGCACATCAACCCCCGCCACCGCAGCCCGCAGAACATCAATATCATTGAGCGCATGCGCGACAACGCGCATGCCATATGCGTGCGCTTGATCGGCAATGGCCTTCATTTCCTGATCGCTGAGTATGGAGGGATTTTTCGCCATTGAGAGGGCTCCCCCACCTGTTGCATCGCCAACCGGCAGCTTGATAACCCGAGCTCCTGCTGCGTGCAGGCGGTCCACTGCTTCTCGGGCCGCCTGCGCTCCACTAATTTCCAGTCCGTATCCATCGCTTCCCCAACTCCGGGTTGGATAGCCGGTTAGGGCGGTCACCATCGGACCGGCAAGAATTGTTTGGAGCGGCTTCAGGTCTTCTGTCAGGAACGAAACCGGCGCGGCCAAATCAACCGCTGCCGCGACCCCGCCACGGGCGAGTTCAGGCGCGCTGAAGCGGTAGGCTAAATGGACGTGGCTGTCGATAAAGGCGGGTGCCAGATAGCGGCCGTGGGCATTCACGGTCCGTAAGGTCGTGCTCGGCGCGGCCGGTGTAATCGCTTCGATTCGGCCGGCCCGGACAACCAGCGTTGCTTTCCCGTGGCCGACGATATGCCCGCCGACCACCGCAAAGGTTGGGGTATCTTCTTCCTGAGGGGATACGCGCTCGTCCGCCAAGAGCGGGGACACCATCACCAGCGCACTCAAGGCAATACCTAAGACTGCTGTATGCCTATGCAAAACCTCTGCCTTTCGAGCGGACGGATGCCGGCAGCAGCGAGCGTATGGAGGGATGCCGGCCTGCATACGCTCGCAGAGCGAGGGCGCCTATCTGCGATCAATGAAGACGCGCTCTTTGGCTATCCACATGGCCGAGCGCGGAAAATCAATAAAATGGGACTCGTCCTCGACCGCGATCTCCATGGCCCGTTTGGCTTCCGGGATGTTGGCCAAGGTGGCCAGGTCGGCCCGGTTGAACCAGGCTTCGGCGTGGCCGGTATAGGGCGGGGTGGTTGTCCCGCGGCTGGCCCGTAGCTGGTCTTCCAGCTCGTCTGCGTAGTAGTGAACCTGGAAATAGCGCTGCATGCCCATGCCCTGGGCCACGCCTCGAATGACCGGGCCGTGGTTGGTACGCCAGTAGAGCTGGGCCTGTTCGAGGCTGAGATGCCCGGGATGGCGCAGACAGAAGAAAATTTTCACCAACGGGCTGGATTCTCGGGCCACCATTTCTTCCGGTATCGGGTTGACCTGCGGGTATTCGTAGTTGAACCACAACGGCGAATGGGCCAGGTCGATGAAGCGCGCCTCATCCTCGACGAGTTCTTTTGCCGCAGCCCGACCGTCCGCGTTCTCCAGGGCTGAGGTGAGCGCCGCGCGGTTGGGCCACCACACTTCCGCCACGCCGTCATAGGGGTCCTCCATGCCGCCGCGGGCTTCGGCAAGCTGGTCGTTAATGGGGTCGTCCAGGGTGTGCACCTGGACGTAGCGCAGGATGTTCAGCGCGGTGGAACTCTTTGCTACCAGAGGGCCATGGACGTTGCGCCAGTACTGTTGGAATTCGGCCCGTGACATCTCCGGTTTGCGACGCAGGACAAAGGTTAAGCGAATCATGGGATACCTCCTTTTTCTCGGTCGGGACAGCGGGGCGCTGAGTCTTCCTGTCCGATGAGTCGTCTGGGCTGCCGCTGTCCAGCCGCCGTCATAGCGCGTCGGACCAAGGCCGTAAAGCGTCGGGCAAGTGCGGCTCAACCCAGCAGGTCTTCATCCTTCCGGGTGTAGGGGTCTCCCGCTGCCTGCACCTCGGCGTGATTATCGGGCCGGCCGTCGCTCACCAGAATGGGCTGGTCACCGGCGCTATCGAGATCGTTGGCAAGCACACGGGCAGTGACCCTATTTTGGCTGGTGTGACTGTGCGTCGTTCCGCTCGCTCCCTGTATCACAACGGCCGGTGACTGCCCGTTGAAAACATTCCGGGAGAGCGCCGCCACGACCTGGTTGGCTGTGGTCTCGACATTATCCAGGCCGGACCCGCCGACCAGACGGATCGCGTGGGCTTTCCAGTCTGCAATCTCATTCCGATCAATCACGACGCGACAGGTGTTATGTTGGGCCTCTCCCAGCGCCCCGTGAACGGCGATGCCCACCGGGCTGTTGGCAATCGTATTGCCCGCAAGCAGGGCGGTGAGCTGGCCTTGCTGTGGCACCTTGTCCGCCAGGGGAATGGCGGTCAGGATGTTGATGCCAAACTGCTTGTTACCCCGGAGGATATTGTCCGCGACGGTCAGCGATTGCCTATTAGACGATGGTCCGAACGAACACGAAAATAGCAGGCCGCCCCGTTCACAGTCTTCAATCGTGTTGCGCAAAACCGTGGCGTCAAAGGACACCCCGTCCGGTTCAGGAAAGAAACAGATAAAGGCGAGCCCATCGGCAAAGCAGCGGCGCATGATATTGCCGGTAATGGAGAGCTGGTTGCGTTGGCCGGCCCGGGCTTCGGCAAAAACATGATGGCCCTGGCGCGCACCCGTTCCGCGGGGCAGGGATGGTTCGAAGCGTTCCAGTCCGTTGTCTGAAAAATCACAGTCTGTTATGAGGGCTGCGGTCACTCCGCATAAGAAAATGCCGTGATCCCCGTGGTTGCTGATCGTGCACGAGCGGACCGTGACCGAGGCTGACGGGGGAACGCCAATCCCGTGTCCGCCTCCCTGGGTGACGGTCACGCCACTCAGACTCGTCCCGTCCTTGAGGACGACGACCGACTGCTCCGGTCGGATAGGCTGAAAGGAAGGAGAGAAGTGTCCTTCTCCATCAATAATGCACTCCTGTCTGGCCGCGCCTTGGACATGGACGCCGGGCGGCAGGGTTAAGGGCAGACGCTCTCCGGTCAGAGACGGGGAGTAACGCCCAGGCTCGACCAGGACGACATCGCCCGGCTGCGCCTGTTGGAGGGCTTCTGAGAGCGAACGAGCATCGGCGCGAGCGGAGTGAGGCGAGACAAAAATCGTCTTCATCGTTCTTCCTTGTTCTTCTTTAACCGGGTCGGTCGGTATGAAAAAGATTGAAGTGCCTGAAAAACATGCGGAGAAGGGTCAAAAAAAGGCCCGGATGAGACATCCGGGCCTAGGGCTCAAGACGGCGGGGTTCCCACACTCCGGACGTCTCTACGCATTCAGCAGCCTAGCGAACTCCATCCCCAGGGTCAATACCTGAGGCATCACAAAAAGCACTGCTTGTGTCGGATCGTATCAGAGCTGGGGGTTGAATTTAGAACATTCTGTTATTTTGGGACATCCGTTTTTAGCAACACCATTTTAAGTTGACGAACTCCCTATTTCAAAAGGACTTTTTTTTGAAAAAACTTTTCCAAAATGCCATTTGGGCATTGACGCTTTTCTACTGTTTTGGTAAAAAATTGTTTCAGAATGAGCTTCGCCTAGGGTTCACGGTCAGGAATGGGGTTCCCAACCAAGAATGGAAGTCGTTGAAAATAAGCGCGAGGGGGCCAACCCGCTTCCCTAGCTGTTCTTTCAACTTCCACACTCCGGATGTGGACGCTACTACGAGGTAGACAGGATCAACCCGGAGGTTGATCCACAGGCGAGCAAATTCAGAAGAAAGGCCCTGTGAGGGGCCTTTCTATTTTTCAGGTGGCAATCCATGGCAACCGACCCAACAGAAAAACTTCCCAAGATACAAGTCTCCAGCGCCTATCCGGGCGCATGGTATATCGTTGAGGTAGACGGTGGCGATGGTGGCTTATCCATGGAGCTGCGTCGTCCGGTTGGCGAGGAGGACTCAGATGTCTTCCACCTCACTATTACGACAGCGGCGCGGCCGTTTGATGTCAAAAGCGCGCGTGACGGTGGAGAGTCCCACACCCACGAAGGTGTGCATTCGACTCACCTGACTTTTACCAGCCCCCAGGCGGTCTGGCCGGATTTTGTCCGTTGTATGCAAGCCCTGGCCAGCATATTTGACACGCTGGCAACCACGCCGCTTGATCGCGAAAAGGTCCGCGAGAACCTGCTGAAGAAAAAATAACAGGGCCGAGCAGGCGGCCGCCGTGCTACAAGGAGCGAACGTGTCCGGCATTATCCATGCTCATTGGAGGACACGTTTACTCTCTCCCAGCCGCATAGCCCTTTTGGGTGCGGATCACGACGTCTGGCCGGGTGCTTTCCACGCGGACACTCCGGTACTGATTGCCACCTCCCGAGGACGCGTAGCCGAGACTGTACTGGAAGCGGAGTTCGCGCGAGATCGTCTGGGTCGCCGTATCAAGCACGGTTCTGCTGTTGACCACATCCCGGGTATTAAGCAGGAAGTGGCGTCCGCCGGTTTCATCACTCAACCGCCGAAGCGTTCGTGAATCCACACGCTCATCATGCCCACCAACGACAACGCCGAACGGGCCGATGGCGAATCCGCTTCCACCGGTCGCGTAACGGTGGTGCGGATTGCCGATCCCAATCGTGTAAATCAGCACGCCGGCGCGTTGCGAGACGGCAATCGTTTGCGTGAGGGAGGATAGGCTGGCGGTATCCATGCCGTCGGTCATCACGATCAGGGCTTTCTTGCGGTGTTTACCCTGTCTCATCCGCCGCAGACCGGTGAGAATCGCGTCGTATAGGGAGGTTCCACCCCGTGGACGGAGGAGGCCGATACCCTGCGCCAGGAGCATCCGACTGTCCGTGAAGTCTTGCAGCACAAACGGCTGTGCGCTGAATCCAACCAGGAAACCCTCGTCCTGCGGCTTAATAGAGCCGATAAACCGCTGCAGGGCGTGGCGCGCATGCCCAATTTTATTCTGCATGCTGCCGCTCGAATCGACGATTAGGCCCAGACTGACCGGTTCATTCTCGCCGGTATTGAAGTAGGTAATCTCCTGACGCGTGTCGCCTTCATACACCACAAAATCGTTCGTTTGCAGTCCGGGCACATAGCCGCCATTTTGATCCGTCACGGTAACGGTCACCAGTTGTTTGGGACGCGGGCGGAGAGGCTGGGGGCGAGGGGGAAGGCTCGCCTGCTGGCTCTGAGGCGGAAGGGCGGGGCGTTGGGGCTGGACGGGAATTTCGAGCACCTGCTTCCCGGAGGGAGCGAGCCGCTGCGGGGCTGGAGCGGGGGTCCGCTGCTCCGAAGGCTGTGGTCGCTTGCCCTGCCAGCCTTCGGTTTGCAACGTTCTCTCCTGGGTCAGAACCTGGGTCGCACTCAGGAGGACAAGTCCCGCCCCAAACACGAGACCAGCGAAAAGAGAAGTCCGGCTCATGATACGTCCGCTCGTCGTCTCTATCTTTCTTTGACCTTCATAGACCCTTCCATACACGGGGACAAGAGGGAATGCGGTTTGGGCTGGTCAGCCCGTCGTAAGCCCGTCTCCTTGACCCAGGGTAAGCCAGCGCTTATGACGATCCGACAGAACGGAGAACGCTATGATTATCACCCACCACGGGATGACGCCTCAGATCGATTCCAGCGCCTATATCCAGCGGAGTGCTCAGATTATCGGCGATGTTCGAATCGGTCCGCAGTCCAGCGTCTGGTTTAACGCGGTGGTCCGCGGTGATGTGTGCGTAATCCGAATCGGAGCACGGGTCAACATCCAGGACAATGCCACTATTCATGTCTTTAGTGGAGGCATTCCAACCATTCTTGGGGATGGCGTCTCGGTCGCCCATAATGTAGTGGTCCACGCCTGCACTATTGGTGATTTCACCCTGGTCGGCATGGGTGCTATTGTCTTGGATGGGGCTGAAGTGGGGAAAGAATGCCTGATTGGCGCCGGCGCGGTGGTCACCCCACGAACGAAGATTCCGCCGCATTCGTTGGTCCTTGGGAATCCGGGCAAGATAGTGCGCCCGCTCACCCCCGAGGAAGTTGCCTCGCTCCACCGCTCGGCCAATAATTATGTCAAGTTTGCCCGTGAGTATATTGAGCAAGGCATTGAATAGCGGCCGCCATATGCAGGCCATCCGCACCGCGACTTGGCGAGAGAGACTCAACGGCGATGAGAACGTCGGAGGGGCAACAACAAGAGCGCCCCGACAACAAAACCGCCGACATGTGCCCACCACGCCACCCCGCCGCCGAGGTTGACGGTTGCGGTGGTCAGACCGTGTACAAACTGCAACAGGAACCACAGCGCGAGAAAAATGACCGCCGGGACCGAGATGACCTGGAAGAAGAAAAAAATGGGAATGAGGGTCACCACGCGGGCAGAGGGGAAGAGCACGAAATAGCCGCCCATGACGCCGGCAATCGCCCCGCTCGCGCCAATAACAGGAAGGTAGGAGTTCGGTGCGGTCAGCGCGTGCAAATAGGTCGCGGCCACGCCGCAGCCGAGGTAGTAGGCCAGATAGCGTCCCTTTCCCAGGCGATCTTCGACGTTGTCCCCGAAGATCCAGAGCATCCACATATTGCCGATCATGTGCAACCAGCCGCCGTGGACAAACATGGCGCTGAACAGCGGGCCAAAACGTGTCACAAGATTCCACGGTTCGGTTTCAGAGAGGGAGAAGTAGTGGGCGGGCACGAAGCCGTACCCGGCGACAAATTGCCCCAGCCCTGTCCCCAGCCCAAGCTCATATACAAAGATGAGAATATTCAGACCGATACAGGTCAGGGTTACCAGGGGAAACGATTGGGCTGGAATCGTGTCGCGGAGCGGAATCATAACACCGTCTCTTCCGTCTACAGTGTGCCAGAACGAACGGAAAAGAAAGCCTCCCCTGACGGGCAGTAATGTGTGGCTCTCCCCACTACCGTCCTGTGTACGAGGTGGTAAGGTGGCGGCATGCTGGACGTGTCTGCTCTCACGCTGCTCTTGAGCCTGTGCTTTCTGGCCATCAGTATTAGCCTTATTTATATCCTGGGCAAGGTTTTTCTGGGGGGATTCCGTACTTCCTTTGGCGGCCTGTTTGAACGGGCGGCTTTTCGTCGTCAGAGTCTGCGTTGTCAGCGCGGCGATGAACTGCTCGAACGGGGCGACTTGGCTGGGGCTGTCCAGGCGTTTGGGAGTGCCTTTTTTCTCAGGCCCATTCGCCAAGACTCGTCCCTGCTGACAGCAGTTGGCAAATACCACACGGGCTTACTCAATCGTCTGCTGACTGTTGCAGATGAACTGGACACCGGACGCCTCAGCCTGCCCGCCTTGGCGGACACTGATCGTTTGCTTGCCGAGCGCCTGGAAATCCAGCTCGACGCCTTCCGGGAGCGAGCCGGAGAGGGCCGAGCCCTTGCTGCCATAGACGCCCGGCTCAAAGAAAATGAGCGCCGGCTTCGGATCACCATTGACCGCCTCCTGGGTGAGATTAGCTCGTCCGGTGAAGAGCGCGTGGTGTATCATTAAAGTCGAGGAGTGCACGGTTTTTGTTGACAAACGTGCCGGACCCATCGATGCTGGGCAGCGGGCTGAATCTGACAGCAGTGGCGCTTTGGGAGGGCGTATGTTTGACGTGAACGCAATACGCGCGGATTTTCCGGGAACAACACAACAGGTCTATCTGAATGCCGCCGGGATTGGGCTGCCGCCGAGGTCCGCCACCCAGGCCGTCCAACGCGCGGCGACCCTGCTCGGTCAGGGGCCGGCTGAGATGGGCTACCCAGCCTATTATCAGGCGCTCGGTAAACCGAGCGTTCAGGCCAGACAGGAAGCTGCCCGGCTGCTCACGGCCCAGCCCACGGAAATCGCCTTTACCGATGATACCACCATGGGGCTGAACACCGCCCTGGCTGCCATTCCTTTTGCGCCTGGAGACAATATTGTGCTGTGCGACCTGGAGTATCCGCAGGTTGCCATCAGCGCCGCGCACTCCCAGAAGCATCAGGCGGTTGAGGTTCGGGTTGCGCGTCATCGGGACGGCTTGATTGGGGTGGATGACTATACCCGGCTGATAGACCAACACACCCGCGCGATTGTGGTGAGCTCGGTACAATGGATCAACGGCCTGCGCATGGACTTGGCCGCGTTTTCACACCTGGCTGAAGAGCGGGGCTGTTTTCTGGTGGTGGACGCCATTCAGCAGTTGGGCGCCCTGCCGCTCGACGTTTCGGGTCTGCGCGTTGACTTCCTGGCCGCGGGTGCCCAGAAATGGCTGAACGCGCCGTTTAATATCGGGCTGTTATACATCCGTTCAGGAATCCAGGAGCAGGTCGAACCGGGCTTGGCGCACGGTCTGTTCGCGCTGGCCGAGCCACCGGAAGGCTGGCTGCGCTATCTTGGCGACCCAGGGCTGACACCTTTTATGTCCCTGCCTTTGGCCTCGGACGCCCGCCGGTTCGAGGTGCATGGCATGCCCAAAAATCTTGGGACCGCTGGCCTGGCGGAGTCATTGGCCTATGTCAACCAGCTCGACTCCGCCGCCGTCACCGAGCATATTCTGTCGCTGGGCGACTTTCTGATAGAAGAGCTGAAACGCCGCGACATCAAGGTCTGGACCCAAGAGGCGCACGCGCTGCGGTCGGGCATTGTCACCTGCGAGCCGTTTCCGGACGCGGACCGGGTCCACCAACTCAATCAGGCGCTGGAAGCCCGGAACATCTATCCGACCGTGCGGTACTGCTCCGGGGTTGGCGGGCTACGGGTCTCGATTCATTACTATACCAGCCGGGACGACCTCGATGCCTTGTTAGCCGCGCTGGATGAGATAATGAAGACGGACGGTGTGGCAAAGAGTAAACGTGTTCTCCCATAGACATGGGATGCTGAACACGTTTACTCTTTCTAGCCGGATGGATATTCGCGTTATATTTCTCGATGCCGCGGGCACGCTGTTCCGCGTGAACGGTTCAGTTGGTGAGACCTATGCCCGACTGGCACGTGAGCATGGTAAAATCGTCAGCGTCCAAGACCTGGAAGCCGGCTTTCGACGCTGCTTTGCCACCGCGCCGCCCATGGCCTTTCCGGGTGCGGGCGCGGCCCAGATTCCGCGGCTGGAGAGAGCCTGGTGGCATGATCTGGTTCAGCAGGTCTTTACCCCGCTCGGTCCGTTTCCCGGTTTTGAAGCTTACTTCACCGCCCTGTACGATTTCTTTGCCGAACCGCAGGCGTGGCAACTTTATCCGGAAGCCAGCCAGACGCTGACGGCCCTGCACGCGCGGGGGTATCGTCTCGGGGTGATTTCAAATTTCGACGCGCGCCTGTTTGGCGTGCTGGACGGTTTGGACATCGGCCACTTCTTCGACCCTATTGTCGCCTCGACGCACGCCGGGGCGGCCAAGCCCGAGACCGCCATCTTTCAGAAAGCACTCGCGGGATGTGGTATCCAGCCGCAGGAAGCCCTGCATATCGGTGACAGCTATGAGCTGGATATTGTTGGCGCGCAGCAAGCCGGACTCACTCCGGTCCTGATTGAGCGCTCCGGTCGTCAGCAGCACACCGAAGACTGCCATGTCGTCCGTCGCCTGGACGAACTGCTGACGGCGCTTGAGTCCCTCTAGAGGGTGTTCTGACCCGTTTGAGTTGACAACACCCGGCCGGGGTTATACCGGTTATACGTTTCGAGTCCGGCGAGACGATTGATCTGTAAAAAAAAGGAGGTTCTCTATGGCAAGTCCACAACTACAACAGACCCTCGATATGTTCAAAGAGATGGGGGCGAAGATGGCCGAGGCAAAGGATATCAACGCCATGCGCGCGATCATGATAGAAGCGCAAGCCCCGGCTGGCGTAACGTGTACCCCGGTTGAAGCCGGTGGGGTGTCTGCCGAATGGAGCGTTGCCGATGGCGCGGACCAGGATAAGGTCATCTTGTACGTCCATGGTGGCGGATATGTGATGGGCTCCGCCGGGTCCCACCGCGATATGACCAGTCGTCTGTCGCAGGCTGCGGGCGCCCGCGTGCTCTCCCTCAACTATCGTCTGGCTCCCGAGCATCCCTTCCCCGCTCCCGTCGATGATACGGTGGCGGCCTACCGTTGGTTGCTCGGACAGGGTATTCAGGCCTCAAACATGGCTATTGCCGGGGACTCGGCTGGTGGCGGCCTCGCGCTTGCCGCCCTCATCGCTATCCGTGACGCCGGGGAGCCTGTGCCGGCCGCGGGCATTGGTATTTCGCCCTGGGTCGATATGGAAGGGACGGGAGAATCGATGACCACGCGGGCGGCGGTCGATCCGGTTGTCCAGAAAGAGGGCCTGCTCGGTATGGCCAAGATATATTTGGGCGGCGCGGACCCGAAAAACCCGCTGGCCGCTCCGCTGCATGCCAATCTTGCCGGTCTGCCGCCACTGCTGATCCAGGTCGGGGATTCGGAGACCTTATTGGACGACGCTACCCGCATCACAGAACGCGCCCAGAAAGCAGATGTCGATGTGACGCTGAAAATCTGGGATGAAATGCCGCACGTGTGGCATTTGTTTGCGCCGATTCTTCCCGAAGGCCGGCAGGCTATCGAAGAGATCGGGACGTTTTTTAAGGAACAGACGGCATAAAACCTTCCGCGTAGACAAGGTAGTACGGGGCAGTCCTACGGGGCTGCCCTTTTTTTAAGCTATGGCCCAACAACTGCATTTGAGTGTGGCGGATCAGTCTCCTGTCCGACAAGGGGGGACAGCCGCCCAGGCCCTGCGGGAGACGGTCGCTCTTGCTGAGGCGGTAGAAAAATTCGGCTATGAACGCTTCTGGGTGGCCGAGCATCACAATCTGCCCGGTTTCGCCGGGACCAGCCCGGAAATCGTGGTTGGCCAAATTGCCGCCCGTACGCAACATATTCGAGTCGGGAGCGGGGGCGTGATGCTGTCCCATTACAGCGCCCTCAAAGTTGCCGAGATATTCCGCGTCCTTGAATCCTTTTATCCTGGCCGCATAGACCTCGGTCTTGGCCGCGCGCCGGGGAGCGATCAGCGAACCGCGGTTGCGCTCTCCTACCCCGGCCAACCCCGCGATATTCGGTATTACCCGGAGCAGGTCGATGACCTGCGCGCCTACCTGGCAGATGATCTCCCGCCGGATCATCGGTTTGCCGATGTGCATGCCGGCCCCACAGCGGGCACCACGCCGGAGGTGTGGTTGCTCGGCTCGGGCATTGACTCGGCTCTCATTGCAGCTGAGCGGAGTCTGCCGTTTAGCTATGCTTATTTCTTCGGGATGGGCGTCCAGCATGGGCCGGCTATTGTCGAGAGCTACCGCCGCCACTTTCGTCCGTCGGAATCCCTGGCCGAACCCAAAGTCAACGTGACCGTTCAGGCTTTGTGCGCGGAGACCGAAGAAGAGGCGCACTATCTGTCGGCAAGCAGAAATCTGGTGCGGCTGAACATTATCCGCGGTCGCCGGCAGGGGGTTTCCACGCCGGAGGAAGCCCACGCCTACCCGTATAGCGCTGACGAACTGGCCTATCTGGAGCAATACCGCCGCGCCAATGTTGACGGAGACCCCCAGCAGGTGAAAGAGCAGCTCGAACACCTGGCCGAGGTCTTTCAGACCACCGACCTCGGCGTTGTTACGATTTGTTATGATTTTTCCAAGCGCGTGCGCTCCTATGAGCTCATCGCCGAAGCCTGCGGTCTGCCGGCCCCTGGCTCCCAACGGGTGGAGACGCCTGCTGCTTCGCCCGGCGGCGGCTAGTCCATCATCCCCGATTCCAGGGGGAAGTCCACCTCGCCGCCACTCCCCGTCATGACGTAGAGAGCAGCCTTTTCCGGGGGAGAAGTCATTTTGCTTCCGTGTGAAAACGCACTCTAGAGCTTCGTTGGGTACTTTTTAAGTCACTGTTATAAAAAGACTTTCGTCCAAAACAGATCAAGGGATAAATATATTGCAGGGAAAAATCAACCGCCCATTTCAGAAAGCGATGGACGTAGAAGGAAGTCTTGGTATGATACAGTAATGGCGAGGAAGGCGCAAAAGGAGCAAAAAACAACAGCGCAACTGAAAAAGAAGGGGACACGACCACAGACAACACGGACCGTGAAGAAATCGGTCACAAGGAAAAAAGTTGCGGCCACAAAAAAGGAGGCAAAGAAGAGTGAGCCGGACCAGAGGCAACCAAAAAATATGCCGCCCAAGGAGTGGCTAGAAACTTTTTTCTTCACCCTCGTCGTCTTTCAACTCCAAGAGTTCTTCCGTTGGTGCTGGGGCAATATTGACAAAAAACAAACCCGTAAAATCGCAGCCGCACTGTATCGTGAGACCTTTTTTCCCTTTGAGTCAATGCCTGAGCATAAAAGGCTTCCCACCTGGCGACAGACGAAGGTGGGACCCTTTATCCATGGTCTGACGAGTACAAATGCAGTCCGGCTGGAGAAAATCACTCGGCAATGGGCGGAAGAAACGGGGCAGAATATTGATCGAGTGAGGAGCGGCGAGGAGTAATACGTCGCCGCCCTTGCCCACCAGCAGAAGATAGACGCAAGGGCTTTGAGACCCCTTACTCGCGGCCTTGCGTTTCGGCAAAAACGTATTTGCCGTCCCGTTTTTCGACCCACTGCCCGCGGCCCGTTGTTTGCCCATCCGTATCAAGCTGGGTGCGGATGATCTCCAACTCTTCTTCCATGGGTGGGTCAAGCGTTTCTATGGTCGGGGCTATTTTCGGCTCAAATGACATCTCGGCCAGAACCATATCGACCGTGACAAACGGTGAAATCGCCATAAGCATCAGCTCACACGACTGTTCTTCATAGCCGAACATCGCCCACGGGGTGAACACGCGCCAGGGACCGGTGCCTGGGGGCAGGCCATTTGCCTCGCGCGCGCCTGGTCCGTCGAGAAAGCCCGGTGATGAAACAAAGTCCACCCGTTCGGGGAACTTCCGCTTTTGTTGGTCGGTCATCAGAATGGTGCGCCAGCATTGGGCAGCAATAGTATCGGCACCACCCGGCCCGCCAAAACGCCGGCCCTGGCCCCCTTCGTATTCTCCCAATACGGTTGAATTGATATTGCCGTAGCGATCGACCTGGAGAGTGTTGAGGATACCCACATCGACATAGCCGAGTTGGGCAAAATTGCCCGCCGTATTCATCGTCCCCCACTGGAGCGCGCGATAGCCGGCGCGTGAGGCCACCATGGTCATAAGCGGGTCCCAGGGCATCATGGACTGCGGGGCAATCACGCCATCCTCGGTCATGTATTGGACGCCTGAGGCGTACAGCCGCTGAGCCAGTAAAATGCTATATAAGGGCTCGCCGCCACCACCGACCCAATAGCTTTTTTCTTCCTCAATGACCCGCGAGACGGCACAGATCAAATGCTCTCGTTCCGCAAAATGTGTGGCCGGTGTCATATCGAATACCCCTCCCGAATGGTTTCGCGTCGTTGTAGTGCCTGGATTTTTTTCCATCCCACGCGCTTTTCCAACATCTCGTCGTGCGAATCGACACTATACACCCATTTTTCAAGGTAGGGTTGCAGGTCGCCGCGCATGGTCCCGCCGAAACACTCGACAACGTGCTGGACATCGGAGGCATAGCGTCCTTGGACCGTCCCCGGATAAGCACCGAAAGGCGCATGAACGACCGCATCAACCGTAAAGTGGGGGATGGACGTCCGGGCTGGGTCGCGTCGAAATTCGTCCGTTTCGATGATTTCTTCGGCGGACACAATGACCTTTTTGGACGCCAGGGCACAATCAACATGCGATATTCCAGTGCCAAAGACACGGGCATTGCCGTACACGTCCGCCTGATGCACATGGATGATCGAAACATCCGGATTCAGCGCTGGCAGCAGGACAACCGGCTTGCCCGAAAACGGATCTGTGACCAGCTTGGCCCCGGACTGGGGAAAGCCCTCGGTCCCACCAAACGAGCGCACGCCAATAAACGGCAAGCCTTGTGCGCCTGCCTGCAGCCGATACGTCATCACCACATTTGAGTACTCGTAGGTTTGGAGGCGACCTGCTGCGACGGCTTTGGACAACCATGGTCCAAAACCAACAAAACCGATATCCGCCCTGGTGGCGCAGCCGCCTTCGACCAGCAGCGCGAGCGCGACATAGGTGAATTTCCCGCAGACCCACAGGTCTTTTTTCTGTTGGCGAATGATCTCGCGGATCAGCGAACTCGGGCCGCGCTGGAAGTAGTTGCAGTCATACGCCACATAGTCTCCATCAGACACAAACTTCTCGATTGCCTCGTGCTCGTTCAGCATTTTAGGCACGAGCGTCCGCGGCTTATTGTCTCTCACCCAGGCACGGAAGCCATCGGGATCAGGGGGAAGGTATGCGCCCTGCCCCTCTGCAAGAATTTCCATGTGCAGCAGCCTCCTCAAAAAGTCCAAACAGGTCTTTGCTTGTCCTTAATAGCGTGCCGCCTAGATACCACAGTCCCAGGAGACGTGCCAATGCCACGAAAGAGCGGCCGTCCTTGCCAGACTTGCACTCCGCAGGTCCTTCCTCTATCGATGCTCCTATCCGCAATGGTTTATTTAAGATGGTTCGGACCCGGCTCGGTCAGCAAGAGAGGTTTGGGGAGGTGAGAGTGCGTGTTGTGTGGTTCACGGCATTCCTGCTCGTCTGCGTTTTGGCCCAAAGAGTAGACGTGTCCTCCAATAGCCATGAGATGCTGGACACGTTTACTCTTTCCAGAGCGGCCGACCCTGACGATGGGCAGGCGCAGACACTCCAGGGCTCGACGCCCTTTCAGGAGACTTTTCAGCAATACCCGGCCGGTGTCTTCCCGTCGGGCTGGAAGGTGCGTGGCAGCGAAGCGACTGCGCAGGCCGTCTACCACATTGCCGAGGAAGAAGGCAATCGGTTTCTGCACGCCTATGCCAACAACCAGGATGTCCAGATCGGCATAGAACATATATGTGAGCCTCAGGACTACCCCATTTTGCGCTGGCGCTGGCGCGCAACCAAACTCCCTCTCGGCGCCAACGAACGGGCGAAAAAAACGAATGATTCGGCCGCGGCCGTCTACGTAATTTTTGGGAGCCGCCTGCTGCCGCGGGCGATTAAATACGTCTGGAGTTCGACGCTCGCGGTTGGCACGCGTTTCGACAGCCCGGTCTATTGGCGCGCCAAGGTCGTCGTCTTACAGCGTGGGCCGGCCGAGCCCGGTGAGTGGCGACAGGAAAACGTGAATTTCTACCAGGACTATAAGGACCTGTTTGGCCTTGAGCCGGAAAAGGTACGCGGTATCGCCGTGCTCTCGGACTCCGACACGATGACCAGTGTATCCGAAGCGGCCTATGACGACTTTATGCTGCTTCCGGGGAAAACCCCCTCCCTGCTCAACCCGGAAGCTGCGGCGGTCACACTCTCCTTAATGTGAAGGGTGAGGGCCTGACCACGCAGAGAGAGGGGCAGTCTCTTCTCTCCGAAGCGCCTATTCGTTATCGTATTGCAGGTCGTGGGCAACACGCTCGACCGACTTGCCGGCCGGGTCAAAATAGTTCAGCGTTTCGGTGCTGATATCCCCACCATAGATATGGACGCTCACAACCGGCTCGTCAGTCTGGTTCAGAAAATCATGAACTTCTTCATTCGGAGACAAGACGTGAGCGACATCACCCGACCGGAGATCGAGCGCGGTGGTTTCGCGCAGTTCCGCATACCCCGGCTGCGTCCCGGCGTCGAGACGTTTATACCGAATGGTATGGAGTTGGTTCCGGTATACGCCTTCGACGACCCAGTTCCCGGCATGATCGTGCACCCCGCTCGATCCGCCCGGAGGCCAGATTGCAGCCATAATATTAAAGCAGTCTTCAGGCCCACGGTGGAGGCGATACAGGGTGAAGTCTTTATGCTCGGTAGTAATACGACCAGGAGCCGGCTGACAGTATTCTTCCGGGAGGCTGCCGGCGGCCAGAAAGCGTTCCAGCAGGGGTTCCGCCGCCGCAACAATCGCGGCGTGTTCCTGTTCACGGGCGACCAGCGCTTCCACATCTTCGGCAAGCTGTTCGAGTGTGTATGGGGTGTCGTCTTGATACGCGAGATTACTCATAATATTCCCTCCTTTTTTTGCCCTTGTTGCTGACTCCGCGCTGAAAAGCAAGAGGTTTTGGTTTTCCTTCCTCCCTTGACAAGCGCACCGCGCGTGTCAGAAATGGCCCTTCGGATATTCACATGTGTAAGGAGTTTCTATTTTCATGGCCCAAGCTCAATCTCTCCGGACCCTGCTTTCCCAGGACCGCTTTCTCATGGCCGCGGGTGCCTATGACGTTATTTCCGCCCGGCTTGTCGAAGAAGCCGGATTTCCGCTGGTGTACTACTCCGGCAGTGTCTCTGCTGGCGCGCTGGGCTATCCGGACTTTGGCATGCGGACGCTGACCGAGATGGTTATCCAACTCGAAGGCGTCTGCCGCGCGGTGGGCGTTCCCGTTATCGCTGATGCCGAAGCGGGCTTTGGTTCCGTCTTGAACGTCGTCCGTATGGTCCAGGAATATGAGCGGGTGAATGTCGCCGGTCTCCACATTGAGGATCAGGATGTGCCGCGCCGCTGCGGCCACCTGGCTGGAAAACGTTTAGTCTCGACCGCTGACCATACAGCCAAAATTCGAGCGGCGGTGGACAACCGGACGAATCCTGACACTGTCATCATTGCCCGGATTGACGCGATTGCCGTAAGTGGACTCGACGATGCCATGGCACGGGCGTCCGCCTGTCTGGAGTCCGGGGCAGACATGCTGTTCTTTGAGGCGTTTGAGTCAGTCAAACAGATGGAGCTGGTCTGTCGCAAATTTTCGGCTACTCCGCTGATGGTCAACATGGTTGAAGGCGGGAAGACGCCTTTCTTGCCCGCTCGTGACCTTGAGGAGCTCGGCTTTTGTCTCGCCATCTATCCGGCGACCAGCGTCCTGGCGGCTGCGTATCATATGAAAAAAACCTTACGGACGCTCCGCGAGACGGGCACTACCCAAGGGGCGTGGCACGAGATGCTGCCGTTTGATGAGGTGTTCAACGGCTTACTCGGCTGGGACCAGGCGCTGGCCTTTATCGATCACTATACGCAAACCGAGTGAAAAACATGGCCGATTCTGAATATATGCCCCATCTCGACTTAGTCGATCTGCCTGCGCTATCAGTCGCCGAGCAGGCGGCTCGACTGGTGCAGCTCGATGCCACAGATCGGCAAGCCTTCCTCCTCTCCGCAAAGAATGGTGTGGCAATCGTCCGGGCGCTATCCTCGGAGACCTTATTGTACACGCTCAAGGAGATTGGGCTGCACGATGCGGTCGGACTCCTGGCCATGGCGTCGCCTGAACAGGTACGGGACCTGCTCGACCTGGATTGTTGGCGCAAGGACAGCTTGGATGACGGGCGCTTGGCGAACTGGCTGATGCTGCTCGATGAAGGCGGGAGCAGTAAGCTGGCCGAATGGGTTTTGCACGTCGACATCGAACTCCTGGTCCTCCTGATTCAACGCCACTTTGAGGTTGTCCGCAAAGTGGACGTTGAGGAAGAGCCGGACTTTGACGAGTCCAAATATTTCACCTTCGATGAGCAATATCTCCTCCGCTTCCGGGGTGAGTCGGAACCGATTTTATACCTCCTGCTTGAGCAGCTTCGTACGCTCGATTACCGCAGGTATCTCCATGCCCTCGAAAACAGTTTGTTTGAACTCGAAAGCGGCCTTGAAGAACAGGCGTTTCGCTGGCGCGCGGCGCGCCTCGAAGATCGTGGCTATCCGGGATATGAAGAGGCGCAAACGCTCTTCCGCTTTCTCCCGCCGGACTCCGTTTCTTTGCAGGCATATCCACGTCTCCCTGACACGCTGCATCTTGCTGCCGGGGACGACACCCTTACGCCACCCGATCATGCCTTAGCGCTTCTCTCCGAGCCCACGTCTTTCTTCTCTCTGGTATTGGCGGGCCTGCCACACCAGACCATTGCGCAGATCGGTCAGGAACTCGCCTATCTGACCAATAGTATTGTCACAGCGGAGGCCCGGGATACTGGAGAAGTCAGCGAAATTCGTCGCTGCGTCGGCATGGCGCACGACTATGTCAATATTGGTCTGTCCTACGCGGCCAAGGAAGATGAGACTGCGGCGCACGAACTCCTCCAGACGACGCAGATGCGCCCATTCTTCCAGATCGGCTGGGGCTTGTTGCAGCAGCTCCTGCAGCAGGCCGGTCTCATGGCTACGCAGTTAGAGGAGAGCGGTCTGTCCGAATGGGAGAGCTATCTCGATCCGCCGTTTCGGGAGATGTATGCCGGGATCAGACGACGCGAGCCACTCTTTTTTGTTGGTCTGGAGACACCGGGCGAAATCGTGTCCCGACGCTTTGAGCATCTGTCTGAAGTGCGGCAGGTCGAATCGCTGCTGGCCCGGATCCCGACCTGGTTCCGGATCTTCCGGCGCTGGGCCATACTGCCTGAAGAAAAGGCGCCAGAAGGCGTCGGCCTGACCGCGCTCTGGAATACGGCCTTTGCGCGTTGGGTGCTCGGCTCTTCTCTTAAAAAGCAGCTCACCATTCACCCCTTGAACCGGGCCGAGCTTCAGGCGCTTCACGCGCAGCTTCCACAGGCAACGCTCGGGGAACGTTGGGAGACCTTCCAGACGCAATTTCTATCCCCCCAACCCCCCTTCATAAGGGGGGCTCGCCGCTCACCGCTCGTAATCACGCCACAAGAGCTGTCCGCTCTGGGCCCCCTGTCGGCCTATGCGCGTGACAAGCTTGAAGAGGTCCTGGTCATCGATATGCAGACCGCCGACCTCCACTTTATCGAGGGGCTTTTAGTTGCCGAGTAGGCACGGTGACACACCGACAAACACGTATGAGAGGGGATGAAGCATGGAACACCTCAGCGACAAAGTCGCCGTCATTACGGGTGGAGCCAGTGGGATAGGCTTTGCCACCGCCCTCCGCCTGGCCAGTCGTGGCGTCCGACTCGTGTTAGCCGATATTGAAGAGTCGGCCCTGGACCGGGCAGCCACCGAGCTGGCGGCCACGGGCACCGCGGTAGAAGGAGTGGTCTGTGATGTCGGTGACCTGAAGGCCGTTCAACATCTGGCAGACACTGCGTTTGAAAAAATGGGTGCGGTTCACATCGTGTTCCATAATGCTGGGGTTGCCGTTGGCGGGCCAATCGCCGAGATGCAGCATAGTGACTGGGAGTGGACCATGCGGGTCAATTTATGGGGGCCGATCCACGGGGTTGAAGCCTTTACGCAACGCATGATCGCCCAAGGCCAGGGCGGGCATATGCTGTTTACCGCCTCGTTTGCCGGCCTCGTTCCCAACGTTGGGCTTGGTCCGTACTGTGTTTCCAAGTATGGGGTCGTGGCTTTAGCCGAAGTCCTGCGTCGAGAGCTGCGAGCGCACGACATTGGCGTATCGGTCCTGTGCCCGATGCGGGTAGCCACCAATATCGGGCACTCGGAGCGCAATCGCCCCGACGAACTAGGGGGCCCGGAAGCGTCACCGCCGGTGCTCGACCAGGGAGAGGACAATCAAAATCTCGCCGGTCGGGTCCTGGACGTCGATGATGTTGCCGCGCAAGTCGTGGATGCCGTTGTTGCCAACCGGCTCTACATCCTGCCTCACGAGGAAAGTCGGACGCCCATCCGGCGACGGTTTGAACGGATCGATCAGACATTTGAGGAGCGGAGGGAGGGCTAAGAGCGCCCAGGGGTGGAGGTGCAGCCTTCCGTCAGTTCGCGTATGACACGTTGCTTGTACCGCCTGTCCTGGTGCATCCGTCGCGCCTTGTCGCGGTCGACACTGGTCGTACCAGCGTAGATTTTTCCCCAGCTCATCAGCTCTACCAAGACGGGAATCAGGGCAACGCCCTTCTCGGTCAGCGTGTAGACGATCTGTCTCCGGTTCTCGGGGTCGGGCTGCTTGGAGATAATACCACCGCCCTCAAGCCGGTTGAGCCGATCGGTCAGGATGTTGGTCGCGATACCTTCGGCCGAGGCAAGGAATTCCTTAAAATAATGCTTCCTCAGCATGACCATGTCGCGCACGATCAGCAGGCTCCACTTATCGCCCAGCAAATCCAGAGAGCAACTAATCGGGCAGCCGGACCGGCGTGTCTCCGCGTTGGACCCCATATCCCATTCTCTTTACCCTAACCACTTGCCTTACACAATCAGTTGAGGTACTCTCCCGCCGCTTGCTTTTTGCAAGTGATGGAGACAAATGCAAAGTACTACCTGTTGAGTCAAATAGGGAGGAAATAAGTATGGCAGAATCAAAACCAGTTGCAGCAATCACCGGAGTGGGTCCCGGCTTGGGCGCCGCGCTCGCCCGCCGCTTTGCCCAAGGCGGCTATGCGGTTGCCATCAATGCCCGCCGGGCAGACTATCTGCGCTCATTGGCTGAAGAAATCAGAGCGACCGGCGGGCACGTGTTAGAAGTCCCCGCCGATATGGGAGACCGTACTCAGGTCGAAGCAGCGTTTCAATCCATTCGTGAGCAGCTCGGTTCGCCCGAGCTGCTCCTCTATAACGCCGGCAGCGGCATCATGGGCACGATCACTGATATCACCCCAGAGCAGTACGAAACGATCTGGCGCGTCAACGGCTTTGGTTCATTTCTCAGCGCGAAGGAAGTCGCACCGGACATGATCGCACGCGGGCGCGGCACGATGCTGTTTACCGGCGCCACGGCAGGCGTAAAGGCGGGTGCTCGGTCAGTAGCGTTTGGCCCGGCCAAGTTCGCCATGCGCGGGCTGGTGCAATCCTTAGCGCGTGACCTGGGCCCCAAGGGCATTCATGTCGGCTGGATCAACGTCGACGGCTTCATCGACATCCCCGGCCGAGACGTGCCACAGTTTACAGCAGAGGATATGCTGAAACCTGAAGCCATTGCCGAAACCTACTGGCATGTGGCTCATCAGGACCGCAGCGCCTGGACAACCGAGCTTGAGGTTCGGCCGTTTAAAGAGAAGTTCTGAGGGGATTGTCACAGTATCACAGAGGGCGGAAAGCCGTGCGGAGAGCCTAACCCGCTGGTTCAATAACGTGACCATACCGTCGATCGATCTCCAGCCGCAGGGCCATGTGTTGCCGTCGTCATAGAGCGTCCTCCTTCCACGCTGCTCTTCGACACGTCGCCATTGGCAGTGAGGAAGCGCTGCCTCTGCCCCTGCTGTCCTTTACCATCGCCGGATTACTCGAACAAAGCGTACGCCTCCATAAGCTCGTAGGGGACATGAGCTGGGATCTGTCTGGTGCCTGCCTATTTGACGAGCTGCCGGATCCGATCGTGGCCCTGCTTCGGGCCGACACACCCAAGCAACGCACTCATATTCGCCTCGGCAAGAAGCGTCTGGCGGACAAGAAACCCAGGAGTACCCCATAATGAATATGATGGAATCGTTCTTTCGGAACATTATCCGTTTCCGCTGGCTGGTCATCGCGCTGGTCCTCGGGAGTACCGTGCTCATCGCTCTCCCGATTCAAACCTTACGCCTGGAAGGCGATGTGGACGCCGTTTTCCCGGACGATGATCCGATCATCAACTATAACGAGGTGGTTGAAGAACGGTTTGGCATCCGTGATCTCATTATGGTCGGCGTGACAAACGACAACGCCGACGAAAATGGCGTCTTTAACCCGCGGACACTCGGCATTGTCAAAGAGTTCTCAGAACAGATTGCCCTTCTGCCGGGCATTAAAGCCATTCGTGACGAAGATGTGGCCAGTGTCGCCACCATGGATAATATCACCGGTACGGTCGATGGCATGAACGTCGATCCGTTTATGGAAACCGTGCCCGAGGCCGAGGAGGCCCTGGCCGACCTCAAACAGGCCCTGTTCGCCAATCACATGTTCGTCAATTGGGTCGTATCCCAGGACGGGACCGGACTGCTCATTATAGCCAAGATGGAACAGGCAGACGGCACGCAGGAAGGCTCGCTGCGGCGGATGGCGGTGTACACTGCCATCCACGACATGCTCGAGGCCAAAAAAGCGACGGGGGTGCCGGAAGCATTCCAGCTTGCCGGGCGTGGCGCGATTGAGGTCACCTTCGAGGAAGAGGGTGCACGCGACACCGCAACCTTCCTGCCCCTGGTCCTGATCGTGATTGTGGTGACTTTGTATTGTACCTACCGCAGCATCCGTGGCGTCCTCCTGCCGCTGGCAGTTGTAGTGGTGTCGGTCATCTGGACACTCGGCATTATGGCAGTGCTCGGTACCCCGATGTTCTTCATCACCTCCATGATGCCGGTCGTCCTCATGGCCATCGGCGTGGCGGATGGCATTCATATTCTGAGTCGGTATTACGATGAACTGTTGGAACGGCCGGACACATCCTCGCCCGACGCCGTGATCGTGACCATGCGGGAGATGTGGCAACCTGTCATTTTAACCTCGCTGACCACCGCCGCCGGGTTCCTCTCCTTTCTGACGTGTGCCATTGTCCCGATTTGGCAATTCGGGGTGTTTACCGCCGTGGGCGTCTTGGTCGCGATGGTCTTCTCGCTCACCTTTTTCCCCGCCATGCTGAGCCTGCTGTCACCCACCGTCAGCCGGGGGCTGCGTCGGCAGAGAGAGCAGAGTGGCGACATGGCCGCCACCGGCTGGGCCGCCACGCTATTGGCGCGCGTAGGCCGTGGCGTGGCACGCCGCCCACTCACGGTCTGGGTGCCGACCGCAATCGTGATGGGCCTGTGCCTGTTCGGGGCGCAGCGAATTTTTGTCGACTCGACGTGGATTGGCATCTTGGCCCCGGACAACGCGCTGCGCATGAGCGATACGATCTTGCGTGAAAAATTTCAGGGCACCGTCCCCATCTATGTGGCGATCGAGGGGCATAAGCAGGATCGGCTCAAAGATCCGGTCCTGCTCGATCAACTGGACCGCCTGCAAGCGACGGTTGAGCAAGACCCTGTCGTGGGCGGCTCCTTGTCGCTCGCGGAATATATCAAACGGATGAACCGGATTATGAACGAGGATCGCCCCGATATGGAAGTCATCCCGACCTCCAAGGATCTCGTCGCCCAGTATCTGTTGCTGTACTCGTTCTCCGGGGATCCGGATGATTTCGACGAAGTCGTGGACTACGACTACCAACATGCCAACGTCGTAGTGTTTCTGCGCACCGATCGCACCCGGGATGTAACGCGGGTTGTCAACATTATCCGCGACTTCGCCATCCGTGAGTTTGGCTATAACCGAGACTCCAGCACGGCAGCAGATGACCCGTTTGGCCTCCGCTTGGGTCGCTGGCTGACCGGCATTGAGCCTACGGTGACCGGCTGGGAGACGAACAGTGGCTTTCGGATCGGGATTGCGGGCAATGGCTACAAGTTCAAACACTTGAGCGAATTGGTGGTGTCCGGACAGGTGTCGACTTTGGTGACTTCGCTGGGCGCGGTCTTTCTGCTCACCACGCTCATGTTTCGCTCCTGGGTCGCCGGCCTGATTAATATCATTCCCATCAGCCTGGTGATGATCTTTAGTTTTGGCCTCCTCGGGCTGTTAGGTATCCCGTTGGAGCTTGGGAAATCGCTCACCGCGGGCATGGTCATTGGCATTGGCATCGACTATACTATTCACTTTCTGAGTAAGTACCGGTTCAAAGTCCAGGAGGGGCTGACCGACCCGGCCCAGATTACGGCGGCCACGCTGGCGACCTCAGGCAAGGCGATCTTTTTTAATGCCGTGGTGGTCATCGCCGGTTTCCTGGTCCTGCTCTCCTCCAACTTCCGGGTAAACTTTTACTTGGGCGCGATGCTGTCGCTCAATATGGCCGCCTGCCTGGTCGTGTCGATGACGGTCCTGCCGGCGATCTTGAATCGGTTTCGGCCACGGTTTGTGTATGGCCAAGAAAAAGCGGCTGGCATGAGCACCGCGCCGCAGCAAGAAGCAGTGGCCGGATAGGAGGCACCTAATGGAATCGTTCTTTCGTAGCATCATTCGTTTTCGCTGGCTGGTCATCGGACTGGTCCTCGGCAGCACCGTGCTGGCCGCCCTCCCAATTCAAACATTACGCTTTGATAACGATGTTGAAGCCATGTTCCCCTTCGATGATCCGATCCTCACCTATAGCAGAGTAGTTGAAGAACGATTCGGCATCCGTGATCTCATTATGATTGGGGTACTGAACGACAACGCCGACGAGAATGGCGTCTTTAATCCACGGACCTTAGGCATTGTCAAAGAGTTCTCGGAACGCCTTGCTCTGCAACCCGGAATCAAAGCCATCCGGGACGAAGATGTGGCCAGTATCGCCACGATGGATAATATCACTGGCACCGTCGACGGTATAAACGTTGATCCGTTTATGGAAGCCGTTCCCGACGCAGCCAATGCGCTGGCAGATCTTAAACAGGCCATCTTCGCCAATCACATGTTCGTCAATTGGGTCGTCTCGCAAGACGGGACGGGACTGCTCATCATGGCCAAGATGGAGCCAGCCGAAGACACACAGGCAGGCACGGCGCGACGGATGACTGTGTATACCTCGATCCGAGACATGGTCGAGGCTAAAAAGGCGACGGGCGTGCCGGAAGAATTTCATATTGCCGGGCGTGGAGCGGTCGAAGTCACTTTGTCGGAAGAGGAAGCCCGCGACATGGAAACCTTCTTACCCCTGACCTTGGTCGTGCTTCTGGGAACCTTATATTGTACGTATCGAAGCCTGCGCGGCGTCCTCCTGCCGCTGGCAGTCGTTGTCGTGTCGGTGATCTGGACCCTCGGGATTATGGCCGCGCTCGGTATTCCAATGTACTTTGTCACCTCCATAATGCCGGTCGTTCTCATGGCCATCGGCGTGGCGGATGGCATTCATATTCTGAGTCGCTATTACGAAGAGCTATTAGAGCATCCGGATATTTCCTCAGCTGACGCGGTGATTGTGACCATGCGAGAGATGTGGCAGCCCGTCATTTTGACCTCGCTGACCACCGCAGCCGGGTTCTTATCTTTTCTGACTGCGACCGTTGTCCCTATCCGCTATTTTGGGGTGTTTAGTGGAGTGGGAATCTTGGTCGCGATGCTCTTCTCGCTGACCTTTTTCCCGGCCATGTTGAGTTTGTTGTCGCCGACCGTCAGCCGGGGTCTGCGCAATCAAATGAGCCGGAGTGGAGACTTGGCAGCCGCCGGCTGGGCAGCCAGCTTCTTGGCGCGCCTCGGTCGCGGTGTGGCACGTCGTCCACTGGTCGTATGGGTGCCGGCCGCGCTCGTTGTTGTGCTGTGCGTGCTCGGCACGCAGCGGATTGTCGTGAACTCGACCATGGTCGGGATGTTTCACCCATCCCACGAGCTACGCGTTAGCGATATGGTCCTGCGCGATACATTTCAAGGCACCGTGCCTATCTATGTGGCAATCGAAGGGCATGAGCCTGATCGGCTCAAAGATCCGGTCCTGCTCGATCAACTGGACCGCCTGCAAACGCGGGTGGAGCAGGATCCTGATGTGGGTGGCTCCTTGTCATTAGCGGAATACATCAAACGGATGAACCGGGTCATGAATGAAGATCGTGCAGAAATGGAAGTCATCCCAACTTCTCGTGACCTGGTTGCCCAGTATCTGCTGCTGTATTCGTTTTCGGGTGATCCGGATGATTTCGACGATGTCGTGGATTATGACTACCAGCATGCCAACGTAGCGGTCTATCTGCGCTCCGATAGGACCCGAGACGTCGAACGTGTCGTGCAGCTTATCCGCGACTTTGCGGTCGAGGAATTTGGCCAGAATGAAGCCACCGACGCTGCCACCCATGATCCGCTGGGACTCCGCTTGGGCCGCTGGTTGGCCGGCATTGAGCCCACGGTGGCGGGGTGGGAGACAAACAGCGGCTTTCGGATCGGGATTGCGGGCAATGGCTACCTCCTGAACCGCCTGAGCGAACTGATTGTGTCCGGGCAACTGGCGAGCTTGGTGACCTCGCTCGGCGCGGTCTTTCTGCTTACCACGGTCATGTTTCGCTCGTTCGTTGCCGGGCTGATTAATGTCCTGCCGATTAGCCTGGTGATGATTTTTAGCTTTGGGCTGCTGGGGCTGCTGAATATCCCGCTAGAGATTGGGAAATCGCTGACTGCCTCGATGACCATCGGTATTGGCATCGATTATACGATTCACTTTCTGAGTAAGTATCGGGTCAAAGTCCGAGAGGGGCTCCAAGACGGTCAAATAGACCCCACGCAGATTACAGCGGCCACGATGGCCACCTCCGGCAAGGCCATCTTTTTTAATGCGGTCGTGGTTATCGGCGGCTTCCTGATTTTTCTCACCTCGAACTTCGAGTCCCTCTTTTACCTGGGTGTCATGCTGTCTCTCAGTATGGGAGCCTGCTTGATTGTCTCGATGACGGTCCTGCCGGCGATTTTGAATCGGTTTCGGCCACGGTTTGTGTATGGCGATAAAGAAGCGCCACTCGTGGTAGTTCAAGAATCTGAGGCCTAGGCTGAATCGACATGTAATACTGCCAGAGGGCGAAGGCCGCGAGGTGTAAGAAGGCGAGGCAGGGGGCGGTCTTGCGGTCATAGCGGGTGGCAAGGCGGCGGCAGTGTTTGAGCCGATTGAAGGTGCGCTCAATCCAGTTGCGGTGCTTATAGAGGGTCGTGTCATAGGACCGGGGCGCTAGGCGCCCTGCCCGGGGAGGAATGACTGGCGTAGCCCCTTGGTTTTTAATGAAGGCCAGGAGTTCCTGACTATCATCGGCTTTGTCGGCAATGACGGAGCGGGCGCGGCGGCCAGTGAGCAGCGCCTTGGCCTGCGTAATAGCTTACTCCCTAGTCCTGTGTTAATTGTCGATTCGCCCTAATACCGGTGAACTCACTTTCTCGTTTCTACTTGCTCACAGCTACTCAGCAGTGTCAGAAATATAAGGAGCTATCGTCAGCATGGAGTCATTTTTCCGCTGGATCATCCGCTTTCGTTTCCTGGTCATTGGCCTTGTTCTGGGCTGTACCGGCCTGGCCTGGGTCCAGCTGCAGTCGTTGCGCTTTGAGGGCGATGCCGACGCCTTTATTCCCCAAAACGATCCGGTCATGAGCTATAACGATCTGGTCGAGGAGCGCTTTGGCATACGCGACCTGATCGTTGTCGGGGTTCTGAATAAAAATCCGGGCGAAAACGGCGTCTTCAATCCGCGTACGCTCGCGACGATCAAAGAACTCTCGGAAAAGATCGCCCTGTTGCCTGGCATCAAAGCCGTCCGCGATGAAGACGTGGCGAGTGTGGCCACGCTCGATAATATCACCGGTACGGCGGACGGCATGGCCGTTGATCCGTTCATGGAAACGGTGCCTCAATCACCCGAGTCACTCGACGCATTACGGCAAGCCCTCTTTCACAATTCGATGTTCGTCAATTGGATCGTCTCCCAGGACGGCACCGGGATGCTCATCACGGCCAAAATGGAACCTGGCGGAGGGACTCTCGAAGGCACGGCCAGACGGATGGCTATTTATACGACGATCCGGGATATGGTTGAGGCGAAAAAAGCGGCCGGCGCTCCAGAGGAATTCCATATTGCGGGCCAAGGCGCTCTGGAGGTCACCTTTGAGGAGGGGATGCGGCAGGACATGGAGACCTTCATCCCACTCATTCTCGTGATTGTCCTCGGCACGCTGTATTTTACCTATCGGAGTGTGCGCGGCGTCTTGCTCCCCTTGGCGGTGGTCGGCGTCTCCGTGATTTGGACCTTAGGCATTATGGCGGCCGTGGGTGTTCCGATGTATTCCATTTCCACCATGATGCCGGTTATCCTGATGGCGGTTGGGGTGGCAAACGGCATTCATATTCTGAGCCGCTATTACGATGAGGTCTTGCAACATCCGGACGTTTCCTCAGTCGACGCAGTACTCGCCGCGATGCAAGAGATGTGGCAGCCGGTGGTCTTCACCTCCTTGACGACGGCGGCCGGTTTTTTATCCTTCCTGACCGCCAGCATTCTCCCGATCCGCTATTTTGGCATCTTCACCTCTATAGGCGTCCTGGCCGCGATGGTCTTCTCCATCACCTTTTTTCCGGCCCTGTTGAGCCTCCTGCCAGTCAAGGTCGGCCGGGGCTTGCGCGCCCAAATGGGCCGCAGTGGTGACCTCGCGGCGACGGGCTGGGCAGCCCGGACGCTCTCCCGCTTAGGCGTCGGCGTTGCGCGTAAACCACTCGTGGTGGGGGGCGTGACAGCCTGTGTCATGCTGGTGTGTCTGCTTGGGGCGCAGCGCATTTTTGTCGATACTTCATTTATCAAGATGTCCGATCCAAACAGCCCCGTGCGGGTTGCGGATACCGTCCTAGGCGAGACATTCCAAGGCAATCTCCCGCTATATATCGCGCTTGAAGGACATCAGCCGGACCGGCTCAAAGATCCGGTGCTGCTCGGGCAGCTTGACCGCCTCCAAACCGTCGTCGAACAAGACCCTATCGTTGGCGGGTCTCTCTCGTTAGCCGAGTATATCAAACGCATGAACCGGGTCATGAACGAGGATCAGCCCGAAATGGAAGTGATTCCAGACTCGCAAGACCTCATCGCCCAGTACCTGTTGCTCTACTCCTTCTCTGGCGACCCGGACGATTTTGATGAAATCGTGGATTATGACTATCAACACGCCAACATGACCATATTTCTGCGCTCGGACAGCACCCAGGACATCGAACGTGTGGTTGGGATTGTGCAAGACTTTGCCGTGCGTGAGTTTGGGCAGGCAGGGGATAGCGGTACAGCCGATACTGGCTCACAGGATCCGTGGTCTATCCGCTTTGGACGCTGGCTGGCTGGCATTGAGCCGACGGTTATTGGTTGGGAAACCAACAGCGGTTTTCGGCTTGGGATTGCCGGCAATGGCTATCTGACCACCCGTTTCAGCGAACTGGTGGTGTCTGGGCAGTTGGCCAGTCTCGTCGTCTCACTCGTGGCCGTCTTTTTATTGACGGCGTTTATGTTTCGCTCCTGGGTCGCTGGGCTGATTAATATTATCCCGATTAGTTTAGTCATGGTCTTCAGTTTTGGACTGCTCGGGCTGCTTGGCATTCCCCTTGAGGTTGGTAAATCGTTGACCGCCTCCATGGTGATTGGCATTGGCATCGACTATACGATCCATTTCCTGAATAAATACCGGATTAAAATCCGCTCTGGATTGACTGACCCGGAAGAGATTACCGCCGCTACCATGGCGACGTCGGGCAAAGCGATCTTTTTTAATGCACTCGTTGTGACGGCGAGCTTCCTGGTCTTCCTCACCTCGAATTTTCGGCCCAATTTTTATCTGGGCGCCATGCTGTCGCTCAATATGGGCGCCTGTCTCTTGGTTTCGATGACCGTCCTGCCGGCGATCCTGAATACGTTCAAACCTCGCTTCGTATACGGGGAAAAAACGGCTTTGGTCGGAACGCCACAGCCGAGTGTAGAGGGGCAGGCCGCGTAAGTCCGGTTTCCCCGTAAGCCTGGTTTCACACGGAGCAGGAGAGCCTGCTCATAATGGAAGCGGTCTTCCGTCGCATACCCGGACTTTCCAGGTACGGCTCTTGCGCTCGCGCCAGAATTCAGCCAAGACGGAGGGATGACCAACCAAGAGAAAATCCTCAGACAGTGGGTCCGCTCGCCCGAGCGGTGGCAGCGGTTGTGGGACACGTGTCAGCACGGCGGTGGAACGTATAAGCGCGGTCTGTTTGTCTTGGATGGGAAGGGACAAAACCAAACGCGGCCCAAGACCCGGCAGCAGGTGATTGTTGAACTGCTGAAAAACGAGCCGATGGGTTACCTGTCGTAAAGCTTCATCACCCGCATTTTACGTCCGGTATAGCAGTTTCTTGAGTGCTCTGGCCGATGCTTTGCTGAGGCTGGTGTCAGCCGCTTGAGCCGTTCGCTGCAACGCCTCAATGATAGGTGTGTCCGTGTCGCCGATCTGCCCGCAGGTTACGGCAGCCGCACGGCGGACACCCATGTCCGGGTCGTGTTCTAAAAGCCGGAGAATCGCTGCTCGCATTGCTCCACTCCTCAGTCGGAGCTTACCTAGACAGGACAAACCGCCCAGGCGGACCATAGGGTCCTCGTCACGCAGGCTGGCGAGATAGGCGTCCTGGGCTGTGTGATCCGTTTGCTTCAGGTCGCGGAGGCAGTAGAGGGCCATACGGCGTTGTACGGCATTGCCCTTATGCACGAGCTGGATCATGGCCTGAGCCACGTCTTGAGAATAGTGCCGGGCGAGCTGCAAGACCGCAGTTGCCGCGGCCCAGCGCAGGTCGCTTTCCTGGTGTCCCAGGTTTTCGATTAAAACAGGAAGAAGAGTAAACGTGTCCAGCAGTTGTGTCTGATTGGAGGACACGTTTACTCTTTGAGGCGAGGGGCTCGGCGGCTCAAGCTGGGAGAGGGTAAAAGCCGCCGTCCAGCGCAGCCGCGCGTCCGGATGCGTCAGCTTGTGTGTCAGCGCCGCGATAATGTCAGGCTGTTGGGAGGCGAAGCGGACGAGGACGGTCGCCGCACCACGTTGTATTTTTTTGGTACGATGCCCCAGACACGAGAGAAGGTTACGGACCACGTCGTCCGAGAGAGACGTTAGTGTTCTCTCCGACTCAAGCAGAGCCAACGCTGAAAGCCGCGTGAGGTCGTCGTCGGCGAGGAGCCCGGCTGCAATCTGACCGCGCTGGAGCGCCTTGTTCTGAGTGTCCTCCATAGCCTACTCGATTGGCGGGACTGGGGAAAAGAGTAAACGTGACCTCCAGCTATGTATAGAGATGCTGGACACGTTTACTCTTCGAGGCGCTTATCATCACTCCGGGTAAGTCGGCTAACTTCCCGGCCCCAATCAGATAATGCTCCGGCTCAAGAAAGGTCCGGTCAATGACCTGCCAAAGTGAAGCTTTCTCCAGCGGACAGCCTTCGAGATTGTGCTCCAACGCCTGTATCCCTGCCGGGTTGGCAAGAAAATCACCCGAGAACTGGATCGTCTCGATTGTCCGCTCAGGAGTGAGAGAGAAGCGGACCCGAAGTTCTCCAAGTGGGGTTTGCCTCGTTGCTGCATGCGGGAGGTCGGAGCGCAGCGGGCGGCTGTTCGGCACAGGGTCGGACTGAGCCTGTTTTCCCAGAATGGATGCCCGCTCGTTTTTGTCCAGGTCGCGGTCGAGGCATTCCAGTTCGAACTGCTGGGTAAAGCCGTTCCGGAGCAGATGAACAACTTGGTCCGACGCAAGAGACCGCCCGAGGACCTTATCCAAATTGTGAACCTGGTCCGGCATAAAGAGCTGACAGGGAAGAGTCCCCTGCGGGTCGGCCCGATCAAGAAGATGGGGCAGGAGGCTCATATCCCGTTGGACAAACACGCCGCCTTCATACAGCACGGCTCCGCTGTCTGCTGTCACAAAAGAGTGCCAGCCAACCGGCAGCCGCTGGACCGTCAGAAAATCCTGCCCTGGATAGAAGACGTCAACCCCGCCGGTTTTGAGGCCGTGCAGCACCCCGCGGACGTAACGGTTGAGGATCTGAAACGGCGCGATGTGGTGCGGGTCGGCGGAGAAGAAGAACGAACGGTGCGGGACAATGAGCGAGAACTGGACAAACCCGTTACCGCTCGGAAAGGCTCGTCCGCCACTCAGACGCCGAGCGATTGTCAGACCTGGGTCTTGGCCGAGTGCGCCGGCAGCGTGATACCGACCGAGCAGCAGCACATCCTCCGGATACGTATAGACGCGCAAGATTGGGAGCTGTGTCTCAACGACGGTGTGAAGAAAATACTGGTCCGTTGCCACGCTCTGGAGTGGGGTCGTATCGGATTGAGTAAGCAAACGAACCTGCATGAGAACGCAGCATAAGTCAGGCGGGAACGCGCAGCAATGGTGCTCTTGAACTGAAGCGGGTAGGCTACTCCCAGAAGAGAGGAAAGGGTAAACGTGTCCTCCTCTAGTATAAAGCTGTTGGCACGTTTACGCTGTAAGCCGATGAGCACCCAATTCGCCACCATTCCCCTTGCGCACAGCTATCCTGATCTGCCGGGGCTGGTGCGCCGGATTGAAGCCTGGGGCTTTGAGATGGTGGGCGTACCGGACGCACACTGGCTATGGCCGGATTGCTATGTGACCTTGACCCAATGCGCGCTGAATAGCCGGCGGCTGCGGATGGGAACATTTGTGACCAACCCCCTGACCCGCCATCCCGCGGTCACGGCAGGGGCCATTGCCTCGATCAACGAACTGTCGGACGGCCGCGCTTTTCTTGGCATTGGGACGGGTGACAGTGCCGTGTATAACGTGGGTCTCAAGGCCGCTCGACTCGCCGAGTTTCGCGAAGCGCTCGAAGCAATCAAAGGATTTTATACTGGCGAAACCCGCTTCCAGGGCAAAACTGTTCGCCAAGTCTGGGTGAAAAGGCCGGTTCCCGTGTACGTCTGTGCCGAGGGGCCAAAGACCCTGCAACTGGCGGGTGAGTTAGCCGATGGGGTGATCGTGGGCAGCGGACTGAGCCCTGCGGTTGTGCAGGACGCCTATGCCCGTATCGAGGCTGGAGCCAAGGCTGCCGGACGGAAACTTGACGACTTGGATATCTGGTTTTTTGCCAAAACCAATGTGGCCGAGACCACGCAGGCCGCAGTGGATGAAATCCGCATGGCCCTGGCCGCGAGTGCCAACCATGCCTTTCGGCGAACCTTGGAGGGCAAGCGTATTCCTGCCGAACTGTGGGAATCGATTGAAAAACTCAAGGCCGCCTACCGTCCGCATGAACACGAACTGCTCGGCGCCGAGCGCTTTCACGCCAGGATGGTTGATGAACTGGGCCTGAAGGACTATCTGGCCGAGCGCTTCGCCATCGCGGGGACGCCCCAGGACTGTATCGATCAAGTCGAGCGCGCAGCCGAGGCCGGGGTCAAGAAAATTTTTCTTGGACCACTGACCGGCGATCCGGCCCAGGTGTTGCAGACCTTCGCTCAACAGATTATGCCTCGTTTCCAATAAGCTCGCAAAACGGACAGTATTCCATTGCTTTCCCCCCAACTGTTCAGATAGGATTCGTGTCGTGGAAGATCTCTGGGAACGTGCTGAAGAAATTTTGGCGGCTGGCAAGCCTTTTGTGTTGGCGACGATTATCCGCACGCGCGGCTCTGTGCCGCGTGAGGTCGGAGCGAAAATGGTCGTGCCTCCCGAAGGCCAGCCGTTTGGGACTATTGGCGGGGGCTGTGGCGAAGGGGAGGTGCTCCGCCGGGCCTATCCGGTGCTGGACCAGAAACTCCCCCCGCGTATTGTGCAGGTTGATCTAACCGGCGACTTTGATCAGGACGAGATCCAGGTCTGTGGTGGGGTGATGGATGTCGCGCTTGACCTCTGGCAGCCGGAGGAACACCGCGCATTAGCACAGACCTTGGCCGAGGCGACGCGTGCTCACCAGCCCGCGGCTCTGGTCACGGCACTCGACTCGCTCAGCGGCGTCCGACCCGGAACAAAGAGCTGCCTGTCTCTTGGCCAGGATGGAAACGGCGGGGCGTCTCTGACTCCGTCCGTCTCAATCACCGCAGAAACAGTCGAGACATTTTCCTCATCTGTCTCCTCAGGCAAACCCCAACTGTTTGCCGTGTCACCCCAGGGTGAAGTCCGGGAAGACGCGCTTGTCCGAAAAGAGGATTGGCCGCGTGTTTTCGTTGACGTGCAGACCGGGGTGCAGACCTTGCTCATTGTTGGGGCCGGCCATATTGCGCAGCCGCTGTGCGAAATAGGGGCGATGCTCGGCTTCCATACCGTTGTGGTGGATGATCGCTGGGCCTTTGCCAATCGGGAACGCTTTCCTCGTGCCGCCGAGGTTCGAGTCGGACCGTTTGAGGATGTCCTGAACAGCCTGAATATCAACCGGCAGACCTTTGTCGTTGTGGTCACGCGCGGCCATGTGTGGGACGAGACCTCGGTCAAGGCCGCACTCAAGAAGAATCCGGCCTATATTGGCATGATCGGCAGCCGGCGGCGCTCAAAAAGGACCCTCGAACGCCTGGTTGAACAGGGCTATAGCCCTGAAGACGTCGCCCGCGTACATACCCCGTTGGGACTTGATATTGCGGCAGAAACACCGGCGGAGATTGCCGTCGCCATTACGGCCGAGATCGTTCGCGCCCGGCGCAAGGGCCCGCCGGATACGCTCTCACTGGCCGCCAAAGTCCGGCCTGACGGACCGCTCAAATTTACGCCCTAACCACTCTTGCCCTCAACCGACACGCGGTATGATTTCTGGGTATGATTTCTGGAATTATCCTGGCCGCAGGTGAGTCCCGGCGGATGGGATCACCCAAAGCGCTGCTCGACTACCAGGGACAAACCTTTATTGAAAACATTTGCACCAGCTTTTTGAGCGCCGGAGTCGATGAACTCATCGTCGTACTCGGCGCGCATGAGCACGCCGAACCGATTCGGGCGGTCGTCCCGAAGCATCCCGCTCTTCGGACCGTGCTGAATCCGCAGTATCGACTGGGCCAACTCTCTTCTCTGCAAGTGGGGATTCAGACCCTGTCGCCCGAGAGCGAGGCCGCAGTGGTCAATCTGGTTGATCACCCCCTTATCCAAGCTGAGACCATACAGGCCCTCATGGCGTCGTTTGCGACCGATCCCCTTCCTATTATTATCGCGTCCTACCAGGGCCGCCGCGGCCATCCGGTGCTGTTCTCAAAGGGTGTCTACGGAGAGCTTCTGGCGGCCCCGCTGGATAGAGGGGCAAAGGTGGTGGTCCGCAAAGACCCGGAGCGGGTGTGTGAGCTTGCGCTCGACGATCCCGGTATTCGCGCCGATATTGATACGCCCCAAGAGTACGCCCAGTGGGTTGGCGCACGAAAAAGATAAGACAGAACGTCTGAAAGAGTAAACGTGTCCCCCTAGATACAAAGCTGTTGACACGTTTACTCTTTGGAACCCTTGCACTTCCTGGCGCTTTTCTATAGCAATCTAGGAGCCTGCAGAAAGGCAGGAAGACGAATCAAAATCGGAAAAGGAGGCGACCTTGCACGAACTGAATTATGAAGCGCCGACTTCGCTCGATCAGGCCATTAGTGTTTTGGCGGCAGCGGGCGAAAATGGGCGTATGCTGGCAGGCGGTACGGATCTGATTATCCAGATGCGTGCCGGTGTTCGACAACCGGGACAGGTGATAGACGCCAAAAAGATCCCAGAACTCCAGGCATTGTCTTTTGACGCGCAAAACGGACTCCAACTTGGAGCCGCGCGGGCGTGCTGCGATATTATTGCTGACGCGACGGTGCAGCAGCACTATCCGGGGCTGGTTGAGGCTGCCGGGCTGATCGGCTCCGATCAGATCCTGGCGCGCGCCTCGGTAGGTGGAAACGTCTGCAATGGCTCCCCCGCCGCAGATACGACGCCGGCGCTGATTGCTTTGGGTGCGGTCTGTCATATCGCCGGACCCAACGGGACGCGGGAGGTGGCAGCGGAAGACTTTGTCACCGCGCCCGGCCAGACGGTACTCGCCCCGAACGAGTTACTGGTGGCGTTCCAGATTCCCGCCCCACAGGGGCAGGCGTCTGACTGTTACCAACGTTTTATCCCTCGGAACGAGATGGATATCGCTGTCGTTGGCGTGGGCTCGTGTGTGGCGCTTGATGGCGACACCTGCACTGCGGCCCGCATCGGTCTGGGTGCGGTTGCCGCCCGGCCACTGTTGGCCAAAGAAGCGGGCGATTCTCTGGTCGGGAAAACGCTGGACGATGCCGCTATCGAGGCTGCTGCACAGCTCGCTCAGCAAGCCGCCTCACCCATTAGTGATATGCGCGGCACGGCAGAATTTCGGACGCATCTGGTCGGTGTTCTCACCCGCCGCACTTTGAAAGAAGCAGCCGCGCGGGCGCGGGCACGCTAGGTTATTGGGAAGGCAGGACATACATGAAGAAAGTACACGTACAAACAACAGTTAATGGGGAAGAGACCGAGTTCCTGTGTGAACCACGTCAGAGCCTGCTTGAAGTGCTGCGGGATGTCGTGGGCTATACCGGCACGAAAGAAGGCTGTCTGACGGGCGACTGCGGTGCGTGCAGCGTCATTATGGATGGACGCCCCACCGACTCCTGTCTGGTGCTCGGTGTTGAAGCCGAGGGCAAAGACATCACCACGGTTGAAGGCCTGGCCGACGGAGATACCCTGCATCCGCTCCAGAAGAAATTCCTGGAACATGCGGCCCTCCAGTGCGGCATCTGCACCCCCGGCTTTTTAGTCACGTCCAAAGCGCTGTTGGACCGGAACCCCAACCCGACTGAGCATGAAATTCGCTATGCCCTAGCTGGCAATCTCTGTCGCTGCACGGGCTATGACAAGATCGTGAGAGCGGTGCAAGACGCCGCCGCTGAAATGCAAGGGAGGTAAACATGGCTACCCAACAAGAACATAAATTCAAGGTCATCGGGACACGTCCGATTCGGCACGATGGGGTCGATAAAGTCACTGGTCGGGCCCAGTATGGCGCCGATGTCAGTCTGGCTGGGCTCTTGCACGGCAAGGTCCTGCGCAGCCCGCACGCCCACGCCAGAATCAAATCGATCGACACGGCGGCAGCCAAGGCTGTGCCGGGGGTGAAAGCGGTCCTCACCGCGCAGGACTTTCCGGAGATTGGGCCGGGTATGGCGGCAATGGGTGAACTGCCGATCAACCCGCAACATCTGTCTCTGAACTGCATCGCCCGAGACAAGGTTCTGTATGACGGCCATGTGGTGGCCGCAGTCGCCGCCACCAGCCCGCATATCGCCGAAGAAGCCGCCAAGCTGATCAAGGTTGACTATGAAGTCCTGCCGCATGTGCAGAGCGTTGTTGAGGCCATGGATGATAAGGCCCCGATCCTGATCCCCGGCTTGGGCAAGGGCGAGGATGGCGAGCCCACGGATACGAACGTCGCCAATCACCTTCAGTTCGCGCGTGGAGACTTGGCCGAGGGCTTTGCCGCCGCTGAAGTGGTCATTGAGCGAGAGTTTGACACCTCCATGGTCCACCAGGGCTATATTGAGCCGCACAACGCCGTGGCGCAGTACAGTTCGGACGGGCAGAGTACGATCTGGGTAAGCACCCAGGGCGCGTTTACGGCCCGGGATCAAACGGCTTTTGTGCTCGACATGCCACCGAGCAAGATCAAGGTTATTCCCGCCGAGATCGGTGGCGGTTTTGGGGGTAAGATTCCTATTTACTACGAGCCGGTTGCACTCATGCTGTCGAAGCATACCGGCAAGCCGGTCAAGATGGTCATGAGCCGGGCCGATGTGCTCAAGGCCACCGGCCCGACTCCTGGTTCGCATATCAAGGTGAAGATGGGAGCGGACAAGGACGGCAAGATTACGGCTGCCGAAGTCTGGATGGCCTATGAAGCCGGCGGCTTTCCGGGCTCTCCGGTCGGCGCGGGCTGTATGTGCGTTATTGCTCCGTATGACATCGAGAATCTCCAAATCGACGGCTACGACGTGTTGGTCAACAAGCCCAAGACCGCGGCCTACCGGGCTCCGGGCGCAACCAACGCGGCCATGGGATCAGAGACGGTGATCGACGAACTCGCGGAAAAGTTGGGGATTGATCCTCTGGAGTTCCGTCGCATCAACGGCGCCAAAGAGGGCACGGCGCAGCCCGCGGGTCCGAAATTTGGCCAGATCGGCTTCCTTGAAACGCTCGAAGCCGCCAAGGACAGCGACCACTTCAAGTCCGAGCTGCCTCAGGTCGAAGGCCGCCGGGTTGGTCGGGGACTGGCCTCGGGCTTCTGGTTTAACGCCGGTTTCCAGTCCAGCGCGACCGTGGCCATTAACAGCGACGGTACCGCCAATGTGGTCACCGGTTCGACCGATATTGGTGGCACGCGGACATCCTGCGCCATGATTGCCGCGGAGGTGCTCGGCCTCAAGGCCGAAGAAGTCCACCCGGTCGTGGCCGACACCGAGTCCATTGGGCATACGGATATGACCGGTGGCAGCCGGGTCACCTTTGCCACCGGGACGGCCGTGTATGAAGCCGCCCAAGATGTGCTCAAGCAACTCAAGGAGCGAGCAGCCAAATCCTGGAAGGTCGATGCGGATAAAGTCGTGTTTCAGGACGGTGTCTTCAGTTGTACTGAGAACGGCAACGAATCCCTGAGCCTCAAGGAGCTCGCCGGCAAGCTGCCGCGGACCGGCGGGCCGGTCGCGGGTCGCGCATCCGTCAACCCACGCGGTGTGGGGCCGGGTTTCGCCACCCATGTGGTTGACGTGGCCGTGGACGAGGAAACCGGCAAAGTGGACGTGCTGCGCTACACGGCTGTCCAGGACGTCGGGAAGGCCGTCCATCCCAGCTACGTGGAAGGTCAGATGCAGGGTGGCGTGGCCCAGGGAGTCGGCTGGGCGCTCAACGAAGAATACGTCTACGGCGAAGACGGATGTATGCAGAACACTGGCTTCCTGGATTATCGGATGCCGACCTGTCTGGATTTGCCCATGATTGAAACCGTCCTGGTTGAGGTCCCGAACCCCGGTCACCCGGTGGGTGTGCGGGGTGTGGGCGAAGTGCCGATTGTTCCGCCGCCGGCTGCCATCGCCAATGCGATCTATAACGCAACCGGCGTGCGCATGTTGGACCTGCCGATGTCACCCCCACGCGTGACCAAGGCGATCCTGGAGAAAAACGGATAGCGACCCAAAGAGGGGCACGTCTCGACGTGCCCCTAGCCCGCGCCCTATGGCAACCGTCTATATCCCTTCGCTCCTGCGGAAATTAACCGGTGGCAAAGATCGCACGATTGCCACCGGGAAAACAGTGGGGGAAATAGTCGAAGACCTTGAACGCCAGTTCCCTGGTTTTCGGAGTCGCGTGGTTGAGGACGGGGACTTGGTCGGCTCCATTGCGGTTTCGATCAACGGAGAGATCGGGACGGAAGGGTTGACCGAATCGGTTCCAGATGAAGGCGAGGTCCATTTTGTGCCCGCTATTGGAGGCGGGTAAACCGCTATTACGATAACTTTTGAACGGGGAAGGGCGGTTAGCTCTTCCCCGTTTTTGTGTACGGGAGGTGGACATGGAAGCCCAACACGAGCATCAGTTCAAGGTGATTGGCACCCGTCCCATTCGGCACGACGGGGTTGATAAAGTCACGGGACGCGCCCGCTATGGAGCGGATATTACCCTGCCGGGTCTCCTGCACGGGAAAGTGCTGCGCAGTCCACGCCCCCACGCGCGGATCAAATCCATCGAGACTTCCGAGGCGCAGGCCCTGCCAGGCGTCAAAGCGGTCGTTACCGGTGCCGACTTTCCTGAGATTGAACCGGGGATGCTGCAAATCGGCGAGAACTTTGTCAACCCGCGTCACCTGGCTGCGAACATTATGGCCCGCGACAAAGTCCTGTACGATGGTCATGCGGTCGCAGCCGTCGCGGCGACCAGCCCACATGTTGCCGAGGAGGCGCTCAAGCTCATCAGAGTGGAGTACGAACCGCTGCCTTTTGTCCAGAATGTGCTCGAAGCCATGCGGGACAACGCAGTTATTCTCCACCCCGACCTGCGGACCGCCGGAGTCGATGCAGGGGATGACACAGAAACCAATATCGCCAACCATATTCAGTTCTCGCGGGGCGATCTCGCTGCCGGGTTTGCCGCGGCCGAGATGGTGATCGAACGCGAGTTTGATACCAGCATGGTCCATCAGGGCTATATCGAGCCCCATAACGCGGTGGCGCAGTATAACCAGGACGATAAGGCAACGGTCTGGGTCAGCACTCAGGGGCCGTTTGCCGTGCGCGAGTTGTGCGGCACGATGCTGCAAATAAACCCAGGTGATATCAAAGTCGTGCCGGCCGAGATCGGGGGGGGCTTTGGCGGTAAGACCACGGTGTATTTGGAACCGGTGGCCCTGCTCCTGTCCAAACTGACCGGCCGACCCGTGAAAATGGTCATGTCTCGGAGCGAAGTGCTGCGCGCAACCGGCCCGACGCCAGGCTCGCATATCCGTGCCAAAATCGGCGTCAACCTTGAGGGCAAAATCACGGCAGCCGAACTCCAGCTCTCGTTTGAAGCGGGCGCCTTTCCCGGTTCACCGGTGGCGGCTGGTTGTATGACCGTTCTGGCTCCGTACGACTTGGAAAATTTTCAGATCGACGGCTACGACGTTGTGCTGAACAAGCCCAAGACGTGTGCTTACCGCGCTCCCGGTGCCACCAACCCCGCTCTGGCGGCCGAGACGATTCTTGACGAGATGGCGGAAAGGCTGGGGCTTGATCCGCTCGAAATACGACGGATCAATGGCGCCAAAGAAGGAACGGCCCAACCCGCCGGGCCTCAATTCAAACGGATCGGCTATCTCGAAACGGTTGAGGCCATTCACAACAGCGAGCACTATCAGTCGCCACCGCCCCAGAGTGCAAACGGAAAACTCCGAGGGCGGGGAGTGGCAACCGGTTTTTGGTTTAATGCCGCGTTTCAGTCGAGCGCCACGGTGAGCATTAACACTGATGGCAGCGCCAATGTGGTGACCGGCTCGCCCGATATCGGCGGCAGCCGGGCCTCGTGCGCCATGATTGCGGCCGAGGTCCTGGGACTCAGGTCGGAAGACATGCACCCGGTTGTCGCAGACACGGAATCCATTGGCCATACCGATACGACCGGCGGCAGTCGGGTGACCTTCGCTACCGGTCTGGCCGTGTATGAAGCGGCCCAAGACGCCGTCGGACAACTGAAGCAGCGGGCGGCCACGGTCTGGAAGGTCAAGCCGGAAGACGTCACCTACCAGGACGGGGTGCTCTCCTGTCTGACTAATGGCCACGAATCCCTGAGCTTGAAGGAAATCGCTCCCAAGTTTCCCCGCGCCGGTGGTCCGGTTATGGGTCGCGCGTCTGTCCGGCCGCGCGGGGTGGGGCCCGCCTTTGCCGCTCACGTGGTTGATGTGGAAATCGATCCCGAGACCGGGAAAGTCGATATTCTCCGCTACACTGCCGCCCAGGATGTCGGCAAAGCCGTCCATCCCAGCTATGTCGAAGGGCAGATTCAGGGCGGCGTGGCCCAAGGTGTCGGCTGGGCACTCAACGAAGAGTATTTTTACGCTGAGGATGGGACCATGCGGAATACCGGCTTTCTGGATTATCGCATGCCCACCTGTCTCGACCTGCCTATGATCGAAACCATTCTGGTCGAGGTGGCCAATCCCGGCCATCCCATCGGTATTCGTGGCGTCGGTGAGGTGCCGATCATCCCACCACCCGCTGCGATTGCCAATGCCATTTACCGAGCAACCGGGGTGCGGATGACCGAGTTGCCCATGTCTCCAGCCAGAGTGGCAAAGGCGATTCTGGAGAAGAACGGGGCGTAGGAAAGCACGCCGGGAAGAGCACAGAACCGCAGGGGAGCCGCCCCTGCGGCGTTATCGGCACCCATGTCCCGACCCCAGTCTCACTTTGTCACGATCAATGATCTGCGCCTGCACTACCTCGACTGGGGGGCAGCGGGCCAGCGCCCGTTCATTTTCTGCCATGGCGGGTCGGCCCATGCGCGCTGGTGGGACTTTATTGCGCCGGCCTTTACCGAATCCTTTCGGGTGATCACCCCGGACTGGCGGGGGCACAAAGAGGAAACGTGTCCGGCATCTGCATGTTGATTGGAGGACACGTTTCCTCTTCG
>MPMI01000007.1 GCA_002238415.1 Desulfurellaceae bacterium bin18 | reverse complement strand
CGCCACCCGATCGGCTACCACGCGCTCCCGGAGATCCATCGAATACGCTTGCATATGCCCCCCTGGCCCCTCGTAGCCTACCACGCCCCCCTCCCTATACGCTACACGACAGTGTAAAACGCTCTAGTGCGGGACGAGACACGAATCGAGCACAGCAAGAAGCGCCGAACGGTCAAACGCCGCGCCAATAAACACCAGATGATCTTGGAGTTGTGGGGCCAGACAGACAGCGGTTCAGTCTCAGCTTCCGGGAGGTGAAGGAGTTGCCATACTGGTCGCGGATGAGCAGGATATCCGTGTATCTCCCGTGAAGATTAACTTAAACGCCTATGCCTGCCAGGGCCACGCACGCTGCTACGCACTTGCACCTGAGCTCTTCGACCTTAACGATGAGGACCTCGCCGGGCTGCTCATTGACGGCGACATCCCAGCAGAACTCGAGGAAAAAGCCCGTTTAGCAGCGCAGAGATGCCCCGAGTTCGCAATCGAGATCATCGAAGAGTAATCAGCTATGAGACTGATTTCAGACTGAACGACCGTTCCCCGGCCATAGCATTCAAACAGCACACCCGCCTTCAGTTTTCGTTAAAGCGTACACTCTAGCCAACACTTCCCTTAGCGTCGGTCGTACAATGGATGCCCTTTTCTCCCGAGGTGGGCCTTCGCAACATGGTCGGCTTCAAGATGGGCAATATACAGATCGTCAAAATTCGGCCCACCAAAGGCGCAGTTCGTCGGTCCCTGCGTTTTTGTCCCGTCTGGATCATCAATAAGAACGGACAGGTGTCCATTCGGATCAAGTACCACTAAGCGGTTCACCATGGGTAAGGTAATAATAAGATGCTCTTCGGCATCAAAGGCCATCCCATCGGGCAGCGCTCCTAAGTCTTCACCAAAAACTTCGGGGCTGCCGTGAGTCCCGTCCTTATGCATGGCAACTCGGATGCAGTTATTCTGGCTTGATTGCAGTACGTACACGGCCTGTTCTTGGGGGTCGATCGCCGTCCCGTTCGCGAAGTAAATACCAGTCGTCACTACTTCTCCGCGGCCATCCGGTCGCAAGCGGACGAGAGCCCCCTTCGGTGATGGATTACGCAGTTCTTCCATCAGCTTATCAAAGTTGCCGAATGTCAGATCGGTCGAGTTAGACACATACAGGTTTCCCTCGGCGTCAAAAACCGGAAAATTCGGGAGGGTGAGTTTGATATCCCCAACCTGATCGGCAAACAGACTGACCTGACCGTCCGGCGTCACTTTGAGCACCGCGGCCTTGCCAGGGTCACACACAAAGAGGTTCCCCTGTTGGTCGAGCGCCATCCCGGCTGGCCGGCCGCCCGTACGCGCGCATTCCGTGACGGTTCCATCCGGTGCCAGCTTGCGGATCACACCGTCTGTTCCTCCGCCATAGACGTTCCCTTCACGATCAACGACAACACCCTCCGGACCTTTGAATCCAGTCGCCGCCGTTTCCACTTGGTCCAGACTGAGCTGTTGGTAGGGCATGGTGTGTCTCCTGTGTGTTTCCCGTTAAAGATCAGGGGTTGCTATCTCCCCATCTTGAGCCGATTCTCTTGCGCCCAGCCTTCTTTGAAAGGAACGGTAAAATACGGGGTGAGCGACATCTTCTTAAACTTCCACTCGCCATTCTGTCTGACATACTCGTCGTCATAGCGAGCGGCCACGAAGTACGCCTCCCCTTTTGAGATGGTCTTTGCTTCGAGGTAGGCATAGCCCTTTCCCGTATCCCCCTGCACCTCAACCGCATGGTTATGCATAAACTGCTTCACAAAAGACAGCAGACTTTCGACGCCTTGAAAGAACTTTGTCAGCTCGGCCCGACCAGTGGCTTTGCCCAGATAGTCAAAATCGAGGATAGCATCCTCAGTGAACAGATCGGGGATAGCTTCCAATTCCCCCCCGTTGATGCACTCGTGATAACGAAACCGTAGCGAGCGAACGGCTTCGCGGTCACTCAAATCCTGAATCTTTGCTTCCAGTGCCTGCAAACGAGCTTCGATATCCTGAGACATTGTTTCCTCCCTTTTATCCTTGTTCTTTCGGTTCCAAACTTTCAAACCACGGCAACACCAGGGTTTCATTGATGGTGTAGGTCAAAGCGTGGCTCCAGTCGGGCAGCTCGGTGTACTTCACCTTGTAGCCGATGTGTTCGAGCAGTTCATTCGATGAGCGAATAGCTTCGACCGGAAAGATGAAGTCATGCACACCGTGAATCACATGGATCGGCGTATCGATACCTCGCTTCTGTCGCAGCATCCCATCGGTGGCAGGGCTCAGTTCGCCCGCAATAGGCGCTATCCCGGCAAAGAGTTCGGCCTGGTCCAGGCCCAGCAGATAGGTATAGGTTCCACCATCAGACAGACCGGACAGATATACCCGCGAACGATCAACGCGATAGGTCTCACACACGGTGTCAAACATGGCCCGGATTGACCGGCTGTCAACCGGCGGCTGCAGGACGGACCACGTCGGACCTAGGGACTTAGGCGATAGCAGCAGATAGCCCTTGCTCTTGGCGGGTCGCAGCCAGGTCCAGATGTAGTCATCGCCCCGGCCATACCCACCATGGAGGCAGACGATGAGCGGCCAGTCTGTGTCAGGGCTATAGTATTCCGGGACATACAATGAGTACTCGGCATGTTCCTGAGTCTGCGTCTGATGGATCATGCCGACCGGCACCGCGCCATCATCAGCCCGCGTCTCCAAGGCGTCGCGCTGGGACACGGCCTCCGGCAGCAGCCAGTATTGGGAGAGCGTCGGGAGATGCCCCCGCTGGTTGTATAAAAGGTCCAGGCCTCGACACAGCGAGAAGCGGCTATTGACAAACGCTCCACCAAAATTCGGCCCAGGCACCCCGCCAAGAAAAGCTGTGCTGGCATTGTTGAGATGCGTCAGTGCGGCAGCGAAGGCCGCGTGAAACCCGGCGAGATCTTCGGGCGGTTCGAGGCTGGCAGCGCTGGAGAGTGCGGTTTCAAAAAAATCACCAAGAGTGTCTCGTACCCGTCCTTGCGCCTCCGGTATCTTCCCGAAGTGCATATTCTCCTGAACGTCTTCAAACGTTCGCAAAAAGAGCAGGGTTTTTTCTTCCAGCGGCCGAATAGACTCCTGGTACTGTTCCTGGCTCATCATGCTCCCCCTGACTCCCTTTCGCGTCTCTCCCCCCGGTTCTTTCCCCGTGCGCGCCGCCTTTGTACAATCCTTTGCATCGGCGTGCAAATTGCCCTATCGTACCCAGGACAGTTAAGGAGGGGAGTATGAGTACAGCCATAGCCCAGAGTGTCCCACAGAGTACGCACGAGTTAGCCGAGCGCTTTGGCGACCCGGATCAACTCGCCGTCAAGCATAAGCTGCCCTATATCGATGAGGCTGCCGCGCGGTTTCTTGAGCAGTGCCCGTTTGTGATCGTCTCGACAGCAGACACTCAAGGACGGTGCGACGCCTCACCCAAGGGCGACCCGCCGGGGTTTATCAAAATCGCAGACAAACACACCCTCTACCTCCCGGACCGGGCCGGTAACAAAATGTTCCAGAGTATCAGCAATATTCTGGAGAACCCGCACGTCGGTTTACTCTTTCTCATTCCGGGCGAGGAATGGACCATGCGTATCAACGGCCGCGCCCGGATTGCCGACGAACCTCAGCTCCTGGAAAAACTCAGCGCCCGAGGCCGTCCGGCCCAGCTTGCCATCGAGGTCACCGTCGAAGAATGCTACTTCCACTGCCCCAAATCGTTCAAACGCGCCGAGTTGTGGAACGCGGAGAAATTCCACACCTACCAGGGCGACTCGTGGGGCGCCATCCTGGCGCAACGGACGGAGATGGAAAAAAGAAAAGCTGCGGAGTTGGATACTCTCATTGAAGAGTCGGTCAAGAATTTGTAGGGACCATCGACCGGATTATCCTTCTCTGGTGAGGAAGGCATGCCAACGCTGCACATCGATGAGTCTCTCGACCTGTACTACGAACTCGACGATTTTACCGATCCCTGGACCGCCTCGGAAACCATTCTGCTCGTGCACGGCGTTGCCGATACGAGCCAGGCCTGGTTCGCCTGGGTGCCTCGTCTGGCCCGACAATTTCGGGTACTGCGACCGGACCTGAGGGGTTTTGGACACTCTTCCATTCCGCCCGCAGACTATAGCTGGTCTCTGCCTGGCTTTGCCCAAGACCTCCGAACTCTGCTCGACCGGCTGGAGATTGCGGCCGTTCACGTGGTGGGACAGCGCGTCGGCGGAAGCGTCGTCATGCAATTCGCCCGTGACTATCCCGAGCGTGTTAAAAGCCTGACCGTCATTGGTGGACCGGCAACGCTCTCCAAGAGCGCGCTCAACCCGGACGCCTGGCTCACCCAGGTCCAACAGGACGGGGTCGAAGCCTGGGCGCGTAGCACAATGGAGCGTCGTTTGGGCCCTGTGAGCCCGGCGATGAAGGAGTGGTGGATTAGCGCCATGGGCAAAGCTTCACCCCAGGTGATGGCCGGCATCTTTCGCTATGTCGGGAATATGGACATCACCGCCCTGCTCCCCCAAATCCAGGCCCCGACCCTGGTAATCACCAGCGACCGGAGTGCGCTGGCTTCAGTCGAAACCGTGCGGGACTGGCAGACGCGTATTCCGAACTCTCAGCTTTTGGTTTTACCCAGCGCGGCCTATCATCTTGCGGCGGCTCTGCCGGAAGAATGTGCCGAGGCAACGCTCAGGTTTATTGCGGGTCTGGCTGATTAAACCCTTTTCTCCACGGTGCTGACAGACTGCCGTCTGCAACACATTTTCCAGCGCTACAGGTAAGGCGGCCAGGGCCAACGTCCTGGCCGCTCTCAAGGCTACTGTAGGGGCGAGAAGCTGGCCGGGGTCAGGATTTTATTGTACTGGCTGACAACCATGCCTTGGGCCTTGGGACGGAACGCTTGCATCTGAGGGTCTGCTGCCTGGGCTGCACGGGCTTGGGCTCGATGATTCATATCTTCATAGGCCCAAATGTGGACGACCTCGTTTAACGGACCGACCTCGGTTGACCACCAGCCGACCAGTTTGGAGTATTTGCTGATGACCGGCAGTCCTTCTTTTTCTATGAGCGCCTGAAACTCCGGCACCTTCCCCGTTTGCAGCGTATACACACGCATCTCATACACCATAGTCTGATCCTCCTTGTTTTTGAGATTCTCAACTCCCAACGTTTGTGCAAATTATTATGTATACTGCTAATCGCGATAGGGATAGAAGGAGGACACAACGGAGTTAGGCGACACGCTGACCCTCATTCAGACGATGACCGGCCTCATTGGGGTTCTCGCTATTCTATGGTGACTGGGCTCAGATGCAGCAGGCTGGCCGGCGGCGGGATAGAGAGATTGACGTCATGACGGAGACGTTGCGGGAGAGCACGGAGCGGCAGGTCCAAACACTGTCTGAGATCGGTCGTGCCCTCGAACGCCAGGGTGAGGCGTTAGCAGAGCTGCTCCGTCGCAGCGCGTGACCACAGGAGTAACAATTCGTACATATGGATATGGCAAAGGAGACGCCTGGGCTATGAAGCTCGGATATTATCAGGCCGTCGATGTCCCCTATATCCGGTTGTCCGACTCGCCCGTGACAGACACGCGCGATATCGCTGCTCCCGCGCTCGGAGATTTCGACGCAGAGGAACGGCTGGTCAGTGTGACCCTTTCAGAGGCGTCGCATTACATTGATATTGAGGCGCTCCCCCACAATCTCCTTGAGCACATCGAGAGTGAGTCGGTGTCGGTCGAGATGCCACAGGTCGCATGAAACGGGTAGAATAGGTTAGGGAGGCTCTCTGCGGTCGCAGTACCGGGTAGTGCGCCACGGTGCTCACCCGACCAGGGTCAAAGGAGATTCATATCCACATTGAGGCTGACGCTCCTCATCTCCTTTGCAATCTGCAATTGCCAGGCTCCAGCATCATCCATGTCAACGTACACGATGCCGTGATAATCGCTCATGATCTCAACGCCGCCCTTGTGCAGCACACAGACCTTTTTTCTACCAAGCTTACCGACGAAGAATCCAAGCTCGAAGATCACGTTCTGTCTCGCTCGTGGTCGAGGCTCATTCGATGAGTCGGCAAGTCCACCCGTGTCGTCGGGCGTAAAAAGGACCACCGCGAAGTCTACGTCCGCGTTCCCCTCGAACTTCTCAATGACCGTCTGACCCTGGCTTGGCTGCTCACCAAGGATCACAGGCTCAAGCTCCAATTGAGTTAGAAACGTGCGAACTTTCTCCTTCGCCGCCTCATCTCGTCCATGGACTACAAAGACTCGGCGGCTGTCCAGAGTTGACCTAGCCAAGGGAGGTGTGCCCTGCTGCTCAGCCTTCAGGGCTTCGCGTCTCTCTTCAAGACTCTCGATAAGTTCCTTCAGTCTCTTGAGCGTGTGAGCAATCCTTCCGGGGAAGGTTTCTTGGCGTTCGGCGCCATTTTTCATGTTGAGAAGCCTAGATGGAAATAGAAGAAGCCGGTTAGCCTTGTATTCTTGGGAATCTTTACCGAACACATCGCTAAGCGTGACAGAGATATCCGACGCGACCCGGCGAACCGAGTCGTCGTCCCATCGGACTTTGCTCGAATTGAGACCTTCCACCTCCTCGATGCGACGGTGTAACTGCTTGATACCTCTGTCGATATCGGTTCTACGGTTTATCATTGAAGGTTCCTCGTCATGTAATCCGTACTGCTCCGGGGAATAGAGTATTAGTAGCCCTCTCCTACTCCACCCCTGCCCTATGCGCCGCCGTCCACTCCCGCGCCAAGCGCTGAGCTTCGGCGAGCTGGGCTGGGGTCATTTGCTTTGCAACGGTGTCACGTGACTCACGCGCAAGTTCATAAAACGTATCCGTCCCAGCGAGATTGAACCACATGTGGGCCAGAGTGTAATCCTGTGGGACGCCCTGCCCATAATAATATACGGTGCCGAGATTGAACTGTGCCCACACATTTCCCTGATCGGCGGCAAGACGAAACCACGCCACTGCCTGGGCATAATCCTGTAGCACGCCCTCGCCATAGTAGTACTGGAGACCCAGCTTGAACTGCCCCTCCGCGTCTCCTTGCTCGGCGGCAAGACGAAACCACGCCGTTGCCTCAGCCTCATTCACTGGTACGCCGTTGCCCCGCTCGTACATAAAGCCGATTTGGATCTGCGCCTTAGCATGTCCCTGTTCGGCGGCACGGCGATACCATCTCATCGCTTCGGCATAGTCCTTCGGTACCACACCCATGCCAAAATCGTCGTACATGAAACCGAGTCCAAACTGTGCATTCGCGTTTCCGCTTTCAGCGGCTACTCGGCACGCAGCAACCTGTTCTGCCTGTTCTGCCGATATCATCAGATCAGTGACACTACAGTTTGCAACATCAACGTCTTCCGCCGTAACGGAACGTGCTCCCACACAGGCCCACAGCAGAGTGATATAGATGAGAAGCCGGCAAATAGGCTTCATCGTGACGCTTTCTCCTCCTTCACCGAATTGGAAGCGAGGAGACCTGATAGGGTCTTACGTAAACTCCGGGGCGACCTTGGTAGCGAACAGCTCGATGTCTTCGAGGAGTTGGTCTTGTGGTTCGAGACCGTTGTAGGCGACCAGGGAAAAATACTCGAACGGAATCTCCTCATAGACCTCGGCCACCTGGCGTTTGACATCGTCGACCGTGCCGGCCACGATCAGCCCCGTGTTGAGCACCCGCTCAAGCATGGACCCACTGCCTTCGCTGAGTAAAACCGGGAAGAAGTGCGAGGCAAACTCTGAGAAAAACGGCACGATGCATTTTTCCACTTTTTCGTAGGCCGCTTCGCGCGTCTTGGCGACATACAAGAAGCGCAACAAGCCCTGCCCCTGTCCGGGGCTGAGTGTGAGCCCACGCTGGGCCGCGCCTTCCCGGTAGGCGACATCCTGGACACGTGCCCCGGCCATGGGCGCAAAATAGCAACAGGTAAAGCCCTGCTCACCCGACCAACGCGCCGAGTCCGCACTACCCGATGAACTGATAAAGACGGGTGGATGCGGCCGTTGGTAGGGCGCCGGCACCACGCTGATCCGACTGACTCGGTTGTGCTCGTCAATCTCTCCGGGCGCACCATACTCCCGGGCGCACGGATAGGCCGGATAGTCTTCGATGCCTTCGTGCGGGAACGGCACTTTGAAGAACTCGCCGTTGTACGAAAAGCTCGGCTCGGTCCAGGCTTTTTTGACAATGGTGACCATCTCACGAAAGATTTCCTGGTTGACATCATCCGCGGTGGCTTGTTGCTCAGACTCGCGGTTCGACAGGGTCGGCAACGTGTTGTACTGCTGCCCGAGCGTTCTGACCCACCGGGCTTGATAGCCGCGGGCAAAGCCGACAAAGAACCGACCCTTGAGAATATGGTCCAGCACTGCGGTCTCTTCCGCGACGCGCAACGGATTTTGCGTGCCCATGACATAGCCTAACTGCCCCATCCGCATTTGTTTGGCATACGGGCCCAACCAGGCGTTCATCAATCCGGGAGTAGGCAGCATTTCAAATCCCTCAGAGTGGAAATGGTGCTCAATAAAACTCATGCCCCAATAGCCCAGCGTATCTGCGGCTTTCACGATATCGACCATGCCGTCAATGATCTGGGCATAGCGTTCAACGTTTCGTCCAACGGGTCGCAACTGGCGTCGTTCTTCGTTGGAGCGCACCGGCATTGAGGGAACCATCTGAATCATCGTTTTCATTAACACGTCCTCCTGATTGCCTCTCCTGCCTTATCCGCCGGTATCCGCTTTCGTCAAGCGTCCAGACGGCAGATGACTTGCACTCTCACCCAGGCTTCGACTACGCTCCGAGCCGGAGGGCCACCGTATGGGGCTTCAGGAACTGTGTGACACAGTCTGCATTGTTGGTGTGGGTGATACCAAACAAGGCGCAGTCCCGGACAAGACTGGCGACGAGTTAGCCATAGAGGCGGCGCGGGCCGCGTTGGAAGATTGCGGTCTGAAGAAGGACGATATTGACGGCTTATTTGTGCAGCCCAGCTACGGGAGGCAAGGCGATTATCTCAAAGTTGGGCTGATGCTCGGTCTCAATCCCAGGGTCGGTGGCGCGGTCGAGGCATCAGGGGCAACCGGCTGTTATATGATTCAGCACGCCGCCCTGCTGCTCAACGCCGGCATGGCTCAGTACATCCTGCTGGTGTACGGCACGAACCAGAAGACGAATCGGAATAGATTCGGTGGGGCCCTGCTCGAAGAACACGCCCCCTACGGCGCCTTTAATCCATCCGGACCGTTTGCGTTTGCCTTTCGGCGGCACATGCATTTGTACGGGACAACCGAAGAGCAGCTCGCCACGATTGCGATTAATCAGCGCGCGCATGCCAGGCTGAACCCCAAAGCCGTCCAGCAAACACCGATCACGCTCGACGACTATATGAGTGCCCGTTACATTGTGGAGCCCCTCAGATTATTTGACTATTGCTATATCACCGACGGCGGGCACGCCTTTATCCTGACAACGGCGGACCGCGCTGCAGATCTGAAAAAGCCACCGGTCTATATCCGGGGGATGGGTCGCCAAGAGGCTTTTCGCGCGTATGAAACGCCCGACCTGGTGATGCAGAGTTTTCAACAGGAAGCGGTCGCCAAAATGATCTTTGATATGTCTGGCTGCACGCCGCAGGACATGCAAGCCTTATATGTCCAAGATGCGTACAGCCCGGCCGTGATCGCAGCCTTGGAAAATTACGGCTTTTGTCCACGGGGTGAATCTGGTCGCTGGATTCAAGACGGGCGGATCGCTCTGGGCGGCGAACTGCCGCTGAACGTCAACGGTGGACAATTGTCTGAAACCTATATGGTTGGCTGGCAAAACACCTGTGACGCCGTGCGACAGTTACGAGGAGAATGTGGCGCGCGGCAGATCAAGGATGTGGAACGCCGCCTGTGTACGTACACAGGCGGCTTGCGTGAGCATGCCGGCGCATTGATTTTACGAAGCTGAACCGGAGCAAGACCCATGCCCGACTACAACAAGCCCCTGCCCGTGATCGAAAAATGGAACGAACCGTATTGGCAAGCTGCTAAACGTCATGAGTTCGTTGCCCAACAGTGCACAGCCTGCGGCTATATTCACCTGCCACCCGGACCGGCCTGTACGAACTGTCTCAGCCCGGACCAGGACTGGGTTCAGTTGAGCGGCAAGGGCACAATTTACTCGTACGGCATTTACCATCAACAATGGCACCCCGGCTTTGCCGACGACATCCCCTACAACGTCGCGCTTATCGATCTGGATGAAGGACTCCAGATTATGAGTCAAGTCGTTGAGTGTGAGAATGATGCACTTGGCTGTGGTCTGCCGGTCGAAGTCACATTTGATGATGTCACTCCAGAAATTACGTTACCAAAATTCCGTCTCGTAGGGACGAAGCAAGCCTGACTGCCGGACCTTAACTAAAGCGCATTTGGGAGGCGGCTCGGAGACGACGACGGGCCTCCCTCTTGCAAAAAGGAGGAATCACATGCGCATAGGATTTATTGGACTCGGCAATATGGGCGGCCCGATGGCCTCACATATCATCGCGGCCGGACATGACGTCACCGTCTATGATGTCCGTCGCGAAGCAGCGCAACCCCACTTGCAGCACGGTGCCGAGTGGGTCGATAGCCCCCGTGCGGTTGCCGCCAGCAGTGAAATTACTTTTACTTCTCTGCCAGGCCCGAAAGAGGTCGAGGCGGTGGCATTGGGCGAGGGCGGCATTCTCCAGGGCGCACAACCGGACTCGGTCTATATCGACCTGTCAACGAGTTCACCGACCCTTATCCGAGCAATCCAAGCCGCCTATCAAGAGAAAAAGGTACACGTGCTAGACGCGCCCGTCAGTGGCGGGCCGGTCGGCGCTCAAGCCGCCACGCTGGCGGTCATGGTCGGCGGTGACCCCGCCATCTATGAGCGGGTCAAACCGGTCCTTGACGCGATTGGCAACAAGGTCTCTTACCTGGGCGGAATCGGCTGCGGTGAGATTGCCAAAATCGTTCACAATATGATTGGCATCTGCTTCCAGTCTCTCCTCGCCGAGGGGTTCACTCTTGGGGTCAAAGCTGGCGTTGAACCCGAGGCATTACTCAAGGCCGTTGCCGATGGGGCAGTAGGTCAGGGCTTGATGCTGAACTATATGGTTCCCGAAGTCATCTTTAAAGGCGACTACGACACGGTTCGCTTCGCGCTGCGGGGCGCGCGCAAGGACTTGGGCTTGGCCACCGAACTGGGTCGTGAGTGTGAGGTACCACTCAAAGTCGCCAGTATCGTGGAGCAGGAATTCATCGAAGGTCTGGCGCGTGGCTGGGCAGAGCGCGACTCGACCGCTCCGTTCGCGCTGCAAGAAGAACGTGCTGGCGTAACCGTACGAGCACCGAAAGCCTAGTCTGGGAATTGCAAACGGAGGCAAGGACATGCGAGTGGGATTTATCGGCTTGGGAAATATGGGCGGCCCGATGGCCTCACATATCATTGCGGCCGGACACGAGGTGACCGTACACGACCTGCGTCAAAAGGCCGCGCAGATCCAGCTTGAACACGGGGCCAAGTGGGCCAACAGTCCTAAGGCCATTGCGGCTGCGAGTGAGGTGACCTTCACCTCGCTGCCAGGCCCGACTGAGGTTGAAGCAGTCGCTTTAGGAGAAGAAGGAATCCTACGTGGGTCGTACCCCAACTCCGTCTATATCGATCTCTCGACCAGTTCGCCGACACTCATTCGAGAGATTCACGCCGCCTACCAAGAACAAAACGTCCATGTCCTTGATGCCCCCGTCAGTGGCGGGGCGGGCGGAGGCCAGGGCCGCCCGCAGGCCGGCCAGGCGGAGCCCAGGCCGCCACGCTGGCAGTCATGGTCGGCGGTGACCCCGCCATCTATGAGCGAGTCAAGCCGGTCCTCGACGCGATTGGCAATAAGGTGTCCTATGTCGGCGGGATTGGCTGCGGCCTGATTGCCAAGATTGTCCATAATATGGTCAGCAATGGGTTTCGCGCCCTCCTGGCGGAGGGACTGACTGTCGGCGTGAAGGCTGGGGTTGCACCCGAGGCGCTCCGCCGCGCCATTGCAGACGGTGCTATGGGCCAGGGACTCACCCTGAACCACACCCTGCCACACCGCATATTCACAGGCGATTTCGATACCGTCCGCTTTGCCTTGCATCTCGCCCGCAAGGATATTGGGCTCGCCACAAGCTTGGGACGAGAGTTTGAGGTGCCAATGAAAATGGCTAACCTGTTGGAGCAGGAATTTATCGAAGCCCTTGCCCGCGGCTGGGGCGAGCGCGACTCGACCTCGGTGTTCCTATTGCAGGAGGAGCGGGCAGGCGTGAAAGTCCGCTCCTCATAGCCCTTACTCCGCCCCTATGACGTCCAGACCAGCTTGGGCGCAGTCTATGTCCTCAGCCTCAGTGCCACCACTCGCCCCCACGCCACCGAGCAACCTGCCCTCAATAATAATCGGCAGTCCTCCGCCGGCAAGGAGCATGGGTTCATCGATCAGCTGAGTCAGACTCTGAAATAAGTCCGGGCGTTGCTCGGCCAGCTCTTCCACTGCCGCCGAAGGACGCCGGAACGTTGCCGCAGTAAAGGCTTTTGCCTGGGCAACCCTGGTCGTCATCCAACGGGCGCCGTCCATACGGATGAGCGCTACCTGGCGCCCGGTCGCATCGACGACGGCAAAGCTCATGGCCCAGCCTTGTTTTATCGCTTCTGCCTTGGCCGCTTCAAGAAACTGCTCAGCCAGAGCCAGTGTCAGGGTTGGCGGTTGTTGTTCGGCCTGTTCAGCGGCTTCCGCCGCCTCTTGACCAGACGCCAACTCGACTGCTTCAGCCGCCGCTGTGGCATCTCCTGGTTGTTGCTCTTGTGCCTGAACCCAGATGGTCGTCAGACCCATGCTCAGCATCAGCCCCAGAACAACGCCGACCCTTCGTGCATCCACTCTACCCATCTCTACCCCTCCTTCCACATCGCACGGTAACAAACGAACCTAGAGTATCTATATTATCATTATCAACGCTCTTCAAATTTTAGGCAACCGTACTGCTGAGAAATTTCGGCAATCGAGGATGCCCTTGTTTCCGTTCCCTGGCCACTCTCGTTGCTTCTTCATGATGACATCGACAACTCAAGAGCACGGAACGAAAATCGTGATTGCAGGAGAATACGAAGACCGTCAGATCAAATACGAGGAGCAGTGGTGCTTTGCCGAAAGAACAGTCTCCACGGACGGCGCCTGATGCCGCATTCGACCGTTTGACTTTCGTAATCGGACAGTCCTATATTCTCAACATTCACAGCAGTTGATTGGGCAGTCGATTCGCTTTGACCAAAGGAGGGTCAGCACATGGCATATCGCATCATTTCCGGCGATTCACACTTTGTCGAACCCCCGAATATGTGGGCAGAACGTATGGACAAGAAATTTCGTGAGCGAGCGCCCCACACCGTCCAGGGACACAATGGGAAAGCCGGCGAATTTTTTGTGTGTGAAAACATCACCCCAGTCCCAGTCGCTGGCTTCTTCGGCTCGGGTAAGAGCGCCGAAGAGCTGCCCCAACACATGGAAAAGGGATTTGATGTCGCCCCCAAGAGCGTCTGGGATCCAGCCGAACGCCTCAAAGACCAAGAACGTGATGGGGTGAGTGCCGAGGCTCTGTACACCTCAATGGGGATGCTCCTGTTTGGGCTGGAAGACGCCGAGCTGCGGGCGTCCGCCTTCAGCGCTTTTAACAACTGGGGAGCCGAGTATTGCAGTCACGCTCCCGGTCGGCTTATCGGCCTGGGGGCGGTAACGCTTGAAGACATCCCCGCCGGTATCAAAGAACTTGAACGGATCGCCAAGATGGGTATGCGCGGCGCACTGATTTGGGGCGCACCGCCTGAAGACCGTCCGTATAGTAGCACAGAATACAACCCGTTCTGGGATGCCGCCTCTGACCTCAATATGCCACTCTCGCTCCACATCCTGACCTCCCGGCGCGGCCATGGTATCGACTTCAGCAAAATCCTGCATGCCTATATGAGCCTGCCGCAGGAAATTCAGATTACCCTGGCTGACATGGTCTACGGTGGCGTTTTTGAGCGACATCCCAAACTGAAAATCGTCTCGGCTGAGAATGATGTTTCCTGGCTGCCACACTTCATGTATCGGCTCGACCACGGCTATGAGCGGCTGCGGCATTTCGAGAATGTCCGGCTGTCGATGATGCCCAGCGAGTATGTCAAACGGCAGGTCTGGGCGACGTTCCAGTTTGAGGATGTGTGGATCGACACCCACAAACGTTATGACATGGGCAAGATTATGTGGTCATCAGACTATCCGCATACCGACTCGCCTTGGCCCCGTTCCAAGGAATATATCGCCGAACACTTCGCCCCAGCGCCAGAAGATGTGATAGCAAAAGTCGTCGGAGGGAATGCGGCCGAACTGTACGGTATTCAGTAGGGAAAAGGAATCCTTTGCAGCAGGAGAGAAGTTCACTTCCCTCCTGCTTTGTGGGTGTATTCTTGCTTGGCCGCGCTTCTTTCCTGTACCCGGTATGAAACCGTACAAAGAATAGGTAACGCCGTGTTGACAGCACTAGTCAGCCTATGGCATGGTTCGAGAAAGACTGAGTGAGCGTTCAATTTTTTCGACCTATAAGGGAGGACAGATATGGCTGAATACGACGTACTTATCCAAGGTGGTACGGTCGTCGATGGTTCCCGCACCCCACGCTTTATGGGTGACGTTGGGATCAAAGATGGCAAGATCGCGAAGATCGAACCGAACGGCAAGCTCAATCCGAGTGATGCCAAAAAAACGCTGGACGCGAACGGGTTAGTCGTCGCGCCGGGCTTTATTGATCTCCATACCCACTACGATGCCCAGATTAACTGGGACCCCTACGTTACGCTGTCCGGCTGGCACGGGGTCACCTCGATTGTGCTCGGCAACTGTGGATTTGGTTTCGCTCCGATGAAACCCGAGATGCGCGAGCGCGCCATGCTGACCATGTCACGTGTCGAAGCTATTCCGTACGAGTCCATGAAAGCCGGCATGAAGTGGGACTGGGTCACCTTCCCAGAGTGGCTTGACTTCCTTGACCAAACCCCCAAAGGGGTAAACGTCCTGAGCTTTGTTCCCATTGCACCGATTATGATCTGGACCATGGGGCTCGAAGCGGCCAAGAGTCGTCCGGCCACAGACAAAGAGAAACAGACCATGCGCCAGATTCTGAGTGAATCCCTGGACGCCGGTGGTTGTGGGTTCTCGGCCCAGCGCTTGGGGGACGGCTTTGTGTCTGTCCAGCGCGACTACGACGGTACCCCGATGGTGACAGACACCATGGCGGACGAAGACGTGCTATCCTTTGGTCGGGTGTTAAAGGAGCGTGGAGAAGGCTTTATCCAGCTCACCCAATCCAGCCCCGATTTTGAAGCCGATATGAGATTCTACGATCGTTTGGCCGACGAGTGTGGCCGACCGATTCTGTTTAATGCCACGGCCACGCGTGACGACCGACCGAGTATCCATCGCCGTATCCTGCGCTGGATGGAAAAGACCAATAAAGCCGGGCGCAAGATCTACAACCAGACCGCGACATTTCGTCAGGGGTTGTACTTCAGTTTTGCCGATATGTCCGGGTTGTTCGACGGGAATGATGTCCTGCGTGAAGTGACCATGGGCACGCCAGCCGAACGGCTTGAAAAGCTCAAAAACCCTGCCATTCGCCAGGCTTTGGTCGCAGAATATGATACCGGGCATACACCGGTCGTGACCGGATCGCTCAAAGACTTCACGGTTGAAACCGTGAAGAACGAGAAGTTCGAAAAGTTCATTGGCAAGACGGTCGAAGAAGTCGCCAAGATGGAGAACAAGCATGTCATAGACGCGATGTTCGATATTGCGGTTGAGGAGAATCTGGAAACCGAGTTCTATACTCCCGCTCGCAACGTTCGCGAGGACTATGTGTCCGAGCTGATGTCTTCCCCGTACAGTATGGCTGGGGTGTCGGACGGTGGGGCGCATACCAAGTTTATCACCATTGGTGCCTACCCGACTGATATGCTGACTTGGATGGTGCGCGACGCTGGCTTTATGAGCCTTGAAGAAGCTCACTATCGCCTGAGCGCCATGCCTGCCCAGTGCGCCGGCTTCCAAAATCGCGGCGTCCTGCAAGAAGGGGCCCGAGCAGATGTGGTCGTCTACGATCTTGAGAACTTGAAGCTCACTCCGGAGAAGCCAAAGGTCGTCCACGACTTTCCGGGTGGCGAGTGGCGGCGCGTCCAGTACGCCGAAGGCTATCGTTGGATCATGGTGAACGGCGACGTCACCTTTGAAGACGGCAACTGCACCGGCGCGACCCCGGGCCACCTGCTGCGCCACGGCAGAGACTAAGTCTCACACACTCCTAACGACTAACCAAAAAGGGGCAGGATTTTTCCTGCCCCTTTTCCTTTTGACTTTTCAGGCGCTGCCCGCTGCATGCGAGTCCTAATTCCCCGGTGACTGAGACGGCCGCGGAAACCCCTGAATAGCGACCACCGTCCTGTCCGCGTCCTGCCAGCGCGAATGAGCAAAACCCAGGTTCGCCACATAGAGGATGCCAGCATGAATCACCAGGCTGGCATTGCCGTCCAGCGGTGCGGAGTACTTATTCGCGACCACCACCCGCCGGCTGCCGTCGGGCGACAGACCAATGATTTCGTTCCGAAAAATTTCTGAGACGTAGACATTCCCCTCCTCGTCCAAGGCAATGCCGTCAAGGAGGCTATGTCCGCGGGATACGATAATCGGCTCGCCGGCACTGCCATCCGGCTGAATCGGAATCCGGAGCACGAGCGGGTCGCCGCTGGTAGCCGCATAGATATTCCGCTGCCCGGCATCAAGGGCGATGACATTCACCCCAAGGGGAAAACCGGAATATGGCATCGCCGACCAGTGGAGCAGCGGATGCTCTGACCACAAGATGACCCTACCGTCCAGCGTGATTTTCCAAATCCCCGCATAAGTCAAATCGGCCAGATAGATATTCCCCACATCGTCAATGGCAACATCGTCAGGAAAACAAAAGGGCCAACCATCCCCACGGGTAGCCACAGGCGTAACCTCACGCGTTTCGGCATCAATCCGGTAGACCCCACTCGTCACATCGGTTGCATCCCGACAGGCAGGGTGGCGCGGGTCGCCAACCCGGTCGTACTTGGAGCGGGCCTTATACGCCACGTATAAGTTATCGTCTTTGTCTGAGGCAATCCCAAGGACGTGCCCCTTCCCGCTGTCGGCTTCGGCGGGAACCCAGGCAATATGGACGTATTGCCCGTCCTCTTTGAGCTGCACGATCTCACCGGTATTGAACAGTGAGGCATACAGGTTGCCTTGGCTGTCTACCCCGATTCCTTCCGGGGTATCGGGCAACTGCGTATACACCTGGGCGCTAAAGGCTTCGGCCGGCGCTTCCTCCTCCACAGCCTGCGGCATGCCGTCTGCCTCCGCTTGGCTTTCTTGAATTTCCTGCCCTTCCAAATCTGCCGTTTGGCTTTCTTGGATTTCCTGCGCCCCCAAGTCTTCCTCTTTGATCGCCTGTGCCATGACGGCGTGAGCTGTAATCCCGACTCCTATCAGCAGTGTGCTCAGTATACCCAGTGTCTTTTGCATTGTGGTGTATTGCCTCTCCATTGTTATCCCAATTCGGCCAGCAGGGCTTGGGCAGCTTGAAAGTCCCGCGTCTCACGCCCTTCAGTAAACCAATCGGCGGTCTCTGTCAGCACCCGCCGCGCACTCTCTCGTTTGCCCTGTTTGAACCACTGCTGAGCCAAGCTCGTCGCCGCCCGCAGCTCCCACGACTTGGCGCCTTGTTGCCGCGCAACAAAAAGGGCCTTCTGAAAGCAACTTTCCGCCTCACTGTTTGATCTGGGCGGGCTCGTCTGGGCTGAGAGTCTGTTTGCATCTCGCACCAGCAGCAGCCCCCCCCGCAATCGATATAATTCCGCTTCCGAGAAGTGCTCCGCACTCGTGTTGACGACCGCCAGCGCCTCGTCAAGGAGGGCTAAGCCCTTTTCAATCCGACCGATCTTTCCGTACTGCTCGGCCAAAAGTCCGAGGAGGTAGGGGCGGAGGAGTTCCGCTCCGGTGGCACACCAGGCGGCAATCATCTTTTGCAATTGCTCAACAGGCGCTTCGTTGTGCGATTGCGCGGCCGTAGCCCAATCCCGGAAGATCGTCCCGATCATCTCCCAATCGGGGAACCCGCACTGCTGCGCAAGTGCAATCCCGGCTACGGCACGCTCATGAGTCACCTCTGCTTCGCCGCGGAGTTGATGTAGCAGGCCCGTCCAGTTCAGGGCAGCTGCGAGACTGAGACTGTGCTGGTGGGCTCCCTCTTCTGCCCGTGTCAGCGCTTCCCGGCTCTTCTGCAGGGCCTGTTCCGGATAGCCCAGGGCCCACAAGGCCAGCGTCTCATATAGCAAGCAGACGGTTCGTGGGTCTGTGCCGTATTGAAACGCCAAGGCGGTATGCTGTTCCGGGTCATGCAGGGCAATAGCTTTTTGCAGATGTTCTCGCGCGTGGGCAAACTCCCCAATCCACAACAAGGTATTGCCTAAGGCTCGATGTACCTCTATGAGCAGGTCAGGATCGTCCAGGTGTTGAGCCAAGGCGAGTAATTGCTCGCCCAGCTTCCGAGCCGTTTTGAGCTCGGCCCGCATCTCGTGAACAACCCACAGGCCACGGAGCACCTGAAAAGACTGAGGAGTTTCCCCAAGCTGCTGACACAGCTCCTGGGCGCGGGCATAGGCGCGTTCCACCTCTGGGGCGGCGTAGCCTTTAGTCGCCATGAGACTTGGACCCAAACGGGTCTGGATGGTCAGTTCCCGGTGGGTACGGTCGGGGGTCTCTGGCAGTTCGCCGAGGAGCGCTAGCCCCTTGAGAAAATGGCCGATGCCCTCGCGGTGCGCCGAGCGTTGCACGGCCTGCTCTCCGGCGTATTGCCAAAATCCAATAGCCTGATCGAGCAAACCGGCTTCGGTGTAATGGTGGGCGACTAATTCCGGCTGATGGTGTCTGATATCCGGGAATTGCTTGGCCAGGACATTGGCGACGTGATGATGAATTTGCTGGCGTTTGCTCTTGAGCAAGGACTGATACGCCGTGTCTTGCAGCATCGCATGCTTGAAGACCCAGCGAGCCTGGGGGAGCATGCCTTTCTGAAAGATCAGCTCGGCCTCCACAAGTTGAGCTAGCCCCCGCGCGAGCCGCTGCTCATCAGACGGCCAGACCGCCCGGATCAGGGTATACGAAAAGGCTCGGCCGAGGACAGCGCCGATTTGGGCAGCATCCCGGGCGATGCTGCTGAGCTGGTCAAGCCGGGCCATTAATGAATCCTGAAGCGTAGCAGGAATAGCGCTGGGAGCCCCTCCCCCACCGTTTTCGGGCAGACCGGCCTCGATAATGGTTCTGGTCAGCTCTTCGACAAAGAGCGGGACGCCATCAGTCTGTGCCGCGATATGTTCCACCAAATGCTGGGGCAGTCGCTGGCCTTGAGCGACATGGGCAATGAGGTCTTCAACCGGCCGACGCTCTAGACGGTTCAGCGTCAGCAAGTGGACAGGCGGACGCGGGGGCCACGGAGGCGTAAATTCCGACGAACGAAAAACCAGCAGGACGAAGAGATGCAGCGGAGCGGCCCGCTCAATGAGCATCTGCACCAGATCAAGTGTCGAAGGGTCGACCCAATGCAGGTCTTCCCAAACAATGAGGAGGGGCCGCTCTTCCGATTCTTCAGCCAGCCACGCAACCAATGCTTCCTGCGTCTTTTGTCGCTGTCGCTCTGGACTCAGCCTGAGCGGAGCGAAGCGTTCAGGCAGCGGCAGTGACAATAAGGAGGCAAAAAGGGCCACACTCTCTTCCGGTAAATGGCGATAGCCTTCCAGGGCGGTCTCTAAACGGCGAAACTTTTCATCTGCGGGTTCATCGCCTTGGAACTGCAACCACCGTTGGAGATGATCGATCACCGAGTAAAAGGCCGTGTTGCGCGCATAGGACGAACAACGAAACTCTCTGCGCGCCTCGCCTGCCTTGGCTACCTGCTCTTTGAGTTCTTGGACCAGACGGGACTTCCCGATACCTGGCTCTCCGCCCAGCAGCACGACCTGTCCCTCTCGGACTCTGGCCGTCTCCCAACGTTGCTGCAGGAATGCGAGTTCCTCCGTTCGTCCAACCAGAGGAGACAAGCCGGATTCAAGCGCCACCTCGAACCGGCTTTGCGCGCCTTCTTCTCCCATGACCTGGTAGACCGAGATGGGAGTCGTCTTGCCTTTCAGCGCGTGCGGCCCGAGCGTCTGGCACTCAAAAAAGCCTTCGACGAGCCGATAGACTGCGGCGCTCATTACGACCGTATTGGCCTTGGCGACAGCCTGGAGGCGCGCCGCAATATTCGGAGTCTCACCGAGCGCGAGTTGCTCGTGCCGTTCGCCGGCACCCATGTCGCCCACCACGACCTGTCCGGTGTGAATACCAATCCGCAGACGAATCCGTGGCGCGTCTTTTGCCCCCGGACGGAGAGACTGTAAGCGCTCGGTCTGCCGGAGCTGGCTATTCATATGATTCAGCTGGGCAAGAATGCCTAAGCCTGTTTTTACGGCCCGTACAGCGGCATCTTCGTGGGCAATCGGATAGCCAAAATAGACCAGAATCCCGTCGCCAAGATACTGGGCGATATGGCCACCGAAGCGTTGAATGACACTGGCACAGGTCGCTTGATACGTCCGAACGATGTCCCGCCACTCCTCGGGGTCAAGTTGGCCGGTGAGAGCCATTGATTCCACAATGTCGCAGAACATGACCGTCAACTGGCGTCGTCCGGTAGGCGCGGGCAGCGGGTCAGGCGCGAGTGGCTGATTGCGCTGATATGGCTCAGGTTTTGACTGCGCCGACGGCACAGTTGCAGTTTCGCCAACCGGACGGGCCGGTAGAGGCGTTCCACATTCGTCACAAAACCTTGCGCCCGTACGGTTGTCTTGCCCACAATTCGGGCACGGCATAGGCAGGCTCCCCTGTCCCCGGCTTCTGCTGATTTATCCAGGGAGACTGACGAGACTTCGGTCTCCCTTACCACTCGACGGTCGATGGAGCTCCCTTATACAAGGTCCGCACATAGGCGATAACCTTCCAGGCTTCCTCCTCGGTGATCACCCCGTCGTAACCGGGCATTTTATTGCGCCCGGTCATGACCTGATCCATCACTCGGGTATCACTGCCCGTGCCCTCTTTCCACTCCTCATCCGTTAAATCGGGACCCATTCCTCCCCCACCCCGTAAGCCGTGGCAACTATAGCAATTCAGGAGTTTGTAGAGTTCTTCGCCCTCGATGATCGCCGCTGGATTGCCCGTATACGGATTGAGCTTTGCCAGTCCGTTGGCCGCTGCTTGTCCAGCCTCACCACGAGACGCAGTCGGCTGCTCGTCGGAAGCTGGGGACGCTTGTGGGTCGGACGCTCCCGTGTCCGGTTGAGGATCGGGAGACCCGGTCGGTTGGGGGGCAATACCGGGAACACCGTAGTCGACCAAGATCTGCTGGATTTCTGCTGCGTGCTGCGTCAACAGGCCATTGAGCGTGTTTTTCAGCGCCTCGTCGCTTTTGCGGACGCCGAGCGCAATATCATAAGCAAGGAGGAGGGAGGGCGACTCGTCCTCGGACGACACGGGCACCACCCTCAGCGGGACGGCTTGCTGTTGAGCGAAATAGCCGCCAATCGGCCCCCACACAATCGCCGTATCGATCTCTTTGTTAGCAACGGCTTCAATGATTTTTCCCGGTGGACTGGGGTCGGCATAATTGCCAAAGACGCTGTAGCCGACCACATTGTCCACAATCCCGCGACCGCTCAGGGCATGGGCCGGCGGGCTGTTGGTGTAGTCATCACCGATAAGGTGTACCCCGACTTTCAGTTCTTTGAGGACGGGATCATCAAAGGAGGAGAGATCGTAGGGCGCATCTTCGGGATAGACAAAAGCATAGACCGAACGGTAATACGGCTGCGTCGTCAAGACCAGATCAATGCCGGCCGGCAGCCCCATGACCACATCGCACCTGCCGGCGTTGAGCGTGCTGCGCAGGAAACCCCGCCGCTGGGGCCACCATGTATAGGCGACTGCCTGGCCCAACCCACGGGCCAGGACTTCGGCGATTTTATTCTCGAATCCTTGCTGTTGCCGATTAGAAAACGGCAGATTATTGGGATCCGCGCAGACGCGAAACCGGGAGGCCGTTTCTCCGGCCTCCGTTGCCCAAGCGGCCTCCCGGAGGACAGGGACGGACAGGAACAGCAGGAGAGCGAGACAGGCGGAGGCATAGGGGGCGGCTCGCCGCACCCCCTCAGTGTGATTGCGCATGGATGCAGAGACTGGACATCGGGTCGAGCGCGTCCGTTTACTCAAGCGCGAAGACGTATAACATCCCGCCCTTATTCGTATCTTGCCCGAGATCGGCAAAAGCGCCCACCGCCCCAAGGGCCGCGGTGGGATCGTCCGTTGACAGGTCACCGGCGACAACCAGGCCGGACCAGCCACCGATCCCGGACATGATCGCCACGTACTGCTTGCCATCCGGTCCGATATAGGTCATGGGCGCGCCAATGATTCCCGAGCCGGCTTTGAACTTCCACAGCTCTTCGCCGGTCGAGGCGTGGACCGCCTTGAACCAGCCGTCCATGGTCCCGTAGAAGACCACGTCACCGCCGGTCGAGAGCGCCCCGCTCCAGGCCGACCATTTTTCCTTAATGCCCCATTTTTTTTCACCCGCAACCGGATCCCAGGCAATGAATTCACCCCGGTGCCCGCCAGGTCCGGGGAACATTTTGACAATAGCGCCAACATAGGGCACACCGGCGATATAGCGGACTTTCATCCCTTCATAATCCATGCACAGATGGTTGGTTGGCACGTAAAAAAGTTTGGTCCGGGGCGAATATGACACCGGCTGTTGGTCTTTGGTTCCCATGGCGCCGGGGCAAATGCCTTCCACATTCGTCCCCTCTTTTGTCCGCTTTTCGGCGTTCTCAACCGGGCGACCGGTCTCAAGGTTAATCTCTTTGGCCCAGTTCACATGACCGAATTTATCTGCGGCCAGAACCTTGCCCGAAGTCCGGTCAACCTTGTAGGCGAAGCCGTTGCGGTCGAAGTGGACCAGGACTTTCTGGACTTTTCCATCTCCATTGGCCGGCAGGTCAATCAAGACGCTTTCGTTAATCCCGTCATAATCCCAGGCATCGTGCGGGGTCATTTGATACGCCCACTTAGCCTGGCCCGTATCCGGATTCCGGGCAAACAGCGTCATAGACCACTTATTGTCACCCGGCCGCTGATCCGGATTCCAGGCACCCGGATTCCCGGTGCCGTAGTAGAACAGGTCAAGTTCGGGGTCGTAGCTATACCAGCCCCAGGTTGTGCCCCCGCCCCGCTTCCACTCTTCGCCCTTCCAGGTTGAGATCCCTAGATCCTTGCCCTGGTGTGAGGCATACGGCGAGGAAAAATCTTCGCCAATCAACACCTCGGAGTCCGGTCCGGTACTATACGCGCGCCAGACCTGCTCACCCGTGTCGATATGATTCGCAGTGACAAACCCGCGCACGCCAAACTCACCCCCGCTCACCCCGGTAATGACCTTGTCACGCACGACCAGCGGTACCATGGTAATGGTCTGACCCTGTTTAATGTCACCCTGCTTGACCTTCCACAGCTCTTTCCCTGTCTCGGCATCAAGGGCGACGGTGTGCGCGTCGAGCTGATTAAAAAATATCTTACCGGCGGCATAGGCCGCACCCCGATTTACCACATCACAGCAGGCAATCGGAATGGCGTCCTCGCTTTGTACGGGCGCATATTTCCATTTAATGGCATAACCAGGATCCGCCAGATCAATGGCATACACGATATTGGGAAAGGGGGTCACAATATACATGGTGTCGCCAATAACCAGCGGCGTACCTTCGTGTCCGCGCAGGACGCCGGTCGAAAACGTCCAGGCGACCTTCAGGTCCTTCGCATTCTGCGTGGAAATCTGGTCCAGGCTGCTGTAGCGAGTGAGGGCATAGTCCCGGCCCGAAGTCACCCACTGGCCGTGGTTTTGCTGCATATCGAGCAGTTCCTGCGAAGCCTGCCCGAGTTGAGAAAAAGGCGACAAGAGTAACAGTCCGGCAACGAGCAGTATCGTCTGCCCCCCAACAGCAAGCCCTCTGAGAAATCGAGTCTTCATAATACCCTCCTTTGCCTACTCTCCAGGAATCTGAAACACATACTCACTCTCCGGGACACCCCTCTCGCGTTGCTGAAAAGTGCGGTCGGGAGCCCCTCCCATCAAGAGAAAGCTACTCTGGGAAGGCTGGTTTTGTCAATCGCGATGCCCGCCATAATCGGCCTGCGGAGTCAGGAAGAGACAGGTATACGCCGCTCCAAGGAACGCCGCTTCCGCCAAAATTTTCAAGCCCTCCTCAACACCGCCGAGCCATTTCCCCAAGTTCGCACTTCCCTCCTGACTGATACCCATGAGGAGAAACACATCGGGACGATTTACCAGGGCGTCAAGCAGCCCCATAAAGATGAACAGGACAAATCCACACACTACCAGGGGGAGAACCGCTCGATAAGAGGCCAGTTCCGAGCGGTAGGCATACAGGACAGCCACACCGCTCAATCCATATCCCAGCAGAATCGCGTCATCGAGTCGGTCAGACAGAGCAGTCTCTGGGCGTTGCAAGAGCCGGTGCGCGAAACGGTCCAGGGATTCATGTATCTTGGCGATTTCGTCCACCGCCAGGAAAAGAAAGCCAAGAGCAATCAGCAGCCAGACAAAAACCGTTTGACGCCACACCGACAGGTCTAGGCTACCGCCCGTCCGACAGTAGAATACGCCGCCAGCAAGGCCGCTGATCACGAGCAGGTGCGCAAACGACAGCCACGTAATCGGATCGCCTTCACCGGTATACGCGGTGGGGTTCTGATGCCAGGCAAAGCCAAGGCCGAGGGCAAGCAGGACAGCCAGAAAGTCAACGTAGACAAGGGAGAGCAGGAAGGTCGGAGGAGCGCAAGGGAAAGACGGCCGATTCACGTTGTCACAGTCCTCTCCAGGCAACCGCGCCAATCGGCTTTCATTTTATGGCATAAGCGTTTGCCGGGGAGCCGACCCCACCGGGCAGATTGAGCGGAATCGCAACCAGCATACATTCATAGAGCCCGTCCTGCGCGCAGGCCCGAGCCAGTTCCTCCACATCCAGCAGCTCTCCAAGGGGCATGCCTTGCAGGGCAATGAGCCGGCGATGCTGAAAGCCAACTGCCGGGTCTACTGGCAAGGCTTCTACCGCAACGTTATCCGCGGCAATGGCAGCAATCTGTCGATCCCAGAGCCAAGCGGCGGTCTCTTGCGAGGCGGCCAGACCCGGACAGGCATGCGGCGCTTCGCCAACTCCCAGAGTGTCTCGCAACGCCTCCCGCCCTCTTTCATCCAAGCTTTTATACCACTCCAGCCAACCGGTTCGCAGGATCAGGATATCGCCCGGTTCGAGTTGCACCTTTTGCTCACGCGCAACTTGTTCGAGAAAGGCTCCATCCATCTCGAACTTTTTCGTCATGTCGAGCGGCGTCTGTTGCGTTTCCATGTAGCGCGCACCATCTAGCAGCACACCGCGTCCGACTATGCCATGCTGAGCCCAGTGCTCAATACCGAGTTCGCCCTTTTCGTCCAGGTCGCCGTCCTGCCGGCCGCCGTAATAGCCATGCTCACGAAAGCGGATGTGACGCAGGCTGTCCCACTGGCTTGAGCCCTGCATCGCAAAATTATCAACATAGTCGTCACGACCGCCTCGACCGGTTTCGATATGGTGTCGATAGCCTTTGCTCCGAAACCCGGCGTACAGCGTGATAGGGAAATTCAACGGCAGGCTGAGGTTGAACACCTGGCCAGTCCGAATCAGTCTTGCGGCATGCTTGACTTTTTCCGGTGTCAGTAAATTCACCGATCCCAGTTGGTCTGCCGGCCCAAAGACCTCCCAGGCGTGGCGCTCTTGCGTCTCTCCAACGTGCGGCAGCTCTCCAAACTTCGGCCTACTCGACATCATTCCCCCTTCGTGAATTCTTATTAAGGATGCCTCGGAATCCGCTGGCCCTCACACCACCTTTCCGATGTATGAAGAGAGGTATGGAGCGTTAGCGCTGTTCGGGCAATAGCTCCAGCACGGCAAGCGTCAGCTCTGGGCCAGCCTGCTCGGCAAAGAAGTAGTCGTCGACCACACTGGCCATAGGGCCGAGTTCAAGGTTGACGCTGACCTCATTCTCACTCGGGTACCAACGCAGGCGAAAGCCGATGGCTTCGGGCGGCACGCGATGCGTCGTTTGCCGCCCGCCGGGACCGTCGTAAAAATAGTCGCCTTCTTCTCCTTCTTGACTGACCAGCCACGCGCCCAGCCAGCGCTTGCGGTCTGCCGGCGCTTTCTCGGTCTCCCCCCAGTCCAGGCGCAACGTCTCGGGTCGTCCGGCGCTCATGCCCGGCTCTCCTCAGCGTCGGGCTGAACCGCCGGCAGCTCAAAGCCGTACAGTTGGGCCGCGTTGAGCCCTAAGACCTGACGCCGTTCGGACTCGGTGAGATCGCCCATAGTCCGGTCAATGGCTTCCTGCGAACGTGGCCAGGTACCTTCGTGATGCGGATAATCATCCCCCCACAAGAGCCGGTCGATCCCAATCCATTTGCGCGTTTCCAGTCCGACCGGATCGTCCTGAAAGGTGGCATAGCCTTGGCGGCGAAAATACTCGCTCGGCGGCATCGGCAGCTTGGGAGCAATCCAGAAGTGGTGTTTGTGAAAGCCTTCGTCCATGACCCAGAGTGTCCAGGCCAGCCAGCCTATCCCAGCTTCGACGGTCACAAACTTGAGCGAGGGGAAACGCTCCAGCACCCCGGACGCACATAGATGGACAACGGGATCAATCGCCGTCGATAAGGCGTGAACAACATAGTTGATAATCGCACCGCCATTGCCCGAGGCGGTCCGCGGGTCTTTGCCCGTTCCCACATGGAAACTCATCGGTATGCCGGTTTCTTGAATGGCCGCCCACAGCGGATCGTACAGCGTGAGATTATAGGGCTGGTCCGGGACAGTGACGGGCAGGAAAACGGTTTTATAACCTAACTTGGCAACGCGCTGAACTTCCTGCACGGCAGCGTCAACATCTTGCGGGGCAATAGCGGCGGTGGGCAGAGAGTATTTTTGGGTTGGGCTGAACACTTCAATGGCCCAGTCATTCCACACCCGGCACATGGCGGTTTGCATGGCGGGATCGGGCGATGTCCACATCAGTAGCCCGCGATTGGGGTAAATGACCTCGGCGTTAATCCCGTCCCGGGTCAAATCCTGCTGACGCCGTTCAAGGTCAAAACTCCCGCCTTTGGCCCGCTCTAGGTCTTCACCGCTCAGAGTGAAGTCCCGGATACGCTTTTTTTCCTGGCCCTCAACGACCAACCATTTCCGCCCGTTGGCATCGACCGTCAAACGCGGAATCCGGTGGCGAAATTTGGCCTCAATCCGCTTCTCCCAGAGGTCGGGCGGCTCCAGCACATGGCAGTCTGCGGAAACGACAAAATAGTCCTGCATGGGAATCGCAGATAGTGTGGACATAGGGCCCTCCCCCGGCTGTGCGCAATAGGTCTGAGGCGACTCCACCCTTTAGGCAAGTTCTCTTCGAGCGTCAAGTACGACTAAGCCAGCTGCCGACAGGAATCAGCCAAGTGCAGCAGTGACACTCAGGGTCCTCTCCAACACAGAGGCTATTGCCAGGCAGAGCGCTTTTCTCTATACAGTCAGGACCTTCTTGAGAGATTACACAAACAGGCCATACTATCCCCAAAGAGTCCTTTCTCTACCCGAGGTGCAGAGAGACGTAGAGCTGAGGTGGGGGAGAGAAACGTAGGAAAGGTAGTACATATTGACGCTTGAACTGATTCTCTGGGGACTTGCGAAAGGCACGGCCGGATTTATTGGACTCGTTCTGTATTCCAGCTTTTTTGAATGGGCGCTGCATAAGTATTTGATGCACACCCTGACCTTACCCTATTCATTCCAAGCTCACGCCCTTGTCCACCATGGGCTCTTCCGGGCTGACGCCACCTACCATATCCAGCCTGGGGTCGATCCCAAAAAGGTCACCTTTGCGTGGTGGAATGCGCCCCTGCTCATCGGGCTGCATCTGCCCCTCCTGCTCGGCCTCGGCTGGGCGTTTGGCTGGTCCGTCTGTGTTGGTGGGATCCTAGCCTTGGCCCTCGATTATGTCCTGTATGAATACGTTCACTATTGTATGCACGTACCGGGCAACCGCTGGATTGAGCGCACCCGGGCCTTTCAATTCGTGCGCACCCATCACTATATTCACCATCGGTATCCCTACCAGAACCTCAATGTGGTGAATGTGTTGGCAGACTGGGTTATCGGCACCATGCGGACAGCCAGGGATGTGGACCTGAGCGCCGACCCCATCGTGAATCCACATGCCGAGCAGGAACTTGCCACGCCCATTGCGGCGCTCTAGCCTGGTTCACCGTTCCGAGACACAAGCGCAGGCGTCCTGCCCTGGCGTCAGGGTCTAACAGCAGGGTGGGCCCTAGCGCACGGCCTTCTCTCGGTATGATCCCAGCGCACTGCCCGCTCCCTTCTTGAGTGTCCGCTGTGCGGGCGGAGTGGGTCGGAGAACGGCCGGCCATTTATCGGGTTGTGGTTCCGGTCCCTCTTGGGCCGTTGCGGCGGGCGCGGTGTCGCCAAAGACCGGCGTGCGGCGGATGTCGATGCCCGGCACGTTATAGCTGAACTCAACCGGAATCCCGTTCGGATCAAACGCATAGATCGAATGGATAAAGCCGTGATCTATCGGACCTGAGACCTCGTAGTCGGCGGCCACCAGTTTGTCTCGGAGTTCCCATAACTCATCGGCAGACTCAACCCCAAACGCGACATGGTCAAAGGCAATCGGCCCACGAAAGGCGACACCATGCCGTTTTTGCGGTACGGGCTCCGCGCCGTCCCATTCAAAAAAGGCCACCGTGTCGGTCTCGGACAGCTCAAAGAAATAATGCCGAAAGCCCTGCGCGCCAATCGTGGCGACCAGGCGCATGCCGAGCAGGTCACGCCAGAAACGGACCGTCTTATCCATATCGCCAGTAACAAACGCCAAGTGATTCACGCCGGTAAATCGGACCATCGCAGCCTCCTTATTGATAACGACTCCTGCGCCTCATTATCCCTGAATCATATGCGGTCATGAAGCGGCTCTCTCTTTGTCCATATAGGCCCTGGCGGAAGAATAGGACGAAACACTATACGGGACAAGGAAGGTCAGAGCGGTCTTGAAACCCAACCGGGCGGAGAAGTCGAGATTCAAGAGCAGGTCGTATTGATTAATCACGGTCAGGATGGGCCCCACGATGCCGGCCACCTTCAGAGCGCGCCACACCGTCTCCCGTCGAAACCAATGATACAGGAATCGCCTGCTTCCACCGAACTGATTGCCTGTTGCCACGTGTACTCCGCTGTCTGGCTGGCAGTCTAGGGGGACCTAGGCCGTCTGGCAAGCGTGCTTTTGACGAACCCCGTCACCCCATCTTTCTGCCGGGGTGTCTTTACTTTATAAACCAGAACATTGCCAAAAAGGAGGACGATATGACGTGGGTGACAACATTTGCCGAAGACGAGGCAACCGGCCAGCTCGCAGAGGTGTACGAAGGGGTCCTCAAACATCCGCTGAGCGGCGGGCGAGTGGCCAATGTCATCGCCTGTATGGGTCTGCGCCCAGAGGCGTTACGCGGGGTGTGGCAGATGAATATGGGTATCACGTTTGGTGCCTCAACCCTGGGACGTACGCGCGAAGAAATGATTGCCACCTCGGTTTCTGTTATCAACCGCTGCCACTATTGACGCTCTTCCCACGCAGAGTTGCTGCGTATGGAATCGGGCGATCACAGCTTAGTTCGGCACCTGAAGACCGACCCGGACAAGGCCCCGCTCGGGGCGCAAGATCGAGCCATGATCGATTTTGCGCTCAAGCTCACCCGCGCCCCGGACACAGTGAAACGGGAAGACCTCGAGTTCTTACAGCAGTACGGTTTTAGTGAGGAGAATGTCGTCGATATTGTCCTCATCACCTGCGTGTTCAACTTTATGAATCGACTCGCGGATGGGTTGGGCGTCGAGCTTGACCCACAGATGCAACACCTGCTGGACGCCAACGCGGATAAGGGCTGAGCCACAGCCCGTCCGGCTGACGGCTCGGGCAGGCTGTCCCCAGCTCTACAAGATTTTCTCGAATATCCGATAGGTTTTGTATACCTGAGCGCCCATGCGTTCGAGACCACGCTGCATGGCCCAGTTATCTTCAAGAATCCACGAGCATTCAACCAGACGATAACCGTAGGCCGGGACGTCTTGCCAGAGTTTGAGATACAGCATGGCGTCAAGCCCACGCACCCGCACGTCTGGGTTGGTACCGAGCAAGAGAATGCGGAGAGCATCAATCCGGCGCCGATACCAGAGGAACTTCAGGAAGCCCAACGGGAATAGTCTGCCGTTCATATGCCGCAGAGCCTGATTGTAGTCCGGAAGCGCGAGGGCAAAGCCAACCGGCCGGTTCTCCAGTTCGGCAATAAGACACAGCCTGGGATCAGCGACGAGGCGTAGCGTGTTGGCAAGTAAGTCCACCTCAGCTTCAGTCATCGGCACGAATCCCCAGTTTTGCGACCAAGCTCTATGGTAGATGGCGTGCAACACGCGGATTTCTTCGGTGAAGTGTCGGAGGTCGATTGGCCTGATAGTGATGGCTTGTTTCTTCCGTAGGCGTTCGACCCCCTGCACGAGCCGCTCGGGGATAGTCGCATCTTCACGCAGATCAATGAGATACGCCAATAGATCCTTGGCCTTGGTATAGCCCGCGATGCGGAGCAGCCGGGCATAGTAGGAACGATGGTGAGGCATCATCACCATGGGAGCCGCGCGGAACCCATCGACCAACAGTCCACATTCCTCGTTGGTCGAGAAGCTCATCGGCCCTCGAATGCTCCGCACTCCGCGCTGACCGACCCACTGTTCTGCGGCGACCAATAAGGCCTGGGCAACCTCCTGGTCGTCAATACTCTCAAAGAAACCGAAGAAGCCAACCGACTCGTTATGAAATTGGATATGCCGATGATTGACAATGGCCGCAATCCGTCCCACGACCTGCCCATTCAGGCGAGCAAGAAAATATTGGACATCGGCGTGTTTGTGGAAGGGATGCTTTTTTGGAGAGAGGAGTTTTTTCAGATCAAAAAGCAGCGGCGGGACCCAAGCCGGATCTTCGCTATACAGATGCCACGGCAGTTGAGTGAAATGGCGAAGATCTTGCCGGTTACGGACCGGGGCTATCCGTACATCTCTGGACATCTATAGCGTGGCACAGCGTCGTATGTCTGCCCGGCACTCGCTGAAACATTGCCCAGTACAGCAAAAACACCCCTACACGGCAACCTTCTCCACCTGGATGTGGGGCCGGATACGGGCAAAGACATCTAGGACAAAGTCAATCTGCTCATCGGTGTGGGTTGCCATCATGGAAATCCGAATCCGACACGAATTCTCAGGGACGGCCGGAGGAATCACCGGATTGGTAAAGATGCCGGAGTCAAACAATTCCTTCCAGATCATACCCATGAGCCACATATCGCCGACAATGATGGGAATCACCGGTGTATCACTCGTCCCGATATTATAGCCCAGACTCTTGAGCCCGGCCTGCATGCGACGGGTATTGCGCCACAGGGCCGCCCGTCGTTCGGGTTCGTCTTCGATCAGTTGCAGGGCGGTTAACACCGTAGCCACCGACGGCGGCGGCATGCTGGCGCTGAAAATCAAAGAGCGGGCGTGGTGTTTCAGATAGTGAATAACGGGCTCCGGACCAGCCACTACACCGCCAATCGCGGCTAAAGACTTGGAAAAGGAAGACATAATGAGACCGACTCGGTCCTCGACATCGAAATGCTGCGCCGTCCCACCACCGTTCTTGCCTAACACCCCAAAAGCGTGAGCATCGTCAACCATGATCTCGGCCTGGTACTGCTCGGCCAGGGCAACCAAACCCGGCAGGTCGGCAATATCACCTTCCATGGAAAAGATACCATCGGTAACAATCAGCTTCCCGGCCTTGGGCGGGGTCTTCTGCAACTGCTGTTCCAGTGTTTCCAGGTCTCCATGCGGATAGCGGAGCACAGTCCCGTGGGCAAGCTGAGAACCGTCTACCGCGCTGGCGTGATCGAGCTTATCCAGATAGAGATAATCCTTCTTTCCGATCAGGGTTGCCAGGATACCTAAATTTGTCTGATAGCCGGTACTGAAAACGAGCGCGGCCTCTTTGTTGAGAAAATGGGCGAGGCGTGCTTCGAGCTCATCGTGCAAATCCAGCGTCCCGTTTAAGAATCGGCTGCCGGTACACCCACTGCCATAGCGTCTGAGCGCGGCCTCGGCGGCTGCCAGCACCTTGGGATGATGAGTGAGGCCAAGATAGTTATTGGAGCCCATCATCACCTTGGACTCCCCTCGCACGACGACTTCGGTTCCTTCAGACGACTCTATCGGTGTGAAAAACGGATAATACCCAGTCGCTTGAGCCTCTCGAGCACGGGTAAAGCGAGCACATTTCTCGAAAAGGTTCATCCCGTTCCCCTCTCTGCATGACATCCCCGATTGTCGGTTTGGGTGGCATGTCGCGGTTCCGGTTTTCTCACAGCCTCTCCCATGACGGTGTCTGCTATAACCATGCCTGTTGTCTATACCATGCTGCGGTTTCAACACATCCGGTTGCCAGCGGAACCTGCGCCTCAAATCCCAACTCCTGCTTGGCCAGCGCGGTTTCGCATAGCCAACCGGGGGCAAGGAGTTCCTTGACTTTTTCGCGATTGAATATCGTTGCTCGTCCGATGAGGGCGGCACCTCCCTCGCTCACAGTTGCCGCCATCTGCACGAGAAACCGTGGGATACGGACCATATGGACCGAACGCCCAACGGCCCGGCTTATGCACGTGGCAATTTCGCTCCAGTCATAAGGACGTGATTCTGCCACATGATAGATTCCACGCGCTGCTGGCATGGTGGCCGCACGGAGTATCGCCTGGACAAGATCGGTAACGTGGACGAGTTGCACAACGCTCTCCGGACCTGCTGGCAGCGGCAAAATACCGCGGGCGGCAAGACGGAAGAGTAAAAAGAAATCCTTCTCCCGTGGGCCGTAGACCACCGGCGCGCGGAGAGTAACAACTTCGAAGGCGTCGGACGCAGCAAAGCAGGCCTGTTCTCCGACGAGCTTACTCCGCCCATAGACGGTAATCGGGTGTGGCTCGTCGTGCGGTTCAACCGGCCGCCCGTCTCGTGCCGGACCCGCCGCAGCGAGTGAACTCAGATAGACCAGCCGCCGCGGACGCGGCTGCGCGGCCTGCATGGCCTGAACGAACCGCTGCGTTCCCTCGGCATTCGCGCGCAGATACTCCTCCTCAGTGTGGGCTTTTGTCATGGCTGCCAGATGGAAAACGGTGTCGACTTGGGAGACCGCTTGCCTCAGGCTGTCGTGGTCTTCCAGCGCGCCCCGGACCAGTTCGACCTTGTCGGCCTGGTCGCGGGCCAGTCGCGCGATATCACTCGTCGGGCGAACAAGCACACGCGGCCGGATACCTTGTTCAATGAGCGCATCAACAAGATGCGAGCCAATAAAACCAGTTCCTCCGGTCACAAGGACACGGGTGCCTGCCTTCACCAGCGGTGCACGTGGTGTTATCCCTCGGGTACTCACAGTAGCTCGAATCACGTAAAGTCGGACGCTAGATAACAGATTCCCTCAATTTAACCAAGGGGTAACATAGCCGCCTCATGGGTTTACCTGGAATAACGCTGTTCTTAAAGATACCTGCTCTCTCGTTTCACAACACTCTACTTGACAACGCGGTTCCGGTCGCTCTTATAGAGGTTGTTGCATGATGAAGCAGCAGAAGCAGGATCTGAGGCAAACAACCGGAGCTTTCATCTGTGGCGTCCCAAAACGAATTTCCGAGTAAGATCTCGGACGAGCAGTTCGCGGCGCAGGTGCGGAAGCGCTTCGCCTCCACGTTCCGGCCCAAGGCGCACATCTATTGGCTTGATCTCTTGCTGTCTGCTCTTGTAGGCTGGGTTGCCTTTGGGTTGAGTGTCCAGCAACCATTCGGCTCCCTGGCCTATCTCGTGACGACAAGTATAGCTCTCCTCGCCCTCCTCCGCGCCGCCTTATTCATTCATGAAATTGCTCACCAGAAACGGGGCAGCCTGTCTGGTTTTGAATGCGTCTGGCACGCCGTGGTCGGTCTACCGTTCATGCTGCCCAGTCTCATGTATGTGGGCTCACACGGGGACCATCACCGGCCTCACACCTTCGGGACAGCCGGCGACCCCGAGTATGCGCCGCTCGTTCGCGGCACGTTCCTCGGCTTGGTCTGGTTTGTTTTGAGCGTCTGTATTATTCCCCTCTTGTTACCGCTGCGCTGGGGGATAATCGGCCCGCTTTCGTCCGTTATCCCCCCGTTGCGAAAGATCGTTATTCAGCGGGCTTCCACCCTGGTGATCAATCCGGCGTATCGCCGCCCTCTGCCCGGAAAGCAATATCGGTTACGGTGGCTCGTCCAGGAATGGGCGGCCGCGCTGGTTGCTTGGCTGGTATGCATAAGCTGGTACACGGGACAGATTCCTGGTGTCTGGCTCATGCAGTGGTATGTCGTGACGGCTGGCATGTTGATCGTGAACCAAGTCCGGACGTTAGCGGCACATCGGTATGACCATACCGGGCGGCGGTTGAGCGTAACCGAGCAACTGCTCGATTCCGTAAATCTGTGCGGCTGGCCAGTGTTCACCGTTCTCGCCGCCCCTGTGGGTCTGCGCTACCACGCGCTTCATCATCTCTTACCGAACGTCCCCTACCACAGTCTCGGTCGGCTTCATCGTCAATTGCAAGCGGAATTGCCGACCGCTGGTGTCTATCAGCAGACCGGTGAGCGCGGCATTCTTTCCGCCATCGGGAGTCTGGTCGGCCGGATGGGTCGGAGTCGCCGCTCCGCACCGCTTAGCGAAGAGCACGTTGGCGAAGAAGTTTAAACAACACCGACCAGCCGAAGAGCAGTGGGTAGCGCCGCTGTCGCTCCGAGAGCTCAACCCACACCCCGCTATGCCTACCCAGCTTCCATAAGACATAGGGCAGCCAATCGTCAAAGGTCAGCGCGGTTTTAAAGAGGCGCACGGCATACAGACATTTTGCTCCGGTCGCCCGGACTGCCCAACTGACCCGCCCTGTCCAGCGCGTACTCCGCGGTATAGCAACCGACCACTGTCCGTCTTTTTCTCGGCAAACGCACCGCCCCTGCTGCCCCAGGTGTTGGAGTCCCAGCCGTGCAATGTGGTCGTAGCGCTCAGGAGACGCTGCGTATAATGCCCGGATGGTTTCCAGCCGTTCGGTCCGCAGCTCAGTCCGATACGTTTCTCGAAACCCCCGCTGCCAGAGGTCGGCCAGGTGAAAAGACCGGGTGAAATTATTCCGCGCGAAAAATGGAATAACGCGAGAGAGAAAGGTAAGCGCAGCTTGGGTCGCGGCGTGTATGACGCGCTCCTGCACCTCCTCGCTGCGCGCAAACACGAGCCGCGTCGGCTGACAGAAGCGGGCCCAGATAATAGCGGGGATAACGGCTGGAGTGGTCGCAGCCTCAAAATCCGCAGTCGAGATAACCGCATACTTCGCCCGGAGCGTCCGCGTACCCTGCCTGACCTCAATATAGAATACATTCGGCGGCAGCAGCGCGTTCAGCCATCTGAGCAGCGGCCGGTCATAGCAAGACCGGTACGAGCGGACGAGCACGTAAAAGTCGAGCACAGCATCGGTCGTCTGCTGTGTGCGGAGGCAAGAACCGTAAAACAGTACGGCGTCGATGGCCTCAGCGTGACGGTGTTGGATTTCTGCAGCCACCACGTGGGCGGCTTCAGGCGCCGGCTGGGTCCATTCTTGGGCCAAGAGAGCTGTCAGGGCAGACAGCGATTGCACATCGTCTCGCATACTTAGGCTCGAATAAAACGGAGTCGGTGGTCCGCCGCAAGATGCAGAGTTCGACCGGGCTGCGGCTCAAAGAGTTCTCCATCAATGGTGAAACCGCAGTCCATCTTCATGGTCAGCTGCTCAACATTGTGGCTGCAATAGCCCGAGTCCAGCGCAAACGGCGGCGGGGGAAGCCCGCGCAAGACCTTCCAGGCCGCAACCGGGCTGCGCGCAGCATTGGCCGCAATGGCGGTAAACCGGAGCGGAGCCTGTTCAGTTCCCCAAAACGGACGGATACGCAGGAAGAGCCGTTCCAGCGTGGTCGCCATCACGAGTTGAAACGGTCTTTTTACAAGCTGCTCTCTGGGTGTTTCCTTTGCCAGGGCCGGACGGTTGAACGCCAGCCCAATGTCGTCCGGAGCAAAAATGCCGGTGGGGGAACCGCTCGCTACCCGCAGGAGAGCTCCGCCTAGAAAGAGGCCTGCGCCGAACAGGCCCTGCAAACGCCGCTTGGGATAGAGCTGATGTTTAAAGGTGAGCGCCCGCTGGATCACACCGGCCCCGAAAAACATACCATACTGAGGGCTCGTTCCTGGGCCGAAGTCGACGCGCAACACCGGCCGCTTCACGACGCGCCGCTCAAGCGTATCGGTCCGTAGCGCACGGAGCAACGCAACCAAGCCGGCGGCCGGCGGAGCCGTACTCCCAATATCCGCAGCGTTCATATTTGTTCGTCCGCCAGGCAGGGGCGCAATGGCCGGTAGCGGTTTAAAGATTGAACCGGCCAGGACTTCAGTCAGGACGCGTTGCAGCGTTCCATCTCCACCATTCACAGCGAGGAGGGTCACACCCTGGCGCGCGAGGCGGGCCAGCGCTGCGGGCACGTCGGCACTCGACTGCGTCGTCACCTGCACGATCTCGGGTGCGTTCTCACGGGCCTGCGTGAGCGCGACCGAGGAACCGCGGCTCAGACCGGCCTGGCCATTACTGAGAAGACCCAGTCGCACGAAAGTCCCGTAATCCTGAGAAGAGCGAAAAGGCAACCTCCGGTCGTGGTGGGGGGAGAGGATTCAGAAATGAGACTTTTGTCACCCCAGTCCCGGTGAGTTGGATAGGCTCGCTCGCGGGGTCGGATTGGACAGTAATGTGAAAAGGGGAGAGTAACCAGACCCGGCGTGGTTTCAGCTTGAGTGCCATCAGGAAGCGGAAGGGCTGTGGGATGTCGTCCAGTGGGTCGTGGCGGAGGAGGACCCGGTCGAGTTTGATCGCGCCAGTGAGCCCCTTACTCTCAAAATGAAGTTGTTGGGGGACATGGTAATTCCCTATGTGCTGCACTTCTCCATCAAAGGTATACGCAACATCATGCGTCTGATGGACCACGTGTTGACCGTTTTGCACGACCAGCCAGCGACGCTGCGCCCCATGCGGTGTTGTCAGATCGGCCAGATAGAGCGACATCGCCTGGGGTGTCTGCGGTAGCGAGAAGAACTCCAAACGTCGCAGGACGAGATTAGACTCCGCTTCATTTGTCCAGCTATGTGTGAGTCCGACAGCACCCTGGATTGGGGCCGGCTCAGCCATCCCTTTGACCCAGACCGCTCCTTCTGCCCGCGCCGCGGGATCGAGCAGATCAATGGCATAACCAGACGGGGGAAAGTCGGCGGACCATAGGGCTGGTCCGCGCGGATAGAAATCCAGCGCCACATGGGTACGCTTCTTTTTGACCTGCAGTGTATTTCTGGGGCCACGCTGGTCGAGCCAACTGGAGCCGACCTCCATCCGCAGTCGGTCCGCAGAGAGCTCCCAGCGGCTTTCCCGCCGTCCGGTGCGAAAGCGCCGGCTCGTACCATCGGGTTGAACGACATGCCCAATCAGCGCCGCGTTCCGATCTCCAAAGCCGAAATTCGTGATCAAAAATTCCGTAAAAAAGAAATGGCCCGAGTTGAAGCGCGCCGTCAATTCCCAGCGTTCGTACGCGAACTCCCCCGGCAGGAGACGGGCGGCGGAGCTACCACGCTCGGGAGCCTTAGAAGGGGGCGATGCCAGTCCGCGCCAGCGTAGCCCGTCCGCGAGCAGCAAGCAGCCAGCAAGCATCAGCACCAGCCAGTACGGCCTGCGCCGGAGCCCACACGCCGACCCTCTGGTCCTCATGCCGGTGTCCCTACTTCCTGCCAGGTTCGAATCGGCCGGCCGCGCCAGCGTTGGATAGCAGCCTGACTCAGGCGCAGGGTGTGAAACCCCAGAGAGCAGATGGTCCAGACCGCAACGAGCCAGAAGCCCTGGTCGGGACGACCGACAAGTATACCGAGCGTTAACAAAATCAGGTTTGGATTCCGGCGGGCGGTAATGGTCCGAAAAAACGAATCAATGGGACGCCACGAGTGGATTTCCAGGTGAAAAGTCAGCAGAAAGAGCCCTTCGAGCAGCCGTCCGAGAATGTATCCGCCAATGATAATCGCCACGGCCGGGTCATGCCAGATCAAGGCCGGAGCAAAGCTGCCCGCCAGGCCCATCGCCCAGGCCACATACCAGAATGGCGGGTGGACGAGGTCAAGGCCGTGGTCCAGCACATGGCCCACGCGACTTGAGGTACAGGTGACGCGGGCCAGCTTGCCGTCCACGGTGTCCAAAAAGGTCATGAGCCAAGCGCCCACTAATCCAAGCCCGAATTGTCCCTGAAGAAAGAGCCAGGTGACCAGGCCCACCAGCATCCAGCTGAACCCGGTCACGATATTGGGAGCAACATGGGCGCGCGCCAGCAAACGCGTAACGGCGCGGGCGGGCAGCGGCCAGACCCACCTGGTAACCACGTCGGTAATACCCTTATACGACGCACGAAACATGCGATTTTCAACCTGGGTCAGCGAGGCCGCACACACCCGTAACAGATAGGGCGGATCGTATTTGCGCAGTGCCGAGGAATAGGCGGGAACAAGATCGTCGGGAACCCGGCAGGACAGGTGTTCCCGCTGCCCATCGCCCACCGGAGCGGTAAGGCAGTGGAGCAGCGCCTCTCTCTGACTCCCTGTTGTGACGAGCGCGACAATTGTTGCGGGTGTCTCTGGATCGACGAGCGCCAGGCTACGGACGCTACTGCGCTCAAGACTCTGCTCAAGCAAGACGCGGGTTAATCGCTCGTCAAAAACATAGTCGGTTCGGAAAATGAGGAGCGGGCCGTCAGGGGCAACAGGAGGACAGGAGGTTACCTTGGCAATCTGCGCATCGGGCACACCCGCGGTGCGGAGGGTACGACACAGCCGTTCTGCCGGCGAGAGACCCCACACTTCGACCGGGGCAGTAGGACCGCTTTCAGCCTGAGTTGCGGAATCAGCAAGCCACACCTGAACACGCTCGGCGCCTGCCACCGGCTTCATATCGCTCCTTTTCGTTCTACCTGGATCACAGCCTGACAGAGAGTGGTTTTATCATACGCCAGGGAGGTGGTATAGATTGGAGAACGCCGCCCGGAGCCAAACACCATGTCAGCCTTTACGCTTGCCCATCTGTCAGACCTGCATGTCACCCCGATCCGGGTCCGGCGGCCACTAGACTTTCTGAACAAGCGCTTCTTGGGCGCCTTATCGTGGTCCCTGCGGCGGCGCAAGGAATATCGCCCCGAAGTCCTGGCCGCGCTGGTCGACGATTTACACGCGCAAGGGCCGGACCATGTGGTCGTTACCGGCGACCTGACCAATATCGCGCTGCAAGACGAGTTCTCCGCCTCCCTGCCGTGGTTGCAAAAACTGGGCGGTCCACAGCGAGTCTCTGTTATCCCAGGCAACCATGATACCTATACGCATGGGAGCGAGTCTTTTCCGTGGGCGTATTGGGACGACTATATGCGCTCGTCTATCCCAACGGATACGCTGCCAGACCCTGCGATGCTGCCTCCGGGCTTTCCGACAGCCGATTTTCCAACCCTCCGTATCTGTGGACCGCTCGCCCTCGTCGGCGTCTCAACCGCGCGGGCAACGCTCCCCTTCTACGCCTCAGGAACGATAGGCCAGACACAACTCGACCGACTTGAGCGACTCCTCAGCGCATTGGCAAATACGCCCTTGGGTCGGGTCGTGCTCATTCACCATCCCCCCCAACCCATCGCCATATCGGCCCGCCGCCGACTCACCGATGCGTCGGCCTTTCGGGCCGTGCTCGCCAAAACCGGTGCAGAGCTTATTCTGCACGGCCATATGCACCGCACAGTCACGGCAAGTATCCCCGGACCCTGGGGGCCGATTCCGGTTGTCGGGGTCCCCGCCTCTACGGCGATGGGCCGGCGGCCGCAGCGGCGCTCACGCTACCACCTCTATCGGATCGAGCCACACGGCGAGGGGAATGGACGGATACGTTTTCAGATTACTCTTACCTCCCGCGCGTATGATCCGAGAACGACCGGTTTCCACCATTTTGCCGAGCAGGAGCTCTCGCACGGCCTCACTCTTGACTCTGCCGCAAGCCTGGAGCTAGAAGCAAAACAGTCTGCATAGAGAGTCTGATTATGAAGAAATGCTCATCTTCGTTGCTGTTGTTCTTTGTTGGTCTCCTGAGCCCGGTTTTCAGCCCGCAACCGGCCGCTCCGGCACCCGTCGCCAGCGATGTCCTCTCGGCCATGGTAACGGTCCATGCCGAGGTCCCGGCCAGTGCGCGTACGGCCCAGTTTCTTGGTGAACAACGCAGCGGGAGCGGCGTGGTCATCGATACGCAGGGCCATATTCTGACCATCGGCTATCTGGTCATGGAAGCCCGCCGGGTTGAGGTCACGGGGATAGACGGGAAGCGCGTCCCGGCCAGCGTTGTTGCCCATGACACCCAAACCGGTTTTGGGCTCTTACGCGCGAATGAACCGCTCTCCGCCACCCCCATGCCATTCGGCCAGTCCGCTGACCTGACTGAACGGACAGAAGTCATTATTGCCAGCGACAGCAACGCAGCCTCGGTGCGCCCGACTTTGGTGACCTCGCGGCGGGAATTTGCCGGCTATTGGGAATACCTGCTCGAGGACGCCATTTTCACCGCGCCGCCGCATCCCCGCTATGCCGGCGCCGCGTTGATCGGACCGGACGGGAAACTGTTGGGCATCGGCTCGCTGCTGGTCAACGACGCCCTGCCCGGCCGGGAATCTTTAACCGGGAATATGTTTGTGCCTATTGACCATCTCAAGCCCATCCTCACCGACCTGATTCGTACCGGCCGCACCAAGGCCGCCCCTCGACCCTGGCTCGGACTCTTTACCGAGGAATTCCGCGATAAGCTGATTATCATGTTTGTGGCACCGGACGGACCGGCAGAACAAGCCGGGGTACAGGTCAACGATTTGGTCCTCAAGGTTGCCGGTCAGCCGGTTACAGATCAGGCGGACTTCTATCGAAAGATGTGGGCAGTTGGGGAGGCCGGTGCCGATATCACCCTCACCCTCCTCCACGGGACAGAGGTCAAAGACATTACAATACGCTCCGCAGATAGAGATCAGTACTTTCGCGCGGCCCCCACCCCGAAAAAGCCGGACACGGCAGAAGCGCTCCAGGCAACCTAGAGACCGTATCTGACCGTTGCCACATGCCTGACTGCATGTAACCAAAGCAGTGGTGAATTCGGCGTACGATTCGGCTCGAACACGCCGTACCCCTAATCGTTCTGGAAGGCGGCCAGCACCGCGGCCGTGTCATATGCCTCACGATAATGGGTAACCACCCCATGCAGCAGGGTCCAGGCGGCCATTACGGCCACCTTGTAGCTTTTTCCGGTAGCCTTCACCCGGCTGCGTTCCTCGCACATCACAATCACCTGATTACCCTGTGCAATGAATTCCTTGGGCACGAGTTGTTCGACCTCTATCGTTTTTCCGCGCGTGGCAAACCACTGTACGACCTGCTCACGCCCGCGGACGGTACCAGCCCAGGGGATCGCCTCGGGTCCGGGCGACTGCCATTCCACATCGTCCGACAGCGGCTGGAAGATGGGCGTGACGTCGCCCTGCACCCCAGCCATGAGGAGATGAGTATAGATCTGGCGGACAATATACGTATTGTCCGGCTTGGGTGCCGGGCGGGTTTTGATCTTATCCTTTGATATTGCCCAAGCCGCGGTAAAGGTATCGAGGACAGGACCGTGAAACACATTTCTCGTTTTTCGGCGTAACACTTCCGGGTCATTCTCCACAGAGTGAGTCTTGTCAAGCTGAGTGTCCGGAGTGGACCGTGTTCCAGCCTGGTCTATCGTCTCTACCGCTTTCTTTTTGCGTTGTGAGACGGCCCAAGCCGCGGTAAAGGTATCAAAGGCTGGGGAACTGAACGGCTGCTCCGCCTGCTCCAGCATGGTTTCGAGGTCTTGCTTCTTGGCCATACGCGGTTTCCTTGTCTGATTCGGATGCCCGTTCGAAAGCCTTACTCGCGGGTTGCCAGAATCTGTTCAACCGTCACCAAGTCATCGGGGGTATCCACATCAATGGCTGCCTCGGCGAACGGCATCTCGACCAAGCCAACCCGTGCCCCCAAGATACGAGACGCCTGGACAAGAGCCGTGGGACGATCGAGCCGACGAAAAAAGAACCGGAGCAGATTCCCCAATCCAAACATACTCACCAGCCGCCAGGGCCGCTTCCGAAACTGCCCGGCTCGCACCCAGAACCGCACCGCCCGAGTCGCCCGCGGAGTTCGCAGGAGAAAGAGATTCGTTCCGCCCCAGCTCTCATCCGCCAGGGGGAGAAACGTGCGGCGCGACTCGGGATACGACGCGCGAAAGAGTGAAGCCGAGACCACCCCAATAACGATATCTGCATCAACGTTCTGGGCCGCAGCACAGAAATGCTCGACCATGACAGGAGAAAGCAGCGCATGGTCAGCCGTTGTTACCAGCACAGGACCCTGTGCCCCGTGCGCTTCAAAGTAATCCAGCACGCTTGCTGCCGGAGAGGATAGACTCGCGTGAAACGTGATATCCCCCACTTCCGCACAGTCCGCCAGGACTGACGCATCGTCGATACTGACCACAATGTCCCGCACCAGCCTGACCGTCTGCAGACCGGTAAGCACCCGCACGATCATGGGAACGCCGGCAACCGCGATACAGGCTTTGTGACTCTGACCCGCGGCGTGGGCCAGGCTATCCTTCGGCCCGCGTCGTCCGGCAAGAACCAAAGCCGTGACAGGAAGCAGGACGCTCTCTCCGGTCTGCTGAACTGCTGCGCTGGTCACGCCGGTATTGTAGACAGCCTGGAGCAGGATGCAATTCCTGTTTTGTAGAGATACCACCCAGACCCCGGCGGTTCCTGGACAACAATTTCCCTCCCTTTCCCCTTGGTCGCCACCCAGCTAGACTGCTCCGTATTCAGAGGGAGGGTATCTTTTGCGTATCTGGATTGACGCAACGAATCCGATGAGTGCGCTACGCCTCTTCGGTATGACGCTGCTCGAGCGACAGCTCCATACGTTGCTTGAGGCAGGCCTGGAACCGGCAGAGGTCTATGTTCAGCTTGCCGCTGAGACGACTAATTTGCCTGCCCTTCTCCCCGCGCCTCTTCTCCGGCGACTTCCACTCCAGTGGGGCCATGACTCTCGAACGCTCGGGGAATATCGGACCAGTCTGCCGCCTGATGCCCACGCCGACCCCTTGCTCGCCCTGGAGGCCGATGCAGTTATTGACAGTCGGCTCCTCCACCATCTTGCCGGACTGAGCGGTTCTTGGATAGCGCGTGGAGAAGCGGAGCAGACCGCCGTCTTACGCCTTGAAGGAGACGGTTCGCCACTCAACTCCATCGATGTTTCCGCTTGCTCCCTGCCGGAGCTAGCGGAAAAAATCCTCCGGCAGGGCAGTGTGCAGGAGTTACACCTGAGTGAGGTTCCATCCCATATTCGAAAGTTGCGGCGCGACTTGCCCGTCTATCTGTTTTGTGTTGCAGACCCCGCCAGCCGGGACCGAGCGGAACGTTTTCTGTTCTGGTCCAACTACAAGGGTTCGACCGACTTCTTTACCAAATACGTCTACCCCCCCCTAGTCTGGCGAGCGGTCCGTCCGCTGGCGCGTTGGCGGGTCCATCCGAACGTAATTTCTCTCTTTAATGTCGGCATTACCTTCCTGGCCGTGCCCCTCTTTGCCCAGAGCTATTGGCTGACGGGTTTTACCCTGGCGTATACGATGAGTGTGCTCGATTCCGTTGACGGTAAGCTCGCTCGCCTGACCTTCCGTGCCTCCACGCTGGGCAATATTCTGGATCACGGCTTGGACATCATCCATCCGCCAGTGTGGTATTTTGCCTGGGCGTGGGCGTTGGGGGCAGGAGACATTACCGCCCCGGTGATGCAGCTTGCCGTCTGGATGGCCGTCTTTTATGTTTTGGATCGGATTGTCGCCGCCCTGTTCAGTGCGCGGGTCGGCCGGTCCATTCATGGCTGCACCCCGTTTGATGAACGCATGCGGACATGGATCTCGCGGCGCAATATCAATGTTCCGTTCTTTATGGTCGGTTTGCTGCTCGGCCTCCCCGTGGCGGCCTTTAGCGTGATCGTCGTATGGCAGGTCGTCTCCCTCGGCCTTCATGCGCTGCGCCTGGTGCAGTTCTGGAACAGAAAGGAGAGAGCAAGGGGAGCGGAATAGGTTCTTCTCCGTCTCCGTTCTCTATCTCTTCTCGCTATGCGTCTCCTGCTTGCCTTTGCCCGTGCCTATCCCGGTCGGAGTGCCCTCACGCTCGCCTGTCTCATCTTCGCCACCTTTGCGGAAGGCATCAGCTTCTCCAGCCTCTTGCCGCTCTTGAGTCTCGCCACACGAGCCCACAGCACCACGCTGTCGCCGGACACGGAACCAACCGGCCTGGAACAGGTCAGCCGCGATACGCTGGCCGCCTTCGGGCTGCAGCCGAGTATTGGCCTGCTGTGCCTGGTCATCGTCGCGGGTATGGTCCTTAAAGCCGGGTTTGTCCTGCTCGCCCAAAAGCAGGTTGGCTATACGGTCGCCCATGTCGCCACCGACCTGCGCCTCTCCCTGTTACGCTCACTCCTGGCCGCCCGCTGGGAATACTATGTCCGTCAGCCGGTGGGCGGCTTTGCCAATGCGTTTGCGACCGAAGCCAGCCGGGCCTCTGAAGCCTATCTGTACGCGGTCACGATTATTGCCTTCAGTATCCAAACCGTCCTCTATGTTGCCCTTGCACTGTCCGTCTCCTGGCAGGCCACCCTGGCGGCCGCGCTGTTTGGTCTCATGATCATCTTTGGGTTGCATCGCCTGGTGCGGCTGGCTCAACGCGCCGGAGCCCGTCAGACCGCGGTATTAAAGGACATGCTCGGACAACTGACCGATGTGCTGTACGCGGTCAAGCCGCTCAAGGCCATGGCGCGAGAGAGCCAAGTCGGCCCACTCCTCGAGCGCGGGACCCAACGCTTACATCGCGCACTCCAGCGTGAAGTCTTGAGTAAAGAGGCCCTGCGCGCCCTGCAGGACCCGCTGCTGATCGCCTGTCTGGTCGGAGGACTGTATATCGCCTTGACACGCTGGGCATTGTCTCTTGATGCGGTGATTATGCTCGTTATCCTGTTCGGCCGGACCTTGAGCAGCCTCAACAAGGCCCAACGCCAGTACCAGCGCATGGTCGCCCGGGAGAGTGCCTACTGGTCCCTGCAAGACACCCTGCGGCAATCGGAAGCGGCGGGAGAAATCAACACCGGTACCCGCCAACCTCGACTCACCCAGGGCATCGCCCTGCAAGAAGTGAGCTTCGCCTATGCCGAGAAACCCATCCTTGAACGGGCCTCTTGCACCATTCCGGCAGGAGAGGTGACCCTCCTTATCGGCCCTTCGGGAACGGGGAAAACGTCTACGGTTGATCTGATTGCCGGTTTGCTCCAGCCCCGGAGTGGCACAGTCTCTATTGATGGGGTGCCACTCACCGCAATTGATCTCACAGCCTGGCGGCAGGCCATCGGTTATGTTCCGCAGGAAATGTTACTGCTGCACGAAAGTGTCTTTGCCAACGTGACGCTGGGCGATACCGCGCTGACAGAAACGGCCGTCAAATCAGCCTTACGCGCCGCCGAGGCCTGGGAGTTTGTGCAAAGCCTTCCGGACGGCATGGCGACGCGTGTCGGAGAGCGGGGCGCCCGTTTGTCCGGCGGCCAGCGGCAGCGGATTGCCATTGCCCGCGCCCTCGTACACGCACCTCAACTCCTCATTCTGGATGAGGCAACCACCGCACTTGACCCGGAGAGCGAGGCCGCTGTTTGCCAGACCGTTCAACGATTGCGCGGAACCATGACTATCCTGGCAATTTCTCACCAACCGGCCCTGTTGGACATTGCCGACCACGTCTATCGATTAGAGAATGGCCATCTCAGCCCGGTTGACGCGGCCGTTTCGCCTCATTACGTACAGAAAATTGCGTAAGAGGCGGAGCTATCACTCTATGAACGCTCCGGGTTTTTCAACACCACTGCGCAAGAGAATAACTTCAATGCTGCGGACAGAGCCATATGCCAGGCCGGGTAGCCGCACCCAACTCGAACGTGTCGTCCTCGGTGTCCGGAAGGGAAGGACTCCGAGCGAACAGCCGCCGGTCCGCATCTTTGTCGGGACGGAACCGGACCAGTATCGGGCCGAGCGGATTTTTATCTGGTCGATTGAACAGGTCCGCAATCCATCGCGCGTCTATGAGCTCTACCTGATGAAAGACCTGGCCGGTTTTGACCGTCGAGGCTGGCTGACGGGCTTTACGAACTACCGCTTTGCCATTCCGCATTTTGCCGAGGGCCACGGCCGCGCCATCTATAACGACACCGATCAAATTTATTTGGCCGACCCAGGCGAGTTGTTCGACACGGCTCTGGGCAACTCCGGTTTTCTGTCCATTCATGATCACGAAACCTCGGTGATGTTGATCGATTGTGAGCGGATGGCCCCGGTCTGGACGCTGGAGGCTGCCCAAAAGCGGCGGCGCAAGCAGCTAGAGGCTGAGGCACGCGCTGTTCCCGGTCTGTGGGGTCAGCTTGACCCGCACTGGAACGCACGGGACGATGAGTATGACCCGGAACGTTCCAAGCTGTTGCACTACACGACGATTCATGCCCAGCCCTGGCAGCCATTTCCCCAGCGCTTCGCCTACCAGCACAATCCCGTCGGGCATGTCTGGTTTGACCTGGAGCAGACCGCAAACGAAGCAGGCTACCAGGTGTTTCAGACCCAGCGGCCCAGTGCTCAATACTTGGCGTTGTGCGCTCACATACGGGACGCTTCGACCCAACCGGCCCCGTCGGCCGGCTCGCTACAAGCAACCAGGAATGGTCAGAGCAGCGACTTTCAGGAGCATATAGAAAAACTCAGCGTAGCCACACAGAGTCGAACCCTGCTGGATTATTCCTTTGGACTCGGTTCCAGTCCTGGTCCTCTCGTGTCCCGCTATAATCCGGCCTTTGCCGCTCCAACCCCTGCCTCCTGCGAAGCGGCGGACGGCGTTGTCTGTACAGATACCCTGGATTTTCTTCCCGATGAGGATGTCCCGTGGATGTTGGAAGAGCTCTTTCGTCACGCCCTCCGATTTGTATCTGTCTTGGTCAGCGCCGTTCCGTATGAGCAGCATCTGCCCAATGGCAGCCGTCTCCAGGGTCGGGCGCGAGCACTGCCCTGGTGGCGGACGCATTTGGACAGCCTCAGCCCCCGCTACCCCAACGTGCAATGGCATCTCACGCTCCAGTCTCCACCCGGGAGGCAACAACCAACAGACCAACCCTCCTCGGTCGGTGGATGTTCTGGAGGGAATCTCGGCCGCCAACCCGTGGTGTGGGTCCTGACATCGCACAAGCCGGGAACCACAACGCAAGCGCTCGGTCTTGCCAATACGCTCGGCTGGCCATATACGACCAAGGCGTTGTCCTTTCGAGATCCAGGCCTGTTATACGGATGCCTTCTTGGGAAGCACCGCTCAACCCTGATGGGTTTGGAGCGGGTCCGTTCCGATGTTCTCGCCCCGCCTTGGCCCGACCTGATCATTACTGCGGGTTGGCAACCTGCTCAGGTTGCCCGTTGGGTGCAACAACAGAATAGGGGGCAGACCCAACTCGTACTCCTCGGTCGTAAAGGCAGTCGGCCGCTCCACCCAACAGACGTGAGTGTCACCTGCGCCCACTCTCGTTTTCCCCTACATCCCCGCCGAATTGAGACCCTCGCTCCACTGACACAAATCAGTCCTGAACGGCTCCGTCAGGGAGCGACCCAATGGCGGCATCTCGTCCAAGACGCCCCGCATCCCTGGATTATGCTCCTGGTCGGTGGCGCAACCCCTCGCTATCAGTTTGATCCGCAGATTGCCCGAAAAATGGGAGAAGACATTCGTGCGTTTGCCGAGCGCGTCAAGGGCAAAGTCTTTGCGACCACCAGCCGCCGGACCGGCGCAGCCGTAACCCAAGCCTTGCGGGCGGGACTCGGACCATCACACTTTGTCTATGCCTGGCAGCCCGACCAACAGGATAATCCATATATGGGCTATCTCGCTCTCGCCGAGGTCTTAATCGTGACCGGTGAGAGCGAATCCATGCTGGCTGAAGCTGCGACCACTGACATCCCACTCTATATCTACCCCCTGCCGGAACGACCGGATACGATACGGGGACGCGGTAAGGAGTGGATTGTCAACCAGGCACAGGCGAAACAACTCACACCACGTGGCAGTGTTCGACCGCAGCGGGGCATGTCCTATCTGTGTGCCCGCTTGATCGAGCGCGGATTCGTCCTGCCACGGCGTGATCTGAACGCCTGGCACGAAGCATTAGTCCAGCGGGGTATTGCCCGCTTTTTTGGGGCATCAGCCGACCTCGCCCCCCGCCCGGCCCTACGCGAGTTTGATGCGGTCGCCCAACACGTTCGCCGCTTACTTGGGTTTCACGCCCCCCCATGACCCCAGTCGTTTTTCTGCGTTACGGCCAAAGGATCATTCATGTGCGGGATAGTCAGCTCTACGGACCCTGTGCCACTCCCTCAAAGCATCCCTCCGAAGTGGGCGAGCGTTGATAGGGGAACAAGTGCCGTTCAAGACAACCGCCGCAGCCTTGTACCGGAAGAGCCTGCCAGCAATAATACCTGCTTTTCCACACAGAAGAGGAGTTCTCTATGACGACCACTTCGCATTGTTTAGTTGTCGGCGTTGGGCCCGGTTTAGGCATGGGCTGTGTGCGGCGCTTTGCGGCCAGCGGCTACCGAGTGTCGATGATTGCCCGGCACGCCGGTCGGCTTGAGTCCTGGGCCGCTGAAATTCCTGAGAGTGCGGGATTTCCCGTCGATGTCGCTGACGAAAAGGCATTCCGTCAGACGCTTAACCACATTGTCGCCGAGCACGGACTCCCGGAGGTCGTCGTGTACAATGCGGCGCGGGCGACGTTAGGACATTATCGCGATATCAGCATGGAGGATTTTACACTCAATTTTCGCACCAATACCGCCGGCCTTTTGATCTTGGCCCAGGAGCTGGCTCCGGCGATGGTCGAGCGTGGCTCCGGTGCTCTCATGGTGACCGGGAATACGGGTGCGCAGCGGGGCACGCCAAATTTTGTCGGCTGGTCACCAACTAAAGCCGGGCAACGCATCCTGGCCGAAAGCCTGGCCCGCGAGCTGGGGCCGGACGGGATTCATGTAGCCTATATTGTGGTCGATGCCTTGATCGATATGCCATTTGCCAAGCGCGCCTTCCCTGACAAGCCCAAAGATTTCTTTTCCCAGCCAGCGGATTTAGCGGAAACGGTTTTTCATACCGCCCGTCAGCCCAAGTCGGCCTGGTCGTTTCTGGTTGAGTTACGCCCGTTCGGAGAAAAATGGTAGCCGTCCCTTACCCGTGAGTACAGTGTTGAGGGGTTCCGCCGGCTGGAGCGCATACGAGGATAGCCATGGACTATGAGTTAAGCGCGGCAGACTGGGACCTCAACCGGACAGTACCGCGCGCTGCCTTCCGGGAGGCGGCGGCCGTGGGCCTCACCGGTGTGCTGGCGCCGACATCAATCGGGGGGCAAGGCGCCAGTACCTTGGCGGCCGCCAAGGTACTGGAGGAGTTGGCCGGGGCCTGCTTTGCCTTTACCTTTGGCCTCTGGGTTCACAACAATATGCTCAACACCATTGCGCGCAATGGCACTCCAGATCAAATCGCACGCTACGTTCCACCCATGTTGGCCGGAGAAAGAATCGGAGCGTTTTGCCTGACAGAGCCCGGTGCCGGCAGTGATGCCGCCGCGATTACCACACGAGCCGAGCAATCGTCGGACGGCTGGCGGCTGAGCGGAGAGAAAGCCTGGGTCACCAATGGCGTCAGTGCGGATGTGTTTGGCGTGTATGCCCAGACCGAACCAGCTTTAGGTTGGCGCGGTATTGCCAGCTTTCTGCTGGCCGGCGCTACCCTAGGTCTTGAGCGCACCCCTCAGTACACCATGCTGGGTGGACAGGCGCTGGGAGTCACGGGGCTCAGGCTGACCAACTGTCCGGTTCCCGAGACCGATATGTTGTTCGGCCCAGGAGACGGATTCAAGGCCGCCATGCGGGGCATCAACATGGCCCGGACGTTTGTTGGGGCGGGCTGTTGCGGCATGCTACAGGCCAGCCTCAAAACCGCCCTGGCGTACGGAGCAAAACGACATGCCTTTGGCAAGCCAATTCTGAACTTTCAGGGCCTGCAATGGGAACTGGCGGATGTAGCGACAGAGCTCGAAGCCGCGCGTCTGCTGACCTATCGCGCCGCGCTTGCCCTGGACCGGGGAGAGAGTGCCGTTGTGGAGGCCGCCCACGCCAAAAAATTCGCCAGCCGTGCGGCCTTTAGCGGTATCTCACAGTGTATGCAGGTCATGGGTGCAGAAGGGTTACGCACCAACCACCCGCTTGGTCGGCACCTGGCCATGGCCAAGACGACCCACTATACGGACGGCACAACGGAAATCCAGAACATTGTGATCAGCCGCACGCTCCTCAAAGAGTACGGCGTTGACCTTGGGTGAGAGATTTTCCCGGCCGCTGTTGCTGCGGCGTTGACCTGACAGGTCCACCAGCGGTGAGCGTTATCGGGCGAAGAGTTCGCCGGTCTTGCAGAGCGTGCAAACAGAGAGCCGCAGAGCCGCGATTACGGCTCGCCAACCGGCCCGGCTGTTGCAAAAACGGAGAGCGTGGCCCGTTGAGAGGAAAAATAGGCCCGTACGTCTGCCAAGTCTTCCGGCGTGTCCGTCTCGGCCCACCACAGCCCTTCGATGGAGGTAACTTCGACCATGGATGAGTTGGCCATGGAATCAATGACAGACAAATACCAGCGCTGGAGCGCAGTCGGATCGCGCATGGCCTTCTCCAAGGCACTCCGGAAGGCGTGCACGCCACTGGCACGAAAAGTCATCAGTCCGATGGATTCGCCATGCACAACAGCCGGCGACAGTGTTTTCCCGACTGCGGCCAGGGTGCGCCCGTGCCGAATCGAGACCTTCATATCATCGTCGTCATAGCTGGGCTTGCGATCAATCGCCAGACTGACTGCGGCCGACGGAGCGAGCAGGAGACGCTCTAACACCGCCGGCTCAAACAAGGTATCGCCGTTCAGCAGAGTAAAATCCTCGGTCATCTCCGGGATGGCAGTCCAGCACGTAGCCAGATTATTCGAGAGCGCAAAAAAAGGATTAAAGCGGGTGGTCACTTCGATCTCCGGTAGCGGGCAGTGGGCGAGAAAATGTTCCACTTTGTCAGCCCCAAAGCCGACCATGACCGTTGCCCGCCGGATGCCGCACGCGGCCAGCGTCCGGAGTTGGATTTCCAGAGCGGGCCGACTGCCATCAACCGGTAACAGGCACTTGGGGGTTGTTGCGGTGAGGGGCAGGAGGCGCTTGCCCTGCCCCGCGCTCAGAATAATAGCTTTCATGGATTGCTGCACAGTAGCCGAATTCGTCTGCCCGGTATAAGAGAAAACCAGTAATGAATCAAGCAGGATGAGGCCGTCGATAACCAAAGATGGACTTCCGGCAATGCGCTCCCTCCCTTCTTTCTCACCGCGACGACTCGGCCAACCGCTCGGCTTTTATATTGTCGCCGAATTGTTTGCGCCAACCCTGTGGGCTTTGTTCGGGCTGACCGCACTCGTGCTGACAAAAGACTTGCTCGGCTTCTCTGACCTGGTAATCAATCGGGGTCTGGGCCTTGCCGCGGTAAGCTGGATCGCCTTTTATGAACTGGTCCCGCTCCTGTCTCGCACCCTACCCTTCGCCGTGCTCGTAGGCACCTTGGTCGGGCTGGGCCGTCTCAGGTCTGACCAGGAGTTGCTGGCCATTGAGGCGGCCGGTCTTGCCCGGCGGCATTTGGTGCTTCCGATTCTGGGCTTTGCCACGGTCATGACACTCTTCGGGCTCGGCTTTTCGCTGTTTACCGCACCGGCAGCCCTCCGCTCGCTGGATAACACCTTACGCAGTATGATCCAGCAAAATCCCGGCGTAGCGCTCCGTCCCGGCAGCGTGCATGAGTTCGGTGATACCCGTATGATCGCCCGAGAAATTTCGGCGCGTGGCGATAGCCTGCGCGGCGTGCTGTTATGGCTGTCTGATACCAGCCAGGAATATTTTGCCGGGCAGACGCTTTTTGCCGAACACGGGAGGCTACAGCCCCTGGCCCATGGGGCCGCTCGGCTGGTTTTATACGATGGTGTTATTCTCCTCTCTCCCCAGGAGGGCGGTGGGGAGACCCGCTTCCAAACCTTTGAGACTGTGATCCGGGAACCGCAGCGCACCGAGCTCTGGCCCGCCCAGCCGCTTACCCGCCTCTCGGTGCGTGATCTCATGGACCGCGTCCGAGAAACCGCCCTGGCAGGAGAGAGTCCGGAAGCCCGCCGCGCTCGCACCGAACTGCATCGCCGTTTCGCAGCCCCGGCAGCCGGTATCGTCTTCAGCCTGTTAGCCCTGCCCCTCGCCTATCTGGGGCCACGCTTCTCACGCGCGTCGGGTGGCGTCCTCGGGCTGGTTCTGACCGTGGTGTATTACGGTTTCACGCAACTCGGCGACGGACTTGCCCAGGCCGGCGCGGTGACAGTCGGGCTGGGAGTCTGGCTGCCCAATATGCTCGTCGGTGGGCTCGCCGGCCTCCTCATCGGGCTGCAAGACCGGCCCTGGGTGAAACGGCGACCTCTCGATGGACAGTCGGTCCAGGACCCCACCCAGGCAGCGCCTCCAGCTGCACTCCAAATGCGACAGGCATTACTGCCGCGCTACGTGCTGCAGCACTATCTCCTCATGTTGGGCTTGGCCTTCGGCTTTTTACTCGTGGGTTATCTCCTGGTTGATGTTCTTGAACGACTCGAATGGTTTGCCCGCCACAATGCCACGCCGGTCGAAGCCCTCCGGTTCTACAGCGCCCGTACCCCCTTGCTGGCTTCACGGATCGTTCCGATGGCCCTCCTGTTGGCAACCGCCCTGACCGTCAGTCTGCTGTCTTTCCACCGGGAGCTGATTGGCATGCGGGCATGCGGGATTTCTGCCACCCGTACGCTGTCTTGCATGCTCCTCGTCGCCGGCCTCGTCACGCCCCTCTCCTTTGCCCTGAACGAATCCATTGTGCCACGCTCAAACGCCCTGGCTGATCGCCTCAAAGAAACCGAAATTAAGGATCGCGTCCTCCCCACCGGCGTCTTACAGAAAATAGTCTGGTACCGCGCCGGTAGCCATGTATCCCAGGCAACCCGACTCGACCCGGCTCTGGAAGAAGCTACCGACCTGTCGATCTACGAACTTGGAGACCAGGGCTTACCCCTCAGCCGCACCGACGCGCGCCGGGCCAGGCATATCGGTGATGGAATGTGGGAACTGGATGATCCGGTGCGAATTCGCATCTCGGAAAACGGCCTCCAGCGCGAGCCGGCCGAGCCGCTTATCCAGTTAGGGGAGGCCCCAGATATCCAGCTTGACACCATGCACCTGAGCGTCTGGCAGTTGGCCCAGGAAATTATCGGGACAGAAATGGCCGGCTACGACGTCACCACCTATCGCGTTGACCTCAACGTCAAATACGCCGCGCCCCTGGCCTGCATCCTGCTACCGGCCATCGTGCTGTTCTTTGCTCTGCACGGCCCGCCGTTTCCAGGCCCGGCCGTGACCCTGCTGGTGAGTAGCATCCTTGGCGTCGGCTATGTCCTGTTGACCGGAGTGTGCGCCTCACTCGGCTATGGCGGCAGCCTGTCTCCCACCCTGGCCGGTTGGGGGCCGGCGCTCAGCGCGACGCTGCTAGCCGGCGTCTTTGCCTGGCGCAATCAGGGCTGAGTCTCTCCTCATGGACAAAACAGAGAGAAGAAAAATAAAACCCCACAACGCTGTCATCAGGCTGCTACCTGTCTTATGCTGGCTGGGATGCGGTCTGCCGATGAACACGGGCTGTACGACCAATCGTGACACGGACCAAACAGACGCGGCTTACACCACCGCTCGAAGTCGCATGGTGACTGAACAGATACGGAAACGAGGCATCCAGGATGAACGCGTCTTACACGCGCTCACCACGGTCCCGCGGCATCTGTTTATCCCGCCCGCCTACCGGAACCAGGCGTACGACGACGGCCCGCTGCCCATTGGCCAGGGACAGACCATCTCCCAGCCCTACATCGTGGCGCTCATGAGCGAGCGGCTGGAACTCAGCGGTGATGAGCGCGTATTGGAAATCGGCACGGGCTCCGGCTATCAGGCCGCGGTTTTGAGCCTACTGGCAAAACAGGTGTATTCCATTGAAATTGTGCCCGAGCTGATGTCCTCCGCGCGTGAGCTGCTCGCCCAACTCGGCTACGACAATGTGACGGCTCTGCTCGGTGACGGGAACCTTGGCTGGGAAAAAGACAGCCCCTATGACGCGATTATCGTCACCGCCGCAGCCCCGCGTATCCCTCCCGCACTTCTTGAACAACTCGCCGAGGGTGGCCGGCTGGTGCTGCCGGTCGTCCGGGGCGAGGAGCAACTCCTGCTGAGACTCCGCAAACGGAACGGCCGGATTGTCGAGGAAAACCTGGGGCTGGTCCGCTTTGTCCCGTTAGTGGACGGGACCTCGTAAAACAAAACGGTGCTGCTCCAAGGCATCAGCCCACAGGGCCGCCTCTGGAGCAGCGGTCAAACAGATCGTTATTCCTTCTTCCCCCCCGCATGCACGATCAGTTGGGCAGAGAGGTGGGCGGGGTGGAGCTGGCACTTCACGTCGAACAGACCGACCTTATCGGCCACAAACTCGACCGTCTTGGTCTCGCCGCTGTTGACCACCTCTTCGACGTCAAAGGCCGGAATGGCAAAGCCATGGTTGGGCGGCTCGCCGGGAATTTTATTCACCACCTTGATTCGGACCGTGTCGCCCTGCTCAGCAACCAGCACGGAGGGAACAAACATCTTGTCGCCTTCGTATAACACATTGACAACCGTAAATTTCCGCACCGCGGCCGCCTCTGTCTCGGCGTGCTGGTCGGCCCAGGCCGTGGGCGTGACCGTCACCGCTCCGAGTGCAAGCAGGCTCAGCGTTGTTCGTGTGATTTTCCACCACTGCTGGATCATACCGTCCTCCTTCACTGTGTTAGGAAATGACTGTAGTGAGCCACAACCATACGATGATTGCAACGGGACCGCCTGTTCGTTCGCTTCCAGGGCTGACCCTCCCGTACTTCCTTGCTATGATGCACTAACATGTCCGTCCACGCCGCCTTCAAACTCGTCTCGGACTTTCAGCCCCAGGGTGATCAGCCCCAGGCAATTGATCAACTCACCCAAGGCTTGCAAAATGGTCTGGATCGGCAGGTTTTGCTGGGCGTGACCGGCTCGGGCAAAACCTTTTCTATGGCGCATGTCATTGCGCGGCTGAACCGGCCGGCGCTGGTGATGGCGCCCAATAAAACCCTGGCAGCCCAGCTCTATAATGAATTCAAGGAACTCTTCCCCGACAATGCGGTGCGCTACTTCGTCAGTTATTACGATTACTACCAGCCCGAAGCCTACGTCCCCCAGAGCGATACCTATGTGGAGAAAGACGCCTCGATTAACGAAGAAATCGACAAGATGCGCCACTCCGCAACCAAGGCGCTGTTGGAGCGGCGCGATACGATTATCGTCGCCAGCGTCTCGTGTATCTATGGACTTGGGTCACCCGAATCGTATTTTGATCTCATCCTCTTTGTCGAAGAGGGCAGCGAGGTGGACCGCGACGCGCTGCTCCGCAAGCTGGTCGATATTCAGTACCAGCGCAACGACTTTGATTTTCATCGCGGCACGTTTCGGGTTCGGGGCGATGTGGTCGAGGTCTTTCCGGCCTATGAGGAGAGCCGGGCGGTACGGATCGAGTTCTTTGGCGATACGATTGATGCGATTGCCGAGATCGATCCACTCAGGGGCAAGGTGCTGCGGCGGCTGGATAAAATTGCCATTTATCCGGCCAGCCACTACGTCACCACCTCCGGCCGGATGAAGCGCGCCACGCAGGCCATCCAAGAGGAACTGGCAGAGCGGCTCACAGAGTTGCAACAGGAAGACAAACTCCTCGAAAGCCAACGCCTGGAGCAGCGCACCCTGTACGATCTCGCGCTCTTACGCGAAATGGGCTTTTGTCCGGGCATCGAGAATTACTCGCGCCATCTGGATGGCCGGCAGCCGGGCGAACCGCCCCATACGCTGCTCAACTATTTCCCTGACGACTATCTGGTCTTCATCGATGAAAGCCATGTCACCGTCCCCCAGATTGGCGGCATGTATCGCGGCGACCGCTCGCGCAAGACCACCCTGGTGGAGTATGGCTTTCGTCTGCCCTCCGCCCTGGATAATCGTCCCCTCAGCTTTCATGAATTCGAGCGGCGCGCCGGCCAGACGGTCTACGTCTCGGCGACGCCAGGCGAGTATGAGCGCGAACAGAGCAAAGGCCGCATTGTGGAACAGCTCATTCGTCCCACCGGCCTGCTGGACCCCGAGATTGCGGTCCGACCGGCCGGGGAGCAGGTGGACGACCTGCTGGAAGAAATCCGGCTGCGGACTGAAAAAGGCGAGCGGGTGCTGGCCACTACCCTGACCAAACGGTTGGCTGAAGACCTGACCGATTACTATCAGGAAATCGGCGTCCGAGTGCGCTATCTCCACTCGGATATCGACACGCTTGAGCGCGTCGAAATTATTCGCGCACTCCGCCAGGGCAGCTTCGATGTCCTGATCGGCATCAACCTCCTGCGCGAGGGGCTCGATATTCCCGAGGTCTCTCTGGTGGCCATTCTCGATGCGGACAAAGAGGGCTATCTGCGCTCCGAGCGGTCCTTGATCCAGACCATTGGCCGCGCCGCTCGGAATGTGAATGGGACCGTCCTGCTGTACGCCGACAAAATAACCGATTCGATGCAGCGGGCCATTGATGAAACCCTGCGACGGCGGCGCGTCCAGTCCAAGTATAATAAGCGGCACGGCATCACCCCCGAGAGTATCCGCAAGGCCCTGTCGTCGCCCCTGGTGAAGGTCTATGAAGCCGACCATGTGACGGTCCCCATCGTTTCTGAGGACAGCGCAGAATATATTGCCGCCCGAGACCTGCCCAAGCTGATCGAACAGACCCGCAAGGAAATGAAGGCCGCGGCCGCGGCTCTGGATTTTGAACAGGCGGCAGAACTCCGGGACCGCATGCAGGATTTGGAACGGCGCGCCCTGGGTCTGCCTGGCGAAGCAGTCGCCTCACCACACGCTACGGCGGATCCTCCTGTATCGACCGCCCGGCAACCGGCCGCAAGGAGCCGCCGGAAAAAGCCCGCGGCGCAGACTGCACGCACAGCCCAATCCCGCGGCCGGCGCGCGCGCTGGCAACGCTGAGTGCAATCAGCGAGACGCTTTCCGGCAGGCTGATTCCCGTGGAGGCTGGCAGGGGACTTTTACTCCGCTCGCAAACTGCTAAAAGCGGACAGCCAGACCGAGCCGTGAAGGACTATCCATGTCAAAAGACCGCACAGCCCACACCAAACACCCGGATGAGCTGACGCATGCCCAAGCCGTTCTTGAGGCCGAAGCCGAAGCAATTCGCTCTATTCGTCTCAACAACGATTTTCTGCGTGCCGTGGATATGCTGGAGAGCTGTCGCGGCAAAGTGATTCTCACCGGCATGGGAAAAGTCGGGATTATTGCCATGAAGATTGCGACCACGCTGTCCTCAACAGGTACGCCAGCCTGTTTTCTGCACCCCGGCGAGGCAGCTCACGGCGACCTCGGACTGGTCAGCGAAAACGACGTTATCATGACGTTTTCCAATAGCGGCAGAACGCGTGAGGTCCTGGAAACCATCCACCGGGCCAAACAGTTGTACGACATCCCGCTCATCGCCGTGACCGGTCATTCGCGCTCGCCCATTGCCCGCAAGAGCGACCTCGTCCTCAGCGTTGGGGCCATTAAAGAACCCTGTCCGATCGGCCTAACGCCCTCAGCCAGCACCACGGCCATCCTGGCCCTGGGCGATGCCTTGACCCTGGTTCTCATGACCCGTAAACGCTTTACCAAAGCCGATTACGCCAAGTTCCACCACGGGGGCTATTTGGGAAGACGTGCCCGCAAAGAAGCAGAAGAAGAATTGGCCGTCAGATCGTAAAGCCCCAGGATAGCGGCAGGCTCTGGGGGCGGGCTGCAAAGAGACCTGCCGAAAACCAAGGAGAGACCCATGAGCTATGAAACCCTGACCCAAAAACAGGACGAGGCGGTCCTGACCATCACCGTCAATCGACCCGAGGCACTCAATGCCCAGAGCCGCTTGATGCTGGAAGAGTTTGATCAGGCCCTGGCCGCCGCCGCGGAAGACGAGTCGGTCAAAGTCATTATCGTGGCCGGGGCGGGCAAGCATTTTTCCGCCGGCCATGACATCGGCACGCCACAAGAGCGGGAAGACTGGAAAAAACGCCCCTATCCGAAGGGCATGCCAGGTGAGTATAAACGCGGCCGCGATCTGTATCTCGACTGCACCCTGCGCTGGCGGGATTGCCCCAAACCGACCATTGCCCAGGTCCAGGGCTACTGCATTATGGGTGGGCTGATGTTGGCCTCGGCCTGCGATCTCATTATTGCTGCGGACGATGCCAAGTTTTGTGATCGTACCGTGCGCTGGGCAGGCGCTCATGTCCAGTATGCCAGCCTGGCCTGGGACATCGGCTTTCGCAAGGCCAAGCAATACCTTTTTACCGGCGACTGGATTACGGCCGCAGAGGCCGAACGGCTGGGGCTGGTCAACGAGGTGGTGCCACATGACCAACTCGAAGTGGAGACCATGCAGCTCGCCCAGCGGATTGCCCTGCAGGATGCCTATGCGCTGCGGATTGCCAAATTCTCGATGAACCAGATGCAGGACGAGGCCGGCTTTCGGACCGGTGTCACCGGCGCGTTTCAGTCGTATGCCCTTACGCGCATGTATCGTCTGGAAAAAGGCGAAGACACCTTTTCCGGGTCGAAGCGCGCTAAGGAGCGCGACGCGGCGTTTGGGGATAATCGTTAGTAGGAAGGAGCGAACCCGATGAGAGTAACGCTGGCGTTTGGTCGGATCGGGGCAGAAGTGACCATTCCTTCTCATATCGATGCACGGGTGCTGGAAGCAAAATTCGCTCAGGCGTTCTGCAAGGGCCTACCCGCCGGGTCAAAGGTGACCCGGACCGTATGTCTTCTCTCAAATCCGTGCGTGGGGTGAACCCGATCACAGGAAAACGGCGGCTCAGTCGCCGTTTTCGAGCCGATACTTCTCCATCTTCCGATACAGGCGCTGGCGATCAATCTTGAGGAGACGGGCGGCTTCGTTTTTGTTGCCGTTTCCCCGCCGCAGGGCCGCCGAGATGAGAGACCGTTCCATAGACGCCAGGGAAGGGAAGTCCGCCCACACATCAAAGTGTGGGTCGGCCTGGGTAAATCCGCTGATAGGGGCCGGCAGATCGGCAGCGGTAATCTCTTGCCCGTGGTGCAGGGCGAACAGACGCTCAATCACATTTTGCAGCTCACGCACATTGCCCGGCCACGCATACGCGACCAGCTTGTCCAGCGCCTCGGTCGTCAAGCGTTTAGGCTGAACCTTATAGGCCGCGCTGAATACGGCCACGAGATGATCGACCAGTAGAGGGATGTCATCCCGCCGTTCCTTGAGCGGGGGGAGATGGATGGGGACTACATTCAGGCGATAGAATAAATCTTTCCGAAACGTTCCCGTGGCAACCGCCTGTTCGAGATTGGTATTGCTCGCCGCGATAATGCGGACACCGACCTTGATGGGGCGGCTGGCCCCTAACGGCGTCACTTCCCGCTCTTGAACGGCGCGGAGAAATTTGACCTGGAGCGGCAGTGGAATTTCTGCCACCTCGTCCAGGAACAGGGTGCCGCCGCTGGCCGCCTGGAACACACCGTCGTGATCCGCAATGGCTCCGGTAAAGGCGCCCCGCTTATGGCCAAACAGTTGGCTGTCAAGCAGCGTCTCAGACATGGCACCACAGTTGAGGGCGAGAAAGGGCTGATCAGCCCACGGCCCTTTGAGATGGATGGTGCGAGCCACAAGCTCTTTGCCCGTTCCGCTCTCGCCGGTAATGAGTACCGTACTTTTATTGCCGCTGATCGAACCAATGGTCGCATAGAGGTGACGCATAGCCGCACTGTGTCCGATAAGTTCACCAAAACGCTTATAGCGCCGGACTTCGTGACGGAGTTGCGAGACTTCCTGGCGGAGACGGCGGGTTTCAACCAGCTTCTCGACCTTCAGCAGCAGCTCGTCCGGGTTGCAGGGTTTGGTCAGATAATCCGCCGCCCCGGACTGCATGGCGGCAACTGCGCTCTCGATTGTGCCGTATCCGGTCAGGACAATGACCGGACATTCATAGGCGCGCGTCTGCATTGCGGACAGGAGTTGCATCCCATCCATGACCGGCATCTTGAGGTCAGTAATGACGACGTCAAAATTGGTCTGGCCCAGCAACCGGAGGGCATCTTGGCCATGACCGGCGGCTTCTACCGTATAGCCGTGGCGTTGCAGAATCCTGGCCTGCATCTTGGCCATATTCGCTTCATCTTCGACCAGGAGCAGATGTCCACGCATGATGGGAGTCCCAATCGCGTCGTTTAGGAAACGGACGGCCGGGTTGTTGCAGTCGGGGGCACTTCCAGCGCAGGGGCGTCATCCGCACACGGGCAGGGAAGCTCAATGAGGAAGGTCGTGCCCTGGTTCACGTCGCTGTGTACGGCAATGCTTCCCTGGTAGCGTTTGATCACCGAATGTACGATCGAGAGGCCGAGTCCGGTCCCCTGCCCAGGCTCCTTAGTCGTAAAAAAAGGATTAAAGATGCTGTTCAACTGGTGTTCGGGAATCCCGACCCCGGTGTCACTGAATTCAATCGAAATGTGATTGTGGGCATTCCGTCTCGTCTGCAAGCGCAACTCGCCCCCCTGCGGCATGGCCTGGACCGCATTGGTGATGAGGTTCAGAAAGACTTGACGCAGCGCGTTCTGGTTGGTCAGACAGCGGCCAACATCACCAAAACGGGTCGTGACCTGAATCCGATGCGTCTCCAGATACTTGCGCATGAGTTGGAGCGTTTTCCCCAGCAGATCGTCAAGGTCAACCTCTTCCATATCGGTCCCGCCCTCGCGCGAGAACTCAAGCAGATTGGTGATGATTTCCTGGGCGCGGGCAATTTCTCCCTTGGCGATATGCAGGTCCTCTTGAAAGTCCGGGCTGGCGGTATCGGTAATATGGTCCAAATCGTATAAGGCATGCAAAATAATGCCGAGGGGATTGCGAATTTCATGGGCAATCCCCGCTGCTAACTGGCCAATCGCCGCCATTTTTTCGGATTGGATGAGCTGGCTCTCCAACTGGCGCCGGTCGGAAATATCGACATAAATCCCCTGGATAGTTTTTTCCCCGCGGTGCTCGATCGCTCCAAAATAGACCGAAACGGGAACCGCGTTCCCACCTTTTTTCGTTACCAGCCGCAACTCTTCCCAGCCCAGATAGCCCCGCTTCAAAGTCTCCTGATAGAGCCGGCGGACGTGGGCTTTTTCCTCTGGGGGATGAAGGTCCCAAATGGCTTGGCCGGCAAGCTCCGCCTGGGACATGCCGGTGACTTTCTCCGCTTCTCTGTTGGCCTGCTGAATCGTGCCGTCACGACCGCTGATCTGAAAGATCGGAGCCGGAGCGTAATCAACCGCCTTGCGGTGGCGCTCCTCCTCATCCCGCAGCGCTTCTTCTCGGGCTTCAACAAAGAAATCCGTAATATGCAACAGCCGTTCGGAGAACTCCTGGTCCAGCAGGGTCAGCAGCGCAACGAGTTGCTTCCGATTTTTCGTATAGGCGTGGCGCAAACGTTCCACGAGCAGGAGGCGAATCTTCATCTGGCTAGCCAGGAAACGGGAGGCTGGGAACAGCGATATAAACCCCTGCCAGGCATGTTCGCGCAGGTATTCGTAAGTCTGCGTATCCTGGGGATCCTCAATATGCTGGGCCCACCGCAGGAGGGCCGCCCGCATATCGCGCGTGACGCCCAAGACGCGCTCGGGTGGAAGCGGGAACGTCGGGGCAATCAGTCCGACCCATTCTTGGACAACGGCGGTGGCGTGGGTCCGCATGAACGCGGCAAGTTCGGTCCGCAGGGCGCCAGCTTCGCGAGGGAAATCAAGCAACTCACACCCCCGCATATAATGTTCGATGCGCGTCAAATGTTCAGCCAACGATTCTTCAACAGATTCTTCAACAAAAGGCGGCATACGCAGGCCCTCGCTTCTCTCCCCTACAGATTCTTCGTCAAATAGAAGCGCATATAGTGAGCGCTGGTTTCGATCTGTCCGGCAAAAGAACTCAGGACGGTCTCCAACTCCTGCATGTGGAACGGCCGGCCGAGGTTGGCCTCCATGGTCTCGCGCCTGATGATACACTCGGTATCGGTCTCGACCCGAATGTAAGCGTGGTGGTTTTCAACCTGCACATCTTTGTCCGGGTTATCTTGGTAGATTGCGTCAATTGCCGCGTCGGCAATGTCCCCGGCACTGAGCACCGGGCCGACTTTGTTATTGCCTGTCTTTTCACCCATATCTGCCCTCGCAGCTCATACCCCGACGCGCTTTGGCGCGATGCCAACGATGTCCACATAGATCTCGTCATGCTCGATTTTGACCGGATAGCGAGCCAGTTCGCAGTCTTGGGGATTGATACCCTTGCCCGTCGTGACATCGAATTGCCACACATGGGCGCTACAGGTGAGGACCCTGTGACCGTCGAAATCGCCCTCGGCTAAGGAGGACTGTTGATGCGGACAGAAGCCCTGAATGGCAACCAGCCCTCCATCTCTGGGATAGACTAAGACAATGGGTTGCCCGTCAACCTCATACGCGACCATATCGCCCTCCCATACATCGTCAAGGCTACAGACTCGGGTGAACGCCATGCTTACGGTGCAGTCAGTTTAAGTCGAGAGATCGTAAAAAATCGTGAACGGCCTGGGTGGCCGTGGTCGTCGCCTCTGGGCTGTCGGGCAAGGCGCGGCAGTATGCGTCGATGGCCTGTTCGGCCACAGGCAGCCATTTCTCTATCCAACCGCGCACCACCGCCAGGTTTTCGGGTCGCTCAATCGCAAAGCGGACCAGGGCGGCGCTCCAGGTTCTGGAGCGCTGGACATCCCGATATTCGGTATCGGCAATCAAGCCGAGCAAACTGTCGCCCTGCCGCCGGCCGGTAGCCGCCAGTTGCCGCAGGAGCGCTTCATCCATGGCCGGCTTTGCCACCAGGTTGAGGGCGACAAAACTCTCGCCCCAGTCATAGGCGATCAGGACCTTTTCCATAAGCGCACGGAAGCCTTGCCAGGCGGCGTCATTCTCCCAGGCGGCGCACTCAGCCGTCCCACATCCGCTGTCCGGATAGGTCTTTTTCACCTCGGCGGTCCGATACGCAATATGGGACACGCAGCGCAGCGCATCCGCAGCCTGATAGGTTGCACAGTTCCGAATTGTGCTCGACGGCACAATCTGGACGAGATAATGCGAGGCCATCTGCACAGTGTGGAACGCATAGCGGGCCGGGGTGTATAAGCGCGGCAGGACATCGACCCAGGCAGTGTCGAGGCCGGCATCGTACCGGAGTTCGTTGTGCTGGTCGAACAGCCCTTCGATATAGGTCTCTTGACCGTCTTGCAGGATATTGTAGGCACGGTAGGTGAGTTCGGCGGGGTCGCGGAACTCCTCCCAATCACGGCCGGTGAGAGGTGAGCCGTGGCGATATTTTTTGAACCACTTGGAGAGCGGGATATTCGGCCCGAGCTCAAACGGAGACTCCGCATTCTTGGCGTCGTACATGAGATTGGTCGAGACAATCTCATATTCGCTCGGGCGACGACGGCGGCCGGCGAGATGGCTCCAGGTTCGTAGTGGTTTCAGCGGTTCGGGTTTGGTACTCATGATGTGGCCTCGGACGAAACCGACTCTCCTGCTTCATAAAAGAGTTCGAGGCTCATCATTGGGGTGATGCCGGCCTCCTCAACCGTCATATCACGGGGAAACGGTTTCTCAGCTCCGACTTTCCGCACCCGCAGCGGCGTATCCAGCCGCTGGTTCTTCTCGAAACCAATACTCAGTCGGGCAGCCGTCTGACACACTTCGTCCATCGTGTTCTGGGTATCGACGATGGAGACATACAGGACAAACTCCTGGTACAGATTATGGACAACGGGAATCTGTGCCATACGGACTCTCAACACCAGCTAGGCGGCCTGGGCCTGGTCTTGGCGATACTCTTCCAACCAACTGTGCTTGAGGGCGTCTTCCCCCTGTTCTCCCTCTTTGAGCGAAAAATAGTCGAGCAGCCCTTCGAGGGTCGGCGGCTGGATCATCCCGGCCACCATCCGGTCGGCGACACTCAGGTGATCTTTATAGCGGTCTGGGTCCTGTTGAAAAATCCAGCGGTCCACTTCCGAGCCGAAATGGTATAAACGCCCTTCGTGTTCGAGTGGAAAATCCTGCAAGGGCCGACCGGTCTTGCCCGGAGCCCAGCCGGGCGTTCCGGTGATCGGCACTTGGGCCATATTGCACAGCTGCACCATGGAGGGCAGGACGGTATCGACCGGACCGTCTTTCAGAAAGCGGGCAATGATCGGGTCCCAGAAATGCGCGCCCCAGGTCTCTTCCCAGCCGGGATACTTCTCCTCCAACCAGGCGCGTTCGGCCCGGCTGATGCCGGGCGGCACATCCCACCAGACCGATTTATGAAAGGTCCAGATGCCCGCGTGCATTCCGTGATGGCGAGTATCGAGGTCTGCCAGCATAGTGTCCCAATACCAGGGGCGTTCCAGCCCGATATCGAGCAGGGTTCGCTCGAACTGACCGAAGACCCACTCCTGCATGAACTCCTTGAAGGATTTCTCGCGGCGGTCGAGCGGGGTGTAATAATCCATGGACGGACCGGTCACGGTGGCGAACAGGGTCCAGGCCCGCCAGATGGCAATATCCACCAGTCGCTGGGCTTCGGCCTTCTTCCCGTTTGCAATCAGGATTTTCACAGCCGGGCCACCAATCTGGGCGTGCCGCGCTTCGTCGGTTTGGATACTCGAGGCGAGATTGGAAAAGGAAATATCACCGGCCTGAGCGGCGTCGGCCGCAAGACCAAGAAATTGCAGATTGGAAAATCCGGTCTCAAACGCAAAGGTCAGCATCAGCGCCACCCCAACCGCGTCGCGACCGGCCATGATGTCATCAAACAGATGCCGGGCGGCAACAACCGCCCACTCGTTGGTGTGCATCGACTTGGTCGCCCAGTCGAACTGCCGACTGCGGTGGACGTGTTCGTGCGGGAAATAGAGCTGAATCTGACCATGGCGGTTCTCGTCCAGCGAGCCAAAGGTCGCCATGTTGCGCAGACCGCCGGCCTTGCCAAAGCGGGCCATACGCGACTCCGCGCTCGACGCCATAGCCTCCAGCGTGGCGAACGCGCCGTAGTGCAGCTTGAGAATACTCACCCAGCCGGGCTCGGCCTGGTCCAGGAAATTGGCCCGCTGGAGCGCGGCCTTGACCGAATACACCCCGGCGTCCTTCTCGCGCTGGGTCCGCACGTATTCACGATAGGTGACTTTATAGGGCTCATCATAGCTCTCCCACACCTCAAGGGGTAAGCCCAGCGTCCCACTCTGCTCTTCAGGAAAAAGCGCGTCTTCCGTGACATATTTTGGCGTCCAATTGGTGTCGCGGGCGATGTCATACCATTCGGCTCGGTCCAAGAGTGCCATACAAAGTTCCCTCCCGTGCCAGGCGTATCCGCATTTCCGACGAGGGGAGCATCATAACCAACCAGGATAGGAGGAGCAACACGAAAGTTGGCAGCGTCCATCAACGTCGAGACGCCAGCAGAGGGATGCTGCTGATACAGCCCAGCCCGACCAGTGCTGTAAGAATTGCCATCAAAATGACCATCTCATAGCCTCCCATTCTCCACACCAGGGCAGCCAGGGTGGGGGCGAGGGCCGCGGCCAGGATGGATGGGATAGCCAGAAAGCCGGAGATGATCCCGAAATGGGCTCTACCCAGCAGTTCGGCGGTCATCACCGGGCGGAGGATGCTGCTCATCCCTATCCCCGCTCCCTGGAGCACGACGAAGAGCGGGAGCAGCATGGGAATGGCCTGGGAGCAGAACAGGGCGGTTGCTGCACCGCTCATAGCAAGGAAACAGGTGAAAGCGATCCAAAACGTCGAAACGTATTTCTCCACTGCCAACATAGCCAGACGGCCCACCACCTGCATGGGTCCGATGGAGGAGGCCGTGAGTACCGCAACTTCATCTGACAGACCCCGTTCAGACAACAGCGGGAGGAGATGCGTCAGCAGGCTGAAATGTTCCACATAGGCCATGCTGAATGCCACGGCGAGTAGCCAGAAGACTGGTGTCCTCAGCGCGCGTGAGGCAACTCCAGGGTGAGCGCTGCCTGGCGCGTGTTGATCGGCCCTCATCTGGTCCGCATGCCAGCACGCGTTCCAGATGAGGGGAACGGCAACCAGGAGATTAACGCCAGCGACAATGACCACGGCATCTCTCCAGCCGACCCAGCCAACGAGCAGGTGGAGGCTCGGAAAGGCGAGGGTCCCGGCAAGACCGGCCACCAGGGTGACAATGGTAATGGCCCGACGGGCCTCGTTACCCAGGGCATGCGTCAGGACGGAGAAGCACGCTTCGTACAGTGCGCCGGCCATGGCGACGCCAATGCCGAACCAGAGACAGTAGAATTGCCACAGGTGTTCAACCCAGGCGAGGCCGGCCAGGAGTACGGTCCCCAGAGCGGCGCTGCCGCTGAAAACCAGCCGTCCGAAGCCGCGGTCTATGAAGCGCCCGGTCACGGGCCCGAGCAGGGCCGAGGTCATCAGGGCCAGCGTCAGCGCACCGACAAGCTCGGTTTTCGACCAGCCCAGGTCGCGCTCCCACTCAAGCAGCAGCGCGGGAAATGAATAATAGAGCGCCGCCCAGACCAGCGTTTCCGCAACCGCCAGCGGCCATACGATCCGACGGAAGGTCATGCTGCTGACGCTTTATCAGCCGTTGAGACCGGGTAAAAGGCGAGACAGGAACGGCGTACCGCTCTTTGCTTGGAGGGTCAGGTGTAATGGCTTCGCCGTTTTACGGCCAGTTCACGTTCGAGAGAGAAAATCTCGATCTTTTCCCCAACCCCGTCTTTTGGACCAAATTTATGCCCGCGCAGGATGGTCTCGACAATACCCAAATCGGGCCGACCGGGATACGCACGGCTGCCGGTTATCTCGGTCGAGGCGAAGACAGTATCTCCAACAAAAACCGGTCCCGTGTGTCGGCCGGTCACATAGCGGACATCTCCAACGGCGTTATCGCCAACGTCAGGACAGGACAGGCCCAGGCAGAGATTAAACGGAATCCCACCATAGACGATCAACTGGCCGCCAATATAGCGCTCCGGATTCTGGTCTATCATATACTGGTTGGAGTGGACCTGAGAGGTGTTGTCCAATAGAGCGGTCCATTCCATATGGGCAGTAGTCACCGTCCGTCCACGGGAATGTTCGAGCGTGTCGCCGGGCTGAAAGTCCTCGAAATAAGTATCGGCATTGGCCAGATGGGCCAGGTTTTCGTAACGCCGACTCTTGTCATACTCCGGTACAACGAGATCGCAGGGAATATCCGGGGTCTCGGCCAGGGCCGCCTCTTCGACCCGGGCGTCCATATTGTCTTTCCAGATTTGGACCTTGCGTTGCAGGGTCAGCACGATTTCACCATGCTGGTTCCGACCGGTCGTCTGGACGTGGACAACGCCTCGATCGTGGTCCCGTGAGGAAGGCTTGATGCCGAGGATGGTCGTCTCAACCTCTATCGTGTCGCCGATATACACTGGGGTGCCAAACCGCATATCGCGGTATTCGAGATTGGCCCGCGCGTTTTCCGAAATATCTTCAACGCTCTGGCTGAAAACGACATTCATCACCAGACCGGGCGGGGCAATCAGACCACGGAAACCGTACTGTTCGGCATAGCGCACATTTTTCGACAGCGGATTGGTGGTCATGCCGAATTCGGTAAAGGCATTAAACAAGCCTTCGGTTACGGTTTTCCCGACCTTATGCCGAAACAACTGACCAACCGAGAAATCTTCGAGAAAATTACCGCGCTTTTTCCGGATACGCACCCGTGCTCCTTTGTGTCCGTTTATCTCAGGGCCGCGAGAAATTCCTGGCGCCCCCTGGCGCTGAGGTGCAGATACATATTGTGACGTTTTTGGGCACCCAGGGTATCCCAGGGTTGAGAAGCATAATTATGGCCAGGATAAAGAACGGTCTCGTCCGCCAATTGCGAGAGCGTTTGCAGACTCGAATACATGTCTTCCGGACTACTGCCCGGTAGGTCAACCCGGCCGCACGAGTTGATAAACAGCGTGTCACCGGCCACCAGACGATTCTCAATCAGAAAACATTGGGAGCCGGGCGTATGTCCGGGGGTGTGAATGAATTTGATGCTAAGAGCACCCACGGCGGTCGTATCACCGCCCTCGACCTGAACGATGTCGGAATCGGACAGGCCGACCAGACGGCCCAGAAATTCGGCCTCGGCCTTGTGGATATACACTTTGGCTTTCACCTGTTCGAGCAGTTCAACCACACCCTGGATGTGGGTGCCGAACAAATCACCGCCCAGGTGATCCTGGTGATAGTGGGTTACCAGTGCTTGGGTAATGCTGAAACCGTCATGTTCCGCAGCCTGGACGATGGCAGGAATATCCCAGGCGGCGTCGATCACGACCGCTTCACGCGAGGCCGTATCCCCAATCAGGTAGGCGAAATTTTGCATGGGGCCAGTTTCGATTTGTTTAAAGTATAGGGAAGGCTCCGCCATCAGGTCCCCTTCTGCAAGCGTTTCTTCGCGGATTTTTTGGCTCTTCGGGTGGGTGTTACCTTTTTCGCCCTGCCGGACCGAGCAGCCTTTTGCTCACTGCTGCGCAGACCACGCTCCCAGAGATATTCCGGCTCTGCCAGCTTTTGACTTACCCAGCGGGAGAGTACGAACAGCAGATCGCTGAGCCGATTTACATACATGAGCGGCCAGGGGCTGATCTCTTCTTCACGCGAGAGGCGTAGGATATCGCGTTCAGCCCGTCGACAGACGGTTCGGGCCTGATGCAGGAAGCCGCTCACTTTTCCGCCGCCGGGCAGGATAAAAGAGTTGAGGGGCTCCAGGTCTTTCTGGCAGGAATCGATAATGCGTTCGAGGCCCTTCACCTCCTGCTCGCTGACTCGAAACATGCCCTCGTAGGAGAAGTCTGCGGGGGTCGCCAGTTCACTCCCCAGATCGAACAACTCGTTCTGGAGTTGGCGGAGAATATCGTCCAAGTGTTGGGCGGCCGGCAACTCTAGCTTCAGGTCGTCATTGAACACTCGGACCAGGCCCACAACGGAGTTGAGTTCGTCCAGCGTCCCATACGCCTCAATACGGGCCGCGTCCTTGGCGATCTTTTTTCCCCCGACGAGCCGGGTCGAACCCTTATCACCCGTCCGAGTATAAACCTTTGTAATACGGACCATTGCGACGTGGGGCTGAGAAGCTCAGGGCTGCAACCGCCTCCCTCTTCAGGCTTGCAGGCGTTTATCCAGCGCCGCGTTTTCTTGCCACAGCTCTCGCGGGAGCCGGTCTCCAAACTGTTGGAAGAATTCGCGTTGCCTCTCCGCGGCGTTTATCCAGCCTGGCCGGTCCACACTGAGGAGTTCGTCAAGCACCGCTGGCGAGACATCGATCCCGGTCGTATCAATATCGTTGGTATGCGGCAGATAGCCGATTTCGGTCTCGCGAGCTTCGGCCTCACCGTGGACCCGGGCAATGACCCAACGCAACGCCCGCAGGTTTTCTCCAAAGCCGGGCCAGAGAAATTTGCCCTCTTGATTTGTCCGGAACCAGTTCACCCGGAAAATTTTCGGCGGATCGGCGAGCTTTTTGCCCATGTTGAGCCAATGACCGAAATAGTCGCCCATGTTGTAGCCACAGAAGGGCAGCATGGCCATGGGATCACGCCGAATCTTTCCGACCTTTCCGGTCGCCGCGGCCGTTGTTTCAGAAGCCATCGTCGTACCCAGCGACACCCCATGCTGCCAGTTGAAAGACTGGCAGACGAGCGGGATCAAACCCGCGCGTCGGCCGCCAAAGAGGAAGGCTGAAATTGGCACCCCTTGGGGCGATTCCCACTCTGAAGACATGACCGGACACTGGCGGGCCGGCGTGGTAAAACGGGAGTTGGGGTGGGCGGCTTTACTCTCGGACTGGGGTGTCCATGGCTTGCCCTGCCAGTCGATCGCCTCGGCCGGCGGACCACCATCCAGACCTTCCCAGTATGGGGTGCCGTCCGGGGTGAGGGCGACATTCGTAAAGATGGAGTTCTTCGTAACCGTCGCCATGACATTCGGATTGGTGTGAGAGTTTGTTCCCGGCGCAACACCAAAAAACCCGGCCTCGGGATTGATCGCCCACAGGCGTCCATCCGGTCCGGGATGCATCCAGGCAATATCATCGCCCACCGTCCAGACTTTATAGCCCTTTTGGCTCTCCGGTGGGATCAGCATGGCCAGATTCGTTTTTCCACAAGCGCTGGGGAAGGCGGCCGCAATATATGTTGTGCGACCGCTCGGCTCCTCAATGCCGATGATCAGCATATGCTCAGCCAGCCAGCCTTCTTCACGCGCCATATAGCTCCCCAAGCGTAAGGCGAAGCATTTTTTCCCAAGCAACGCGTTCCCACCGTAGCCGGAACCAATGGACCAGATCGCACGGTCTTCCGGGTAGTGCATGATAAACCGGCGGTCAGGGCTGAGATCTCCAAGCGAATGGAGACCCTGGACATAATTCTCTGACGAACCCAGCCGCTCAAGCGCGGCCTTACCCATTCGGGTCATGATACGCATGCTGGCTGCGACGTAAGGGCTGTCCGTGATTTCTACGCCAACCTGACTGTAGGGCGACGTGACGGGCCCCATGATGTACGGCACGACGTACAGCGTGCGGTCTCTCATTGCTCCCTGAAAGAGTCCGCCGACTTTTTCCTTGGCCTCCGCTGGGACCATCCAATTATTATTCGGACCGGCGTCTTCTTTTTCCCGCGTGCACACAAAGGTCAGGTGCTCGGTACGCGCCACATCTTTGGGGTCACTCCGATGTAAATAACAGTTCGGATACTTCTCCTGATTTAACGCCGTCAGAGTCCCGTCATCGAGCATTCCCTCAATCAAGCGTTGATTTTCTTCTTCCGATCCGTCACACCAGTGAATGTTTTTTGGCCGCGTGAGTTGGGCCGTTTCTTCGACCCATTGTTCGAGTGGGGTTGGCATAGTCAGGATGGTCTCCTCTGAATAAGAGTGGATTCTAATACTGAGGACAAAGAACGATAAGTTTTTTTTATATCTCGTCCCAGGTGGGGCGTCAATAATACTTCCCGCCTAAAGAATAGACTTTTCGGGTAGTTCCGTCCAGTAATTGGGAAGGAAGAGTTCCAGACCCGGATGGGGACACGCAGCTTCGTTCCCGCCGGGAGGGATATCGCCTGAACGCAACTAGGCTTGACTCGCTTCTTCGGGTTTGCACAGTTTGAGAATCATCTCTTTCAGCCGGTCCGGATCAACCGGCTTCTTGAATAAGACATCCTCTAATCCTTCCAGGCGACTCCGTTTGATCACATGGTCTTTGTCATAAAAATAGGCCGTCATCAGGACAACCGGCAGTTGCGGGTAGCGCTCCTTTGCCTCCATATAGAGATCGTACCCGTCCAAGTCAGGCATCACCACGTCGCTCAGCACCATATGGAAAGGGTTCTGGGCAAGAAAATTCCCATCAAGGAGCTTCAGCGCCTCAATACCGTTGGTCGCTACCTCAACACTACAGCCGTCTTCGACCAACAAGTCGCGCAACGAGTAACACACGCCAAGATCGTCATCGACCACCAGGAGCCGCAGCCCGGCCAGTGCCTGCGTTGCTGGCCGGACACTAGTGTGATGTGGAGCCACCACTTCATCCCGCCCCAGGTCCGCCATCCGGGAGCCGTGCAGGTACTCGGTCGTGTCATAGCGATCACCGTGAGCCATATCGTCAATCCGCGCGACGATCCCCCGGATCTTTGCCAGCTCACGCTGGATGGATTCCACCCGTTCTTCCTGGACCACGTATTCTTCGTCCGGAAAACTTTGCGCCATGTGTTTGGTCAGAATATCCAGATTATTAAAGATGACCTCGAGCGGGTTATTAATCCGATGCCCGAGACCGACGGCTAATTCACCCAGCGTCGCTAATTGATCTCGCCGGCGAATCTCCCGCAGATCTTTCAAAAAGCCAACTGAGCCGGCCTCGTTCCCCGCCTCATCATAGATGATGGAGCCGGAAATGGCGGCGGGGATATGCTCGCCGCTCTTTGTCACCAGCGTAGTCTCGAAATTCTTCACCTTGCCCTTCTCGCCGACTTCTTCGCTCCGCATGGCCTCCATGACGCGGCGCGCCTCATCGATGCTCGGGTAGACGGAGGCCTGGACCCGCTTACCGTGAATCTCTTGTGAGGTATAGCCGAGAGTCTGATGCGCCCCGTCGTTATAAAAAATGATCTGGCCCTTATGGTCGAGCGCAATAACGATATCGAGGGAGCTTTCCAGCAGCCGCTCGAAATATCCCGGCGGCAAACGGATCTCACGCAAGTCACGGTGAAAGCCGATCGAACCGATTTCTGCCCCGTTTTCGTCGTAAATAATCGAGCCTGAGAAAGAGATGGGGATATGCTCGCCGCTCTTTGCGACCAGGGTCGTTTCAAAATTCTTGACCTTGCCCTTTTCCCCAACCTCCTCGCTCCGCATCGTCCCCAGCACCCGCCGGGCTTCTTCGAGGCTCGGATAAAGCATAACCCGCTTCCCCTGGACTTCCTCTCGGGTATAGCCCAGGGTCTTGCTCGCCCCGTCGTTGTAGAAGATGATTTGTCCTCGATGATCGACGGCAATGACAATATCGAGAGAACTTTCGAGGAGCCGTTCAAAATAAACAGAGGAAAGCTGGAACATGGAAGACCACTTACTTGTTCACTCTGCACCGAGAGCTGAGCATCATTCTTCGAGTGATGCTCAGGAGTATTCTTTCTACACTATGTTAGGCCGCTGGTTTCCTAATCGTCAAGCCCGGCCTCCTGCCCTCCAGCCCCTGCTTCGAGTTGGCGTCCTACTGGGTCTTGTGCTGCAGTGCAGTTTGGGAGGCTGCTATTGGCTCAAGTACGAAAAACTCATGCACACCCATATCCAACTCATGTATGCGATGACCGACAAAATGAACCGGATCCTGGAAGACAACGACACGCTGACCCCAGCCATGATGAACGAGTTCCTGTATCCGCTCGAACGGGCGCGGGACTTTTCTCGCATTGTGGCCCAGCGCTACGCCGACCGTCCCTCGCTCGTCGCTTTTAACCGGCTCCTCGACCTGTATCAAAGCCTCGTTACGGAAGCCGACCGACTCCGCGTTCAACCTGGCAGCCTTGATCATTTTCGGTCTCAGACCCAGGCGGTCCGAGACCAGGCAGCGCGAGTCGAGACGATCCTGGCTGCCGAATAAGCAGGTTCCAGTCACACGCGGCCTCTGCCAGCAATCTGCCGCTCTTTCTCGCTCAGCCGTTTGAAGGCAAGCGCAGGACCTGTTTGTCATCCGCAAGATCGGCCAGGAGTTCCGTCACAGTCGAACCGAGGAGGGGATGGGCAAACTGCGGGGCCAGTTCAGACAGCGGCAAAAGGACAAACCGACGCCGGTGCATTTCCGGATGCGGGATCTTTAACTGCTCTTCATTCATAATATGCGTATCAAAAAGTAAGATATCGAGATCAATAATGCGTGACGCCCATTTTTTTGTCAGGGCGGTTCGCTTGCGCCCGAGTGCCAACTCGATTTTCTGCAGGCGACTCAGGAGCTGCTGCGGGCTCAGCCCGGTCTCCAATTCGACCACACCATTGACATACCAGTTCTTCGCCTCCCCAATCGGCTCACTCTCATACAACGAAGAACCGCGCACAATGGATGTCTGGGGGAGGTCAGCCATCAGGTCGAGCGCTTTTTGATAATACGCCCGGCGGTTGCCGATATTTGACCCGACGCCAATGAAGACTCGACGAAACATCGCCCCTTCCCTGCTACGTCTCCCACGAGAACGCCTGCGCGGCCTGCCTCACAACCTGCTGCCCGATGGCGAGCGAAGCGGTGGCGCCCGGCGAGGGCGCGTTCAGCACATGGATGGCGTGCGGCGAGTTGGTAATGACAAAATCGTCCACCAAAGCACCGTCGGCTGAAATCGCTTGGGCGCGTACGCCGCTGCCGCCCGGCAGTAAGTCTTCGGCCTGCAACTCGGGGAGCAGGCGCCGGAGAGCACGCAGAAACGCCGCTTTATTCAAAGACCGGTATATTTCCCCCAGGCCGGTCTGCCAATATTTGCGTGCTATCGTCCGAAACCCTGAGAAGCGCAGCGTTTCCCATAACTCTTGCGGGACCAGATCCGCCCACTGATAGCCCTCTCGGGCAAAGGCCAGAACCGCATTCGGACCGGCTTCCCTCTCTCCGCTCAGAGTCCGGGTGAAATGGACGCCCAGAAAAGGAAAGGCCGGGTCTGGAACCGGATAGATGAGATTGTTCACCAGGGCGTGTTTGTGCGGAGCCAGAGTATAATACTCACCTCGGAACGGGACGATCTGCAAGGCCGGCTCAGCTCCTGCCAGCCGCGCAATCCGGTCAGACTGGAGACCTCCACAATTAATGACGGCCCGCGTCCGGATGGCACCGCTGGCCGTCTCGACCACGAGTTGACCGTCGGTCGAGACAATTTTTTGCACCTGCTGCGCACACCGAATCTCGCCTCCAGCTTCTTGAACCAGGGCGGCATACTGCTCAGCCACCCGTACATAATCGATAATCCCGGTGGGGGGGGCATGCAGGGCGCGGATGCCGGCGGCATGCGGTTCAAGTTCCCGCAGCCGCTCGGGTCCGATCATTTCCAGACCCGCAACCCCGTTAGCCATGCCGCGCCGGTGGAGTTCCTCAAGTCGAGGGAGTTCATCCGCAGACGTTGCCACTACGACTTTCCCGCAGCGTTCATAGGGGATATCGTGTCGGTCGCAGAATTCGGTGAGCAGCGTGCCGCCGCTCACGCAGGTCCGGGCCTTGAGCGAGCCGGGTTTATAGTAAATACCAGAGTGAATAACCCCGCTGTTATGACCGGTTTGATGCACGGCCAGGCGGGGCTCCTTTTCGAGGACGCCCAGTTTGAGCCTGGGGTATTGGCGGGTAACCGTCAGGGCGGTGGCCAGACCAAGGATTCCACCGCCAATGATGATAAGGTCAAATTGGTCTGCCATACCGGCGTTTACCCAGCAAAGAATTTATCTTTCATCTGCCTATACAAAACACGCTCTGACTGCAAACCATATCCATGTTTATTCCCACCCGAACCGGGCTCAACGAAATTCTGTACCTTGCCCTCCCGATTATTCTGTCGATGGCCTCGTACACCGTGATTGGCTTTGTCGATACCTGGATGGTGGCCCAGGTCGGCACGGCTGAGTTGGCCGCGGCCATGCCGGCCGGCATTATTGCCTATACGCTCACCGCCCTGCCGCTGGGCATTACGCAGTGTGTCAGCACGTTCGCCGCTCAGGCCCTGGGGCGGGGGACGCCTGACGAAGGTTCGCTGGTCGCCTGGCAGGGGCTGTATTTGAGTGGTCTTGTTGGCCTGGTGTTCTTCGCCTTGTGGCCAGCCGCGCCCTACTTCTTTTCCCTGTTCGGACACGAGCCGGACATTGTCGCGCTGGAGGTCGTCTACTTCCGTGTCCGGCTATGGGGGATCGGCTTTTCGGTTGCTATCGGCGCGCTGAGCGGATTCTTCTACGGGCTGCACCGGCCCAAGGTCCCACTGGCCGCCACGCTGGTGGCCAATATCGTAAACGTCTTTTTCGCCTACACCTTGATTTTTGGTAAATTTGGCGTACCCGCCTTGGGGCTCAAGGGGGCGGCCTTGGCGATGGTGTTCAGCTTTGTCGTACAGTTTGCGGTGCTCTTTCGGGTGTTCCTCTCCAAGCCGTACGCAACCCAGTTTGCCACCCGGGCGGTCTGGAAGCCGAGTTGGACCTCTACCCGCCATTTACTGCACATTGGCTGGCCCGCCGGGGCGCAGATGGCCATCGATGTCTTGGGCTGGGGCGTCTTGATTATTTTAATGGTGGGCCAGTTTGGCAAGCAGCAATTGGCTGCCAGTAATATCGCCATTCAATACATGACGGTCTCATTCATGCCCGCGCTTGGACTCGGCCAAGCGCTGACCGCGCTGGTCGGACGCTATATTGGAGAGGGAAAGCCCGAGCTGGCCGTCCAACGCGTGTATGAGGCGTTCTTTTTGGCCATGTCGTATATGGCGCTGATGGGCGTGTGCTACGTCCTGTTTCGGTTCTCTTTCCTGGGCTTTTTCAGCCAGGACCCGACCGTCATTCAGGTCGGCAGCAGCCTCCTGATCTGCGCCGCCCTGCTACAGGTTTTTGATAGTATGGGGATTACTTTTGCCGGAGCCCTGCGTGGTGCGGGAGATACGCACTGGATTGCCGGTTTGACGATGGCGCTCTTGGTCTGCGTCTTTACGCCGCTCAGTCTGGGTTCCGTGCTCTTGACCAATCTCGAATCCCTCGGCCCGTGGCTGGCCGGAACCATCAACGTCTCGCTATTTGGCTTTGGTCTATGGTGGCGCTTCTCCCGAGGCCGCTGGCGGGAGATTGATATTTTCGCCCCGCGGCGTAAGAGGAGGGGGCAGACAGCCGCTTCCGTGCAGGTCGCAGACTGATGACAATCTCACCCCCAGATGAGCACTTTCCGTCTCCGCCTGACTACGCTCCCTTCAAGGCCGGACCGTTTCGGCTCTCAATGGGGCTCATGCCGCTTGATCTCAAAGACTGGATCGAGCCTGATACCCAGTGCACCGTCGAGCTCAAAGAGAAAGAACGCCTCCTCACCGAACGGCATGATGAGGTCTTTGCCGCCCTGCCTGAAGCAGCCCCAAGTTCGGCCGAAGCCCTGGCATTACTTGTCGAGTATCTTCCAAGCCGATTTCCAGAACTCTACAAGAGAAGCGGCAATCAGCTCGACAATCTTGCCACCGGTCAGCGCTGGGAGATTCACACCACGCCTCTGCATCCTCTCGATCTGGCCGGGCGGCTTGTCCAAGAAGACCTGTGTCTCATGCAACGGCAGGCGCATACCCAGGTCTACCATCTGGTCGGCGCGTCTCTATGCTTTCCGACGCGCTGGCGCTTGGCAGACAAAATCGGCCAGCCCCTCAATACGATTCATGCGCCGATTCCCGGCTATGCAGAACAGCTCGCCACCACCATGGACAAGTTTTTTGACCGGCTGAAAGTCGAGAAGCCCGTCTGGCGGCTCAACTGGAGCCTGATGGACGACCCGACTCTTTTTCAGCCGACCAGGGCCGGTCGAAAACGGGCCGATATCACGCCGGAGAATGCTGGCGACACACTCTGGCTGCGCATCGAACGCCAGACCCTGCGCCGTCTGCCGCACACCCTCGATATCCTATTCACCATCCGCGTTCATGTCAGGCCACTTGCTCAGCTTGCCACGCAGCCAGACCGTGCTGCCCAGCTTGCCGCCGCTCTGCGTACCCTTCCGCAGCCCGTCCGGCGCTATAAAAACCTGCCGCTGTTTATGGAGGCCGCCTTGACGTGGCTGGATCGAGCGGCGGAAAACGGCGAAAGAAAGACAACCCCTCCAAGCAATGGGCCCACTACCTGAATGGACCTGCTCTCTTCCTGGGCTTTTTATTCCTCGCCGCTCACAGTAAAAGAGAGCCATGCAAAATTTAACACTCTTAGGGCGTACGGTTGGTGAACTGCTCAAGACGCACAGCCACACGATTGCGGTAGCCGAGTCTTCGGCCGGTGGTTTGATTTCGGCGGCCCTCCTGACTGTGCCTGGAGCGTCGGCGTATTTTCTGGGTGGCGGGGTGATCTATACCCATGAGGCGCGGCGATCACTGCTGGCCATGCCCGACGAAGCGCTGGAGGGTATTCGAGCGAGCACCGAGGAATATGCGCTGCGGCTTGCCCGTCAGGTTCGGGAGCGTTTCGAGACCACCTGGGGGCTGAGTGAAACCGGCGCAACCGGACCGACCGGCAACCGCTACGGTGATGCAGCCGGCCATGCCTGTTTCGCTATCGTTGGACCGGTTGAAGAAACGCTGACCTTAGAGACCGGCAGCCCGGACCGGGAAGCAAACATGTGGACCTTCACCCAGACCGCCCTTGATTTGCTGGCCCGGTCCATTCAAAAAAGCACCGTGTAAGGAGATTTACATGGCGTGTCGTATTCGCACAGCACTCACAACATCACTCTTCCTGGTCTGCTGCCTGAGCCTGCTGCCCACCCCCGCAGTCATGGTATCCTCTTCAGTTTGGGCACAGGGTGGAGCAGGCGTGGGTGGCGACCGACCCTCAGCCAAGACCCGCCGCTTTCCTTTCAAAGTGGTGGTGACCGGCTTTCTCAATACAGACCCGGCCCCGGATGCCTTAGCGGTCATTCAGCTTGGCGTGACCGGCTATCGGGGCGACTTCCAACTCGAGGTCACGAATGTTACCGCGCCCAACTCGCCCCGGCTCACCCCGCGACAGATTTTTCTGCACCGGGCCGGCAAGAGAAAAGCCGATCTCGACGTGACCGGCCCGCGAGACGCGCTCACAAAAATTGCCCAGGCCCAGCCCGGCACCCCGCTTGAACTCACCGGCTGGTATGCGCAGCGTGACGGCGAGTTTCGACTCGAAGACGTTCGTATTGTCGGCTTTGAGTAGTTGGGTGCAAGTGATTGATGGCTCACTGCCATCTCAGAGCACTGCCTGTCCTTGTGCTGAACGTCGGCGTGCTCGCATTTTCGGTTACCGTCTGTAGCGTCGCACAGGCCCCAGCTACAACGATCGCTCACAATTCCGGTGAAGCCTACCTGCAAAATTCCGAAATTCCGGTGCCACTCTGGAAACCTGAGAAATCGTGAAATATTTCATGGCCAAATTTCGTGATTTTACCCCAAAATTTCATCAAAAATGGCCTAATATCGCGTATTTGCACCACTTTTCATGGGGTATGAAATTTCAGGGTCGTGAAATCCCATTTCTCACGAAATTTCACGATTTCTCACGCCTAAACGGTCCTAAATGGGGCATTTTTCAGCCCTTAATCGGCCCTTAATTTCTGGTTTTGGAACGGTGTTTGAGGCGGATTTTGCCGCGGATCAGGTCAGCGGCGGGGTGGGTATTTTGACGCGGTCCACAGCATGAGCCAGACGCCTACGAGAAAGCCGAACAGCCAAAAAACGATAAGGGTTTCCATATTTCATGCGGCGTGAAATTTCACGGTTTATGAAATATCAGCCCTCCCGCGTACAGCTCGGACAAGGGCAGAACGGGGGGCTGGTTGCCAGGCTATGGAGCCAGACACAGCGGGCTGTCCAGTCGCTTAGTAGGGCCTCCCGTGCGGCCTTCTTCCGGGCTCTGCTGAGTGTGGCCGAGGGCTGGGAGATGATGATTGATGCCCAGACGGGCGAGGTCTTGCAAAAACTGTCAACCATACAGAGCAGACGGTAGTATCTCACAGGGACGGCCAGAGGAGGCACGGGACCTCAGCCCCTGAGCGCAAGCCCTGGCGCGGAGGACGGCTGTAGGAAACATTGACAGGGAAGACTTTGTTGGATACTACCACTACCCCTTAGATACAAACAGAAAGTATCATAAGGAGAAGATTGCGAAGCCCTCGTGTTAGCAGAGACAGAACTTTTCAGACTGAGATACGACCGGGAAGATAATAACTCAAGGCTATGGCTACTCGCCGACAATACCAGCAGGGACAACTGGGAAAAGCATTCGGCGGTGCAATCGCTCTCCTGACGATTTTCCTGCTGAGCTGGAATCTGGCCGACGGCAGTACACCGGCCTTGTCTCTTCATCCCTTAGCTCAGCCCGGCACGCTTGTTCCGGCAAGCGAGTCGTTAGAGGTTGACCCGGACCCGCGCGCAACCGTGTTGGCCCAGCGCCTCAGACAGCATCTGGCCGGCCTCCAAACGGCTACGCCATACACCCCGCCTCCCCAGCTTACTGCCGAACAGCGCCAAGCCCTGTCCGAGCTTGAGACCCGTTGCCCAGGTGAGGTGTCGGTCAGCCTCCGTCCGTTGGCCGGCACGCCGCGCCAGATCAAGGGCGCAGTGTTACAGCAGGCCCAACACGGTATCAGTGCAGTGGGCGATTCGCAGCTCACGACCGCCCGGACGTTTCTGCGCATGAATTGCGACCTGCTGCGCCTTGACGACCCGAACGCCGAACTGGTCCTGGTCCGTCGGCATACCGATGAGTTGGACCGGACGCATCTGCGCTTTCGTCAACAGTATCAGGGCGTACCCGTCTGGCCGGCCGATATTATTGTTCACCTCAACCCGGAGGGGCATGTCGATGTGATGAATGGGGCGTTCGTGCCCACACCAAAAGACCTCAGCATAACTCCAACGCTCGACGAGGCGACCGCAGTCGAGTACGCCCGCACCGGGCTGACCGACGGTGACAGAGCCGAGGTCACCTCCTCCGAACTCATCATCTATGCACCGGGCAACACTCCGCCCCGCTTGGCCTGGAAGCTGGAGTTGACCATCGGTTTGACGGCCCAGTGGGTAGTAGTCATTGATGCGGAAAATGGAGACGAGCTGACCGCCTATAATCAAGTCATGCACCAGCATTATGGGAGGAGTGTTAAGGATGAGGGCGTGGACCTGTTCTCCAAGACCCGGCAACTCAACGTATGGGAGCAAGACGGTTTTCGCTGGATGATCGATACCAGTAAAGATGAAGAGATGTTCCGTAAAGCTCATGGTTGGCACGATTGGATTCAGCGCGGTGCTATCTGGGTCCGCGATGCGGGGAACCAGGAAATCCTCTTCGACGCACCTGTCGTTCGTAAACCTGTCCCTGGCGATGGTGAACAAGAGGAGGAGCCTCCATCTTTTCTGCCCGATGCGGTCAGCGCCGCGTATAATCTCTCTGAGACCTATGATTATTATTTGGAGCGGCACGACCGGAAGTCATTTGACGGTGAGGGCGCGTCGATTCATGCGATTGTCCGTCATCGTCAGAACTATAAGAATGCGTTCTGGCTCCCCGGCTCGAATCTCATCGTATTTGGCGATGGCCGTCCGTTTGCCGGAGCGCTGGACATCGTGGGCCACGAGTTGACCCACGGGGTCATCGAGCATTCGGCGAATCTGCTCTATCAAAACCAGCCGGGCGCGCTGAACGAGGCGTTTGCCGACATTTTCGGCGAAATGATCGAAGCCTGGAGTACAAAAGATGAGCCGGACTGGATTACCGGCCGAGACTTAGCCCTCCCAGCCTCTGGCGGCGGCGGCCCGGACCTGGGCCGCCCGATCCGCAATATGAAAGACCCTGGGGCTTTCCTCACTCATTTCGGTCGCCCGTATCCGAAGCACATGGATGATTTTTTTCACATTCAGGAAAACAACGGCGGTATCCACATCAATAGCACTATTATCAGCCACGCCTTTTATCTGCTTGTGAAAGGCCTCCAAGACTTTTATGGGTCCGTGGAAGGCCGCGAAGCCTTGCGCGGTCTCCCCAATATCGGATGCCCTGCCGGTCAAGGCACCTTGCGCAATGCCCGTCAAAGTTGGCGCCATGCCATGTGCGACGCCGAGCGCATTTTCTACCATGCGCTGACCAATTATCTGGTCCAGAACTCGCAGTTTATTGACGCCCGCCAGGCATGTGAGATGGCTGCGGAATACCTCATTGAGAATGAGAAGGAGAAGCAGTATATCCCGGCCCGGGCCGCTGAGGAGACCGCTAAGGCGTTTGCTGCCGTCGGGATTGACGGCGTTGGCACCACCCCGAACCCACCTATCCCCGTCGTTCGCGGGCCGGATGCCACCCTCTTTGTGTATCGAGATGTCCTGGGCCAGTTCCGGCTGGGCCGGCGGGAAGCCGCCCAAGACGACGGGAAACACGGGGTCCAACTGGCTGAGGATATCGTGGTCCGCGCCCGGCCCTCTGTCTCCCGTGGTGGCGGTTTGGCAGTCTTTGTCAATGCCGAGAACGACCTCTGCTTCATTGCAGCCTATGGCAACGGAGAGGAATGTATCGATTTTTCCAGCGCTGGTACGAGCTATGATACAGTTGCTTCGGTTGCCCTGTCACCCGATGGCCGGTTGCTTGGCGTTGTCTTTCCGGACGATCCGGACACACCGGCTCAGACGATCAGTGTGATTCACTTGGTAACCGGAGTAGCACGAACTTTCCTCCTCCCTGCTTTTTCCTATGCTGGTCCCACACCGGACCTCCTTCCCTCCGCGAGTACCATGAATTTCACAGCCGACGGACAGTGGCTCATCTACGACGCCCTGAGTGCGGTGACCGTCAGCGGCGATGAGGATCAACTACTCCGGCGCGGCCAGTGGAGCCTGTACGCCTTGAATCTGCAAACAAACAGGAGCGTCGATCTGATTCCACCCAGACGCGGCGTTCATTATGCCTTTCCGGCCTTGGGTCAGACCAACGATAATTTTCTGACCTTTGACATGTTTGACGAGACCCGGAATGAATCGACGGTCCATACGGCCAAGCTGTGGACCGGAGAGATGGAGGAGATTGCGACGGTGTGGGGCGGCTTTGGCGTGCCCGGTTTTACTGGCGACGATACGGCGCTGGTGTTCTCCCAATACGACCCGAACGTGTCAACCGGGTTTTCCCTGTGCAAACAACCGCTGGGGCAGGAAGAGGACGAGGACCAAGATGACGATAAAGTACCTTGCGCAGATGCAGGTAAAGCAAGAGACGGTGAATTATCAGAAGAAGATTGGTGGCTGGAGAATGCCGAGATGGGCGTCATCTACCGCCGCCGTCTATCACGACCGGGCTTAATTGGCAGGTTGGAGCATCCTTCCCACGGCTCATTGCAGAGCGGGACAGGGCAGTTCTCCGGCTGGGTGTGTATCACCGGACCGGGGGGAGAACCCCCACCCCCCGCCGTGCCCGAAGTGGCCGAGCGGTATTTTTACGACGCGCTTGAGCATAAAGAATCATCGGTAGACAACCGGGGGAACTGGTGGGCGCGAACCGGCTCAGGGAACAAAACGCATATCACGGGCCAGACGACCGTCCAGGAAGTGGTTGACCACGTCCGACGTTTCACCATTTCTTACGTGGACAACGACGGGCACGACCGAACAGAGTTCTACGAGACGCTGCTGGGTGCGAGTGGGATATTCACCATCGACATCGGGAATGTGCGGCTGAGCTGGCCCATTACCGGTTTGTCAAAAAGCACCCTGCCGCCGCCACCGCGCAGCCCGGCAGGAACAGTCATCCCGCCAAGGATCACCATCGATGTCGATCCAGGCGCGACCGTGAGAAATCAGGACGGTTCCCCCTGGGTGCCTGTTCCGCTCACCCAGACCATGGATGAACTGGACCGGGATATGTACGTGGTGCACGTTTTGCAGCCGTATGTTCCGGGTCGTTCCGACGTGTCCAGCGTGGAGATTGAAATTAACGACACGACCCGAATTCCGGCTCCGTATGGGACCGAGCGACGTGATACGACGAGCGTCTGCGGCGATAGCAAGAACGGCTTTGTCCTGCCGTTCAACTGGAATCTGCTGGGCGATGGCAGGCATACGGTGCGTGCCCTCGCCGATGGGGTGGAGTTCGACAGCGCCACGTTTACCGTGACCACCACAGAAACAGGGTCCCGGCGCGGTGCGGAGCGGTGAGAGCGGCAAATGCAACTTGGAGGAACGTGAAGTAATAGAAAACTGGGGGAAGCATGACAGATGAGATTAAGATATGGGCGATTGACGGCTCCTCTGAGGCAAACAAGGTGACGGAATTGGAACCGACTAACCGGACGGAGACAGAGCAGATGTTGGAGGATACTCTCGTCGCAAATCCAGAGATGCTTATGCCAGGTCTAACTCTCGTGGGGCGTCAGACGCCCACTGACGGAGGTCCACTTGACCTGCTCGGCGTAGATTCAAGTGGACAACTCGTCGTGTTTGAATTGAAACGTGAAACTCTCACCAGAGACGCGGTTACACAGATTATTGACTATGCCTCTTCCTTGGAATCGTTGAGTGACGATGATTTGGCAGCACAGATTGCCGGGCAATCCGGAAAGAATGGTATTGGCCCAATAGACGACTTTGAGGAGTGGTACAGTCAGCGCTTCCCAGATCAACAGTTAGACTCATTAAAGCCTGTACAGATGATGCTGGTCGGCCTTGGCGCCGATAAGAACGCAACCCGCATGGTGGACTTCCTTACGAAGAGGGGAGTAGATATTTCGCTCTTGACGTTCCATGGCTATAGCCATGCGGGGAAAACACTCCTGGCGAAGCAGGTGCAAGCAGAACCTACCCTAATAGGTAGGATTCCCGGCGATAGAAAAGAGCGTTTAGCGGAACGCGAGAGAAAGGCTCTTGAGCGTGCCGAGGCGCTTGGGATACGTGATTTCTTTGAAGAGGTGGTTGAAGATTTTAGGCAACTAGCACACGAGGAACATCCCCGTAAGTACGGATACGCTTTCTACCAACAATCGCTGAAGCTTGAGGACCGCTGGTTCAACGGTTCCTATGCGGTTCTATTCACGGAAGATCGGAAGATCCGCATCACCTTTTATCCTGTATCTATTCACCTGTGTAAAACAAAGTTTTCAAGTGCCGAAAAAGCCATTCAATTTTTCTACGAACCGCCTCCTAATGCACCCCCGACTAAAGAAGTAAAGGAGCAATGTTACTGCCTGCTGGACAAACAGGAGTGGGAAGAACACAAGGACACGCTGCGAGGTCTCGCGTCCGCTGTCTATAAGGCGTGGAACGAGGCTCTTCGGAATAATGGATGATCTCTCGTGGGAGTGACCTCGGCAGCCCGGATAGCGTTACACGCCTGGAGGGAGAGGGCTGTTTTATCGTCGTCTAATCTGCATCACACGTCTTGGGAGGGAATTATATACAATCTTTCATTGACGGCGCATGATATATAGGGATGATTGCTTTCTCATCCAGAAAAAACCGAGCCGAGCAAAAACATAGATGAATGTTACGACTATCAAGAAATGCACGGCTTGGTTGAATATATCCGCCTCTGTATGCTCAGAGGCGAAGTGGGAAAGCTGGTAAAACAAATAAGCCGCCAAGTGAACCCAAGCAGCTATACCCAAGCCAGCAGAGGTACTCAGAAGATGCCGGGTTTCATCCAGCAGCGTATTTGTCGTTGCAGCCTCTCGGTAAAAGGCTGCGACTAATGACACAACGGCAACCGCTAAGGACAATATGGCATACAGGGCAATTGGGGAAAACTCGGTCACGGCAGCGCTCGTAGGACTAGGCAGATGGAAACTTTTGTTTGATGTCCACCTTATATTCACCGAGGAGTTCGTCGGTCACGCCCTCAAGCGCAAATCTGTTCACCCGCGTGCAGTCTACGACTTGGAATTCTCGTTTCTTGGAGCCATGTTCGTGCCGCGACAGGTACGCCATTCTGCCGTTGTCAATGATTTTATAGTGGGTGTCGTCTGGGCGAGTATCCCCACTCGGGCGTGTCTTGATATCAACTTTACTATAGGAATCAAATTCCTTGCGGAAAAGAGTCGGCTCATTGCAATTGAAGTAGCAACGCAGGGAGAATCTTTTATTATTCTCCAACTTCTCTTTGACGGCATCGATGACTTCCTGTTGCATGTAGATGGACCCCTTCATGTCATTGCCATCATCATAGACCGTCATATTCGAGCGAGCCCGCTCCAGTAAATCGGTAAAGCTCTCAACGGCAAGACCATCATCGTTCGTGCTAGGGTCACAGACGGCGGTCTTTAACATCTGTAGCCCGATAAAAGTCATCTGAATCACTTTGAGGGTGACTATTATTCCTATTACTCCGAGAATATAAGTAAAAACCATTGGACCTCCCTTATTCTTTGAGGGAAGTCACTTCTCTCATACTGTCACCCCATGTGGATACCACATGTTCTTTGATGTCCTGCCCGACTCGTTCAACCACTGCGGTAAAAACAGCACGCATGGCTTGCGCCAGTAGGGCACCACTCCCATTCAGTTTGTTACCAGCCATAAACAACCCTCCCTGCTGAATAATATAGAGGATATACCGTATCCCCCTTTGCTCTTTAGCTGTAGCTAAAGCCTTTGGATTATGTAACCCCCCGATTGATAGATATCAAGCGGGAAAAATAGTTTATCCAGCCTAGCTTATACAGTTCTTGTATCTGACTTTTTTGGAGATGGTCAAACCTGAAAGATGTTTCAGGCTATTCCTGAAACTCTGTAATCACAAAATTCTGCAACCCCTGCACCCATTCAATCGTGACGGACTGCCCAGGTTCGGGGAAGTCATACACAACAGCCGACCCCTCCGCTCCCCGAATAAACTCATCCTCAAAGTGCACTACTTGTACCGATGCTGTCGCAATGATTTTTCCCTGCTGGACTAAGTGAACAAGCGCCTCATCACTATCTTGTGGTATTCTATTCCAGTTAGAAACGGCACTAAATCCATTCAGGGCATCCCCACAGACCTCTTCCGTATCAGCACGCGACACACCATGCGGAACGGGAAAGCGTTCCACAACGCCATACCCAGATACGTAGATTTGTATCTCCAGGTCCAAGTCTGAGCATGCCCAGCCAGTGATTTGACCGATGCCACTGACGCGGGAATGAGAATCACTGGCCGGATTTTCAAGAGTCGCACGACGGTTGTTGTCAACTGCTGAAAAACCCAGATCAATCCGTTTAACTTCTCCTGTCAATGTCCCTTCCAACGCTGCCGACACCTTTTGGTTATCACCATTCCATGTCACGTTCGTATAGGTGATGTCCTCAGTGACCTCCGTAATAACACGAAGTCCAACATTCTCCTCAGTTAAAACACCCGTATAGAATGCCTGATACTCACAGCCCGCTTGTGGCAAAGAGAACTGAGTGGATTCATCATACACAAAACAGTCAAAGAAAGAGGGAAAGCAAGCCCAAGCACGCTCTACAGTGAGGGTAAAGGCCAGTTGTGCGTCAGGCCCAAGGGCTTGCCTCTGAAATCAATCGAGAAATAGCAAGCGCTTATGCAGACCAGCAATAGGACCATGTGCTGGCCGCAAGAAAATGGAGTAAGGAAAAAGGGGCGAGTTCCCCTCCCCGTTTCCTGGGTCCTATCCCTCCTGGGAGGGAATTATATACCACGTTACCCGCAGGCCACGGGGAGCTTGCACCTTTCCCACACACCCTCTATATAACAAATTGAGGGGGAAATGCGTAATTGTACCCCTCAGTGATGGGCTTAATGCTCTTCCCTTCCCATAGCATACTAACCCGCCAGTGGCCTGAGAAAGGAGTAAAGCAACATTATGCCGAAGACAAGGCAATTGAATCAATTGTTCAATAGATGGAAAAGACAGAGGCCCGAAGAAGCTCAGCTTATGTGTCTTGATGGCATTATCTGTGAAGAGCACTACGAGACCGCTGATCCCAAGATTCTTTTTATCGCGAAAGAACCTAATGATCCGAGAGGGGAGGCATTCGACTTTCGAGAATGGTGGTGCGAAGATGGACCACAATATGCATTCTCTTGGCGTCTCTGTCAGTGGGCCTACGGAATATGGAACGGGTTCCCACCCCTTACCCAATTCGATGAAGAGGCAGACACGTTGAACATCATGCGTTCCATTGCCTTCATGAATCTCAAGAAAGTCGGTGGCGGTAATCAAGCAGACCCTCAGGAGATCCGAAGGTTTACGGAGCGAGACCAATCCTTTCTGCGTCGGCAAATAAGAATCATTGATCCCGACATAATTGTAGGGGGAATAGGTGACAGTAGCCTGTGGAGTGTGCTCTTTCCTGATATTGAATTCCAACCATCTGGCTTTGATATCGGTGTAGCCTACGTAGCGGTCAACGAAAAGAAAGTCCCCGTTATTGATTTTTACCACCCCTCCCATCGTGTCCCAAGGGCCATGTCGTATTGTTTGCTCGGGCGGGTTTTCCAAACTATCCAAACATGAGGCTGGGATGAGTAAATTGCCATATAATTCCCTCCTGGGAGGGGTGGCCCGAAGGGCCGGGGTGGGTTCCTGTTCACCTTCGGAATACGGTCCCGCAGAACTTTGTGATCACCGGGGTGGAGCGCTAGGGCTCAGTGCTGACGAGTTCCGGCTAAAATTGCCGCGACTCGTTCCTCTGTCCGGTCCGAGGATTTTTTGACTTTGGGAATTATATATTAAGGTTGACATGGCGGCTTCTTCTGTTTCGGTTTTGGGCGGAACTTGAGGAGCGCGCGGGCCACATCTTCCGGTGTTGTATTGCCATAGTTCGCCTTACGGTCTCTTTTATTTTTCTGTTTCTTCAAGCCTCACTCCCTTCCGCCAATCCCACGGCGCGATGAATCTCCCTTGCCATATCCCAATATTCTCTGCTTGCGCTTCCTCCTCTTTTTTAACATATAATGTTGAATACTTCCGATATGCAAGAGCATGGCCATTGCGGACAATCCATGCATTCAAATCTGTTCCATCAGTAAAAAAGCAAAACCCTATCAGTCGTCTGTATTTATCTCTTGACTCTCCTTTACAGGTAATAGAATTGTTACCAATTTGTGCCCGTAGCGCTTCTGTTGCTACCTGCCCGCAAGAATAGCGCTCGCCGCTCTCTCGTTCGCAGAGTTGCTTGAGTTCTGGCGCGTCTATTCCTTCAATGCGGACTCTTTCTTCCCCGAAAGCGAGTGTGTCTGCATCTACTACACGCGGCTTGCCAGCCAATTCCTCAGCATAGAGAGGTATGGCAAGCGGAAGCATAATAGACAGTAATATATATTTCATGATGTACCTTTTTATTGGCGGGGTGGAACCCAACTTGACCGGCCCGTTAAGGCCGGTGCTTCCCGACATACTACACTGTCCTTACCATGGAGAAAGGGGTTTCAATCCTCACCGGCCCGTTAAGGCCGGTGCTTCTTGCCCCGGTGATGGGGTCGGCGATCGCACTTGCCGTGTTTCAATCCTCACCGGCCCGTTAAGGCCGGTGCTTTGATCCAGGCGGCGGGCTGAAAATCGTGGAGCGGGTTGTTTCAATCCTCACCGGCCCGTTAAGGCCGGTGCTTTGAGAGGGCAAATCCATTGGCACCTTCTCATACTCGTTTCAATCCTGTTTGCCCTCATCAGGAACTACCCCTTTCCGAGCGCCATAGATAAAAGCAATAATAAGCGCGGCCACCCCGCCAGTCCCAATAAAGCTACCAGCGAGAGGCTGTCCATACAGGGCGGTCACTGCTCCAGCGATGACGGTGATTGTTCCAATAGCGAATCCATAGGCTTGCCCGCGTCCGAACAGACGTTGGTTTTCGCGGACCGTTTGCGCGTTGGTCTCTAACACAAGGCGCTCCATTGCGTGAGCGTGTTCCTGCTCATCTTTTGCCATCATGAGAAGTTGTTCTGGAAAGATCGGATTGATCGCCTTCAGTCTCTCAAGTTCCGACGCCGAGGGGAGTGGACCACGATACAATGACACCGACTGCGAATACTCCGCGGTAAACCGCTCCATAAAGCGAGGAAGGTTCCGTTCAAGAAGCCGCTCGAATTGTTCGTCGAGCGTAGATGGAAGACTCGCTTCCTGTTGTGAGTCTGTTTGGGACAAATCGGCTTCAGACGGTTGGGCTTCGGGGCTTGCTTTCTTCTCGCTCACCAGTTTCCTCGCAGAGCTTCTCGCAGGCAGCCTGGAAATGCTTACCTACGTTTTCCCAGATATGGAAAAGTGCGGCGTTGGCGTTCTCGTCTTCTTTGGGTATTGGACGGGCGACCTTCTCACTAGGTGGAGGAAGGAGGGTGACAAGTGTGGACCCCACTCCAGTGATTAAAGGGAGATGCTTGTATTCTCTCTGGCGTATTTTAAGCATGGCCTCCCTCCTGCAAAAGCTGATTACACCATAGCCGAGCCCGTCCCACTCCTGCAAGTTTCCAGGGCGTGGGGCCGTGAAACTCGACCACGTCGGCCCGCCCGGTCAAGCCGAGTTGATACGACCACAGCGCCAGCGCTCGCTCGACCCGCACCCCCGCCTCAACCGTATGTTCCGGTTCGTCCACCTGCTTATGCACGGCCCGACCCCGCAGGGTGTACAGGTTCTCGTCATAGGTCTGTTCCTGATGAATCAGGGCGCACTGACGCGGGCAATAGCTGTAATGCTCCAGGGCGGAGATCATGACTGGCGAGAAACGGTCCGACTTGTTCGATTACCCCGCCCCATTTTCAAACTGACCCACTACCGTTAAGGCCGGCGGCGGTTCACCCCCACATGCGTAGGGGAGACGATCTCATCAAGATTGAGGGATTTGACACGCTACGGTTCACCCCTACATGCGTGGGGAAGACGAGATATCCACGGTCTATCCCCGCGTGTACGGGGGAACCATTGTCATTTGCTTTTATCGTGCAAATGACGACGGTCTATCCCCGCGTGTACGGGGGAACCCCCCACACAACCAACGCCAAAAGGATCAAATACGGTCTATCCCCGCGTGTACGGGGGAACCGCGATCGCGCCCAGGAGCGGGCGTTTGGAGTCGGGTCTATCCCCGCGTGTACGGGGGAACCAGCGCCGATCAGGCGCCCGGCCTGGGTGAGTACGGTCTATCCCCGCGTGTACGGGGGAACCGACACCGAGGTCGATGATGCCGTGCTTGTCGAGGGTCTATCCCCGCGTGTACGGGGGAACCATTGTACGGCATGTGGAGAAGCGACCTTCACTGGGTCTATCCCCGCGTTTACGGGGGAACCGGAAACTGCGCCCTCCGATTCTCCTGCGCCACGGGTCTATCCCCGCGTGTACGGGGGAACCCGGACCTGGCCCCCTCCGTTTCTCCTGCGCCGTGGGTCTATCCCCGCGTGTCCGGGGGACCCTCGGGACAGGGGCATACCTGCCTCTGCCTATGCGGTCTATCCCCGCGTGTACGGGGGAACCTGTCTGGCCGAAGAGTCTCTTTTTGAAAGAGAGGGTCTATCCCCGCGTGTACGGGGGAACCTTCCTTCCCCTCTTAGCCTTTTGTTTCGCTTTGGGTCTATCCCCGCGTGTACGGGGGAACCGTTCACGAATCCAAACGGAGGGACGAGTCAATAGGTCTATCCCCGCGTGTACGGGGGAACCCCTCAAGGAACGCCTCTTCATCCTGGAGATGAAGGTCTATCCCCGCGTGTACGGGGGAACCGTTGACGGAAGCAGGACCGTAGTCAAGACCTTGGGTCTATCCCCGCGTGTACGGGGGAACCTAGGGTATCGACGGCATCGAGTTCGGATTCAGAGGTCTATCCCCGCGTGTACGGGGGAACCTCGGGCAGCATAGCTAAGCCTCCCAGTCTACGGGGTCTATCCCCGCGTGTACGGGGGAACCTGCCGGCGTACTGGGCAGCGGATCGAGCGTTCAGGTCTATCCCCGCGTGTACGGGGGAACCGGGCAAGAGAATTGGCTGCTCCGGTTCACTACGGGTCTATCCCCGCGTGTACGGGGGAACCGCCCCACTGCTTCCCGAGTGCGGCCTGAGACAAGGTCTATCCCCGCGTGTACGGGGGAACCTCGACGTAGGCGCGGGAGACGTATCCATCGCCAGGTCTATCCCCGCGTGTACGGGGGAACCGGACGGGCAGGTCAGCAAGGGGCATATATGGAGGGTCTATCCCCGCGTGTACGGGGGAACCGATGATGTCGCTGTGGAGCACCGTTTTCATGACGGTCTATCCCCGCGTGTACGGGGGAACCACATAGAGGAGGCGCGCGCGGCGGAGTATCTCGGGTCTATCCCCGCGTGTACGGGGGAACCCATCCCATGCAGGATCGAATGCACGCATATGAGGGTCTATCCCCGCGTGTACGGGGGAACCTTGCAATTTGCTTCCTTCTATCGGGCTATCACAGGTCTATCCCCGCGTGTACGGGGGAACCCGACGTGGGGGAGGAGATGGCGTTTCCCCCCACGGTCTATCCCCGCGTGTACGGGGGAACCATAGATCGAACGTTTACGCTGATTATTACGGAGGGTCTATCCCCGCGTGTACGGGGGAACCAAAATGACGCAGCGATTCAGGCGGAGAAAGGAGGGTCTATCCCCGCGTGTACGGGGGAACCTCGACGAGAGCGACATCAATGTCCTTAGAGTACGGTCTATCCCCGCGTGTACGGGGGAACCAGATTTCAGTCGTGAAAGACCAGGTGGAATTGCGGTCTATCCCCGCGTGTACGGGGGAACCAGGTGGACGTGGAACGGATTAATAGCAGACAGGGGTCTATCCCCGCGTGTACGGGGGAACCTGGTAAATTGATCCTCCCCGCTATTTGTTATGAGGTCTATCCCCGCGTGTACGGGGGAACCCGGCTAAAAGATGCCGAAGCCAGGAAACAAAAAGGTCTATCCCCGCGTGTACGGGGGAACCAATAACCGATTGAGAAAGGTCATGCATATAACGGGTCTATCCCCGCGTGTACGGGGGAACCGAAATCGGCTGGTCTCGTGGCACCTGGCAACGCGGTCTATCCCCGCGTGTACGGGGGAACCGTCTTCAATGGCCTTCTCCAGTTCACGGAGAGAGGTCTATCCCCGCGTGTACGGGGGAACCTGACACTGCCGGCCTGGCCCGCCGCAGTGATGAGGTCTATCCCCGCGTGTACGGGGGAACCCAGCCGCCGTTTGCGAGTGTCCCACCTTTGAGCGGTCTATCCCCGCGTGTACGGGGGAACCTCGGAAATGTAGGGCCAGGAAAATAGCGAGCCAGGTCTATCCCCGCGTGTACGGGGGAACCAGTAGTTTCCAGTCCTCCATAGGAATATCGGCAGGTCTATCCCCGCGTGTACGGGGGAACCACAGCGATCTCATCTCTCAGGTCGTCGCTCAGGGGTCTATCCCCGCGTGTACGGGGGAACCATAATGGAAGTGACCCGTCTTGAAATGGATAACGGTCTATCCCCGCGTGTACGGGGGAACCAAAGCGATCTCATCTCTCAGGTCGTCGCTCAGGGGTCTATCCCCGCGTGTACGGGGGAACCATAATGGAAGTGACCCGTCTTGAAATGGATAAGGGTCTATCCCCGCGTGTACGGGGGAACCTCACGGCAGACAATATGGCAGGCAATCAGCCAGGGTCTATCCCCGCGTGTACGGGGGAACCGTCGTATGAGGCTGAACGGTGACCTGTGGACGTGGTCTATCCCCGCGTGTACGGGGGAACCGAACGACGGATTTCGCCGCCAACTTGACCCAGCGGTCTATCCCCGCGTGTACGGGGGAACCCATGTTTGCTGACTTTGAGGTGTTTACCCAATAGGTCTATCCCCGCGTGTACGGGGGAACCCAGGCCGGTAAACTGGGACGCCTTCAGACCATCGGTCTATCCCCGCGTGTACGGGGGAACCTGGCCCTGACCGAAAAGGCGATTGTCTTAAAGGGGTCTATCCCCGCGTGTACGGGGGAACCCCTTCCCCCTCTTCTGGTTCGGGTTCCTCCGACGGTCTATCCCCGCGTGTACGGGGGAACCCCAAGACAAAGACGAGTGCAAGGCGTGTGTCCAGGTCTATCCCCGCGTGTACGGGGGAACCACGACCGGCCCCGTTGTCGCCGCCCCCCGGCCAGGTCTATCCTCGCGTGTACGGGGGAACCTACAATGGCGCCGTCGCCGGCCCGGCGGGGCAGGGTCTATCCCCGCGTGTACGGGGGAACCGCCGTCGTGGCGGTGGCGGTGGCGGCTGCCTCCGTGGCCTCCGGTCTATCCCCGCGTGTACGGGGGAACCATGACCGAACTCGAGACGCAATTATTGAACGCGGGTCTATCCCCGCGTGTACGGGGGAACCGGTGTTTCTCTTCAATACCCTGAGACTGAAGAAGGTCTATCCCCGCGTGTACGGGGGAACCTTGGGCTTCAACTGAGAGCAGAGGAATTTCAGGGGTCTATCCCCGCGTGTACGGGGGAACCAGTTTTAGCCTCCTTTAGCAACTGCTCTAATCGGGTCTATCCCCGCGTGTACGGGGGAACCTTTTCACCCATTGTGATGTCACAAGCCGGTCACGGTCTATCCCCGCGTGTACGGGGGAACCCCCTGGCAATAGAGATCGGAAAGAAAATGAAAGGGTCTATCCCCGCGTGTACGGGGGAACCGAACACTACTCACCTCCATTTTGGCAAAAAAAAGGTCTATCCCCGCGTGTACGGGGGAACCTCTCGGTCTGTCCCGTTTGATCTTGCTCGCCCAGGTCTATCCCCGCGTGTACGGGGGAACCCATCGCGGTATCGCAGACGCGGCTGATCTTGAAGGTCTATCCCCGCGTGTACGGGGGAACCGCGGGCATTGGATTTCGCTTGATTCTTGGCTCAGGTCTATCCCCGCGTGTACGGGGGAACCAACACAGGCGGCTATGCGCGAATTAGCCAGGGCGGTCTATCCCCGCGTGTACGGGGGAACCATTCCCGTTTTAAGATCTTGCGGACCTTCCGAAGGTCTATCCCCGCGTGTACGGGGGAACCGCCCGGATCATCAACCACGGTGACGGCCTTTTGGGTCTATCCCCGCGTGTACGGGGGAACCTCCTTGGGTAGCGGAGGGCAATCGCCAGTGCGCGGTCTATCCCCGCGTGTACGGGGGAACCGTTTACGCCCATACTCGCAGCTAAGAAGGATGCGGTCTATCCCCGCGTGTACGGGGGAACCGCCCCTCTACGCTTGACTCTGCACAAAGGTCACGGTCTATCCCCGCGTGTACGGGGGAACCTCTACTGAGTTTATTAGACTTTTTGCCGCCATGAGTCTATCTCCGGCGTGTAGAGGAGCGCCGTTCAGATTGTCAAAGAGCTATTTGTCCTGCGTGTGGCGGGTTCGCCGCGACAAGATGAGGCCCTCTTGGTCCACTAACTCGACCGGTGGTGACCCGAGGACTCGGACGCCTTGTCCGCCCGGCTCACGTGGGTCCTGCCAGGTCATGACAATAGATTGGCCTCCCAACTCCAGGAACCATTCCTCTATCACTGTCCATACCCGATCTCTGACGCTACGAGACAGCCTCGGAGCAGTGTACACTCCAGGGGCAATCTCGATCATGCAGGAGGCCAGAAACCCACGGGTGCGCGGGGCAACATCACGTGTCACGACTACTGTCATTCATCGTCGTCCATCAATTTTATGATCCGATCAATCATCTTCGAGATGATCTTCAGTTCCCTGAATCGGCGTCCCGCCAACCGTCGGACGTGCCGTTCGAGCGGGATATGTCCATTTTTGTGATGCTGGATGACTGCCTCAAAGGCGACCGGGATGGTCACTTCAGTTCGGTAGAGGTCGGCAATATCCAGACAAAAGGCGATAGACGCATCCTCGTGAATGAATCCCAGAGGAGGCAGTGTTCCTGTTGCAGCCACGGCAACGATAGCCGCGGCTTCGATGGCTGTGGCTGCGTGGTTAATGGCTTGGTTCGGGGCGTCGGCAATATCCGGGTTTTGCCGGTCATACCGGCGTCCGTGCCAATCAATGCGGTACTTCTGGGCCAGCAGGCCGTAGGCCGTTTTCATCCGCGCCCCTTCGATCCCGCGCAGGATGGATATGTCCTGTTCGGGCAGCACCTCACCCAAACGCCAGGCGTACATGCGTCGGGCGACGCGCAGCCGTGACCGGTTATCGTTCCAGAGTTTGGCCTGCCGGCGCGCTCTTTTTGAATCGTTCGGTCCAAAGGGTTGGGCGCTATACATCCGCACGCCGTCTTCCCCAACCGCCACGAGGCCGGTCCCGTGGCGGGCGAGCAGCCGGAACACGTCGTGGCTCACGGTTGAGCCCGGCCCGAGCAGGATGAACGAGATATTCTGAAACGGAATGGCGTAATCGCCGGCAGCCATATCCGGCGACCCAGCGGTCCGAAAATGCAGCGTGCCATCCTCCACGCTGAGATTCCCACGTGCCAACCACAGCAGACCATGACGGTCGGCGTGCGGAACCCGTGCGGCCTCAAGCCCTAATCTTCCTTTCAGCACAGTGTCCCCTTCGTTCGGTCAGCCCGCCTCGGGCCGGCCTTTAAGCATCATCGCCTCGGCGTTGGCCGTGAGACCGGACGGAGAAGAAGCATCCCATAGCCATAGGCCCGGTGCCGTCCTACCCCACGCGCCAGCAATTTTATGAAACGCTCCGGCTCATTCACCTTCAAAGTGCCGTGGAATGTGGCATCCGGCCCTTCAGGTCCCGCCTTGCCACGCGAAACACGGCTTCGCTGAAAGTGGACGAGGCGTGTATCCTTACGGTCCAGTTCTGCCGCCGGGGTCAGCCGTTCGGCCAGCCAGTCAAGATAAACCGTTTCCCTGGCTCGCGCGTCTCCAGCCATGCCATTGCGGTCGCCGAAATGCTGGCGCAACGCTTCAATCAGAAAAGCATCCAGTTCCGCACCCTTGCGGAAGCGTTCTTTGTCCGTACCAAGCTCTGTCTTCAACCTTCGGACGGGGCGTACTCGCAGGTCGAAGCCAATCCGTCGGCCTTCCGCCCATTCCGTTGGCATGGCTTTCGCCTCTAAACGATCAATTTTGAGAACGCTCAGATGCTCAGGTAGAGCCTGGATGTGGCCTTTTTCCCGTAAGACTTCTCCGTCGCTCTCGCAATAGCCGTAGAGACTTCCTACCCTACGCCGTGGTGCAACCAGCAAACGAAACGGGCGGAGTTCGCCAGGGCCAAACACTTCATCAACCAGATGGTGCAGCGCGCGGCCTTCATCAAATCCTGTCGCGTGGCCGCGGTGACGAATCCAGCCCCGCTCTCCGGCCCAGCGAGCTAGTCTGTCCATCGCTATAGGCATACGGATCAGAAAAAGCGAACTCATGAATTGACCACCCCCTCGATATGCCCTTCCACGACGCGGCGTGACCCGCCGTGCAGCCCCGTCCGCCAACTCCGCAGATCAGCAAGGTCGGCGATTCGCTCGACCTGTGGGCCTGTTTCCGGTCCTTCGCCCGCTGGCCAGAGTGCGTGGAATAAGCCCGAGCCCGACAGAGAACAGAGTGCCGTATAGGCTGTCTCCCCATCTGTCCAGCCGTCCATGAGACGGCAGGAGGGGAGGCACGGCTTGCGACCGATGAAGAGTGGGCGCGCTGGCTGGTCAATCGCTTCGGCAAGCGTCTCCAGAGTGGGTGAAAGCTCGGCTGGGTCGAACCGGAGAACTACGCGTACCGTTTGGTCGGCTAGATAGTCCCGCGTACGGCGATGCGGCGCATCATAGCTGGCTCCGCCACGCCCCTCTGGAGCGCCGAAAGTCGTCCAGCCTTTATCTGCCTTGTTGAGCTTCGCGTTCTGCATATCTGTAACGACTCCTGCCGTGACAGGGGTTCGCTCGCGTCTCACGGCAAAAATCAACCGGTCCTGTAACGCTTGGTGCGCTGCGCGATCCGACCAATGCAGTCCGAGAGCATTGGCAAAGAGTCCGGTCAGCATGGAGGCAGCCGGAAAGTCCCGGGTCGGGCCAACTTGGTCTACAGCAACACCGCCAAAGGCCATTAGTGGCGCTTCAAGCCGAATAATAAGCCATGTATGGCTCATGAGAGCGCTCCTGGCAGCGTCTTCGCCCATTTCGCAAGGTCCGCGAGCGAACCGCGCTCCGCTCTGGGTAGCTCGACATCAGCACGCGTCAGTACCCGCCGCTCCTCACCTGTATCGTAAGCCTCGTCAATCCATTTCAGATAATCCGCCAGCTTAGCCACCGCCTCGTCGGTATCTGGCGCACAGGGGCGCCGGTACGCCTCAGCCAGGGTTCGAGGCTGTCGGTCGCCGGCCTCCAGGATCATCAGCGACGCCCGTCCATAGGGCGCGGTAGAGCCGAGCTTCGCACCTGGAGAGACCTCGGCGATCAGATAGATCAGGTTATGCAGGACTGCGCCTGCCATGTCCGTATTGCCGCCGAGGTTGTCAAGAAGCCCTGGCAAATCGACGACGACGTAGCCGTAAAACAGGCCCGAGGTCAGCTCAGTCTCCTGAATCGTGTCCGCTCCTGGTTCGTCCTCGGACAGATCATCCACAGCGGTGAAATAGTCGCTCTCCGCTTCCTCTTCATGGACGGTAAAGGCATGTGCGACATGGACCGGTGCAGTGATGTTGGCATCGGGGTCAGATGTCACCATCCGTCCGAACAGCGCCGCTGTCAGTCCAGCGGGGAGCGTCGCGCTATCGCGCATCGCCTTGATGTTGGCCCGAAAGTCTTTCCTCCAATCCTTTGCCGCCTTTGTGGCAGCCTCAGCATCGTCTTTGGCTTCCTGGGCCAAGCGAACGGCTTCCTGGGCCAACCAATCGATCTCCGGTTTCCCGAATAAAAGAGTCTGACGACTTTTCTTTGTCGTTCCTTTATCTCCATATACGGCCTGCTGAATCTCCGGTTCCAGCGCCTTCACCACTTCGTCTGGGAAGCGGTCATACAATGGTTTAATAACTTTGTGTGTCACGAGTTCACGAGAACGGTACGCTTTTAGTTCCTCTCCGCCGATCGTGTGCAGGGCGTACTTCTCAACAGCGCTGCGCCAGTGCCGTTTGAGGCATTGCGACGAAACGCGTGTGCGTAGTGCGCCGCCATAGGGTAGCCGTTTGGCCAGTCCTGTGTCGTCGCGATTGAGGAGTGTGCCCGTGTAAGGACTAAGAGTGTGTATTTGCAGAAAACGTGGCTCGGTCATTCTTTCGCTCCTTCTTGGTTTGTCTGCTGGTTGCGTTCAGCTCGGTCGAGTCTGCGGTAATAGTGTTCGGCAATGCTTCGTCCGGTACGCCCGATGTCGGAGTCGAGCAGCGTCCACGCTATATCGGCGACGTTGACGCCGCTGTCGGGCTGGCGGGTCCGGCTAATCGCGCTCACCGCACGACGCAAAAGCACTCTCCTCTGTTTCCCCTTTGTGGCCATGAGTCGTGCGAGCCGCTGTTCGCTCAGCACCGGGCGGAGAGGATTCGAGTTTGGCCAGTTCGGATTGCCGCCGTCGCACAGGACTGCGCCCAAGCGGCGCTTGGGGTCATGTAGCAGTTTGCGCTCCGCTGGATCGCCCTTGGGAGTCAGAATGGCGAGAATGCGGACGATCGTCATCCAATCTTTAAGACTCTTATCGTTGATCGTAGCGGGATGCTGGGCTGCCAGTCGCCAGAAGCCAGCCGCACCGGCTGAGATATCCATTCGGCGCAATTCGGCCAGAGGTCCCGGCTCAAGTTTCTCAAGCATATGAGCCGCGGCTATCGCAGTTCTACTCACGGGGTGGGCATCAGGGTTCGGCATCGATATCCTCCTGCATTTCACTGTTTTGGTAGAGTTGTGTATCAAGTTTGTGTATCCGTGCATGGAAGGCGCGCCATGCCCGCGTCTCGGCCTTCGGTCGTTGAAGCGTTGAGCATGGAACGCCAGGCAGGGCGGCGGCCAGCTCCGCCTTCGCTGCTTCGAGCAGCTTGCGCCGGAAATCGCCCCCGGCTTTGTTGACATAGTCGTGGTCGCCCGAGGTCTCAGCCTCAAGCCGTGCCCAAAGGTTGGGGAAGAACAACGTGTCGGCTGTTCGATCGAATCGATCTCTCGTTGGCTTTGAAACAGCGTACTGTGGCTTGCCTACGCTGTCCCAATCGCCTCGGGCTGCTAGCAACGCAATGGCGTTGCGTAAGGCTTCATCGAATGCCTTGATCTCCTCCATCTGTAGCTTTGAGAGCGTGGCCGCAGTCGGAGACTGAAAAAGCCGCTTGACACTATCTGGAACCGGTACGACGCGGCTCTTGAAGCCTTCTGTCTTGCTGTTTCCGCGCGATAGCGCCTCGGCAACGAGCAGTCTGTCACCCGTCATTGTCTCCTCTTCCGGCCCGAGCTTGGCCAACACCGGCACCTGCCAGTCTCCCCCGAACATCAACTCGGCCAGCCTCTTGTAATGGAAGTCGCCACCGCCCAAAGTGAGGCTCTTACCGTCCTGTCTGTGTACAGGCGTCCAAGGGTCGCCAACATTCCCGTGGTACATCTTCGCGTCGATGCGGGACGCCTTCGATATTGCCCGAAGGGCAGATAGCCGGTTTTTCGCACCGACCAGCCGTACCCGACGGCAAACCTCAATGAACCAGGGGTCGAGTTCGCGGAGGTCGAGTTGCTCACCCTCTGGCCAGTCGAGACACCAGAGGAGCGCCAGTCCTCCCTCACAGCCAAGTTTGAGACTGTTACCTGCCTGGCGCTCTGCCAGAAGCCGCCGAACATCCCGCCTCCACCACGCACTCGGGTTCAGTGTATAATCCTTGCCTTGGGCAGGCCCCAGACCCAGCATCGGACGGCTGGAAGAGCCGCCATTCATCCGTGCGATTCCGTGGTTGCCCGCGCCGCCGTAGCCTTCCGATGTTTGCAAGGAGACCAGAGCGAACAGCCAGTCTTCAGCTTCCACCTCACGAGCGACTGATTGTTTGAGGTCGTGGTTCCGCGCGGTAATGAGAAGGTCGAGAGCATCCGGCGTAGCTACTGGTGACCATTTGACATTGTCCGGCGCCGGCGGCTGAAGGAAGGCAGGCTTGGCGAGATCTCCGACTACCATGCACCAAGGGGCATCGTCGGTATGGTCTGGAGTCAGCCTGCGTAGCAGCGTGGCCCATTCCGTAGAATCCTTGGGCGGCTCACTCTGTTTGGCCGGCCAAAGCGCCAGCGTTGCAAGTTGCACCAGAAACATATGCCATGTCCCACGCTGATGTGGCCTGAGCGCGGGAAACTGTGTCACTCGTCCCTGTGCTAATGCTGCAAGGAGTTCGGGGAGTGAAAGGCGTTTCTGGTGCGATACCGATATGATAGGTTCGGTCAGGAGGTTCATATCGTGCTCTTCTGTTCATTAGCCCCCATGAGAGATGGGGAATCCTTCCGTCCGATCAGCTTCGTCTCGGACACCACGGGTCTATCCCGATATTCGTTTCGGGAAATTCTGCGGATATTCATAGAGAGGATTGACCAAACCTCCGTTGACCGTAAACCAAAGCGGTCGCAGAAACGCCGCCATCCAAATGCCAAGGAAAAGTGAAGTTCCATCCTAAATACCTCCATAAAAATTATGTATCGGAGACCACATTAGAAAGAAAAGTATACTCATCATTCCGATGATTGCAAGCCCAGCCGCGAATATTTGAAAGGGCGGTCCCCCACCGTGAACATCAGCCCGTCCGGGACAGAGTGCACCTGTACCGCCTCCGCATCGTCTGACGAAATCCCAGCCGACCACCGTGCCAGCAGAGTGATTCGCGTGATCGGGGTTCCGAACGGTCCCTGTGGCGAGGGGTTAAGCGTCAGCACTACTCCCTCTTCCCCGAGCCGGGTCATAATCCGCTCGTCAAGATTGGGAAAAGACAGACTCTCGTATGGCTGATTGCGGTCGAGTCGCTGTAAGTCACCCAGACCTCGCTCGGCAGCCTTGACGCCGCCGAGTTGACGGTCATAGCGTTTCCACCCCTCTCCCTTCTCCTCAATCAGCGCGGTAATCTGCTCAGGGTGTGTCGCCGCTTCGACCAAGCCTCGGTTCATCTCGGGAATACGCCACAACGGTTCGTCTTGGATCAACCCTCGTGTCAACTCCAGCACTGCCAGATCACGGTAGATGCCCTGGAATCCTCCACTTTTGTCGTTCCAGCCGCCAAGACCATTCTCAAAGGCCGGTGCTGTCAGCCGGTCAAGTCCGCCTTCGGGCGTCATGACCACGGCTCTCGCCTCCTGAAATCCATCGGGACGCGGAAGCATGTGGCGATGCAGCCGACCGATCCGCTGCAACAGTACATCCATGGGGCAGAGGTCGGTGATGAGAAAGTCGGCATCAATGTCAAGCGACTGTTCCAGCGTTTGCGTCCCGACCACCACGGCACCCCGAGGAGTGCGGTTGGAGTCTGTCGCTAAAACGGCTTCTACTGCCTGATCCAGCAGTACCCGATCCTCTGCCGCGAACCGACTGTGATGGAGCGCTGGACCGCCTGCAACCGATAAGAGTTTTGCGGCGCCACCTCGCTCTTGAACGGCCTGCCATGTTTCCATAGCCGTCTTCACTGTATTCCGAATCACGAGCACCCGCGCCCCTTGCTTGGCAGCTTCAAGGGCCAACTCAGCCGCTCTTCGAGCAGCCATGTCGTCTAAGGTTACTTGTACGGCCTTGTGTTGCCCGGCACCGTCCGTTCTCCTCGGTGTTGCTTCGCCGCCCACCCAGACCGCCGGGTAGGGTGTAGCTGCCGCTTCCTTGAGGCTTGGCTGCGTTTCTCCTGTCCAGCGCACCCGTGCTCGTGATCCAAGCGTTGCGGACATCAGCATTGCGTATCCCCCAACCGCTAGATGGGCGTTCAAGAGATGCGTGAGTATACCAGTCATGTATGCGTCCGAGGCATGAACCTCATCAATCACCAACAGACTGCGGCTGAGCGAACTACCCCTCAAATGGGCATGCTTGACCATCAGCCCGGCCAGCATGGCTTGGTCCACAGTCCCAACCGCAACGGTGGCTGTGAGAAATCGCGTTGCATGCTCCGCCGCCCATCGCGCCGGAACAGTGTCCTTCTGATCCTCCCACAGCACTTTCCATTCAGGAAGACGCTGTCCACTTGCTTCTCCTGCCTGCAACATCCCAGGGATGGCCAGAACCGCCTCTGGATACTGCTCTCCGAAGACCTGCTTCATTGCCTCATTGACACGGCAATGTAGTTGCCGCGCCGCTGCTCTTGTCGGCACTGCGAAATACAGCCCTTCGACGCGACCAGCCGAAAAAAGCTGGGCAAAACGCCACAGTGCAGCCTCGGTCTTACCTGACCCGGTTTCGGCCTCAAGGATTACCAACTGTTCGTCCGGTCCAATCTCACCTACGGCAGCCTGCGCCGGGTTGGGCTGTGCGAAATCAGTCAGTTCGGTAAAGGAGAGAAAGGGCCTGCGGGGCAGATTTCCCACATCAAGCCCAATCTTGACTAAGGCTCTGGCCGCTCGGTCATGGGCTTTTTGGTCATAATGCGGATCGAATGTGGCGATGAATTCGCCAAAAAACCGTCTATCTGATCCCACCCAATCGGCGAGTGCTATGAGCCCTGCGATGAAGTGGATGAAAAGCGATTTGGCAGACAACGGCTCGTTATCGTCGCCAAAAGCGTCAGGAAACCAGCGACGTAACGCCTCAACCATCGTCGCTGTTTCTCTACGCCAACTATATTGCGGAAGCTCTGGCCAATCTCCCAGAGAAGTCTGCGGCCCTTCTGTGAGTGGTCGTCCGTGGTGGGAGAAGCTGGCCAATATCAGCGGAGAAACTCCCTCGCCCCACCGCGAAATGGCCCGCGTCATATCGTGAAAAGGATGCTCAGGTGTCTGCCACGCGAGGTCCAAAAATGACAAGCTTTCCGTCACATGACCACGAAGTGGTTGGTGCCAGAGTCCCTGCTGCCAGCCCTTTGCCTGAAAACCTGGATGAAGCTTGCCGATATCATGCAGGAAGACCGTCGTGCCCAACCGAGCCAGGGTTCTCTGTGAAAGACTGCTTCCCGCCGCTTTTTCGGCGCGGAGCCTGAATGTCGGCAGTTCCAGGAGACGTTGGAATACGGCTGCCACGTCCATTGAATGGTGGGCGAGATGGTGAGACGAACCGTTGGGTCCGCCTGTCTTTCCCCAAGCAGATGAATTCATGTCAGACTCTAATTTCTAACAGTTATGAAGGACATACTTAGCAGACAGAAGTGACAGCATCTGAGATAAAATCACAATGTACAGGAACCCCTAACACACCGGTGTGACATCCTAGGTCACTGTTGCTCAAAAATTTTTCGGGCTTCTTTCCTTTCTCGCCAGAAGCTCGTCCGAAACCGAGCGGAGGAGGAGAGCAAACGGCGCTTGGTGGTCGAGACAAAGAGGCCACTCGTTTTGGTCGTGTCGCCTGTTGCAAACTCCTGGGCAGGAAAAGCGTCAACGCCTGCTCTCGGGGCCAGGGTACGACGCTTCCTTAACACACTGGGCGCGCGTTTGTCCCTATCATTTGATAGGAAAATGGCGGCTCTCTGCCTGGGAGGGTGGCCCCCCTGGCCGCCATGCGGGCTGGAAACCCGCACTCCTCAAGGACGGGGGCTGGGCATTCCCAGGAAGCAGCGCTCGCCAGATGTGGGGGACGGTCGGGTCGGGGCAGACCCACCCCGGCCCTTTGGGCCACCCCTCCAGGGAGGGGATGATGCAGATGAGAAAAGGGCGGATGCAATGCCGTGTCACTCCCGCGCAGGCACGTCACCCCGTACCTGATACGGGGCGGGCTCCCGGGCAGTGGAGGCCGAAGGGCCGGAGTGGGTTCCTGTTCCCCTTCGGAATACGGTCCCGCAGAACTTTGTGATTACCGGCTACCAACCCCGGTAAACGCTTCAGTGCTGACGCACCTCGGCTAGAATTGCGGCAACCCGCTCCTCTGTCCGGTCCGAGGACTGCTTCATTTCCAGGAGCATTTGCCCCATGTCGCGCAGCATGGACTGGGACTCGCGCAGCATGGCCTGCGACTCCTGATACTGACGCGCCGAGTCCTGCTTGGCCAGCACCACCAGTTGCGCCAGGTAGTTGGTCTGCTTGGCCAACGCTTTGTCGTTGTTTTCCAGCGTGTTCAGCTTTTGCAATATCTTGTCCATCTTCTTGTGGACATTCGTCTGGTTGGCGGCCATATCGTCACCTCTTTTTCTTCTTGGCCTTCTTTCCATCACCTTTGTTGTCCAGAAGGCGTGCACACATTCTCTTCTTCGACTCCTTCCGCTGACGCGCCGAGTCCTGCTTAGCTAATACCACCAATTGTTTCAGATATTTGGTCTGCTTCGTCAACGCTTTGTCGTTGTCTTCCAAGGCGTCTAGCCTTTGGAAAATCTTATCCATCTTCTTGTGAACACGCATCTGACTGCCGGCCACTATGATTGCTCCTTTCGCCGACGGCGTTTCGAGTAGCCGGCCTACAGAGCAATCGGCAGCTCAAGGTATTCGTGATAGATAAAGTCACGGTGTTCGAGCAATATCGGCTTCACCGCAGCTTGCACCACCGGGTCGGTATTAGTGTACATGGTCCGAAAGGGGGCGGGCATCGGGCACAGCTCGTGCGGCAGCGGCTGTATGAGAGCGGCAAACGTAGACCAGTAAATGTCGAGTGCGGACAACTGATTGCCGATAAAAAACCGACTCCCATTGTCGTGCTGCTGTTCCAAGCGGGAGCCGAGCGCCGTCACAATACTGGCCACCTGGGCCGGCGCGGCCTCGGCTTCTTCCCGATTATAGCCGTATTTATTCCCCAGATGCGTAGCAAAGGCCCGCGCTGATTCGTCCGCGTCCGGGTTGGTCAGGACCGCGTGGAGCAGCATCAGGCGTTTGGCCCAGCCATAGCCATGCTCGCCGCACAGCTCGTTGCAATAGCCGAACATCAGCATCCGATCCTCGATAGTGTCCGGTATCAGGGCGGGAGTCGGTTCAAGGCGCTCAGCTAAAAGGAGCTGCTCTATCCAGGTTGAGCGCGGCGGTTCATCGTTCCAGATCGCAACCGGTGCTGTCGCTTGCGCGGTCCATTCGGCCAATTCCGTGTTGGCGCCGCCGATTTCCTGACGGACACGGACATAGGGAATCTTTTTAACGTATAAAATACCCTTGGCGGCTTCACTCCACGGACCCGGCACGCCGAGCGACAGTACGAGTCGCAACCCGGACAGTGCTCTGGCCTCTGCAACCTCAACAAATTCACCCATGATAGTCCCTCCTTCTGTCTGTGTATGAACCAACGATCGGCCCACCACGTCCTTGGACCGTCCGTTGCCACGCCTGATTATACTATACGAGCGGGGGGAGTATACCGCTCGCCTGCCGCCGGGGAACAGGCCGGGGAAGAGACCCACAGAAGGGATTGAGAAACAAAAAAAGCAGGACGCCGAAGCATCCTGCTGAAATAAAGGGGGGCGGGTTTGAAACCCTGCCCCTCTATCCGCCTTTACGCGGCCGCTTGCTCCCGCTGCTGTGTTTGTGGAGCGGTAATGCCCATAGTCCCGAGCTTCTTGACCGCTCGCTCACTCAGCAGGCCGACTTTCTCCATGTTGCTCCACAGGGCGGCATGAAAATCTTTCTTAAAGAACGTCCGAAACGCCACATATTCGTTCTTTTTGGCCACTGCGTGACGCATGGTGCGGATGTCTTCTATCTCGGCCTGGGTAAAGCCGACGGCTTCGTAGGCTTCTCGCGGAAACTGTCCCTGCAGGAGTCCGGCGGCGGCTTCGCAGGCAAACTCTTCGACCTCTTCGAGTTCCTGCTCGGATAATTCCTGTATCTGATCGGGCAGGCTTAACATCCCGAAACCCATGTGGCGAGATTCGTCAGAGAGGATGCGGCGGCAGATCTGGCTGATTAACGGGTCCGGGCTGTGGTCGGCCAGCATCCGAAACAGCGACACCGCCAGGGTTTCCGCGACGAGTTGGGTTCCCACGGTCTTGAGATACCACTGCGGCATGGCCAGGATGTGGTCGAACAGATTCTTGAGGTTGGTCGTCAGCGGATACGTCACACCGACTTTGTCGTACAGATAGCGAGCCAGCACCTCTGAGTGCCGCGCCTCATCCACGACCTGGGTCGCCATAAAAAACTTCGAATCGATACCCGGAACAACATTGGCAATCTGACCACAGACCATAAGGGCGAATTGTTCACCGTACATAAGCTGACTGATCCGCCAGGCGGAAAAGTGCCGGTTCAGGTCGAGTCGGTGCTTGTCGTCCAGCTTGTCCCAGTATTGTGTGCCGTAAATATCAATCAATCCATCGGGCAAAATACCGCAGTCCGGGTCGCCCCCGGCGTCCCAGTCAATATCGGCCGAGGCATTCCACTGGTCGCGTTTCGCCTTCTCATACAGACGACGCATGTCCTGGTCCTGGACATCGAGCAGTTGGGTAAAAATTGCATCGGAGGTTGCCTTCACCGTATGCGTCTGTGACATCAGACACTCCTTATTTTGGAATTTACTTGATAGTTCATTATTGGAACATTGGCGTTCATTTTTAGCCTAATACCTCTATCCGTGTCAATACGCCTGGATAGTGGCAGCAACATACGAACCGTATCAGGAACCCCGTTTCAGCGCTCCGCATTGGCCGAGCGCCTCAAGCACTTGACGCAGCGTCCAGTCGTGCTCTCCATACTCCGGGAATCGACCAGTCAGGTCGAGCTGGCCAATCTCGGCCAGGGTCTGCTGAGTCCCACGCGCCATGACCGCGGAGGAGTGTAGGTGTTCCAGCGTTTCGGCCAACTCACGCATTTCCTCTGCCCGTCTGGCGGCATGAAAGGGATAGGTCGGCACGAGCCATTCCAACGACTGCATGACTCCTGGAAAAAGCTCGGTGTAACAGGCGAGCAAATCATCCAGACAATTATATTCCTGCGCGGCCACCGTTAGTTCGCTCAGCACGGCAACCAGGCCTTTATTGAGTCCGGAGAACAACATCTTGAAGGCGGAGGCTTGACCGATGGTGTCTCCTAAGGGATGCATGCGGAGCGATTGCCCGAGAGCCGATTCAAACTCCCGGACGTTCGGACCGCTGACATACACGGTACAGCGACCCCGCACATCCCGGGCCGGACCGATGATGCAGGCATCGAGAAAGTCACAGCCCGCGGCCCGAATGGTCTCACCGACCTGGCTAACAGTCATGGGAGAGACGGCATTCGCGTCAACGAATAGCGGCCTCCGGTTCGCCTGCTGAGTAGCGCAGGCAAAATCGCGTGAGACTGTTTGGGCGGCCGTTGGGGGAATAATTGAGAGGACGATGTCCGCCTGTTCGACGACCGCCAGCAGAGAATCGAGCTCGGTTATTGCGGCTTGCGCGCTGAGCTGTCGCGTGCGCGCGCTCCGCCCGACCAGCGTCGTGACAACGGCAAAGCCGTCTTCTTTCAGCACGCGGCCCACATTATGGCCCATATCGCCGGGGTATAGGATGCCTATTGCTTGCATCGCGTCTCTCTCTCAGGCTGCTCCGCCTGTCAAGCGATCATCCCTGCATACCAGAGTCGGACTGCCTCCGCACCCCACATTTCGTACCGGATATTCCTGCCGTATGATGGGACACATGAAAAGCCTACGAGCGATCGTGCTGTGTACCCTTCTCGGGCTGGGTGGAGTCTATGCCTGGATGCAGACCCCTTCTTATTCAGTCTATCATATCCAACAGGCTCTCAAGACGCGCAACTATGAGACCTTTACGCACTATGTCGATATCGACAGCGTGGTCAGCTATGCCCTGGAGGATTTGGGGCAGAGTGCACCGGAGGTCCCGCAACCGCAGGACACGCCGCCGGACTCCCTCGCCGGGCTCCTGCACAGAGGACTCGAGAGTTTGACACGGGATGTCCGGGACCTCGCCAAGGCGGGAGTGACGTTTGCCGTACAGCAAGCCTTTCAAAACTCAGACCTGACGCTTCCGCAGATCCCGACTATTGCCCTTATCGGAACGGTAATCGGCGGGGATACCCGGGAAGACATCCGCTACTTTTCTATTCCACTCGACAGCGGTGAAGAGATTGAGATCGGGCTCCGCTCTACCCCAGAAGGTTGGTGGCAGGTCGTCCGGGTCACCAATGTTCAGGCGCTGATGAAGGCGGTATTCGGGGAGTGAGGATGCAAGCCTTTACCTCCGCCCGTTATACCGCGCCCATGGGAAATCACTCCTATCCCATGGACAAGTATCGCCTTGTCCCGGAACGGCTACTGGCCGAGAGCATCCTCACGCCAGAGGAAATCGTTGAGCCGCAGCCGATAGCCCTCGAAGATATTCTTCGCGTACATACGCCGGAGTACGTCCACGCCTTTCTGAACGGGACGCTGGAACGCAAGGCATTGCTCCGCCTCGGCCTGCCCTGGTCTCGGCAACTTGTCCAGCGCGCGTTTGCCGTGATCGGTGGAACGCTGGGGGCTGCTCGGGCCGCACTGAGAGACGGGATTGCCGCCAATCTGGCCGGGGGTACCCACCATGCCTTCGCCGACCACGGCGAAGGTTACTGTATTTTTAATGATTTGGTCATTGTCCTGAGGCGGCTGCGGGTAGAGGGCTGTATCGGGCGTGCCCTCGTTCTCGATCTTGACGTGCATCAGGGGAACGGTACGGCTACGTTGTGTCAGACCGACCCGGATACCTTCACCTTTTCCATGCATGCGGCCAATAACTACCCCGCCCACAAAGAACACAGCTCGTGGGATATCGCCCTGCCGGACGGCACGACGGACGAACAATATTTAGACCGGCTGGAGGAGAGCCTGCCCGTGCTCCTCGAACGATCCCGACCGGACCTGATCCTGTATCAGGCTGGCGTGGATGTGCTCCAGGGCGACCGGTTTGGAAAATTAGCGCTGTCGATGGCCGGGGTTGGCGAACGGGATCGGATAACATGCGATTTCGCCCGGCGGGCAGGAATCCCCCTTGCTGTGACCTTAGGCGGCGGCTACGCGCGGGATATCAACAGGATTGTGGCCGCCCACTGCCAGACGGCCGGCGCGGCAAAGTCTACAGGCTCCTATCTCGGCGCGAGTGTCGGGTGACCCCTCAGGTCTGAACCGAGTGAACTCAATAAGCCTGCGCCAAAAGCGAACGAAAACCACGCTTATACACGCATTAAATCGGCCTTTTACTCCACTATCAGCGGCAGTTCTTCCCCCTGCGCCAAGCTCGTCAGAAACGCCCGCAGTTCGTTATCCGACAGCCCTGGCGTATCCGAGGCTGCGAACAGTAGCGCCACGTTCTGGTCAGCGGGCGAGAGGCTGGCCAGTTGGGCTTGGGCACGGCTGCGGATCACCGGCCCGATCAGCCGAGCTAATTCGGACAGAAAGCGAGAGGCGATGAGGATTTTTTCGGCCGCACTGTTGGCCCGGCTCTGCATGTCCTGATGGACGGCAATCATCCCCGCGTGCAGAACGAGTTCATTACCACTCAGCGCCCACAGTTCTTTATGCACCCTGCCCCACAGGATGGTCAGCTCATCCGTCACCGGCCACAGCGCGGTGTGCAGCAGCGTCGTGCTCTCTGCGGCAATCAGACGAACGAGAGCGGCCTTCCAGTCTGGGGAAAGGATGGGATCGCCCCGCAGGGAAGGCTGCACGGGCTGTGGAAGACGTTCGAGAATCTCTCCGTGTTCATCCAGGATAAAATGATCCTCGAGCGCCTGGCCCAGTATGGTCAGGCTAGCGATATAGCGTGGTTGCTCCTCTTCAGTCTGGAGCACGCGGAGCCGATGGGCCTCGGCCACCAGGTCGGCCCGGTAATAGGTATGCCCGTGATCGTAGACTTTTTCGACTCCGTTGCGCAGTTGCACGCAGGTATGCGCCCCCGGATAAAACCGTTCGTGCGGGGCGGGCCGCCAGTCAACCGCAGTCTCAACCATCGTCATATGCAGGGCGGCCTCTTCGGCTCCCTGGGTGAAACGCTCGCGATTGGCCCCAACTTCTCCTCCACAAATGAAGGACTCGCGCAGGGTAAAAAAGAGCTGGTCACTGGGATACGGTCCGTAGTAGCGTAGCACCTGTTTTCCCTGGTCCTGCCCCAAGCGCGCCAGCACATTCAAGATGGTTGCACCGCCGCCGGGCGGCAGGCTCATCGGAGCGTCTAATGGCGGGAGGATATCCACGTCTTCATACGAGACCGAGCGGAAGAAGGTCAGCGTCCGGTCCAACTCAAAGCCCCCCTCACCTGCCAACGCCCCGATCACGTCAGACCTGCCCCAGCCCAGATGAGACACTGTGTCTCGGACGACCCCGAGAAAGCGGCCGTCCATATTGCGCACCTTGAACTGCTGCACCAGACCATCGGCAGCATAGAAAAAAAGTGAAAGCAAACGCCCCTGACGATCAAAGGTCCCCAGACGGCGCAGAGCCGAACTCGCAGGAATGGCCGGCAGGAAGAAGGTCAGCGTCCCGTGAGCAGAGCGTTCCAGGCAAACCTGCCCGCTTGCATACCAGCGGAAACGGTTCGCCTCAGCGACCGGCTCTGTTGTATTCAGTACGGTCCGAAAGGACGCCAAGCGCTCAGGCTCGACCAGTTCGGCTTCCAGGGTCTGGAGGGCCAGTTCCAAAACAGCAGCAGGAGGTGGGCTGGTCATACGAGCAAGTGTCCGGTTACTGAGGCGTGTCTCAGGGCGTGCGCAACGCCTCAATTTGTGGCGGCGACAGGTAGGGCTCAAGAGCTTCTGGAGACGCTTCACGCACGGCCAGGGGCGAGTCGAACCCCGCAGATACCAGCGTCTTGATTTCTTCACGGTTGAGCCCGGGCAACTGAGCCCGGGCCAACTCCAGGCTCGGCGGATCGACCCCGAGTCGCGCCCGTTCTGCCAGTTCGGACAGTTGTGTGGCCGAAGCCCAGCCCATGACCTCGGCAATTTCCGCTGCCGCATCCACCAGCCAGCCGACTTCATCCGTCAGGCTGAGGATGGTGCCGGCATAGCATTGACAGCGATTTTCCAAAGACGACAGTTCGTCCCCGTTAATCCAGCCCAGCAGCAGCAGCGAGAGTTTTGCCGACCGAGCCTCCTGGGCTGTCGGGAGCATGCGGGCGTTGAGGAGTTTCTGAAGCTCGTCGCCCGGCTCATAGCCGCGGTCGTGTATCCACTCGCCTACTCTGCTTTCATATCCCCGACCACGGTGTTCGGCCGACGACAACGGAATCTGCATTTTCTGGCCGTCTTCGGTCAGACTCAGCGTATAAAAGAGTTCTAGCTCGGACACGTCGCGTCCCTGGGCTGACTCAAAAAAGCGGGCCAGCCTCACCGCAGTTGCCGCGCGGATGCCTTTGCGGGCGGCGACCTCTCCCAGCATTGACGCTTCCAGCCGTCCGTCTTCACTGCGATTGACAAGCTGTGTGTTAACAAGAACGCTCAGCGCTTGCTCGGCTTCGTCCGAGGCATGGTCTGAGACAGGCACACGTTTGCCCTGTTGCTGAAAGCCGAGATAGGTCAGGTCTAAAAAAGCCCGGAGCTCATCCGTTGAAAGACAGACCTTGGAGGCAATCAGGTTGAGGATACGATCCGTGAGCCCGGTCTGGCCGGGGGCCGGAGTAAACTGCTCTTGCTCGCCCATCACATAGCCCCGCCACAACAGGTCGGCCTGGAACTGATTAGTAGCAATCAGAATGGATCGACCAAATACCTCTTTGCCCCCTCGTCCTTCGACTGGCTCAGGGCGGCCCCCCAAAGAAGGGGGGGGCGACGCGAATCCGAGTCGGCCTGCTCGTCCGGAGATATTTTCGTATTCGGCCCAGGACAGCGGGACTTCCATCGCCGTGCCGGTTCGTTTGTCCGTGTCCCATTTGACGGCTTCGATGAACACCGTGGAGGCGGGCAGATTCACCCCAAAGGCCAGCGTCGTGGTACAGGCAATGACCCGCGCTTCGCCCCGGCGGTAGGCCGCCTCAACAATCGCCCGCTCCGCCGAGGTCAGATCGGCGTGGTGAAACGCCACACCACCAGTAAGGGCATCGCGCAACTGGGCCTTGAGGGAGGTTTCTTCGAGGGGCTCAAGCGCTGCCAGCGCAGCGGCGGCCGGCGCCAGCTCAGAGGCTTCGGCCAACTCCAGGGCGCACTGGACCGTATCCCGTTTGCCTTTCAGAAAAACGAGGGCCTGCTCTCCCTGCTGCGCAAGATGCGTGACGTGGGCGTATAAGATCTCACGCGGGTCGTCTGACTCAACAGCAGCCAGTCGCTCCTCGCCTTCTTCGCCCGTGTTATACGTGCGGTAGCGAAAGCGGTCACCGAGGACGACACCACGGTAGAGTTCGACCGGCCGTTCATCCTGTAAGAGCAGGTCGGCATCCAACCAGGCGGCGACTTGCTCAGCCTCGCGCAGAACGGCCGAGAGTCCCAAAAGCTGCGGCCGTGGGACGGCGCTGAGGAGTTTTGTCAAGGTCAGTTCAAGCCCCGACCCGCGTTCCGGGTCGCCCAGCATCTGGAGTTCGTCCACCACGACCAGGGCGACCGTCCGCAGCACATGCGGATGCCGGACGAGCAACTGGGCGAGTTTTTCGTACACGAGGACGGCCAGGTGAAAATCGCCGTGTTCGATATCGTGATCAAACTCGCGTCGGTCACGGGTGGCCACCACGACCTTGACGCCGTACGTTGCGTAACGTGCGCGAAAGGTTTCGTATTTCTCTTCCGCCAGGGCGCGCAGCGGCGTTAAATACAGGACGCGCTTGCCGGCAAAGGCTGAGCGCAGCGCGGCCATTTCGCCCACAAAGGTTTTGCCCGATGATGTTGGAGAAGATATGATCAGGCTGCGGCCGTCAAACAGCCCGTAGCGCTGCACGGCAATTTCCTGCACGGGCAAGAGAAACTCGCCCTGCTGGCGCTCCCAGATTTCCAGCAGGCTGTCCGGCAGCTCATATTTCCGCAGGTCTCGAACGCGTCGCATATCCCTCGCTCGTCCGTGCGTCTCTGCCACAAAGAGTAAACGTATCCAGCGTTGTTGTCGATTGGAAGGACACGCTTCCTCTTGCGGTCCCACGGAAGAGGGAAAAGGCGGCAGGCGCCTTCCTACCCGCCCGAGGAGATCGCCGTTTGCTGTTCCGCCAACCGAGCCCGCACATAGCCTTCCATCCCGCCGCAGGCCAGAACCTCGATGTATAGATCGGACAGGTCCCGAATCGGATAGCGGCTACCGGCGCTCAGGGATTTGACGATGCGGCTGTTCACATCGATCCGCAGCCGGTCGCCCGCCCGAATTTCACCTGCTTCCCAGAGGGTCAGCGGCGGCAGACCGATGTTGAGACACAGCCGAAAGAACGGCCAGGCAAAGGCGGGCGCAATAATACCGATAGTGCCGTGTCGCTGAAGCGCCGCAGCCGCCTGCATGTACTGCTCCCCGGCCCCGACTTTGCCCGTTGCCAGGAGAATACTGTCCGAAGAGTAAACGTGTCCAGCGTTATTGTCGATTGGAAGGACACGTTTATTCTTTGCGGCACCCCACGTCCCATCCGCCACACGCTCCATAATGGCCTCACTCGAAAGCGGGCTCAGGACAGTCTGCACTCGGGCGGTGATAATGAGCCGATCCACTTGCATGACGGTACCCTCACACCAATAGGGTTAGGCGACGAGCCGCATCCGGGGAATCGTGTCCGGAGAGAACTGCTTACACGTTTCAGGGCTCAGACCTGAGATGATCTGCTGGCATTTCTCAAGTCCGGCAATAAAATCCTGTAATTCAAGGCCAAGACAGGCGGGCGCGTGGGGGGCTATCTTTATCAGCCCCTCGTGCAGCAGCGAGCGTGTGCCGGCCAGGTTGCCACGTCCAAGATGATAGAACGCGACCGCAATCTGAATCAGTCCCTGCAAGAACCTTTTGATCTCGCCCTGCTCTTTCATCCACTGCGGCTCCAGGACTTCATGCACCTCAAAGAAGAGGTGATGATTAAAGAGGAGAACACTTTTCTGCAGAACAACATCGCGCGTTGAGCCTCCAGCTTGCCCGGACCAGTTCTCCAATGCTGCTCCATATTGTATGAGTTTAGCTCTGACCGCCGGCCACTCTGCGTCAAAACCCGGCGTCAGCACGGAGCGCAGCATCGCATCAAGCGCGCGCGGGTGCGGCTCTGCCTCGCTCGTTCGAGTGTCAGCGGCAAGACCACACACCGTGGCGGCGGTGGCCGCATCGTCCAGGGCTTCAAGCAGCAGGTCGGCTAATGCGTCACGGGTGACAACTTTCATGAGGAGAGCTCCGCAACCGTTGCGCCCCCACCCCCTTCATTCCGGGGCGCTTCGTTAAAGGACTCGCAGTACGGAGAGTCGGCTAAATACGCTCGGACCGCCCGCCTCAACGCACCGGTTCCCATACCGTGCACGATACGCACGGACGATCGATTATTGAGAATGGCCTGATCCAGGAAGACTTCCAAACGCGGCAGCGCCTCCCGAACCCGCAGGCCGAGCAGATTGATTTCGGGCCGACTCGGTGGCGCGTGATCGACGGCCACCCGAACGCTTGGTGCAGGTTTTTGCTTGGCCGTCCGCTGAACCTGGACAACGGGAACCTCAAACGTCGTCCCACCGCAGCGGACTCGGGCTTTCTGGCCGTTGAGCGTCAGCAAGGTGCCCCGGATTTTCCCACCTCGGATCTCGACCTCGTCCCCAATCTGTGGCGGTGGTGTATCGGCGACGGGCTCGGTCCGGAGCGTCTGCTCTTTTGCCGCGATTTCCTTGTGCTGCTCGTGCAAGAACCGCGAGAGGTCTCGGCGGGCATCGCCGGGCGGGGCATGCGGCGTTTGCAGATTTTTGCGTAGCCGCGCGATAACCTCGCGGCCTTCCTCGCGGACACGGCGGACCAGCAGCTTGGCTTCACGCGTCTCGTCCTGCCAGACCTGACGGCATTTTTCCTCGGTTTCGGCCAGGAGCCGCTCTTGGCGCGCACGCAGGGCGGCCGCCTGTTCGCGTTCAGACCGCATCTGAGTCCGTTCACGTTCCAGCGTGACCGAGTCGGCTTCGAGCCGGGTCAAGGCTTCAGAGAATTGACGGGCTTCCGCAGACAGTGCCGCCTCTGCCGCCCGACACACGGCTTCGGGTAACCCGAGACGCCGGGCCATGGGCAGCCCGAGGCTCTGACCCATGACGTCGTACTGGAGTTGATAGCGCGGTTGGAGGGTCTCCAGATCAAACGCCACCGCCGCAATCTGATAGCTCCCTTCTCCCACAGCAAAGAGTTTGACCGGACTCAGATGCGTGGCCAGAGCGAGGGACACCCGGCGATCTTTCAGAACGGTGAGCAGCCCGTTTGCCAGAGCCCCTCCTTCGGCCGGGTCGGTGCCGCCGCCGGGTTCGTCAAGCAGGAGAAGCGCGGGCTCTGACAGCGCCGCCAGCATGGCGCTGATATTGGTGATATGGGCCGAGAAGGTAGAGAGACTGTGCTCCAGGGACTGGGCATCCCCAATGTCGGCAAACACGCTCCGAAAGATGGGCAGTTCATTGGCTTCGTCCGTCGGGATCAGAAGACCGCTCTGGGCCATGAGACAGATGAGACCCAAGGTTTTCAGGGCGACCGTTTTCCCACCCGTGTTCGGACCGGTAATAATCAGCCCGCGCTTATCGTTGGGCAGGATCAAATCGATAGGAACAACTGCGGTATCCGAGGCCGTCAGCAAGGGATGCCGGGCGCCACGGAGCTGGATGGCTGATCCAAAGTGCGGCTGTGTTGCACCGTATTTTTGCGCAAACACAACCTTGGCGTGAAGGACGTCGATTTCCGTCAGGGTTGTAAACGTCTGTTGGAGTTGATCGAGGTTCTCGCGCACCAGCGCGGTCAGCCAGGCCAGAATCCGGTGTTCCTCGGCCGCGACTTCCTTCTGGGCGAGCAGCAGTCTATTGTTGAGTTCGACCGCAAACAGCGGTTCAATGAACACGGTCTCACCCGACCCGGAACGGTCCTGGACGATACCCGGCAACCGCGCCTGAAAATTGGGCCGAACGGGGATGACAAAACGGTTATTCCGAATCGTAACAAACTGGTCGGTCACTACATCCTGGGTCTCGCTTGAGCGCAGGGTGCGTTGCAGGCGGCGTTCAATGTCCTCGCCCAGGCTGCGGACCTGGCGCCGGAGTGAACGCAGGGTTGCACTGGCCTCGTCTTTGAGGCCCCCATCCTCGTCCAGGCAACGGTCCAGGGCGATCTCCAAGTCAGGCAGAGCTGGCAGGCGGTCAGCATAGCCTTTCAGGCGGTCAAACGCTGCTGCGTCCCGACGGAAAAACCCGGCAAGAAGTCGGGCGCGTGTCACCACGGCCAGAACGTCGCGGAGCTTTTGTCCCTCAAGCACGGCACCGCCGTGGTCAGATTTCTCACAGGTCGGACGGATATCGGGGAACGGTCCGAGCGGCAGGTTCAAGCGTTCTTCTACCAGACGAAAGCACTGCCACGTTCGCTCGCTGTCTTCTTTGACGAACGGCTCGACAATCTGGGGTTTGAGGGCCAGACAGGCTTCTCGACCGGCGGACGACAGGGCACAGTCCGCCAGAAGCTGAAGGACTTTATCAAACTCTAAGGCCAGAAGGTCGCGCTCGCGCATAAGAAAAGGGTAGTGCGGGGTCTGCCAGAGCGACCCATGCTGCATGTTTTGCACACTCCGCCCGTTCGGCGCAATACAGGGTCGTCTCTCAGGCTGAGATGCCGGGTGTCCAGGGGACACCCGGCATGACCGGCAGGGCGTTCGGTCTCGCTTGCAGCCACTACCCCCCTATGCTAGCGAGACACGAGTATATGAACCTAAAGGAGGAAGTATGAACACCGAGAATGAAGCCCTTGTCACTGAGTTTTGCAACGCATTGGGCAGTGGGAATATGGATAAGGTGGTGTCCTATCTGACGGAGGACGTATTCTATCATAACATGCCCTGGGCTCCGGTGACTGGCCATGCCGGCGTGCGTGAGGTTCTCGACCCTTTTGTTGGCGCAGATTTACTGCAAAAGATGGAGATCACCCACACGGCCTCATCTGGCGATATCGTCACCAACGAGCGCATGGAGACCTGGGTCAAAGGGGACGTCCAGGTGCTGCTGCCCGTCCTCGGCGTCTTCACCATCACCGACGGCAAAATCAGCAAATGGTGCGATTATTTTGACAGCGGAACAATCGCCCCGTTGATGTAAGCGTTGCAATAAACGCTTTTCGGAGACGGTCAGGGAACAAATGAGACCTTGACCGCCCCCGAGGTTTTCTTGCTGGCAGCTTCGGTCAGGGCCTGTCGGAACTGCGCGAGCGGATATTTGCGCGGACGGATAGCGCGCAGGTCTGCGCGCCGGCGTCTCAAGAGTTCAACCGCGCGTACAAACGTATCCTGGCGTTTGCCCCGAAACGTCTCGGCCCCATACGTCAGACTGCCGACGATGGCAATCTCTTTCATCCAGGTCGGCGTCCAGTCAACGCCTTCGGGCTGCGCGGCCAAACCGAGTACGACAACGGTCCCCTGGCCGCGCGCCATGCGGAGGGCTTGGTTGAGCGTCACTGTACTGGTGATCGTATCGTAGACCAGCCGCACCCCACCGGCCAGGACTGCACCACCGTTGGAGAGCGGATAGACCTTGGTCTGGGCCAGTTCGCCCACCTGGGCCATAACATCCTGCTTTTGGGCATCAATAATGTGATCCGCCCCAAGACGACGCGCCAGTCTGGCCTGAAACGGGTACTTGGCGATACACGCCACCCGGCAGGACGGCTCAACAGCCTTGAGCGCGGCGATATTCATCAGTCCAATCGTTCCGGCACCGATCACAACCACCAGCTCTTTGCGTCGAGGCGGATTGTTGAGCACCGCCCGCAGACACACGGCAAACGGCTCAATCAGCGAGGCTTCATCATCATCAATCGTATCCGGCAGGGGTGTCAGCCGGTGCGCGGGAGCGACGAAATATTCGCCCCAGCCGCCGCCGGTATCGGGACAAATGCCGATTAACAGTCCGGGACGCAGCTGACCCTCGGCAATATGTTCACAAATCCCGGGATTCCCGTTCCGGCACTGTGGGCACAGCTTCCGAAAGCCCCGTTCCCGACAGCCGAGCGTCGGATCGATGGTCACCCGTTGGCCGACCCGCAGCCCGCGCACGCGCTTGCCCACGGCGGCCACTTCGCCAAACAGTTCGTGGCCGGGAATCATAGGCAGCTCGAAATACGGCTCGGCCGCGGGCATGGGCTTCCACTGCAAAAAGCCAAGGTCGCTGCCGCAGATACCGGAAATTTTACTCTTGACCACCACCCAGCGTTCATTGGGCAGATCGGGGGTGGGGACGTCGAGCAACTGGAGATTGGCCAGACCGGGCAAAAAGTCTGGGGCCGGCGGCGCGTCTTTGTGGGCTGTCTTGGCAAAGACCAATGCTTTCATTTTTTTTCTTTCACACGGCCTCTGCTACGTTCACGATATCAATCAACTCGTGCGTCTTGCGGACCCGGCCGAATGCGTAGCTGAAGGCCTGGAGCGCCGCGCGGTGCAGGTCCGAACTGAAGGCCGTGCAGGCGTCCTCGACGATGGTGACGTCAAAGCCCCGGTCGGCCGCGTCCCTGGCCGTGGTTTCGACACACACATCCGTTGTCACCCCACAGATCAGGAGCGAGGTAATCCCCATATTACGCAGCGTCTGGTCAAGCATGGTCGAGTTCAAGGTGCCGCTTGAGGTTTTGTTCACAACCAACTCGCCCGGCTGCGGTGCAACGCTGTCGTCGATCTGCCAACTCGGCTCGTCAACCGCGGGAAACATGCGCTCCCCAATCGTGTCCAGGCTGAGTTGATCGAGCGCCTTCCACATGGGGTTCAAGTCCTGGCCGTCCTTCAAGCAGGTACCGATTGCGGTGTACATAACCGGCATCCGCTGGGCCCGAAAACAGCCCAGCAAACGATTGATATTGGGAATGACGGACGCATTGACCCGCTCGCAGTAGGCGGCGCTCACCCCTGGGACCAATTTCTCAAAGGTTTGCATCAGAGGATAATGGGGGCTGACAAAATAGCGCTGCATATCAATCACCAGCAGGGCGGTTTTGTCACGCGCCAGGGCAAGTGGAGCCTTGTCTTTGAGGCGGATAATTTCAAGAATTTTTTCGTGGTCTGTCGCCATCCTGTTCCCCTCTTTTTTGTCTTGAACAGTCTCCTATCCGTGACCGCTCTTGCAGGAGTTTCCAACCACTGCCTTCTCTTCTTTAGACCAAGTCTGAACGGGGGGCAAGAAAACGAGCGCATTGCGAGCGGCACGGGTTTTTGTCATGATCGCGCGGTTACTGGCATACGAGTCACCAAACCGATCCCGGATACCGTCAGAAAGGAATACCATGCCACACGTCACGTCACGTGAGTTTGATACGCTGATTCAGCTCTTAACCGAGCAGTACGGTCTCAGCACCTTGCACGCCCGTCTGCTGAAGGCTAACGCCTTAGTCTCTCACAAACGTCCCGCGCGCTGGCAGCCCCTGGCCAATCAACTCTACCAGCTCAGCGCCGGCCTGCGTCGCGAGCACCCCGCCCGGTATGCTCTGGAGATGCTCTGGCAGGAGTTGGTCTCAGAGACGACCGAAGGCGTCGAGCAGGAGACCTTCGACGCGTTGGCGGAACGCATTAACGCTTGTCTGACGGAAAAATTTGAAGTGATTCCAGACCGGCAGACCGACCTCATAGCCGCCCTGGGCGCCTATCACCATACGCTGGCCAGCGTGTCGAGTGCGGATATCGCCTATATTGAAATTCTGCTCCGCGCTTCAAAAGATGTCGCCCAGTTCCTGCGCGAGCATAAGGAAGAGGTTCGTGCCGCGGTCCCCTCCTCAGAGCAGGTGCAACTGGAGGATACATAGAGATGTGATCCATTCCTCTACGCTGCCCCCGCTGCTGGCCGGGCTACGAGCCAGCCGTATTTCGACTCTCCACACCCTTCTTCAAAGCACGCACGGTAGAAACGAAACTTTCACGGGCGGCGTTCTTTTGCAGGGCCAGAGGAACCGGCAGACTGACCTTGTCTTTCAGCGTGCCGGTGTAGGTCAGCAGGGTTTTGGTTCCGTCCGGCGAAGGTGTGAAGCGGTATTCGCCCTGAATGTCGCTGAGTTGGCTTTCGATGCTCTGGATGCGGACCCGGTTTTCTCCGGGCAGAAAGGTGAACTGCATGCTCAGCCGCTGTGGCTGGCCGAGCATGACCATCTCAAAAAGAATGAGCTTCCGGTTACCCTGAGCTTGCAGGAGGCGAGACACCCGGATGGTCTCGCTGAACTCCGCACTCCGTTCCGGCTCGGAGAATGCCTGCCAGGTATCGGCCAGCGGGGCGTCGAGCCGGGAGGTGAACTCCATCGTCATGGTATCGGCGTGCTTGTCGAGCTTCTCGCTGAGGATTTCGGCGACCGGCCCCTCCCACTGCAATGCGGCGGTCCGCATCCGCTGGAGGGAGAGGCCCGCCCAGACACCAAGGCCAAGCAGCACAAGCACGCCGATGGAAAGGCCCAGTCGCAGCCTGCTCATGCGCTACTCCTCGGGACGACTTAGTAGGCTGGCGGGAGCGATTCCGCGTTGAGGGCCCCGTCATCCGTCCGGGGGCGAGGTGCGCTGAAGTAGATGATTTCCTCTCCCCGGATGTGCTGCCGTCTCAGCACATAGTCTCCGCCCATAGACGGCGTCCATACCCGTTCGGCGATCTCGCGGTTCGTCCCGGTCAGCAGATAGGCCAGACCTCCGGTGATGCCGCCCAGGGTAGCATAGGTCAGCTTGGCCGGAATGTAGAATACGTTGGCGGCGACGGTCGCCGTTCCGATTCCGGCGTCTTCGAGATAGTCGGCCGTGGCCGACGCAGTCGACGGAGTGCTGAGCATCAGCACACTGCCACACAATAGGGCCGATAACGTTTTTCCCATGACATCCTCCTCATCCTTCTGTTCTCACCACACACCCCTCAGGGAGCAACGTGATCAAATGTTGAAAAGCCCGATCAACGTAGTGTTTGTCTTTTGACTCAAGGGTAATTTTTACCCGGTACTCAGGGTCGTTATTCTTCGGATACGATCCGAGCATCACCTCCGGATACTCGCTCAATGTTTCATTCAGGAAGCCTGCAATCACGCTCTCATATTCGCGCGTGTAGAGCACTTTGAGATAATAGGGATCTGCGGCAAAACGGCCCTTGAGCGCAAGGAATTTCTGCCGAAAAATATCCGGGATACCCGGCAGGACATACACATTTTCCACTTTGATCGTCGGGAAACGGACCGCGCCATCTTCAATCAACTCGGCCCCTTCAGGCGATTCCGCCATCTTGAGATAGGCGCTATTTGCCGGCCGGCCGTTGAGATAGGAGCGTAATTTCTCCTCTAGCACGGGATGGCGGATAACCTTTCGCTCCAAGGCGTGCGCGACCCCTTCGATGGTAATATCGTCATGCGTAGGGCCAACACCGCCCGAGGTAAAGACAATATCGAACTGGCGGTGAAAATTACGAACCGTCTCGGTAATAATGTCGAGTTCGTCGGGGATCACGACGACCCGCTTCAGAGTCACCCCAATCTCTCGGAGTTCCTTTGCCAGGAAGGGCGAATTGGTATCGACCGTCTTTCCAGACAGTATTTCGTTGCCAATGACGACAATACCCGCATCCAGTTCGTGCACAGTTCCACTATAAACCGATTCTCCGCTCTGTGGCAATATGAAGGAAAAGATTACCCCGCGTCAGACAGGCCAATATCGAGATCCGTCAGGTCCGGAATCTCGCGGACTAGATACTCCTTTAATTTTTTCTTGAGTCGGCTTTCGAGTTGGCGCACCCGCTCGCGACTAATGCCGTACTGGTCGCCAATGTCCTGAAGCGTCAAGGGCTCTTCGGCGAAAAGCCGCTGATTGAATATCACTTCCTCTTTGCCTTCCAGGGTCCGGGCAAAGTCCGTCAGCTTACGACGTATCAACTGCTGATATTCGAGCGTCGAGACCGCTTCCTCTGTATTCGCGCTCTGATCGGCCAGGAAGTCGAGAAACGTGGCAGACTCGTCCCCCGCGTTAAGCGGCGCATCAACCGAGAGGTCCCGGGCGGCCATGCGCTGCTCCATCTCCACGACCTCACGTTCTTTCACCCCCAGGTTGTGGGCGAGCCGTTTTGGCTCGGGGGAATAGCCCTCGGCTTCGAGCCGTTCTTTTTCCTTTTGCAGATTAAAGAAGAGTTTGCGCTGGGCCTGGGTCGTGCCAAGCTTTACCATACGCCAATTGTTCATAATGTAACGGATGATATACGCCCGCACCCACCAGACCGCATAGGAGGGAAACCGGACGCCCCGGTACGGGTCAAAATGCCGAACCGCATCCATGAGGCCGACGTTCCCCTCCTGGATTAAATCGAGCAGATTTTGAAATGCCCGCTGATAACTCCGGGCAATCATGACCACTAGGCGTAAGTTTGCGGTGACGAGCCGATAGGCGGCCTGCACGTCGCCGTACTCCTTATACTGGACCGCCAACTCGTGCTCCTCTTCGGGTGAGAGCAGGGCATAGCGACGGATCTCTGCCATATAACGACTGAGGGAATCCGTGGGGATGAGCGCCGTCTCCATCTTGTCAGCCTCGTCGGCTGTGGCGGCACTGACTTCGACGGGCGGTTCTGACGTCCCTTTCTGCTCGACCGGCACAGAGTCTGCCAGTTCGGGTTCGGCAAGAACGGGCACGGCAATGGAATCGGGATCTTTTGCCAAATTTTTCATGAAGGCGTTATCACACAGCGAAAAACAGCAGGGGCGGCCCCGACTGCACCGAGTCTCTCATAAATGACGTTGGATCGGTGCTGGGCTTGTACCCGGAGACGCCACGTCGATGGAGGGAATATCCCTGTATACTACAGGGCAACAAAGAGAACGTCTTACGCTTCTTCAATCGCTTCTTGGGCCTTTTCCTTCCACACTTTGCCAGCCGCAACTTCACGCAGGGCCGTCACGACTTCTTTATTGTCCGAGTCAACGAGCCGCGGCGAGCCTTTAAGGAGTTCTTTCGCTCTGTGCGCGGCCACGACAACGAGTTCAAATCGATTCGGGATCTGGGCCAGACAGTCTTCAACCGTGATACGTGCCATTGTGATTCCTTCTTATCCGTTTCACCATTGTGTATCATAGTAGCTTATCATAGACAAAGAAGGAAGCGGGAAACGGGACCGTTTCCGACCTTGACAAGTCATACCCGGCACGGTACTTCCGGTCCGGGAGAACGCTATGGGTTTTTGGCAACGTTTTGCTGGCTCTGAGGAGCCGCAGCATAAAGATCCGCAACAGTTAGTACCGATCCTCGTGACGAGCTGTCGGGCAGAAAAACAGCTCACTCAGCAAATCCTCGCCCACGCAGAGCTTGCACCCCATCAGGCGGGTCGGGATCAACTGCGGACCGCAGCGGAAGAGCAGGAACGCACTACCCAGCGTATTCAGGATAAAATCGCGGAGTTGGAGGGTGAGTGGAGTGAAACAGAAGAGGCTTCACCAAAAGGTGGACACAATCACTGGTCCCGGGTTGTCCACGACCTTGAGGATAGCCAAACCCTGACCCAGCGGTATAACGAGCAGGCCATTTACTGGGACCCTGACCTTCCCGACGCCACCCAGTTCTTTCTTTCCCTGGAGAGAGACAAACGGCGGCTGAATGCTTTTCTGCGTGATATTGCGCTCCGAGCAGACCCGCACGCGGTTGACTAGCGCTCCGGTCTTCGTCCTAGCCAGCACCAAGTCCTATTCGTCGTCTTCTCGGGCCAAGTGATCCAGGCTCATCGGACGCGGCGTAAAATGTCCTTGAACCGATGCGGCAGAGGGAGGCGTCCAATTCGGCCCTGGGCTCTGGCCCGGGCGGGGAGCATTCTGCCCTTTAGAGCGTGCATTCGGGGCCTGCTCTCGGCGCCCCGACTTATTCCGCCCTCCCCCGCCTGAGGATTTCAAACGGTTCCCAATAAAACCAACCCGCTCCTCAATGCGCCGGAGCGTGGTCGTCACTGGCTCTATCTGTTCCTCGATATACTTCTGCAGCCCCTCTTGCAGGAGGGTGCCAATCGTTTCCTCGGTCAAGCCGGATTGAGGCGGATCGACCGGAGCAGCAGACCGGAGTTCCTTGACCTCAGCCATGAGTGCGGTTAAGCCCTGCGAGAGCGTGCCCTCTAAGGTTTCGAGCCGTTGCTGCAATGTCAGAATCGCGGCCTGGACCGCCGGCTCGGCCGCGACAGCGGTTTTCTTGACCGGACTTTTCCGCGTCCGACTGATCGTTTTTTTCGCACTAGCGGTCTTTTTTGCCGTTGTCCCGCTTGTCGGTTTTGAGGCTGCTTTTGCCATACCGTTCCTTTCTTCTCGTTCACACACCAGGAGACGGTCCCAAAGAGAACCGAGGAGTATCGTGAGCTAGGCCATATGTGTCGAATACTCCAGTATTTCTCCGAGTTGACGAATCTTGGTGGCGCGGACCGCCCACTCCTGGGGTGGGGCGTGCGCGAACTCCTCAATGTGGTGACGCAGACTCTTCTCCAAAATCTCCACACACCGCGCGGCACACTCTTGCTGCTGCTCACGACGGCGAGCCTGTAGGATCTTCCGCAAGGAAATGATCTCAGCCACGATCTTCGCTCACTCTTTGCGCACCGCGTTTTGCCGCACTGTATCGCGGCGACTGATGCTCGGCCTGCTCCCGGCGCTGCCATCCTCCTTTGGCATACCACTCAATTTGATGGGCAATGCCAAGAAGAATGCGGACATCACGGTCTTCGAGTCCGGCGCGGCCAAACAGCCGACGGAGGGCGAGCATGATATGCTCAGGGTTATCTTGGGGGAGAAAGCCAACCTGTAAGAGCGCAGCTTTGAGCTTTTCGTACATCAATTCCTGTCGCTCGGAAGACGCGAACACCGGCTGACCACCATCCACTGTCTGCCGTGCCTCGCAGAAAACGGCATAGCAGCACAGCAGCACGGCCTGAGCGACATTCAGTGAGGCGAACGTCGGGTCCGTCGGGATCGTCAGTAAGGTGTGGCAGCAGCGCAAATCCTCATTGCTCAAGCCACTGTCTTCCGGACCGAAAACAAGCGCAACACGATTGCTTTTGAGGCTGGTGACGATCTCAGCCGCACGCGCCTCAAGTGTTCCTGCGCCTTCCCGGTACAGGCCGGCGCGGCACGTGGTTCCCACAACGAGACCACAGGGACTGACGGCCGCGCGCAGGGAAGAGTGTATCTGCATGGTTTCGAGTACGTCTTTGGCGTGGACTGCCAGCGCATCAGCCGCGTCACGCTGTATCGGGTCTGGATTGACGAGATGCAACTCGGTAATCCCGCAGTTTCGCATCGCCCGCGCAGTCGCGCCGATATTACCGGAGTATTTCGGCCGGACAAGAACAATACGCAGATTGACCAAGCTCATACGAAGAGTGATCGACCGCCTCAGGGGCGGTGTGTCAACCCTATTCGGGCAGCCTCGGTATCGAGCGTGGCGGGGAAACAGTCACTCCCCCACGCTATTAACGCTTATTCGCAGAGGCTCGTGGCGTGTGGCCGCACGGCCGCTGTTCACGCAGCTGGCGGATAAGCACTTCTCGCTCTACAAACCGTTTGCGATGTCGTCCATCGCCTTCCCGGTAGACGATATCCGCTTCAAGTAGCTCTTCGAGATAACGATGGAGGGGGTAGGACTTCTCTTCCTCTCCTATCCCCTGTAATACCCCACGAAGGCGTTCGAGCCATTCGCCATCAAGCTCGATCTCCACTCGCAATGGACGACCAATAGCGAGCACCTTCGATCGGATTTTTTTCGGCATGTATACACCACATTCCAGAGGACCCAGTAGTATTTCCTGATTCCGGTGGCTTTTGCAAGACCGGTAAAAGAGTAGGTCCGTTGACCCTCAGCCTGGAATCCATTACAAGTCCAGAAGCACCGCGCTCTATTTCTTTCCTCAGAGCAACCGCCATGAAAATCGTGTCGTTTGGCGACATACATATGGCTACCGCGCACATGGAAGCCATCAGCGCCGAGTTGGCGAGCGCCGATGTGGTCCTGCTCTCGGGCGATCTGACGAACTTTGGAGGGCCACGCGCCGTCCGGCAGGTGATTCGGGTCGCCCAGACATACTGTCCAATAGTCCGCGCCCTACCGGGGAATCTGGACCAACCAGAGACGATTGCCTTTCTTCGGACTGAACAGGTCGGCTTGCACGGGGAACATCAGTGCTATGGCGAGGTGACCATCTATGGCTGCGGAGGATCAAATCTGACCCCATTCCAGACACCGCTCGAGTATACGGATGAGATCCTGTGGCAGATACTGCAACAAGCGGTTGCTGACGTCCCCCCTACTCCGTGTCATATTATGGTCTGTCATACGCCACCCTATGCGACGCGGCTCGATCGCCTCGTTGACGGCAGACCAGTTGGCAGCCCCGCCGTCCGCCAATTCATCGCGGAAAAACAGCCCCATTTGTGCATCACCGGTCACATCCATGAGTCTCCTGGAGTCGATACGATCGGCCGCACAAAAATACTGAATGCCGGTCCTTTTGCAGCGGGCGGGTATATCGTCGCCCAGTATGAAGGGGGCGTCCTCGATGCCGAGTTGCGCTTCATGTGAAGCCCTTAAATAGCGTCCTACCCCACTCTTGCCTCGTAGCAATTATGGCCACCATCAAAACATGCACCTGGGCTCCAACCGCCCTCGCCGCTCCAAACCTGACACGGCAGGCCGCAGAAAAGAAGCCTAAAAGGACGGGTAAGCCCGCTCATGCTGGCCGGTCTGGTCCCGCTCTGGTGCAGCGTTTGCTCGCCCCGGTGCAGCAGGCTGAAGCCTTAGGCATCGACTATCTGCTCGTTGCCCAGCGCTGGTGGGGCACGGGGAAGGAGATTGAGGGCTCTTCATACGACTGTCTGGCGATGACGGACTTCTATGCTGCCCATACCGCCCACATTCACCTGATTACCGCCATTCATCCAGGGTTTTTTCTACCGGCTCCCATTGCCAAATGGAGCGCTACACTTGACCGGCTCACTCATGGTCGCTGGTCCATCAATGTGACCTCGGGCTGGCATGAAGCCGAGTTTGGCATGTACGGTGCCGAGCTGATCGAACACGATGAACGCTATGCCCGGACGAGTGAGTTTATCCAAGTCCTGCGGGGTGCCTGGACGCACGAAGAGTTTTCGTTTGCCGGGCGCTTTTATCAGATCAATGGACTGCGGCTCGAACCGCGCCCCCTCGGCCCGCTTGAGGTGTTTCAGGGCGGACAATCCGAGGCGGCGATGCATATGGCCGCCCACCATTCGGACTGGATGTTCTTAAACGGCGGCCCCCCGGAAAAAATAGCCGGTATCATTGAGGCCGTTCGTAAACGGACGGCAAAAACCGGACGGCGGCTCCGCTTTGCCCTCTACTCTATCCCCCTGTGTCGGCGCACGGATGCGGAAGCCGTGGCAGAAATCACGGCGATGATAGATGCGGTCGATGAGACCCTGCTGGAACGCCGAGGGAAGCGGGTGAGTGGCGCGCAAGGCATGTGGGCCGACCGGCAGAATAAGCTCGCCATGCTCGATTCCAACGAAGGCTATGCCAGCGGCTTAATAGGCAGTCCGGATACTATTTTGCGGCGGATGCAAAAGTTCCAGCAGCTTGGGGTCGAGTGCTTTCATCTGACGCTGCACGACGAACTTTTTAATACCGAAGTCTTACCGGCGTTGAAACAACTCCCGGCCTAGTGTGCCGCACGAGAAAGGAAGAGTGCTTCGTGTCGCAGCCCTTTCATTCCACCTTACGCACGGCCGCGCAACCCATCTGGGATGCCATTTTTTCCCACCCCTTCGTCCGAGAACTCGGAGCCGGTACGCTCAGTCGCGAACGCTTTCTTTTTTTTGTTCAGCAGGACTATCTGTACTTACAGGACTTCGCCCGCGCCCTGTGCCTGGGCGGCGCAAAGGCGGACACCCTGGATACACTTCATATGTTCGCCGACCACGCCGCCACCGTGGTCCAGGTAGAACGCAATCTGCACACCAACTGGAGCGACAAGCTCGGCCTCACTCCTCAAGACCTGGCCCATACCGAGCGCGCGCCTATCACACAGGCCTACACCCGACATCTTCTCGCGGTTGGGCATAGTGGCAGTTTGGCAGAAATCGTTGCCGCCGTCCTGCCGTGCTATTGGATTTATTGGGAGGTCGGGAAGAAGCTCAACGACCCGCCCCCTCCCGACCCGCTCTACGCAGAGTGGACACAAGCCTACAGCGGCGAAGGGTTTGGCGCCCACGTCCAGCAACAGTTGACACTTATCGACCGTCTTGCCCAGGACAGTTCTACGGATGAGCGGAAACGGTGGGCGGAGCATTTCATCCAGAGCAGCCGCTATGAATATCTCTTTTGGGAGCAGGCGTATCGGACCGAAGAATGGCCGGTGTAGGTCTCTAAAAAATAGCCTGCCAGCACTCCCGGCCCAAACCGGGGTTCAGCCGGGCCATCAGAAATGCTTGAGCGCGGCCTTGCCGATCGGAAAGACGTTGAAACCCAGCTCAAACAGCCGGTGGTGGTCCAGAATATTGCGGCCGTCGAAGAGGAAGGCCGGTTGCTCCATGGACGCAAAAATACGAGCGTAATCAAGCTGGCGATACACATCCCACTCGGTCAAAATTGCCAGAGCGTGTGCCCCCTCCGCCGCGGTATAGGGGTCGGATTCAAAGTGCACTCGGTCTCCCATATCCGTCAGATCATCCCGTGCATTGGCGAGTGCCTGCGGGTCGGTCACAACGACCTCGGCCCGTTCTTCGGCAAGACCACGCGCAATATAAATGGCCGGGGATTCACGCGTGTCCCCAGTGTTGGCCTTAAAGGCAAAACCCAGCAAGGCGATGCGTTTCCCGGCCACCGTGTTGAACATGCTTTCAAGGATGGTCCGTACAAAGCGGCTCTCCTGCCACTCGTTAATTTTGACGACCGACTCCCAGTACGCGGCGACCTCGCTGAGACCGTAGCTGTGGCAGATGTAGACCAGGTTGAGAATGTCCTTCTTAAAACACGACCCACCAAAACCGACACTCGCCTTCAAGAACTTTGGCCCAATACGAGAATCTTTGCCAATCGCATAGGCGACTTCATCCACGTCAGCCTCTGTTTTTTCACACAGGGCGGAAATCGTATTGATGGAAGAGATACGCTGGGCCAAAAAGGCGTTCGCCGCCAGTTTTGACAGCTCCGAACTCCACACGTTCGACTCAATAATATTCTCTCTCGGCACCCAGTTGGCGTAAATATCGACAATGACCTTCCTGGCTGTAATTCCCTCGGGCGTTTCTTTCGACCCAATCAGGATACGGTCGGGCGCTTCCAGGTCGGTGATGGCGCTGCCCTCGGCCAGAAATTCCGGGTTGGAGAGCACCTCAAAACGGATATTCTTCGTATTGGCGTTGAGGATGCGCTCCATCGCCTCAGCGGTCCGGACCGGCAGCGTCGATTTTTCCACCACAATCTTGTTGCGATCGGCGTGCTCAAGAATCTGGCGCGCGGTTTTTTCCCAGTATTGTAAATCCGCCGCTCTCCCTGCCCCCTGACCAAAGGTTTTCGTGGGGGTATTGACCGAGACAAAGATAATATCGGCGTCACGGATACCCTGCTCGACGTGGGTCGAAAAAAAAAGATTGCGGTCCCGCGCCTGCCGCACTACCTCGTCGAGACCAGGCTCATAGATCGGCAGCTGGTCACTCTGCCAGGCCGCAATGCGAGCGTGGTTGATGTCAACAACGGTCACCTTGTACTGGGGGCAGCGGGCGGCGATCATGGCCATGGTTGGCCCGCCAACATAGCCCGCCCCGATACACAGAATATCCTTGGCGAATCCCACAACGCCTCCTTCACGCACAAAAATAAAGGGAGCCTGCACTGAGGCTCCCTTTTATAATACCGGATGCAACGTTGCTACTTGGCCGGGATGTGGGACACGTTCGCACCAATCGTGACAGGAGCCCCTTGGCTTTGGAGCCTGGGCAGGACTTCAGACGCGAACAGTTGCATATTCCGCTCGGTCTGCTCAGGCGGCATCCCTCCATAGCTGAAGACCGCAATCAAATGATCGAAGCCGACTTTTTCTTGCATGGCATGAATTTGGGCGATGCACTGATCCGGGGTTCCAGCCACTTGGAGATTGATAAAATCCTGCACGCCTTGCTCAGGTGTTGTGGTCTTTGCATTATCAGCAATCACCCCATAGTGCTCATAGCCCTTGACCTGCTTGAGGTGTCCGTCTGAGAAGTTATAGTGAGCATCGGCTGACCCCCAGTAACCACCCATGTGTTGAGTTGCGCCTTCACGCGCTTCTTTCTCAGTCTCCCCAACATAGACAAAGCTGGCAACGATAGGCGGGACTGGTTCTTTACCCACCGCCCGAATGATCTCATCATGCCGCTGAACGTCTTTCGCTACTGCATCCCAGCCGTGCAGCGGAACCGCAACCAACACGCCTAGTCCCAGCTGGGCCATACGCTCAGCCGTATCCGGGCTGACCGCCGCACCATACAGGCGCTGTTCCGGGTGGGAAAAAGGTCGCGGGCGGATGCTCGTCTCAGGAATTTGAAAAAACTTGCCCTGGTGCGAAAAACGTTCATTGGATAATGCTTTGACTACCACCTCGGCGGCTTCGACAAAACGATCGCGAGATTCTTCCATGGGAACGCGGAAGCCATCATACTCTACCGTTGCAGCCCCACGGCCGAAGCCGATGGTGATACGACCGTTGGACAAGAGGTCAAGCATGGCAATCTCTTCAGCCACCCGCACCGGGTCGTGCCAGGGTAAGACAATCACCATTGTTCCCAGTTCAATCTTTTGCGTTCGCCCGGCCATATAGGTTAAAAATTGGGTGACATTGGGCACCATGGTATAGGGCGTAAAATGGTGCTCGACACTCCATAATGAGTCAAAGCCCAGGTCTTCAGCCTGGTCCGCCAGACGGAGGTCATTCTTGTAGACTTCGTAGTCCGACCACCGCTCGCCCGTGTTCTGCATAAAAACCGACATACCAACTTTCATGACAGCCCTCCTTCCATGCGTGTCCGTTCGTTTATCCCCTTGCCTCTCCCACTCATCACAGGCGAGAGGCGTTTTTTCTCCTTGTGGCTGCTTTGAGGGAGAAATGCAAGAGAAAAAGGAAAACAGAGGCGGGCAATACGGCCGTGGGGCTGTCCGTCCTAACGGTCTACAGAAACCACGTCTGGTTCACGCCGGGCAGTATCGTTCTGGCGACGATCGAGCTCGGCCAGGATCTCAAGATGACGGGCACGCGTCATTTGATACCGGGATAAAAAGACCAGCGCACACAGAAAGAGCGCCATTAACCCCGGACCAACGGCAAGACCCAGAGTGAAAACCTGAGAGGTCGCAACCGTTCCGGGTGCGGCCATGGTCGGAAACTGGATGAGGTCGAGGGCCACACCTGCCAGAAACCCGCCGATGCCGGACGCGGCCTTCGCACAAAAAGTGATCGTCGAGAAAAAGACCCCCTCTTGGCGTTTTCCGGTCACAATTTCATTTTCGTCCACGCTATCGGCAATCATGGAAGGAATCAGGATATCGATGGCAACCACTGCGGTAACCAGGAGGATGACATGGCTGGCGATAAGGGGCAGCAGACTCGGATGTCCGTTCTCAGGTAGCAGGTCGAGCAATCGTAAAAAAATCATGAGAGGCCCAAAAAATATGGCAAAGGCCGCTAAACCGGGAACAACCTGTCTTTTATCAAATCGTTCAGTCAGAGGACGAGTCAGGCAGAAGGCGATAAGGGCGGAGAGAAACAGGCCGAAGGTCAGGAGACCGATTTCCTTGGTTGAGAATCCCCAAAAATAGGTGTTCATATATAGCCACATCACGTCATTGAACCCCCGCCCCCCAGCGGCAAACAAGGAACCAATGACCAGCATCCGATAGGAGCGATTGGAGAATGCCGCCCATAGCTCACCGGCAAAGCGACCCAGCGTAAATGTTCGTTTTGCCGGTGGCGCCCTTAGACTCGGAATCAGCCCATGCGTCCCAAGCGCGCACGCCAGAATGGTTGCGATCATCATCCCGGCACAGACCAGCGCAAACCCTTCATACGCTCCGGGATTCAGGCGGCCATCGGCAAACGTCTCGGAGGGAGCAAAAAAATAAAAATAGCCCATAACAGACGCGGTCAGGCCGCCGGACCAGCCAAACAACAGGCGGTAGCTCACCAGAGAAGTCCGCTCATCATAGTCGGGCGAGAGCTCCGGGAGCATGGCTCCGCTCGGGACCGCGTAGAACGTCATGGCGACGCGCACCCCAACCGCAAAGGTGCATAACCACACGAAGAGTCCGATCTGGCCCAGCTCAGGCGGTGTAAACAAGAGAAAAAAACACACCGCCATGGGCAGCGCGGCCAGATACATAAACGGATGGCGGCGTCCCCAGCGCGAATGAAAATTGTCGGAAATCGAGCCCACCAAAGGATCGGTAATCGCGTCGATGCAGAGCGCAATAAAGATTGCGATACCGCTTAATGTTCCCGAGAGCCCAAGGACTTGATTGTAATAGAAGAGGAGAAAAACGTTGAAGACCGTATTCTTCGTACCTTCGGAAACTGACCCGACACCATAAAAAATTTTGGTGGCAAACCGGACGGGAGCGGATTGTGGTGGAGATGAAGCAGGCATGAAGGCAGGAGTGTAGCGGGAGTTTGATGGTTATTATACTCCGCCTACCAGGCGCAGACTCCGCAGCCGATTGAGTGCCGCTGCGATTTCGAACCGCCGCGCGCGGGCGCGGTCGCCGAAGTCTCGATCGGTGAGAGCGTCCAGACCGTCTTTCTCTATCTCGGCATCAATCCGGTCGAGCAGCTCGGGAATGGTCTTCTTTCCGTCACACAGCCCGCGGGCGCATTGCAGCAACACATCGCCAATCATGCGGCACTGAGCGGCATCGACTAGTTGGTAGAGGGGCGAGACGTCAATCTCTTCACTCCCGAACTCAATGGCGCGGGTTTTGACGCTTCGGACGCGCTCTTGTTTGCGCCCACGCCTGGGATCGAGGCTACGTGGGTCGGGTCGGCGCGGGCGTGATGCGAGCCAAGGCCCTGGAGCCTGAGGACCAGAGATTTTTTGTGGCAACTGGTGGGCAACTTCTCGCGCCCGCTGCGTCACATCCTGCGGTCGGTATTCGTCCATCTGGATAACCGTGTCAGCCACATCGAGGTAGTCTCCGGCTCCCCCAACAACGAGGACCGACGAGATATGTTTTTCTTCCCACAACTGACGGACCCGATCGAGATAGGGCGTAATCGGTTCTTTTTCACTGGGCACCAGACGACGCATCCGCGCGTCGCGGATCATGAAGTTCGTCGCTGCGGTGTCTTCGTCGATCAGCAGCGCGGTTGCCCCGGCTTCCAGCGCCTCAACAATGGCCGCGGCCTGAGAGGTACTACCCGAGGCGTCTGCGGTCTCGAACCAGTCCGTTCGGCGACTCAGGGGCAACGCGTTGATAAACGGCCGCAGATCGACCCCTCGCACCGAACGTCCGTCTTCCGCCCGAATGCTCACCGCACTCGCCACGGAAACACAGCGGTCTCTACCATCGCCCGGAATATGATCATACACGCCGTTGGCCAGCGCCGAGAGCAGGGTCGATTTGCCGTGATAGCCGCCCCCGGCAATCAGCGTCACACCGGCCCGGAGACCGAGACCGCGCAGCCGCCCCGCATGCGAGGCGTGGAGTTCAGACGCGAGCGCTTGGGGCACATCAAGTGGAATAGCCGCATCCATGGGTCGATCGTCCGCTCCGCTCTGGCGGGGCAAAATACTGCCTTCCGCCAAGAAAGCGACCAGGCCGTTGTCGTACAGTTGTTGCCGTAGCGCCACTTGGTCTTCAATACAATGAACGTGACGCTGGAGGGTATTGGGCTCTACTTCATCAAAGACACGATCAAGGACTTCGGGCAATCGCTGGGTGAGCAGTTGAGCCGCTTCACGCCCCAGGATGCGCCGCCCTGCGGCAGGCAGGCCCACGCTTAGCCGGACTCGAAGATCACCGTTGGGACGAACAAGAACGGCGGTTCGCTCCAGCACTTGCTGACCCACCGGCATGATTTCGAGCAGACCGCTTTTGCCAGAGCCGAGTTTGCCTCGGCTGACGGAGAGAATGCGAAGAAGAGCCCGATGCACAAAGTCGGCGCTCGCCCGTCGCGCCGTAGCTCCAGCGTATGACCAGGCGGGCAGTGTGGCCCGGCTGGCCGGAATATCGATCCGCACGCGGCTTGGCGACGCAAAGGGGTCGCCCTGGATGTGGTCGAACCTCAATTCATACGGGCCGAGGGCGTATGCTTGCCCGCGCAGGTCTTTGTAAAATCCATAAGGACGTCCGTCGATACGTCTGAGATCCTGCGTTAACACACCTTGGGGTCCAGCCATCCGCCTCCCTCCTCACCCAACGTCCAAAGGCACCCAGTAAAAATAAGCAAAGAACACGGACAGATGTCTCCGTGTTTCAGCGTCCCCTGTCGCGTCCGTGCCCAAAAAAAGAAGGGCGCCGGTAACAGCGCCCTTCTCTCTTCGTCAGCTCTTAGCCTAGAGCCGTGACCCCAGGCTGGTCTTCTGCTCTTAGCCTCCGTGCCGGAGCAGCTTGCCGGGAATATTACCCGTGTTCT
>MPMI01000083.1 GCA_002238415.1 Desulfurellaceae bacterium bin18 | reverse complement strand
GAGTCCGTATCAGGCTCTTGTACGGAACGTGGGAACCTGTCGCCCCGATGCGAAGGGAGACGTCCAAGTGGGAGACCCTCACAAGGACCAGAGTACCGATGCGGGGCACAGGGGCGGAGCAGCCCGTAGTAGGGATGAAGGTTCTGTAATGGAACTGGACCGAAGGGGCTGCGGTATCCGGCTTGGGTCGGTGGTCAACCGGTAACGGGAGGAGCCACGCGATGCAGGCGAAGCCGTTCGATATCCCGAAGCGGGAGGTCTGGGAAGCCTTCAAGAAAGTGAAGGCCAACCAGGGGGCGGCTGGCGTAGACGGGCAGTCGATTTTGGAGTTTGAGGCCAATCTGGCCGACAATCTTTACAAGCTCTGGAACAGGCTGTCCTCGGGAAGCTATTTTCCACCGCCGGTGCGGCGGGTGGACATCCCGAAGGGGACCGGTGGCGGCACCAGGATGCTCGGCATTCCGACCGTCGCTGACCGAGTTGCCCAGGAGGTTGTCCGGCGGAACCTGGAGCCGCGTCTGGAACCCGTGTTTCACGCGGACTCTTATGGCTACCGTCCTGGCCGCTCGGCAATCGATGCTGTGCGCATAGCACGGCAACGATGTTGGCGTTATGACTGGGTGCTCGATCTTGACGTCCAGGCATTCTTCGACAGTCTCGACCATGAGCTACTCTTGCGGGCGCTTCGGAAACATACCGATGTACCGTGGGTGCTGCTCTACGTTGAGCGCTGGTTGAAAGCGCCGATGCAAGGGGAAGATGGCAGCCTTGAACCTCGCGATGCGGGAGCTCCGCAAGGCGGTGTGGCGAGCCCGATACTCGCCAATTTGTTCCTTCATTATGCGTTCGACATGTGGATGGCGCGTAACCACCCGGGGATACCGTTCGAGCGGTACGCGGATGATGCGATCTGCCACTGTCGCACGCGCCGTGAGGCGGAAGCTTTGCAGGCCTCCTTGGAGGTGCGGTTCGTGTCGTGTGGGTTGGCTCTCCATCCCACCAAGACGCGGATCGTCTACTGCAAGGATACCAATCGGCGCGATAGCTATTCTGATGTGACGTTCGACTTCCTCGGCTATACCTTTCAGCCGAGGTGGGCGGCGTGGCATGGGGGTAAGCAATTTGGTGTCTCATTCCTGCCGGCCGCGGCAGGGAAGGCGCTGAAGGAGATCCGGCGCGTCATTCGGCGCTGGGGCCTCCAAAATCGCTCCGACAAGGCTCTTGATGATTTGGCACGAATGTTTAATCCCTATATTCGAGGCTGGATCAACTACTACAGCCATTTCTACAGATCGGCGTTGCGCCCAACGTTGCGCCGAATAGATGTCCACCTGATCAAATGGGCCCGTCGGAAGTTCAAGCGCCTGCGACAGAAGTCGAAAGTTGCGCGAGCTTGGCTTGCCCGTGTCATCAGGACCTCACCAGGGCTTTTTGCGCACTGGAAGCTTCTACACGTCGGCTGGACACTGGGAGCCGGATGAGCTGCGAGGCTCACGTCCGGTTCTACGAGAGGCTGGGGGTGCGACTCCCCCGGCCTACTCACCGTGTGCCACGAACACACCGACGGTTACGGAGGTGTGGAGCTGTATGAGAGATGAGGGAGGGCCCCTCGGAGCCGGCGATCAGGCGCAGGCTTCAAACCACCGTAAGCTGCGTCGGTCAAGAGCCGGGGTGGTGAGCGTTGCGGAAAAGGCGGGACACGATCCCGTCAGGTGAGATACGGAAAGACGAGCGTAAGCGAACCGCTGATGACGTGTCGAAATATACCAGACGGTGTCAGAACCGGGGACGAGTGCAGGCCCTGGGAAGAGTTTGGGCGGAGCCTGAGGCCCGGCCCAATCGGCACCCGGCTTGTAGGCGGCGTGAGTCCGTATCAGGCTCTTGTACGGAACGTGGGAACCTGTCGCCCCGATGCGAAGGGAGACGTCCAAGTGGGAGACCCTCACAAGGACCAGAGTACCGATGCGGGGCACAGGGGCGGAGCAGCCCGT
>MPMI01000049.1 GCA_002238415.1 Desulfurellaceae bacterium bin18 | reverse complement strand
ATCCGAGGACAGGCAAGCCCGCTTCGATCATCTTCGTGAGCCAAGCGGCTAAGCGCAGCGTCAGCCGCCAAGACGCTACAGGTCGCGCACGCTCGGCAGCACCTCTTCCGCAAAACGCTGCATCGCCACCTTCACATGGTCGTGGAGAACGGTTCCGCCGGGATTGAAGGAACAGATCAGGGAATCCAATCTGGCCCGTTGCCGCACCTCTGCAATCCGGTCTATGCACTCCTGCGGATTGCCAAATATGGCCATGTTCTCTTCCGCAGTCTCATACGTGGTGCGCTGGCCAATTGGGTGACGGGCAAAGCTGTCAGCCATCTGCCTGCGCACCGCGACACGATTCTGAGCCGTAAAGACAAAGAAGACGGCTGACACCTGCGCATTCCCCGCCGTCCGTTTGGCCGCCGAATCGCGGTACAGCCCGAGATGAGTAAGAAAATCATCCGGCCAGGGATGAATGGGGGCGGCCATTAACAAGTGCAAGCCGCGCCGTCCGGCAAACTCGGCCGTGCTCGGACTGTTGGCCGCGATATGCAGCGGTGGGCCAGGCTGCTGAAGCGGCTTGGGAACGACGTTGACGGACTCGAACTGATAGTGCCGGCCATGGTAGGTGAGCGGGGCATCGGTCCACGCCTGCTCCAGGATATCAACCGCCTCTTCCAGTCGGGTGGTACGTTCTTCCCACGGAATACCAAACCCGTCGAAATTATGATTCCACGTTCCCCGCCCGATGCCGAAGTCCAGTCTGCCGCCGGTGACAATATCAACCGTTGCGGCTTCTTCTGCTACGCTGACCGGATTATGGAGCGGGAGTTGGCTGACCCCAATACCCAGGCGGATACGCTCGGTGCGCCCCGAGAGGGCCGCGGCAACCACCAGCGGTGCCGGCATGGTGGAAAAACCGGCGTCAAAATGGGCCTCGGCCAGCCACGCGGAGTTAAAGCCTAACTGGTCCGCGTAGACAATCTGCTCGAACGTCTCCCGATAGCGTTGCGGAACAGACTGCCCAGGAGCACAGGGTAACTGATAAAAGACGCCGAACTGCATGGGCTTGTGTCCTTCCTTCGTATGGGTCTGCGTGGGGCTGACTGTGTATGAATTGCCCATCGAACTACAACAGCAGTACCGCCTTGCCGGCAATTTCTCTATTGAAAAATCGTTGGGCTACGTCAGCAATAGTAGCCCAGGGCGCTTCTACCTCAATCTGTGGTTTGAGAATGCCGTCGGCGACAAGTTGGGCCAGCCGGGACAAGCCTGTTGACGCTGGATGGGCTTTCACCTCATGAAACAGAATAAAACCGTACAGCTTGGCCGCACCAATGCGAAAAAAGTCGCGCGCGTTCAAGGTCACCTCTGCTCCTGCGGACACTCCACAGGTGACGCACATACCATCCGGGCCAAGCATGGATAAGGCTTTCGTCAGTGTTTCACTGCCAACCGATTCAACGATCATATGATAGGGGCCAAACGCGGCTGCGCCCGCAATATCTTCTCCAACCACAACCTCATGTGCGCCTGCGGCACGCGCGTGTTGCGCGCGCTCTGGACGGCGGACTGAAGCAACAACGCGTGCACCCATGTGTCGAGCCAGCGTACAGCCCAGATGGCCTACGCCGCCAGAGGCGCCAGTAATCAATACGGACTGACCGATGAGTGAACCGTTACGCTCAAGCGAATACAGGGCGGTGAGGCCCGCAACCGGTAACGTGGAAGCTTGAGCAAAAGAAACCACATCCGGTACAATTGCTAAGGCATGAGTCGGCACGGCAACCTGCTCCGCCCATGCGCCTGATGGGACGAAGCCGACTACGCGGGCTCCAACCGGAGGGCCGGAGCCATCAGACGCAGCCTGCTCAACGACTCCAGCTAAATCCCAGCCCGGTCGCCATCCGGCATCAGCATTCATGGAAAACCGGACCTCACCAAGATTCAGAGAAACAGCTTTGACTCGGATAACCGCTTCGGACGAAAGCGGGGCAGGAGGATTGACATTCTGGATAGTCAGACGTTTTTCCGTGTCAGGATCGACCAAGACTGCGCGAATGGATTCCATGCTGACTCCTTGGACTATGTGTGTGTGGCGCTCTCTGCCGGTGTCTGTCGCTCCACAAGGGACAAATGCTCGCACGCCAGGACGACGTGGTCGTCCTGGTTAACGACTTCGAGCAGGTCAACCAGCACCCCATGGGTGGTCCGACGGGGATAATCGCGCTTGTCCTTGACCGTGAGGCGGACATGGATTGTGTCGCCAATAAAAACCGGGCGGATAAAACGGACGCGGTCGTAGCCATAGGAAAACGAGACTGGATTGATCTCCGTGGCCGTCATCCCGGCACCAATACTGAGAATCAGCGTGCCGTGGGCAATGCGTTGGCCAAACTCATTGGTCTTGGACCACTCGGCGTCCACATGATGCGGGAAAAAGTCTCCGGTCTGTCCGGCATGGGTGACAATATCGCTCTCGGTAATGGTCCGGCCCAAGGTCTCGCGAGACGTGCCAATCTCGTACTCTTCGAAATAGGTTGTTTTGACCATGGGGTGTCCTGCTTCTCATCGGCGCCCGCCCGCCCAACTCCGTCCCCTATCAAGTCCGCCAAGAAGAGGCAATGCAAAGGCCGCCCCCGAGCGGTTACAACCTGCCCGTCCGTCGGCCCCTGATGCAAACCCTGGTTTGCACGATATAATGAAACAATTAAAGAGTTGCAAAGGTGAAAGTCCGTCCTGCTCATGGCCCGACAAAAGCATATTTTCCAACGAATGCATTCCTGGTGGATGGTAGCGTTTTCTCTCCTGTTCTTGCTCGTGATCGCAGGCTGTAGCCCATATACCGTGCGTTCCCTGGAGCGGCCGACGGTTGCCATCCCGCAGGCGTATCATCATGGAGCGTTGGGAGAGCGGGTTCTGGGTCAATGGTGGCGGGAGTTTGGCGACCCTCGGCTGAACGCGGCGATGGAGCGTGTCTTCACCGAGAATTTCGAGCTGAGGCAGACTTGGTCGCGGCTCGCCCAGGCCCAAGCCCTGGCCCGGATCGCGGGGGCTGAGCAGATCCCCCAGGTTGATTTTCGCACGGGCGCCTCTCGTCTCCATAGCGTTGACCGGGAAGCGACCGATCTGCGAGGGAGCAGCCTGACGCGGACGGCGAATCCGGACCGCTATTTCGTGGCGACGGGCCTTACGTATGAAATTGATATCTGGAAACGGATTGCGTCCCGGCGGACTGCGGCCCAGCTTGAATCGGTCGCTTCGCGTCAGGACGTTGAGGCCACGGCACTGCTGCTCACCGGCGCGGTGGTGAATGTCTGGCTCACCTGTCAGGAGCAGTACGCCCTGTTAGACGTGCTGCGGGAACAGATTCAGGTAAGCCAAACCCTGCTCAAGCTGACCGAACTCCGCTTCAGCGTTGGGACGGGCTCAGCCGTAAATGTGTTGCAGCAACGGCAGCAGCTTGCCGATACCCAAGCCCAGGTGCCGGTCGTCCAATCGCTGCTGGAGACGGCCTTAAATCAGCTCGCGGTCCTCCTCGGCCGCGTGCCGGGCTCGCTTGACGCGCTGGCGCCCGGCCGAGCGCTGCCCGCGCTGCCGCCGTTTCCCCAACTGGTTTCCCCTACCATGCTGCTCGTGTCCCGGCCGGATTTGCAGGGCGCCCAACTCCGACTCCAATCCGCGGATTATCGAGTCGCGGCGGCCGTGGCCGAGCGCCTGCCCCGCCTGGTATTGCAGTTGTCCTACGAGTTCAGCGCCAGGAGTTGGGACACCTTCTTCCGTCAAGAAATCGGCTCGCTGATCGGTGATATGATCACGCCGCTGGTTGATGGCGGCCGACGCCGGAACGAGGTGGTCCGACAAAAAGCACGGGTCCAGGAATTGCTCGACCGCTTTGGACAGACGTATCTGACGGCCCTGCGCGAGATTGAAGACGCCTTGGTCCAGGAACGTCAGCAACGAGAGCTCATTCGCAATCTTGAGCGGCAAATGACGATTGCGCAGTCAACCCTGGATGTCTCCCGCTCGCGCTATACCCACGGTCTGATTGATTACCTCAATGTACTCGTGGCGGTACAGTCGCTCCAGGCTCTTCAGCGTCGAGTGATTAGCGAGCGGAAAACCCTGCTGAGCCGGCGGGCCGAACTCTACCGGGCCTTAGGCGGAAAGTGGACGGATACCTTAGAGGCTCCAAACGCTATCCGCCTGGCCGCCTGGCCTGACCTGGTCGCCTTCTCGGGAGGACGGTTGTGACGCGCGCCGCAGGGGAGAAAGGATGGGCGACGCGTCTGTTCCGGTTCGGACTGCCGCTGCTTATTCTCATTGCCGGCCTGCTGGGTGCCCGCGCGTTGATCGCCAGCCGGTCGCCGGTCCCCAGGGTTGACAGGGAAGCTGCGCCTACGCTGGTTGAGGTGCTCACCGTTCACGCCCAGGATGAGCAAGCCGTATTACAGGCGTATGGCACCGTTCGGGCCCACCGGGAATTGACCCTCTTCCCCCGCGTCGAGGGCTATGTCATTGCCCAGCATGACGATCTGATCGACGGCGGTCTGGTCCGGGCGGGTGAGGTGCTGCTCAAGATTGACCCGCAGGATTACCACCTGGCGGTCGATGCCGAGCGGGGCAACTTGGCGCGGGCGGAATTCGAGCTGCAAGTCGAACAGGGCAACCAGGTCGTCGCCCACCAGGAATGGGACCTGCTGGAGCCGTCTATCGAGACCAGTGAGATGGGTCGGATCCTGGCGCTGCGCCAGCCCCATCTCGAAGAGAAGCGGGCCGCGGTGTCTGCGGCCAAGAGTCGACTGGCTCGGGCCGAGCTGGACCTGACCCGAACGGCGGTCTCTGCGCCGTGCAATGCCCTGGTGTTGAAGGAGACGGTTGAAGTCGGGCAACTGGTCAACGCACGGAGTGCGGTGGCGACTCTGGTGTGTACCGATGCGTTTCGGGTCGAAGTGAGCGTACCGCTCAATCAGCTCGGCTGGGTGGAATTCCCGGACGCTGTTCAAGCGCTACCATCTGAGCGCCTCTCGGATGCTGCTGCAGCAAAAGGTTCCGCTGTCCGTATTGTGCGCAATCTCGGAAACGGAGAAGCCGTCCTGTGGACGGGATGGGTCGAGCGTCTGCTCGGTGATGTGACAGAAAACGGACGTATGGCCCGGGTGCTGGTCCTGGTCCCGGACCCACTCGGTCTGGAGCTCTTCGGCCAGACTCAGGACATGCCCGGTGCAGGCCCCCGTTCGTCCCTCCTGCTCGGGGAGTACGTCAGGATTGAGATCCTCGGTCCAACCCTGCCCCAGACGATTGTCCTGCCGCGTAGCAGCTTGCGTGAGGAAGAGCGCGTGTGGGTGTATAACGCACGGCAGGAATTGGAAGTTCGGCCCGTGGAAGTAGCACTGCGGCGGCGGGACTCGGTGCTGATTCGAGCCGGCTTGGAGGATGGCGACCAGGTCGTGACCAGTTCTCTGCCCGCCGCGCTGCCGGGCATGCGCTTGCAGGCCGTGGAGGCTGACCCGGCTCCGCCGGAAGAACGCGCGGACGAGGAATAAGCATTCCGTGGCCAACAGGATTGACACAGCGCCGCCTGCCGGTGGCCCAATCGCCTGGATGGCGCGTAACCACGTGGCTGCCAATCTGATGATGCTGCTGTTTCTGGTGGGTGGCCTCCTTCTCAGCACGCGCGTCAAACAGGAAATTTTCCCCGAGTTCACCGCCGATACCATTACCGTCTCCGTGCTGCATCGTGGAGCCAGCCCCGCGGAAGTCGAGCAGGGTGTTATTCTGTCCATCGAAGACGAGGTGCGGGGGTTGGATGGGGTCAAGGAGGTGCGGGCCACGGCGACCGAAAGCCGCGCCAAGGTGACTATTGAACTGCTGACCGGCGCGGATACGGGCAAGGCGCTCCAGGACGTCAAAAACGCGGTGGACAGCATTCTGTCCTTTCCCGAGGAAGCGGAACGGCCGATCGTTAGCCTGTCCAAGATGCGCAACCTGGTGCTGACCCTACTAGTGCATGGCTCGCAGGATGAGCAGACCCTGCGCGACTTGGCCGAGCGTATTCGAGACGAGTTGCTGCAACGGCCCGGCGTGACCCTGATTGAGCTGGCGGCCGCCAGGCCGCTGGAGATCAGTCTGGAGGTCCCGCAGCGCAACCTGCGGGCCTATAATCTGACCCTCGATCGCATTGCCCGTGAGGTGCGGGAAGCGGCAATTGAACTGCCGGCCGGCGGGGTGAAAACCCCAGGCGGTGAAGTGCTGCTGCGCACTCAGGAACGCCGTGACTTTGCCCGCGAGTACGCCAATATCCCGGTCGCGGCGGCACCGGACGGCTCGCAGATTCTGGTGGGCGATATTGCGCATATTCATGACGGATTTGAGGAGACCGACGTGGAGGCCGTTTTCAACGGGCAACGCGCGGTCCGGATTCAGATCTTTCGTGTTGGCAATGAAAGCCCACAGTCGGTCTCCGATACAGTCCGAGCCTATGTAGCTGAAATCGAGCCTGACCTGCCGCCCGGAATCGGATTAGCCGTCTGGAACGATCGGTCCGAAGTCTACCGCGACCGGGTCAATCTGTTGGTCAAAAACGCCTTCCTGGGTCTGGTCCTGGTCTTGTTGCTATTGGGAATCTTCCTCGACCCGAAGCTGGCCTTTTGGGTGACCCTGGGTATTCCCATCTCCATTTTAGGATCGTTTCTTTTTCTGCCGCTGACCGGTGCCTCGATTAACATGATCTCGCTCTTTGCCTTTATTATTACCCTGGGCATTGTGGTCGATGACGCGGTGGTCGTCGGGGAAAACGTGTATGAACGGCGTGAGCGAGGGATGCCTTTTTTGCAAGCCGCGATCGAAGGGGCCAGAGATATTGCCGGGCCGGTGCTGTTTGCCGTGTTGACCAATATCGTGGCGTTTTTGCCGCTGGCCTTTGTACCGGGGACATTCGGCAGATTCTTTGGCCAGATTCCGGCGGTTGTGGTGGCCGTATTTGTGGTCTCGCTCATTGAATCGCTCTTCATTCTGCCCGCCCATCTGTCGCACCAGACACAAGAGAATCGGGTGTGGGCCGTACTCGGGAAGCCCCGCCGCATTTTTAACGATCTCTTACAGCGCTGCATGAAGCAGGGCTATCAGCCGTTCTTACGCCTCGCCCTGGCCAACCGGTACACGACGCTCGCCACTGGTATCGCACTGCTGATTCTAGCGGGCGGTGCGATCGGTGGGGGTCATGTTCCGTTCAGCTTTATTCCGCGTATTGATACCGATGTCGTCGCTGCTCAGGCGACGCTGCCGTTTGGGGTGCCGATGGAGACCTCCCGGCGTGTTCAGCACCAACTGCTCACCGCTGCCGCGGCCACCGTTGAGGAACACGGAGGAGCGGACATTCTCGAGGGTACGTATGCTCTGATCGGTGCGTCCCTGCCGTCGTTCGGGCCTCCGCGTGCCGTGGGCGTAGGGGGAAGTCACTTGGTGGGCGTGCAGGTCTCGCTCGTATCGTCGGATCAGCGCGAGATTGGCAGCCTGGAATTTGTGGACGCTTGGCGGGCGGCGAGCAGGCATATTGTCGGCATCGAAACCCTGACCTTTGAGGCCGAAACGAATGTGAGCGAGGGGGCGGACATCGACATCCAACTGACGCACCGCGACCGGCCCACGCTGGAGGCTGCGGCAACGGAGTTGGCCCAGGTCTTGGCCGGGTATGCCGGGGTACGTGATATTGACGATGGCTTTGCCCGCGGTAAGCCGCAGTTGAGTCTGACGCTCAAACCCGAGGCGCGCAGCCTGGGTATCAACGCCACCGACCTGGCCCGGCAGGTCCGAAGCGCGTTCTATGGAGCGGAAGCGCTCCGGCAACAACGCGGACGCAACGAAGTCCGAGTCATGGTGCGGCTGCCTGAAAACGAGCGGCGCACGGCCCATACGGTTGAGCGGCTGATGCTGCGCACGGCCGGCGGCGGCGAGATTCCACTCTTTCAGGCTGCGGATGTTGAGCGTGGCCGCGCCTATACCGAAATCCGCCGACGGGAAGGCCGGCGGATTATTGCCGTGACCGCGGGTGTGGACAAAAGCACGGCGAATACGAGTACCATTATGGCCGAGGTGCTTAGCCGGGAATTACCGGTACTCATGCAAAAATACCCCGGCTTGAGCTATGCGCTGGAAGGCGAGGAGCTGTCCCGCCAAGAGTCGCTTGAGGCCCTGGGTATCGGTTTTGTGTTTGCGCTGCTCGGGATCTACGGCCTGCTGGCCGTTCCGTTCCGTAGCTATGTTCAGCCGGTGCTCGTTATGCTGAGCATTCCGTTCGGCATCATCGGGGCACTGCTGGGCCTTATTCTGCTCGGTCATGACCTGAGCGTCATCAGCCTGTTCGGGATTGTTGCCCTGTCCGGGGTGGTGATTAACGACTCTCTGGTTCTGGTGGTCACGGCCAACAGCATGCGTACGACACAGCAACTCTCAGCGAGTGAAGCCATCAGTCAGGCTGGAACTCGTCGGTTTCGTCCTATTTTACTGACCTCGCTGACCACATTTTTCGGGCTGACCCCGATGATTTTTGAGACCTCGGTCCAGGCTCGCTTCCTGGTGCCCATGGCCATTTCTCTCGGCTTCGGTATTCTGTTTGCAACCGCCATCATCCTGGTATTGCTGCCGGCCTCATATCTGATCCTGGAAGACCTCCAGCAGCTTCCGTCCGCTCTACGCACCCTGTTCAGGCAGCACTCTCCAGCACGGCCGGACCCTCAGTAAAAATACAGCGCGGTACGCGTTTATCAGAGAAAAAATAAATACTGTTGACATGCGTACTGAATGCATATATTAATGCATCTCACATGCAAACGGTATGTATGGTCCACCTAGGGCATTGCTATTAAATTCAGATTCACTGACGGGGTCACAAGGGTGCGACGCTTTTCCCAGCTCAGGGGAGGAAGGGCTATATATGAGCAGAGCGTACTCTTCGGATTTGCGGGAGCGGGTACTTGACGCGGTAGCGGAGGGCCAATCGGCGCGCAGTGCAGCCGTGCATTTCGGGGTCGGCACGGCGACGGCCGTACGGTGGGTGCGCCGCTGGCGTGAGACGGGCGAGCGGGTCGCCCACAAGCAGGGCCATCCCGTAGGGTCAAAGCTCGATGTACATGCGGAGTATCTGCTGGGACTGATTGCTGCGGATAAGGGGAACCCGACACTGGAGGCATTGCGAACCCGTCTCGCCAGGGAGCGCGGAGTGCAGGTCGCCATTAGCACGCTCTGGGGCTTCTACCGTAAGCATGGAGTCACGTTCAAAAAAAGACGGGGCATGCGCAAGAGCCCGCTCGGCAAGACGGACACGCCACACGGGCAGCCTGGGTCAAACGGCAGCCAACCCTCAACCCTATCCGTTTGATATTCCTTACTGAATGAGAAGCCGGTCGGCCCTTAACCCATTGTCTCGTTTGACCGCTCTCTGTCCTTGGACTGGGTAAAGAAATAATCCAGGCTCAGCCACAGGCTTTTTGAGTGACGAAAGCACAGGATGGGAAAGCCGATCGCGAAGGCGCTCCAGACCAGCATTTGGCGCGTCAACGACCAATCCGTCCAATAATCCAGAACCAAAAAGCCGGGGGTGGCAATCAATACCGTTGCGGCGTAATTGAGATAAATCGCGCCCACGTAATAGCCCTGTTCCGGTTCAAAAGACAACGAGCACGCGGGACATTGCTCATAGAGCGTAAAGGCGCGCGCAAACAGGCGGCCCTGTCCGCAGCGTGGACACTGAAGGCGGAGACAGCGACCGAGGATAGGCAGGAGGCGGCGAAGCATACGGGAGGTCTTTCTAGGTGCTTATCTGCTGTACCGCCGCGCTGAATGTAGAGACTTTCGTGTGGAGCTATGATGACGGCTCGGTATCGACTTGAGCGCGTGCAGCGCATTCCACAACCACTTGAAACTGTTTTCTCATTTTTCGCTGATGCGGGAAACCTGGAGCGCATTACCCCGCCGTTTTTACATTTTCGTATTCTAACCCCATTGCCCGTAACCATGCAGGCCGGCGCGCGTATTGAATATCATCTCAGACTTATTGGGTTTCCTATCCAGTGGACCACACGTATAGAGGACTATGCGCCCCCGTACCGCTTTGTCGATAGCCAGATTTTCGGACCTTACAAGAAATGGGTGCATCTGCATGAGTTTTCAACGAGTGACGATGGAACCCGGATGCGGGACGTGGTGGACTACGAAATCCCGTACAGCATTATTGGCCCTCTGGCCCAGAAACTTTTTGTTGCCCGTATGCTGGAACGTATCTTTGATTACCGCCGGGAGGCGATCACGGCTCTTCTAGGTTGACCTGAGGCGACATGATGTGTGCCAGCCACAGGAGGCCGGGAACGACGAGGCTCCACACTACAACAAGGACCATCAGCGTGGTTCTCGTAGAAGGGACAAAGCTCAGCGCACCCAGGTGGGCGCCGGCATAATAGCTCAGCGGTCCGCCAACCGCACCAAAGAAACAGGCCAGACGATAGCGCCCGTGCAGCCAGCGCATGGAGTGATTGAGGGTTGAGGCAAACCCCATCCACAGCGCCGTCAGCCATACCGGACACAGCCACGAGAGGGTATGATTCGTAAAGATGTACAGGCCGCTCAGCATGAGCAGCGAATCCAGACTGGTCCCGAGCAGGCCCGTGACTAGGATGAAGCGCAGTTCTTGCGTACGATTTGCCGTAAGAAAGAGATGCAGAGACAGTAACGCGGTCATGACCAGTACGCCAAGCCACGGCATGTTGTGGGTAGCGCCCAGGAGACAGGCAAACCAGCCGAGGTAAAACGAGGCTATGTTGATGAGGGGGTGAACCATAGGCGGTCGGGGGTGGGTAGGTTTTAGTCGGGACACTCCAGGATCGCATCGCCACACGGGTTTCGTCGATACTTTCCGTATATTGCCAAGCCGTTGTTCTCAACACCCTCGCAGTGGCTGGAGGGCTTCTCAGTTTGTATTACGTCTATACAATGGGAGGAGCCTGACAGAACGAAAAGCGGGGAAATTGTCCTGGTGAGGAAAGGGAAGGAGCAAGGGGTGGGTAGTCCGGTGAGCGGAGAGGGGAAGGCACACGGCCTGTGCCGCAGCCAGTCGGGTCGGCCGCTTATTGCGTTACGAGACCTGACCAAGGTGTATCAGGAAGGCGAGCGTCTCCACCCGGTCTTGCGGCAGGTCAATTTATCCATTCACTCCGGCGAATTTGTTGTGCTGCTCGGACGGAGCGGGTCCGGAAAGTCCACCCTGCTCAATGTGCTGAGCGGTATCGACCTGCCGACCAGCGGTGAAGTCGTCTTCTCCACCGATCAGGGTGAAGTGAATCTCACCCGCCTCAGTGAACGCGAGCGGACCTTATTCCGTCGCGTGCATATCGGTTTTATCTTCCAGTTTTTTAATCTGATTCCGACCTTGTCGGTCGAAGAAAATCTGCTCCTGCCGCTGGAACTCAACGGCCGTACAGGACCGGCAGAGCGAGGCCGGGCACACGACCTGCTTGAGACCGTCGGCCTGGGGGACCGTGCCCGGAGCTTTCCCGACCGTCTGTCCGGCGGAGAGCAACAGCGCGTCGCCATAGCCCGGGCCTTGGTCCACGACCCGTTGCTGCTGCTTGCCGACGAACCAACCGGCAACCTTGATATTGAGACCGGGCGGCGGGTGCTGGAACTGCTGGACCAACTGACCCGACAACGCGGTAAAACGCTGATTATGGTCACCCACAGCCCCGAGGTGATAGGGGTCGCCGACCGTTTGCTCACGCTGCACGCCGGTCAAGTGGTTGTGCGTGACTACCCTGCCGAGGCGTCCGGATGAGTCGGCTGTTGTGGCGTTCCAGCCGCCGCTATTTACGGCAGCATGTGTGGCAGGCCGGCCTGGCGCTGCTGGGCGTTGCCCTCGGTGTGGCGGTCGTGGTGGCGATTGACGTGGCGAACGAGAGTGCCCGGCGGGCCTTTGTGCTGGCGACCCAGAGTATCGTCGGACGAGCGACGCATCAAATTGTTGGGGGGCCGAATGGCGTATCCGAGGAGGTGTATCGCCGTCTGCGGCTGACGGGAAAGGTCCGGGCTCTTGCGCCCGTGGTTGAAAGCGATGTCGCCGCGACAGATTATCCTGGCCGGATTTTTCATGTGCTCGGGGTTGACGCGTTTGCGGAGGCTCCCTTTCGTCCGTATCTCAGCAGCGGAGGCACGGCTCCCGATAATGACTTTTTGGCCTTTCTGACCCAGCCGGCCACCGGTTTGATTGCCGCCGACACGGCCCGACAGCTCGGTCTCGATATTGGAGACCGGCTTAGCATCCGGGTTGGGACCCAGCATCAGTTTATAACTCTTGTGGGTTTGCTCGATCCAAATGATAGCAGCAGCGCAAGCGCGGTAGAGAATCTGCTCATCACGGATATTGCTACGGCTCAGGAAATCCTGGGGCTAGGCGGCCAGTTAAGCCGGATTGATGTGCGTGTGCCTGAGGGTGAGGCCGGGCAAAAACTCCTGGCAACGATTCGTCAGCTTTTGCCCGCCGGGGTGGAAGTCCTGTCGTCGCGCGGCCGTTCTCAGGCCATCGAACAAATGACGCGCGCCTTTCAACTCAATCTGACGGCGTTGAGCCTGTTGGCGCTGATCGTTGGGGTGTTTCTCATTTACAACACCATGACCTTCTCCGTGGTCCAGCGGCGTGGCCTGCTCGGCCTGCTACGTATCCAGGGCGTAACCCGCCGCGAGATTTTCCTGTTGGTGCTGGGTGAAGCCGTATTGATAGGTGGGGTGGGGACCGTGGGAGGACTTGGTCTGGGGATTCTGCTCAGCCAGGGCCTGGTGCAACTCGTGACGCGGACGATTACCGATCTGTATTTTGTCCTCACTGTACGTGAACTCGTGCTGACCCCGGTCGTGCTCGGCAAAGGCATGGTGCTCGGTATCGGGGCCAGCCTGTTGGCCGCCCTCAGGCCGGCCTGGGAAGCCGCAACGACGCCCCCACGCGTAACCTTGCAGCGTTCGAGCCTGGAGACACGCGCGCGGCAAACCGCACCGCGGACGATGTTCCTGGGCCTGCTGGTGCTCGCTGCCGGACTTGGCGGCCTCTGGATATCAGGTACGAATTTATTGCTGAGTTTCGTTTCCCTGTTCGGTGTTCTCCTCGGTTGCGTGCTGATGACGCCGCTGACGACCGTGGGCTGCATCCGGCTGTTGCAACCCGTGCTGAGCGCGTGGGGCGGGACGCTCGGGCGTTTGTGCGGACGAAGCGTGGTGGCCACGCTGAGTCGGACTGCGGTGGCAATTGCCGCGCTGATGGTGGCCGTGTCTGTCACCGTCGGCGTGGGAATCATGGTGCAGAGCTTTCGTCAAACTGTCGTGCGTTGGCTGGAATCCTCACTCCACGCCGATGTCTATATTGCTCCGCCAAGCCTGATTGCCCGCCGGAGTGATTCTACGCTTGATCCGGCGCTGGTGCAGCGACTGGCGTCCGCTCCCGATATTGCACGGGTGAACACCTATCGAGGACTTCAGGTTGAATCCCGGCTGGGTCTCACCCAACTGGTTGCTCTTGACCTTGCAGAACGCAGCTATGACGCCTTTACGTTCATTGCCGGTGAGCCGCAAGCTATCTGGCCGACATTCCAAAACGAGGCGGCGGTCATTATTTCCGAGCCCTACGCCTATCGGCATGAACTGAGCCTCAATGATACGCTTCAACTACGCACGGACCGGGGTGTACACTCGTTTCGGGTCGTCGGGATTTTTACGGATTATGGCTCGGATCAAGGCATTGTGATGATGAGCCGGTACACCTATGACCAGTGGTGGCAGGATACAAAGATTTCCTCTCTCGGTGTGTATGCCGAGCCGAACGTCGATGTTGATCGGCTGGTCGAATCCCTGCGCAGATTGGCCGGGGCAGAGCACGAGGTCCTCATCCGCTCAAATCGGACTTTGCGTGAAGCCTCGCTCAAAATCTTTGATCGTACCTTCACCATCACCACCGTCCTTCACCTGCTCACTACGGTGGTGGCGTTCGTCGGGGTACTGAGCGCGCTGATGGCCCTTCAGCTTGAACGGGCGCGTGAACTGGGAGTACTGCGTGCAACCGGCTGTACCCCCGGTCAGATCTGGGGACTCATGACCTCCCAGACCGGACTAATGGGTCTTATTGCCGGTCTGCTGGCCGTGCCGGTCGGGGTCGGGCTGGCGTTGATTTTAGTCCTGGTGATCAATCGGCGCTCGTTTGGCTGGACCCTGCAAATCGAGATTGCCCCGGAAATCCTCGTGCAGGCGATTGGGATGGCTGTGGTGGCTGCCCTGCTGGCCGGCCTCTACCCGGCCCTGCGCATGGCCCGGACCTCGCCGGCACTGGCCTTGCGTGAAGAATAACGGGTGAGAGGCGAATGCGTCGTATCGTTGGAATCCTGCTGCTGGTAGCCGTCCTGGTCGGGGTAGGGCAGTGGTATCTCGCCGGGCAAGCATCTGACTATATAGCCGCGGAGCCCAGGCTGTCGCTCAGCCAAGCGCTGGGGGGAGAGTTGGCCGGCTTTGCGCGGGCAGACCGTCCGCGGGTATTTCGATTCCCTGACGATCATGGACCGCATCCGGCCTATCGGACGGAGTGGTGGTATTACACCGGCAATCTGAAGTCTGCCGCAGGCCGCCATTTTGGATTCCAGCTTACGTTCTTCCGAACAGCTCTGAAGGCGCCAACAGACCGGGTCGGACGTACCTCGGCCTGGGGTACGCAGGATGTGTACATGGCCCATTTCGCCCTGAGTGACGTGGCAGCGCAGCGTTTTCATGCCTTTCAGCGCCTGAGTCGGGCGGCGCTGGGTTTGGCCGGCGCGTCGGCTGCCCCCTTTCGCGTCTGGCTCGAAGACTGGTCGGTCACTGGCGAGATGGCGGCGGAGCGGCCCGTGTCCATGCAGTTGTCCGCAGAAGAACAGGACGTAGCGCTGGATCTCAGGCTGAGGTCAGAGAAGCCTATCGTCCTGCACGGCCGTAACGGGCTGAGTCAGAAAGGTGCTGCGGCAGGGCAGGCTTCGTATTATTATTCCCTCACCCGTCTGCGCTCAGACGGCGTCATTCGATTGGGAGCCGAAGAATTCCAGGTGCAGGGGCTGAGCTGGATGGACCGGGAATGGAGTACAAGCGTGCTGAGCGAGGCGCTCCAGGGTTGGGACTGGTTTGCCATTCAGCTGACAGACGGACAAGAATTAATAGTCTATCAGATACGTCAGCAATCGGGCGACATCCACCCCCTCAGCAGCGGAACCCTGGTCGCCGCGGATGGGACATCGCAGGCCCTGACCTCGGCGGACTTTCAGATCGAGGTGCTGCGAACCTGGCGGAGCCCGGCCGACGGCACTGTCTACCCGGCCAAATGGCGGCTGCGTATTCCGGGCGAGGCAATTGAGCTGACGATTACGCCGTATATGGCTGACCAGGAAATGCACACGCTGATTCGGTATTGGGAAGGCGCGGTCCGGGCGCAGGGGACAGCGCAGGGCCGGTCGCTTGCCGGCGACGGCTATGTCGAGCTGACCGGCTATGGCGAAAAAAAGGCCGGCTCTGCTGTTTTTGGCAGGATGTCATGAGAACGGAGACTTTTATCCGTCGGGTGCATATTCCCGCGCCGGCGACCGAGGTCTTTCAGTGGCACGCGCGACCGGGAGCGTTTGAGCGCCTCACTCCGCCCTGGGAGTCGGTGGAAATTATTGAACGCCGCGGCGGCATTGAAAACGGTGGGCGGGTGGTGCTGCGCATGGGACTTGGTCCCCTCTCCCGAAAATGGATCGCCGAACACTGCGACTATGAAGCAGGAGTCCAATTCCGAGATGTCCAAATCTCCGGCCCCTTTGCCCGCTGGGAGCATACCCACCGGGTTGAAGCGGACGGACGAGAAGGCTGTATTTTGGAGGATCGGATTGAATACGCGCTGCCGGGCGGCAGTCTGGGCCGGGTGCTCGGTGGCGCCTGGACCAGGCAAAAATTGGAGCGACTCTTCACCTATCGGCATGCGGTGACGCGCCAGGACGTGCTCGCGTATGATACACAGCGTAATCAGTTGAACTATGGAGGAAGACCGATGAAGGTGCTCGTCTCCGGTGCAAGCGGTTTGGTTGGTTCTGCGCTCATTCCCTTTCTGACAACGGGTGGCCATAGTGTCACGCGCCTGGTTCGCAAGGACGGGGCGAGCGGGGGAGACGGTGAAGTCGCTTGGTCTCCGGCTGCCGGAACGATTGATCAGGCCGGGCTGGAAGGATTTGACGCGGTTGTCCATCTGGCCGGAGAGAACATTGCCGCCGGGCGCTGGACCCCCGAGCGCAAACGCCGCATTCGGGACAGCCGGGTCAAGGGAACCCGGCTGCTGTGTGAAGCGCTGACCCAATGTGCCCAGCCGCCCAAGGTCTTTGTCGGTGCCTCGGCGATAGGGTATTACGGAGATCGTGGAGACGAAACCCTGAGCGAAGAGAGCGGGGCGGGCGAGGGGTTCCTGGTCGAGGTCTGTCGTGACTGGGAGGCCGCCACGGCCGGGCTGACCGATGCGGGGATACGGACCGCCCTGCTGCGGATCGGAATTGTCCTCAGTCCTGCCGGCGGGGCGCTGAAAAAAATGCTGTTGCCGTTTCAACTCGGCCTGGGCGGCGTTATTGGCGCGGGCAGCCAGTATATGAGTTGTATTGCCCTGGACGACGTTATTGGGGTGATACAGCACGCGATAACCAACGACGAAGTCAGTGGCCCGATCAATGCGGTATGTCCCGAGGCTGTGACGAATCAGGAATATACCCGAACGCTCGGTACAGTCCTGGGACGTCCGACGTTCTTCCCCGTCCCGGCCTTTGCGGCCCGGTTTGCCTTTGGCGAGATGGCCGACACTCTGCTGCTTGCCAGCACCCGAGTTGAACCACGGATACTCCTGCGGACCGGCTATACATTTCGTTATCCGCAACTGGAGAATGCCCTCCGGCATGTGCTGGGCAAAGAGGCCGGGACCGGCCGACCCGAGTAACGGGCGCAGTATGAAGCTTTTTTTTGATCGACTCTTTGTCTTTATGGAAACGCTTGCCGCCGGTGTCTGGATTGGCGCGCTGGCCGGGTTCGGCTTTGCCGTGGCCGGCACGGTCTTTCAAGAACTGCCCACGATCAACCTGGCCGGAAACGTGAACGCCGCAGTGCTGGCCAAGCTGAACCGCCTCGAATTTATTGCGGCTGCGGCTATGGCCGCGTCGGCGATTTACTTTTTGCTGCGTTCGGACTGGTGGACGGCCGTGCGCTTGGTGAAGACGGTGCTCGTGGTGGCCATGGTTGCCACGCTGATCTATTACGCCCTGGTCGTGAGCGACCGGTTGGAATATCTGCGGGTCGTCGAGATTCAGGATTTCGATAATTTCGATGCGACAAAACAACACTTTCGAGACGAGTTTACACGGCTTCACCACCGCTACACCCAACTGGTGAAAGCCAACCTGGGTATGGGGGTGCTGTATCTCCTGCTCTCCGCGTTTGAACGGCGCTAGGGGTTGGGGGCGAGGCTGCGGAGGGCGTTCAGGATATTGGCGCGCTTTTGGGCCGGGTCGGTTTCAAATGACTGCATTTGCAGAAAGACCGTGTCCACTCCGTTATCCAGATAGCGCTGCACCTGCGCGCTCATCTCTTGCGGCGAGCCCTGAATAAATAAATCCTGCATGACCTCCGGCGGCACTGCGGCCACGGCAGCCTTGCGGTCGCCGCCGGCCCACGCCTCCCACATGGGACCTAGCAGGTCGGTCCGACCCAGCCATTGGTGGAATGCCTTATACACCGGCACGTTCAAATAGGTATTGATATGCCGTCGGATGCCGGTCTCCACCGCCGGGCCGGGTGGGTCAACGCTGATGAAAATCCGGGCGGTGATTTCCACCTCGTCAGGACTGCGGCCGGCGGCCTGAGCCGCCTCATGCACGACGGCGACCGACTTTTTGACGTCATCGGCGGAGAGCCAGTTGATAATTGCTCCGTCGGCATACTGCCCGGCGATCCGCAGCATCATCGGTTTCAGCGCGCCGACGTGGATGGGAATGGGAGTCTGTGGCGGGCGGCTGAACCGAAAGCCTTTGACCGTAAAGGTCTCGCCCTCAAAGGTGACGCGCTCCCCGCTAAATGCCTGACGCAGGAAGGCCAGCATTTCTCGTACCCGGACTGCCGGGCGGGCAAACTTCCCACCGTTCCAGAATTCGACAATCGGATGCGAACCCGCGCCGATACCCAGACAAAACCGGTTTGGTGCGAGTTCGGCCAGGCCCGCCGCGCTCATGGCCAAGGTCGCCGGCCCGCGCGTATACACATTGGCAATCGCCGTGCCCAGCCGCAGGTCTGTTGCCTGGGCCAGGGTGGCCAGCGGGGCAAAACAATCGACGCCATCGACCTCCATGGACCAGGCGTCAGTATAGCCGGCCCGTTCGGCTTCCCGCGCGATTTCAACATGCTCTGTAAGGCTGAACCCTTCCAGAGGCACCGATAGCGACCAGCGTTTCTGACCCATGTATCACTCCGTGGCAAATATGCGGTGCCGACTATAGCCGTTCAGGCGGCGCTTGTCGAAGGGCCGGGGAGAGGAGCAAGTGGAGAGTGATAATGGCGAGACATCCGTTCTCCCTGAGCGTAGTGTAGCGAAGTCGAAGGGTACGCGGGGTCAGTCGTGTTTAATCCAATGAATAATATTTTCTCCAAGCGCCTCAGGCGAGGTTGTCTCCTCCGAAATAATATTGCCCCGGACCGAGATGCCGGCTTGGTGGACGGTCTTGGAGCTGCCAGAGACCAATGGATACCCTCGCCGCCATAGTGTATTGCTGAGTTGATACATTTGTGAAGGTGGATACGAGCATGTGCAACGAGAGCGATTTAGAAAAGACTATAAAGTTAGTGTGCAGGCGTCTTTTTATGGAGCCGACCAAAAAGTACGGAGACATTTTCAGAGAGAACGAAGGTGCCACTCGTTACGCCTTGATTGACCCACTACTAGTGGCTCTGGGATGGGACCTTGCTGACCCTACACAAGTAATACCCGAATATCGACCAGCCCAAGGGAAAAGAAATGCAGTTGATTATGCCTTGATGGATAGTGAAGGTAGACCGTTTATGCTGATAGAGGCCAAGAAGTTAGGTGGACCCCTAAATCCAAAGCAACTTCGGGAATATAGCAAGCTTGTAAAGGAGAATAAAAATATCGCGGTAAGATATGGCCTTATGACCAGTGGACATATTTGGAGGGCATATGACCTCCAAGACAATTACGGCAATAACACAGCAACGCTAGATATAGCCATCTCTCATGTCGATACTGTTCAGTGCGCAAGAGATCTATGGAGCCTCTCTCGCAAACGTCTGCTGGATGGTGGCAAAATTGAGAAAATATTCCTACCCAAACCAGAAGAAATCAAAATGGACGGGACTGCTGATCCTCGATTCAATTGAGGAATCGGGAATACCTTAACATATCCGACATCGGACAGTAGGCTGATTCTACTCGGACTACTCCGTTAATTATATAGTTGGGTAGTCGAGTTAGCTGAGGGCCTCCGCAGGAGGCCCTTTATTATTTTGAGGCTATGCTATGACAGGTGTCGCTGTTTTCGCTGATGCCGGTTATCTGTATGCAGCGGGAGCTACTGCGCTCACCGATTCTAAGCAGAACCGAAAACGAACAAACATGAAGTTAGGACAACAAGAAGCTATTGCTAAACTGCGTACAGAACGTTACAGCTTTCGACTATGAGTTTTCAGGATACACATCCCCTCAGGGGCTCCATCAACCGCAACACTTCGTCAAGGTTCTCCTCGACCAAGGCTCGTTGCACCACATGGTAGCTTGCAGTGTTACGAGGATGCAAAGCGTTATGGATGAAGTGTATCCAGCGGTCTATCGCATCAAGTGGTATATCTGGGAGATAATAACGGAGGCGCTGAGCCCTAAAATATACCCTATTTGGACGCTGACTGTTGATATGGAAAAGCGAGACAAGCTTATCTCTACTCCTCGGTGAGTATACACCAACACCCAGTCCCCCCGCCCTACTCCAGCCATAGAAATTACCTGACTGAACTCTCTCGTTGTTCATCCATCCCCTCATACCAGCATCCCTCAAACGCCTCTCTAATCCGGGACGCGGGCACTCTGGGGGCGGTATTCTAGCCATCTAAGCCTCCTCTGTACTGTTTTCCATGCCATAATAGACCCGACCTTGATGGGCTCCAGCATCTCGACCAACCGCTTGACCACGCAGTACGGGGTGTAGAACTCGGCGCCCTCGGCCCGTTCGGCTTCAAGGCGGGCGTACGTCTCCTTGAAGGCGTCGGATCAGGCCGAGAACAACATGCTTGTACTCCGCGGCGTCCATAACTTCCAATCAACGCTCCGGTCTATTCCCTCCGATAATGACGCTTATCGGAAGGCATGAGTCGCATCTGGGAGTGCGTCGCTCGGTCTCTCTCGACCTAGACCGGAAGGACTCGAAAACCAGCCTAGTGCTCGATCTCTTTCCTAAAGTTCTTCGGTGGCCGGGTCTATTACCGAAAAGCGGCGGCCTTCTCTATTATCCGCACTATTTCCGTGCGGTCCCTTCCCCCTGCAACGTCAGAGGCTGTGGCCCCCCGTTTGTCTCGCAGGTCTGGGTCAGCCCCGGCGTCCAGCAAGGCTCGGACAGTGGCTGTGTGACCCATCGCTGAAGCAAGCATTAACGCGGTCCACCCCTGTCCCTTCCAGTTCTGATCGTTAATTTGCACGTTCACGTCAGCCCCGGCATCCAGTAAGGCTTGGACGGTGGCCGTGTGGCCTGCCCTTGAAGCACCCATTAACGCGGTGAACCCGGCCTTGCTTTGCAGATTCAGATCGGCTCCGACTGCTAGCACGGCCTGGACGGTGGCCGTGTGACCCGCTCTTGAAGCAGCCATGAGTGCGGTGAACCCAGCCTTGTTTTGCAGATTCGGGTCGGCCCCGGCATCCAGCAAGGCTTGGACGGTGGCCGTGTGACCTACATCTGAAGCAAGTATTAACGCAGTGAGCCCGTGTGCCCCGAGCCCGTGTACTATTGGATTCCCAGGATCATTAATCTGCGCGTTCACGTTCCCCCCGGCGTCCAGCACGGCCTGGACGGTGGCCGTGTGACCCGCTCTTGAAGCAGCCATGAGTGCAGAGGTCCCGTTTTGTTCGTTGACATCAGCCCCAGCCTCTAGCAAGACCTGGACGGCCTCGGTTGCATCCTGGCCGGACATTCCTGCAACAGTGGTCAGGAGCGTTTCTTTTTCTATTTTTGCATTGGGATTCAGACCCTCATCAATACACCTCTGTAGCACGTCGGCCTTGAAGAGCGTCAGTGTTCCCCATTCTGGGCAAGCGTTGCTGGCTTGGACTAACTGCCTGGGAGTGGGGGGCTGTTTTTCGTGGCCACTTGGAAAACCGGCTGTTTTGTTGCTGGAGGGCGGCGTGGGTTTGCTTGCTTCCTGCCCGTCACCCCAGACTCCCAGCAGGAGTGCTACCCCGAGTCCCATCAGGGCTTTAGTGAGTAGTCTGGTGACTGCCAGTCCCTTCTTGAACATGTCCCTCCATTTCGTCATGGTTCGCTTCTCTCTATTTCTTCTGGTGGTTTCTCCCCCCAGGATATAAGCCTCACTGTGACCGAGTAGCAATAGGCCGAGGCGGTTGCACCAGGAAAGAAGTCTAGCTTGTCTCCGTATGTCAGTCGTGTTCGATCCAGTCGATCAGATGGTCTTCAAACGCCTCGGGCGGGACGGTCTCCTCGGAGACCACTCTGCCTCGGACCGAGATGCCGGCCTGGTGGACGGTCTCGGCGCGGCCGGAGACCAGGGGGTGCCACCAGGCTAGGTCGCGGCCCTCGGCCAGGCGTCGATAGGCGCAGGAGTGCGGCAGCCAACCGATCTTCTGAACATTCTCGGGCGAGAGGCGCACGCACTCGGGAACGAGTTGGGTCCGCCGCTCATACCGCTTGCAGCGACAGCGAGTGAGGTCGAGCAGCCAGCAGGCCGCATTCGTATAATGAGTGGTCCCGGTCTCGCTGTCCTCCAGTTTATTCAGACAGCAGCGTCCACAACCGTCGCACAAAGACTCCCACTCCTGCTGGCTCATGGCGGCGAGTGATTTTGTCTTCCAGAACGGTTTCATGTGGGGGTTGGGGGTTGGGGGTTGGGACGGGAAACTACCAGGTGTCTTCTTCCCTAACCCCGAGTTCCTCATCTCTTCTTCTACGGTAACCGGGCGATGATTTTGATCTCAACCAGGGCGCCCGGAAATGCCAGCTCGGTGATACCGATCGCGGTCCAGGCCGGGTAGGGGGCTGCCATGTAGTTGTCTTTGACCTTCATGAATGCCTGGATATTCTTTTGCAGTTCGACGTGAAAGGTCGTCATCTCGACCACATCGTCAAACGACGCGCCAGACGCCTCCAGCGTGGATTTGACATGTTCAAACGCCTGGGTGAACTGCGCTTCGGGATCGTCCGAAACCTTATACCCCTCGCCCACTCCGATCACGCCGGAACAGTAGAGACGATCTCCATCCTTGATTGCCGGAGCAAAATGAAAATCGTTGTAATAAGCCTCCATTCCCTTTGGGATGACAGCATCTTTGGCCATACGGTCTCCTTTCTTTTCGTCGTGCAATCTCGGCTCAGACCTTAGCATCATGTGGAAGGAGTTGAAACGGCTCGTTCCCGCTTCTCCTCTCGGGAGGGGATTTGTTGTTTCCTGTCTGTGCCTGTCACTCTTTATGGCTCAGTCGGCTGGGGGTCTGCTCGCAAGCTGGCGATCCAGAGCAGCACAACGCCGCCCGTTATGGCGATATCGGCGATATTGAAAATGCCCGTGCGGAGTGAGCCCAGACCGAGGTTCAAAAAATCGATGACTCTGCCGTCGTGCACCAGCCGATCGATCATATTCCCCAGCCCTCCGGCCAGGACACACGAGAGCGCAATGAACGAGAGACGCGGCATCTTCCACTGTACGATGAGGAAGATGGCCAAGCCCAGGAGCAGTACGGCGGTCGCCACGGTCAGCAGCCAGAAGCGCACTTCGGGCGACAAACTATTCCCGAGTCCGAGAAAAGCGCCCTGATTCTCGGCATATTGCAGGCGAACAATGTCCTGCATAAAGGAGAGGGGCGGCGTGCCGCGCAACTGTTGGACGGCAAGTTGTTTGGTGGCTTGATCGCAACCCACGCCGCTGAGGACAATCAGCACGGCCAGCGGGAGCCGTGCCCGTTTGGTGACCGCTGTCATGCGTCCCTCATCAGCTGAGGCAGAGGCCCGAACCGGACACCCATTAGCTGCCGGCACTGATTTGATCGATGATTTTCTGGGCATTGGCATGACCCTGCTCGGCCGCTTTGCGTAACCAGTCGATGCCCGTGTCATCGTCTTTGGCCACCCCTCGGCCTTCCAGATACATGGCGCCCAGGTTGTACTGCGCGCCGGAATGGCCCCGTTCTGCGGCCCGGCGGAACCAATGGGCCGCTTCCGCATCGTCCTGCTCCGTGCCGCGACCGGCGAAGTAGATGGTGCCAAGATTGAACAGCGCTCCAGTATGGGCCTGGTCCGCAGCCTTGAGGTACCAGCCTCTGGCCTTGGTCAGGTCTTGCTCCAGGCCGTAGCCGTTATCGTATAGCACGCCGAGATTATATTGAGCCTCGGCATGGTCCTCATCGGCCGCGTTCCGCAACCAAATGGCGGCGCTGGCATAATCCTGCTCAACGCCGCCACCTTGGATATAGAGCATGCCTAAGCGGTACTGGGCTTTCGTATGTCCGTTCTCGGCCGCTCTTTGAAACCACTTGGCGGCTTCCTGCTTCGCCCGGTCGCTATTTTTCCCGGCGAAATACAAGAGGCCCAGATTATACTGAGAGCCGACATGACCCTGCTTGGCGGCGCGGCGAAACCATCTGACGGCTTCCTTGGCATCCTGCTCGACGCCATTGCCTTTGACATACAGGACTCCCAGGCTGTTTTGCGCTCGGGCATTGCCCTCTTCCGCCGCTTTTCGGACCTCAGCGAGGTCGGCCGCATGCCCGAAGGGTTGGAAGAAGCCGAGCGCCCCGAGGACCAGGCCAGCCCGAGCGAATCGTACGAGCGTTTTCATAGCGCCTCCTTACGTCACACCCACCACAGATAATCAAAATGAAAGCACGACTCAATATACTCTCGCCCGCGCTGTCAACCGTAGCTCGACTCCAGTTCGGTTTGACGGCCGTCTATCCGGTCGTTAGACTGCCCGCCGTATGCACGAAGATGCGGTTGGGCGGGAAGTCTCCTGGACGTTGCACGGGCTGCGCGCCCTGTTTGTCCGGGGCGATATTGACGGCTTCTTTGGCCTGTTTATCGACAATCTCTTGCAACTCATGCTGATCGCCGTGCTGTGTCCGTTGGTCTGCGGCTTGCCCCAAGAGCTGGTGATTGGCCGCATCCTGCCTGGGGCGGCACTCTCCATCCTGTTCGGCAATATCTTTTACGCCTGGCAGGCCCGGCGGCTGATGTTGCAAACCGGGCGAAAGGATGTGACGGCTCTGCCGTATGGCATCAATACGCCGAGCTGTTTTGCCTACATCTTCCTCATCATGGGGCCGGTCTATCAGGAAACGCAAGACCCAACCCTGGCCTGGCAGGTTGGGCTGCTGGCCTGTCTGCTCAGCGGGGTGATGGAAACGGCGGGCGCTTTTGTTGGCGACTGGCTGCGCCGGCATACGCCGCGGGCCGCGCTGCTGACGGCGCTGGCCGGCGTGGCAGTCACGTTTATTGCCGTCGGTTTTATCTTCCAGATTTTTGCGCAGCCGCTGATTGCGATTGTGCCCATGATGATGATCCTGACTGCCTACGCGTCCCGCCGGACCCTGCCCGGCGGCCTGCCCGGTGGCCTGGTGGCCGTGCTGACGGGTGTCATCCTGGCGTGGGGGCTGCGTCTGCTGGGGCTGCCGGTCTTTGAGCCGCCGGTAGAGCAGTACGAGTTTGCGCTGTATATACCGACGCCGGTCCCGTCCGACCTCTTTGCCCTGCTGACCAGCGAGCGGGGTTGGCAGTATCTGGCCATTATTTTTCCTATGGGCCTGTTTAATATTATTGGCTCATTACAGAATCTGGAAAGTGCGGAGGCAGCCGGCGATCGCTATGAAACCAAACCCTCACTGCTCGCCAATGGTGCCGGGACGCTCCTGGCCGCCGGATTCGGCAGCCCGTTTCCCACGACCATCTATATCGGTCACCCGGCCTGGAAGGCGATGGGGGCGCGCGTCGGCTACTCGGTGATCGATGGGGTGGTCATCTGGCTGCTGTGTCTGATTGGCGGAATGACTTTGATTCTCCAAGTCGTTCCGATCGAAGCGACGCTGGGCATTCTGTTATGGATTGGCATCATTATGACCGCCCAGGCATTTCAGGCCGTACCCCAAGCGCACGCGCTGGCGGTTGCCTTCGGGCTGATTCCCGCGCTGGCCGCCTGGGCTTTGGTGTTGATTGAAACCAGCCTGCGCAAAGCCGGCGCTACGCTCTTCGACGTCGCGCCAAAGTTCGGGGGTGATTTATACATTCACGGCGTGATTGCCCTCAGCCAGGGTTTTCTGCTGAGCGCCATGATCCTGGCATCCATTCTGGTCTTTATTATCGAACGCCAGTTTCTCCGCGCAGCGGCCTGGTTGCTAGTCGCCGCAGCCCTGTCTTTTGTGGGGGTGATCCACGCCTATGAACTGACTCCCGTGGGAGTCCAGAATGCGTTTGGTTTTGCTGCCGCGCCGGAATTCGCCCTCGCGTATGGGCTGAGCGCCGGGCTGCTGGTCGTGTTCCATCTGACGCAGGATCGCCCCGTCTTAGACCCCCCGTAGGGGTAGCCCCCTGTGGCTACCCATTCCCCCGCCGGGGGCAACCACAGGGGGTTGCCCCTACACGGCTAACTATACGCCTCGGTAAATGCCTGCCGCTGCTGAGTGCTGCCCAGCATGATGAGTTCACTTTCCCCTTGCAGCTTTGTTGAGGCGGGCGGATTGGTAACGAGGCTCCCGTTGTGTTGAATGCCGATCACGTTCAGCCCCGTCCGGGCTCCAATTCCGCTGTCGGATAAGGTTAAGCCCACCAGCATTCGCGGCAGGGATACCGCGAATAATTCAACCCCTTCACCGAGAATCCCTAACTCGCGGCCTTGCAGCAGGGAGAGGGCCTGCTCAATTCCCAGCGAAGAATAGCTCAGGGCGAAGTCCGCGCCGGCCCGGTGAATGGCTTCGAGGTTGCGTTCATGAGTAATCCGGCTCACGATGCGCAGCTCAGGATTGAGGCGACGACAGTAGACCGTCAGGTAAATATTCATGGCATCGTCGTTGGTGGTCAGCAGGACGGCGGGGGCATCCTGCAAGCCGGCGCGCATCAGGACCTCTCGGTCGGCCGCATCGCCGATAAAGAGTTGATCCGGGATGTGTGCGATCCGTTCCCGCAGCAATTCGTCATGCTCAACCAGATGCACCGGTATCTCTTTGCGCTTCAGGGTCTCGGCGGCGGCACAGCCGACCTTGCCTCCCCCAATGACCAGGACCGGACTGTAATTGGTATCGTAAATGACCAGCAGGGTGTCGAGTTCCAGCATTTGTTCTTCCGAGCCAACTACAACCATCACGCTGGTGTTGGACAGGAAAGTGTCGGGAGTCGCCGGTAATAAACGACCCCGTTCCCAAATCCCGACAATATTGAGACCGATGACCTCGCGCAGCCGGGTTTCACGGATCGTCCGGTTCGCCAAGGGAGTATTGTGGACGGGAAACTCTGCAACCTGAAGGTCGCGAAAACTGCCGATCACATGCGCCTGGGCGTGCCCGATGTTAATACGGTTGGTGAGACGTTCTCCCAGGCGCTGCTTGAGCGGAACCACGTGCGTACAACCGCTCAATTCGAGGATATCAACCGAGTCTTTTTCCTCGACGGTTGCCATGATGGGAACATCCGGGGCAACCTCCCGGACGTTCAGGGCAATATTCGTATTGACGGTGTCGGCGCTGTTGGCAACGATCAACCGGGCCTGGGCCGCCCGGACTTTCGCATACGTCTCACGACTATCGATCTCACCCGCAATGACCGAAATGCCGTCTTCATGCATACGTGCGGCGGTCGCTGGGTCGGGCTCAAGAACGTAATAGGGAACGTCCTGGAGGCGTAGCTGTTCAATCAGGCCGGGAGCAATGGTGTCGTAGGTACAGATAATGACGTGTCCCTGGGTATCTGTCGGCACTTCGCGCGGGGCCTGGAACCGTATCTGCGCTTCCAGCCAGGGAGCGTAAAAGAAGCGAATAAAGGTAAAGGGCAGGACGATAAGCAGCAGGACAATCCCGGAGAGCAGCACCACAATGCTGAAAAACCGCCCAATATCGCTGTGAAAAGTAATGTCACCAAATCCGAGCGTGCTCATTACCGTCAGGGTCCAATAGACTCCAGTCAGCCACGAATGATCCTGCCCTTCCGCGTGCAGCATGATCACGTGGAAGAGAACCGAGAAGAGCAGAATAATGCCGACCAAAAAGGCGGCGAATTTGAGGAGCGCGCCAATATTCCGGCGCGTTGCCGGCTCGTTCAGAAAATAGGCGAGTTGCGTGCCGAGCAGCTTCATGGAGGATTTCAACCAAGCAAAAGACCGGGGGGGCCGTCAAGGGCTGGGAAGCTGTCTTCTCTGGGAAAGCCGTCGAGCCTGAGCGTACGTCGACTTCGCCCCTGTGGGGCTACGCTCAGCACGAACGGGAAGGGGGAGCAAGACAAGCTGAGATACGCCCGGCGAATTACTGTGCCGGCACCAGTTGGATATCAATTGTGATCTCGACCTGCTCGCCGATCGCCACCCCGCCCGACTCCAGGACCGAGTTGCGGCTGAGCCCATAGTCGGTACGATTGATCGTTGTGGTGGCAGCCCCGCCCAGGCGAGGCTTGCCCCGGAGGTCGGTGATGGTCTGGGGCGAGCCGGTCACATCGAGCACGACCTCTCTGGTGACACCCATGAGGGTCAGCTCTCCGGTGACCTTATAGCTGTAGTCCTGTATTTTTTCGACCACCTTTGATTTGAAGGTGATGGTCGGATGTTGGGCAGCATCAAAGAAATCCGGCCCGCGTAAATGGTCGTCCCGTTTCTGGTTGCGGGTATTAATGGAGGCCACCTCGATGGTGGCCTCCACCGAGGAGCGGCTGATATCGTCCTCGTCTATGACCGCGGTCACGTCGAATTTGTCGAACGTGCCGCGCACGGTGGCGACCATCAAATGCCTCACGGCAAATTGCACACTGGCATGCGCCGAATCACTCTTCCAGGTTGCCGCACGGCTCAGACCCGGAACCATAAGCGCGATTCCGGCCAGTGCTACCACAATCGTCCGTCGCATAGACTTCTCCTTCTTCTCAGAAAACTCCCTACCAAGCCCGATTAGGGGAAGCAATCCCATGCCTTTACCAACGCCAGGACCGTGTCAGCCTGGCGACCCGGTCGTATCCCAGCCCCCGCCGAGCGCTGTGTACAAGGCGACGACGTGATATGGTCGGTTATGGCACGTATCCCGGTCATACTCTAGCTTGACCGGACTGGACCGGGATAACGGCTGCTACGCCGCAAAGGAGATGGAAAGATTGTTGAGGGAAACCCGTGTACCAAGAAGTCAACTTTCTGCGGCTTTAAGGAGAGGAGGCCAGTTCGACGATGGTCGACGTTGTCAATAATCTGATGCTGGTCTCGCTCATGTGCCTCCTGCTCGGCGTCGGCTTGCGCACTCCCTTTGGAGCGGTTTTCGCCGTCGCCCGGCAGTACCACATCGTACTACGTGGCCTGGTAGCGAATTTCGTAGTCGTTCCTTTCGTGTTCGTCCTCGTGCTACAGGGATTACCGCTTGGCCCCGACGTCATCATCGGCCTACTGGTCCTGGCCGCCGTCCCGGTCGCGTCTGCGGCGCCCCCCTTTGTCGGGCTGGCCAAGGGTAACCTCCCGTACGCGGTGGGGCTGATGCTCATTGTCGCCTTCCTCTGTGTTCCGATCACGCCGCTCATTCTCGCTCTCTGTCTTCCCTCGAGCGAGGCAGGCTTAGAAATCGACCTCTGGAAAATCATCCAGATCCTCCTGACCGCCCAGATTATCCCGCTGAGTGTAGGGATGACCATCCAGCATGTCAGGCAGAGGTGGGCAGAGAAACTGCTCCAGTTTGTGCCCAAGCTCGCCCTGATTGGTATTGTGTTGAGTCTGACCTTGATCGCTGCCATGCAAGCCCAGCAGATTGTTGGCCTTGGAGTCCTTCCTCATCTGGCAGTGCTTCTCTCCATCCTCATCTGTCTCCTCATCGGAAACGTGATGATGAAAGGCGAGGCGGCTGAAATGCGCAGGGCGCTCGCCATCTCCACGGCGATTCGTAATGTAGCGGTGGCTCTGCTCATCGTCGGTACCAATTTCCCAGGCACCTCAGCTGTCACGATTGTCTTTGTCTTTGGCATCCTTTCCCTGATAGCCAGTTTTACCTATGGGAAGCTGGCAACTGGCGCGGACGCGCAGAATGCTGAGGCGTCATGAATGAAAGCTTGCCGAAGGCCCCGCGATCATAAGAGCCGAGAGGCATGGTGGCCATGACATCGCCATCACCGGAGGGGGGCAGGGAACGGATCGTGTCAGCCTGGCGACCCGGTCGTGTCCCAGCCCCCGCCGAGCGCGGTGTACAAGGCAATAACGTGAGCGGCGAGGGCGGTTTGGCTTTGAGCAAAGGCATCCTGGGCCGTGTGGAGCGCGCGTCGGGCCAGGGCGACGCTCAGATAGTTTTCCAGCCCGTTCAGATAGCGTTCGGTGGAAATCTCCACAGCATCGGTGTATGCGGTTATTGAGGCGGTCAGCCATTGCTGGCGAACTTGCTCTTTGCTGTATGCCACGAGGGCATTCTCAACCTCTTCGAGCCCGGTGAGAATCACCTGCTCATACCGGGTGAGGGCTTGGGCCTGGCGCGCGTCCTGTACCTTGATAGCCGCCCGGATGCGGCCGGCGTCGAACACCGGCCAACTCAGCGCCGGGCCGGTGGCCCAGGACAGCCCCGCCCCCTTGGCCAGATCCGTCACATCCAAGCCCTGCGTCCCCAGCCGCCCGGTCAAGGTCAGCCGAGGGAACAGGTCGGTGGTGGCCACGCCAACCCGCGCGGTAGCCGCTTCCAGTTCACGTTCGGCCCGCCGAATATCGGGACGCCGGCGCAAGAGCTCGGACGGCAGTCCGATATCACCGGCCAGGTCGGCCTGCGGAATCGGTCGGTCCTGAGAGAGGGATGGTGTGAAAGCGGCGGGCGGCTCGCCTACTAAGACGCTCAGACGGTGGAGGGTCTGTTTGACGGTGGTTTGGAGGGGAGGGACCTGAGCGCGGATATTCGCCAGCAAAGCCCCAGCTTCGGCGGCGTCCAAGGCGCTCGTCAGCCCGGCTTGATAGCGGGCCTGCGTGACTTCAACCGAATCATGCTGAGCCTGAATATGACGCTGGGCAATACGGAGTCGCTGTTGCGCCCCGCGGAGTTCGATATAGTTGCGCGCGATCTCGGCCACCAGCGCCACCAGCACGGCGCGACGGTATTCTTCGGCCGCGCTGATATCCGCACCCAGGGCCTGCTCGGCCCAATGCAGGCGACCGAACAGGTCGATCTCCCAGCTTGCATCCAGGCCCATCTGGTAGAAATTTCGTTCTTGTCCAAAGCCCAATGACGTCCCAACCGGACTCTCGCTGCTGTCCGTGCGGGTAGCCTCGTCATCGAGAAAATCGGACGACAATGAAGTGGTCGTGCTGCTGCTCAGACTGCGGGTGTACGACGTGGACGAACCGAGGCGCGGCCAGCGGGGGGCCAGGTTGACCAGACGCGTAGCACGCGTTTCCCGAACCCGGGCAGTGGCTTCGCGTATATCTCGATTCCGGCTGATTCCCCGTTCGATCAGCGCCTGGAGCGCCGAGTCTTGAAAGGTGTTCCACCAACGTGCGAGTTCCACGGGTGGTGTGTTGATGGCCGGCTCGGGTCGCTCGCTCCACGTCTCGGGAAGCGTGACTGAGGCGACCGGTCGTTTTGGGCTCACCATGCAACTGGCGACCAGGCAGAAGAGGAGGGGCAGAGTCCAGGCGAGGGAGGACAACCGTAGACTCCCCGTTCTGTGCGGACTCCGACGGGAGCCAGGGTAGGGGGACCGCAAGATGGCGAATATCCGGTGTCGTGTCAGCATCGTCTGCATGCCGTTTTCCTATCACACACTCCGGCACTATAGCGCAGCACTCTTGTTGGCATGGCCTGCACCGGTCTCCGGGTGCTCCCCGTCTTCCATCAATTTCACCCTGGGGGGGACCATACCGATCCCCAGCCGTTCGCCCACATAGGTCACAAACAGATAGACCACGGGAATGACGAGCAGGGTGAACGCCGTGGAAAAGGCCAGCCCGCCCACCACCGCGGCACCAATTGGGCGACGACTTTCCGCGCCCGCTCCGGTGGCCAGAGCAAGCGGTAAGGCACCAAAAATAGAGGTGGCGCTGGTCATCAGAATAGGGCGTAAACGGCTGCGTCCCGCGGCCAGCACCGCGGCCAGCAGATCGGTGCCGCGAGCCCGCGACTGATTGGCGGAGTCCACCAGTAAGATGGAGTTTTTTGTCACTAGCCCAATAAGCAGAATAATGCCAATCTGACTGTAGAGGTTCAGCGTATGGCCGGTCGCAAACAGCACCAGAAGGGCTCCAAAGAGCGCCAGGGGTACACTGCCGAGGATGGTCAGGGCGTGCAAGAAGTTCTCGAACTGGGCCGATAGGACGAGATAGATGAAGACCAGCGCGATCAGAAAAATCACATACATCTCGGCCGAGGATTCCACAAACTCGCGCGCGCTGCCTCCCAGGGCGGTGCTGAAACCGACCGGAAGGACCTCGCCCGCAATACGCTGCACCCCGGTCAGCATTGCGCCCAGGGTCGCGCCAGGAGCCAAACTACCCGTGATCGTGGCCGAGCGCTGGAGGTCATAGCGGTTGAGTCGGGCGGGTGCAATACTGGGCGTAGCATGCACCAGGCTGGACAATGGCACCATCGTCCCGGTCTGGCTACGGACATAAATTTCACCGATCTGTTCGGGCAGGCTCCGATAGCGTGACGCCAGCGCGGTCACCACGTCGTACTGCTTGCCGCGCATAATGAATTCATCGATCTTGGCCTGCGACAGGAGAATTTGCAAACTCTGGGCCACAGCGGAAACGGGCACTCCGAGGTCGGCGGCCCGGTCGCGGTCAAAGATGAGGTCCAGTTGGGGGTTGTCGAGCCGCAGGTCGCTGTCCACGTTAATCAGGCTGGGGAGTTGACGCACCCGGTCCAGCATGGTGCTGACCGTCTGGGTAAATTCCTCCTGAGTCGCGGCGGCGTTCTTGAGGATGAATTCCAGATCGTTGATGCTGCGCTGGTTCAGGGACGGGGGATTAATCGGAAAGACCAGGGCGCCGGTCATCGAGAAGAACTCGGGAAAGAGCTGAGCGATAAGAGCCTGCTGTTTAACGCTACGTTCTTTCCAATCGGTCAGGCGGGCGAAGAGGATGCCGTCACTGGTATTGGGTGGCCCGCCAATAGACAGCCCGATGGCCTCGAAGAATGCCTCGACCTCCGGAATGCGTTGGATGCGCTTTTCCACTTGATCCAGGGTCTGGGCGGTATAGGCCAGGGTCGATCCCTGGGGCGCTTTAATCACTGTGATAATCCGCCCCCGGTCTTCGGTCGGGACCAACGTGGAGGGAATGGCTTGCAGCAGCAGCAGGCCGCAGCCTACAGTCGCCACCAGAAAGAGACCCATGGACAGGCGATGCTGGAGGGCCCACCGGAGGGCACTGGCATAGCCACGGTTGAGGCTGGCAAAGAAAGGCTCCAGCACGTAGTAGAAGCGTCCATGCGTTGCCGTCACCGTCAGAAACTGCGAGCACAGCATCGGCACCAGGGTCAGGGCGACAAAGGTCGAGATGAGGACGCTGGCGGCCATGGTCAGGGCAAACTCACGAAAGAGCCGACCCAGATTGCCGGTCAACAGCGAGAGCGGAATGAGCACGGCAACCAGAGACACGGTGGTGGCAATGACCGGAAAGCCGACTTCTTTTGCCCCGCGGCGGACGCTGACCTGGCGCGTTTCACCCAGCTCTTGCCGACGGTAGACGTTCTCCATGACCACAATGGAATCGTCGACCAGGAGACCGATCGCCAGGACCAGGGCGAGCAGGGTCAGGACGTTGACCGAAAAGCCGAGGGCAAGCATGACGGCAAAGGTGCCGACCAGAGAGACGGGGATCGCAATCGAGGAGATAATCGTCGTTGCCGCGGAACGGAGAAAGAGCAGGTTCACCACCACCACCAGGACAAAGACCACACCCAACGTAAACCACACCTCGGCGAGGGAGGCGCGCACAAATATCGTACTATCGACCGCGACCCGGAGATCGACCCCGTCCGGTAAGGCGGCCCGAATGGCCGGCAGGCTGCGACGCACGGCAGCCGAGACTTCAAGCTGGTTTGAGCGTGACTGCCGGACGATGCCGGCGCCGACCGTCGGGCGGCCGTTGAGGCGGGTGAGTACATTATAATTCTCGGACCCCAGTTCGGCCCAGCCAATATCCTTGAGGCGCACCCGGGTCTCACCATCCTCGCGGATAATGAGATTTTCGTACACGCCAGGGTCGGCAATCTGGGCATCGGCCAGGACGGTAAATTTCCGGGTCGTGCCCTCGACTTCACCCGCCGGGACCTGAAGATTGTTCTCGGTAATCGTGCGGTGAATATCGACCGGGTCCACGCTGTGCAGGGCCATTTTCGCCGGGTCGAGCCAAATGCGCATGGCGTATTTCCGCCCGCCGACAAACACTTCGGCCACACCGGGTAAAATCTGAAGCGGCGGTTTGACAATGCGGTCGACGATATCGGTCAGCTCCTCGGTCGAGTACGCCTCGCTCTGCAAACCGATCCACAGAATCGGGAAGGTATTGGCCCCGGACTTGGCGACAATCGGCCGCTCGGCTTCCCCCGGAATATCGTCAAACGCGCGTTGGATCGCATTGCTGACATCGGTGACGGCCAGATCAATATCGCGTCCGGCAACAAACTCGACTGTAATCGAACTGCGGCTGAAAGCACTGATCGACGTAATATTGCGCACCCCCTCGATGCCGTTGAGGGACTGTTCAAGCGGCTCGGTGAGGGTGCTTTCGACCGTTGTCGGGCTGGCCCCGACATAGGTCGTGGTAATCGAGACCACCGGGTTGTCGATGTCGGGGTATTCTCGAACCGGGATGGACAAAAAGGCGGCAGTCCCGGCCAGGACAATGAGCAGGCTCATCACCGTTGCCAACACCGGACGGGTAATGCACAGGTCGGAAAGAATCATGGATTAAAAATCACACGTCGTCAGCAGCGCACTGCTCGCCCCGAGTTCCAGGTTGGTATTCTCAACCGGTTCATACGGGGCTGGCTGTACCCTGGCTCCGGGCCGCAGTTTCTGGTGGCCGGCAACAATAACGGTATCTCCGGGCCTGAGCCCGCTGAGAATCTCAACCTGCTGCCGGGCGAACTGTCCGAGTTGGACGTACTGACTCGCGACCCGATTATCGTCTTGCAGCGTATACACCAGCCGCTTCGTGCCCTGCCGAATAATGGCTTCCAGGGGAATGGAAATCGCGTCCGAGACCGCAGCGACTTCGAGGCGCAAGGCCGCGGCCATGCCGGGCAACAGGCTGCCCGCTTCGTTTGGGACAATGGCCTGGACTGTGACCGAGCGCGTTGCCGGATTGAGGAAGGGGTCTATCACGCTGACGGTTGCCGTGAAGCGGCCCGCACACTGACCGGCTGCTCCGCGAATGGGCTGGCCGTTTTTGAGATCGGACACATAGTGCTGGGGCAGGCTGAAGACCAAGTGCAGAGGATGGGTCTGGGTGATGCGGACTACGGCATCGCCGGGCTCCAGATAGGTGCCCAGGCTGACCTGGCGCAGGCCCAAACGACCGGTGAAGGGCGCACGGATGGTCATTTTGCGTAAGATCGTTTGCGCCTCGTCCAGCTCTCCCTTGGTCGTTCGGACGGCGGCCTGCGCGTTGTCCAGCGCCTGTTGGGAGCGCGCCCTGGGCTGCAGCGTGGCGAGCCGCTCTAAGGTCGCCTGGGCGTTTTGATATTGGGCCTGGGCGACGTCAGCCGCAGCCTGTGCCTCGGCGGCATCGATCCGCGCCAGAACGTGACCCTGCTGAACCTCCTGTCCTTCCGGAATATCGAGAAAGACGATTTTGCCGCTCCGGTCGGCGGTCACCTGGGTGGTCTGGGGACTCTCCAGCCCGCCCACCGCCGAAATCGTACGCGGCAGGTGCTGAGCCGTGAGCGTCAGCGTCTGGACGGGGATCGGTGGTGGTGTCGGGCTGCGCGACGGCTCTGCGGTTTTTTGACAGGCCCCGAAAAGCAGGCCGCCGAACACCAGGAACACCAGAGCGGGTGGATAGCCAGACAGCACGCAGAGGGCGGAGTGCAGATGAGCGTGACGAGTATGCATGAGTAACGACTCGGAGAAACTATGCCGCGAGAGAGAAGGAGCGCGCTCGGCACGGCTGTAAAATGTCTACGCGCATAATTTCCTCAACCATTTTTCAGCATGGCATAAACACCATGGGGAGTCACTACGATCAAGCCATGACAGAAAACTTCCCTTGACTCAGGCTTGCAGGTGCGTCATGTAAATCCGCCGTGTCCGGCCACCTGAAAGATTCCCAATCAGTCCCCGGTGCTGGACTTCGACCACATTAAGTGTACCTATTACGGTACGAAGAAGGTCAACCCGAATCGTACTTTCTCCACAGGGCCGAACAAGATTTTTTCCTAAGCGTGTCGCGCATCTCAAAAAGCTCCGAGGGAAAGACTGAGAGGATATCTATGAAAGCCATGCGTCTAGCCGAGTTTGGTAGCCCGGAAAACTTGCGTCTTGAAGAAGCGCCTGATCCTGAGCTGAGAGAAGGGCACGTGGTAATCCGGGTCAAAGCCACCGGGATCAATCCTGCCGATCTGGTACGCATGTCCGGAAAGTATCCACAACCGCTTCCACTTCCGTATATCCCAGGTACGGATGTAGCGGGTGAGGTCGAGGCGATTGGTGCGGGAGTGGGCCACGTCCGGGTTGGAGAGCGTGTCTTTGGTCGCTCGCTGAACGGAGGTGGCTATGCGGAAAAAGCCTGCCTGCCAACGAATGAGATATTTCCGCTACCGGAGAATCTCTCATTTGCTGAAGGAGCAGCAATCCCGGTCCCGTTCTACACCGCCTATGTCGCTCTCCATCACAAGGCACAACTCAAAGAGGGTGAGACCGTACTGATCTCGGCCGGTGGCGGTGGCGTTGGTGTTGCTGCCATACAACTCGCCAAAGCGGCTGGCGCGCGGGTGATTACCACGGTCGGTTCACAAGAGAAGGCTGAACGAACAAAAGAGTTAGGCGCGGATATTGCGCTGAATTACAAAGAGCAGGACTTTGCGGCTGAGGTGCAAAGCCTGACAGACGGCAAAGGCGTAGATGTCATTATCGAGAATGTTGCGGCGGACAATTTTGCTCAAGACTTTAACGCGCTTGGCCGACACGGCCGTATCGTCCTCATTGGCACCGGAACCGGTAAAGCGCCTGAGTCAACCTTTATGACCGGCGCGGCGTTATTTAAAGAAGCAACGATCTACGGCATGGCCTTGCCGAACTCGGTTGCCCTAATCCCGGATATTGCCAACGCCCTCATTCCATTGTTCGCAGACCAGAAGGTCAAAGCCATGGTGCATAAGAGCTATCCATTGGTGGAAGCACAGCAGGCGCTACAGGATCTCGTTGCAGGAAAAGTGTTTGGGAAGTTAGTGCTTGCACCATGAAGAAGGGCCATTGCTAACCACCTCTATTCCTCTCGCTGCGCTAGAGCGTTTTACACTGTCGTGTAGCGTATAGGGAGGGGGGCGTGGTAGGCTAGGAGGGGCCGGGGGGGCATATGCAAGCGTATTCGATGGATCTCCGGGAGCGCGTGGTAGCCGATCGGGTGGCGGGGCGGGGCACGGCCGAGGTAGCCCGCA
>MPMI01000082.1 GCA_002238415.1 Desulfurellaceae bacterium bin18 | reverse complement strand
GGCTTCCTCGGGCCAGACCAACCGGGACCGGCTCAACCGGGGTGGTGACCGCCAGGCCAATGCGGCGCTACACCGCATCGTCGTAGTCAGACTTCGTTGCGACCATCGATCCAAAGAATACATGCGCCGCCGAACCGGGGAGGGAATGAGCAAGCTCGAAGTCATGCGTTGCCTCAAACGGTACGTCGCCCGCGAGATCTTCTCCACCTTGCAGACTCCCGCAGGATTCGTCAGCAGCCCGGCTTGACATCTATAGGAGCATCATTTTCGCTGAACACTTAGCCGGACATTTTCCCTGACCTACGACACCCAAAACCGGCGATCGGGCCGTCCGCGCGGTACATTTTCTCTCCGTCCTTTATACCCGATGCCGACGCCCTGGAACGTGCCATCACCGCCTACGGAACTCGGTGCAACACCGCGTGCGTCCCCATTAACTGGCGCTTCAGCACCGACCACGCCAGAACCAAACTCCATCGCTTATATCCCTGCCTTTCCAACGTTGACTGAGTACTAGGGTCTGTGTACATTCGGACCGGCCAATCGTGCCGTGTTGGTAGGCATCGGTCGGGATGCTGGCTAGGAATACATCAGCTTTGTCCCCAAAGCCGGCAACCTGTCCGAAGAGTTGTACCAGAATAGCCATTTAGGGGCTGTGTCCCAAAATGGGGACCTCTGTCCTAAAATGAGCCAGATTGTCCCCAAACGCGTCCCAAAACAACCATTGTGGGACAAAGCCAGGGAACCCAAGACCTGACGCCCGCATCCATGGCACAGACGGGCCTATCCCAGCGCGTGCGGGTGGGAATCTCGACGGTGCCCTGCCATAATATTTCCCGAATGGGTGTATCCCCACGGTCCGGGGGCTTTGTTCGAGGATGGCTGTTTTGGGACAAAGCCTGGCCAGGGCTTTGTCGCTCCCCGGGCGAGTCACGTATTTCGTAGCGAGTCAAACATTTCACACGGAGATGCGCCTGAGATTACCGGTAGGGTGAAAGTCTGCTACCATGAGGGCGCGCCCGACCAGGGCCCAGGAGACAAGTGCGGATCAAGTAATCATCGTCGCTCTCGTACCATGAAGTCCAGAGCGATGGCCTACCATACGCCCCCGAGAGGGCGCACAACCACGGGCGATTGTATCGGCCGGCGAGTCCCTTGTGGAACCTCCTCGGGGCTGTTTTTCATCAGCAAAAGGAGGCCGCCATGGATTTCGAATTGTTCATCTGAAAGCGCATTCCGGTAAGGCTTGCCGCCCACGTAAGAGAGACGTGAAGCTATTGTCTGCGAATAAATATCCGGCAGTGCCTCAAGGCGGAGCACTAGCAACAAGGAGGAAGCAGCGAATGCGTGACGTGTTACGCAGCAGGTGGATGGTCACGGCCGTCCTTACCGAAATTCTTGGTTTTATCGCTGCCCTGGGCACTATCCCTGGCCTTGGTCCCTTTCCTGTGGTCGTGATGCTCTCGGCAACTGCGATCCTCTCTTCCTTCGGCGTGGTGATCGTGACGACCTACTTTGTGGTGCAATACAACAGGAGGCCGCTGAACGCAGTGCAGAAGAAAGAGATAGGAGAGACATTAGCGGCATATCCGACGCGACAAGGAGTAGAAGAAAATTTCGCATCCAAATCTCAACTCGCTAATCTGAGGGAAGAGTGGCGATCTTTCTTGGATTGGAGCTGCCAGAGTAGTGTTGAGGCCTTCGCGACCGAGGTCCAGAAGTTGCGCTGTCATCCCGGTTGCGTCGTAGTAGCAGAATTAGAACAAATCGCCAACGACGCGCATATTGTACGCTTCTGTTCGGTCCCTCCCCCGTTGCCTGTTGTCGAGGAGCCTAAAGGGTCCGCTGGCGACAATGTGCCCGAGTTATACAGTGACTACGGTAGCTTCTTTGAGTCTGATACGGTTGTCCTTGTAGTTTATTTGGGCGTTGGCAACCAACTGAGAGTCTTGCGGGCCGGCCTTGCGGGGCAAGGTGCGTTTTATTACTACGAAGAACTGTTGTCCCGCGTCAACCATTCTTGCCGATTTATCGTCGATTAGTTTTGCCGGTTCACCTCCTCGGCCGCGGCAGTCTCGCCGCGTTGCTGGGCTGCGTCAGTCCGGTAGCTGGGGACGTCAAACTCCA
>MPMI01000048.1 GCA_002238415.1 Desulfurellaceae bacterium bin18 | reverse complement strand
TGGCCCAGATGGGGGTCCGAAAGTCCTCAAAGGATTCGCCCACCGCCTGGTTCTGGTCCAGCCGCAGCGGGTTGGCAATGTCAATGGAACGGAACAGATCGGATTCCCCCCACACGATCTGCTGCTTACCCAGCTTCATCGACAGTCGGTGGCCCATCACATCCCCGAAGTCCACGTCCAGGTTCATTTCCCGAAAGCCGTTCTCGGGAAAGGTAAAGGACTTGAACTGCTTGATGCGGTGGGAGTACATGTCGTCGTACTTGTCGCGCACTTCATAGACCGGGTCAAAGCGACCGCGATACATGAAGGAGAAGTCAGCGCGCCGGACCCCTGGGATCTTGATGTTCTTACCGAACAAACCGCCTTCGGTTGACACCAAATCTTGATACTCGTACTCCACGCGCATCTCGTTGCGCCACTGCACCCACTCGAAGTTATCGCCTGGGCTGCCGTCAAATTGAAATGCGTGCTGCATCTCGTACACGACTTGAATCTCTGAGTCGCCCACCCGGACCACCGCTTGTGCGGGGCTCGTCAGCCATACGAGTCCTGCTGCGACGGCCAACCCGGCCACGAGTCCTCGCAGGCCCGAGCGCCATTTCCTGTTGTGTTTGGTCATAAACCTTCCCTCCTGTAACAAAGAATTATCCTCCCTACCTTGCTTCACTTTCTGTTTCCCTGGCTGCGGCAGGTCACCCCCTTTCCCCATATCTTTATGCCAACGTATCGTACAAAAGATAATTTAGTATTCCACGCTGCTTCTAGCGTTATTCCCTATACTTTGCAACTACCTGGACGGGTATTCCCGATGTTTCTTCCCCCTCATCCCAACCATCTCCCTCCAGACGTGTGATGCAGATTAGGGGGCACTTTATAAGGAGCGTGTCGAGGATAGGCTAGGCTTGCCCAGTCCGGGAGTCCGCAGCCCCCAGGGGCCGGCTGCCCCGCCTGGCCGCCGAGCGCGCCGCCGGCACGATCGGCCCCTGGCTCCCCCACCGCTTCGGGCGGCCCGTCTTGGCCGTTGCCCCCCTCGTCCTGGGCTGCCGCTGTAATATGCCCCCCCGTCCCGAGAGGGGAGGCGGAGGGAGCGATCTATAATCAAACACTGTTCTTCTCTAACAAACCCATCCAAAACAATATAGGGGGGGTCTCCGACCTGAATGCAATAAAATCAATAACTTATTGAACCACAGGGGGTCTTTTTGTGCGCAATTTGATGGCTTATTGAACCGTAAAAGCTCTTTTTGTGCGCAATTTGATGGCTTATACGACCAACAGGAGCGCCGCATGCGGCGCCCCGACACAATTATGGCCCAATCACCCATTCAAAATCAGCCACCTGTTAAACAGCGTTCTATGACCGGCGGGCGCCGCCCGCGTTTCGCTCATATCATCTGCGGCTGTCAAGCCGGAATATAGGCGCGCATTGGCCTGTATTCAATCCCTTCCTTCCCCGCTCTCCCCGCGCTCTGGCGGGGCGCCGGTCCGCCCGCCCCCGAAGGGGCGGGCGGCACCGCGGGCTCACGCCAAACGCCGGTATGGCCGCGGGCGCCCGATCATCGAGACCATCCATGGCCCCCCCCACGGCTTGCGGACCCGCAGCGCGGCCAAGCGGGCCGCCGGCCATCGCGGCCACGGGCTGGTAGTGGTTCAGTTTCACATCGCTCTTGCCCGCTGAGGCGGAGCGCCCCCCCTTCCCCTCAGAGGGGGAGGGACAATCTGCTCCCTCTCCCCTAGGGGGAGAGGGCTGGGGTGAGGGGGAACAAGCAAATTGAACCACTACACGCCCCGGTTTTCTGCTCTTGACAAATGCGTGGCTTTCTTTAATAGTCCGCTCCATGCAAGATATTTTTTCTCGTTACGGCAAATGGCTGCGGCATGGGCTTGTCGCGTGTGGAATTGGATCGATTGTCGTGCTGGGCGGGTGTGAACTCGGCGCCCCACCAATCGATGAAGTCAAGGATGCTGAGCCCAAACCGTCTTTGGTTGACCAGTATAAGCAGGCCAATAAGGATAGCCGAGAGCCCGGATTGGCTGCGAACCCCAAGGCCCTTGGTGAGTCCTTGCTGACAAACCCAGAAGGGGCGATGCAAAAGGGCGGTGACGATCTGGAAGATCAGTAGTAAAGCACTCCGCTTTATTCTCCAGATTGCTTCCCCGCAGCCCATCTTACCAACAACCCGCGCGTGGTTATTGCTAACCGCGCGTTTATCCCCCCCGGCCCGTCCTCACGAATAGACGCCTCGTTCGAATGGCCCCGACGATGAGGGGGCTATTACTCCCGTAACAGATAGCTTGAGTCAGTTCGGCGGAGACTCTTTCCTGCTGTAACTGCGCTATCTGATCGCTCCAGGCGAAGGCCGTGTGCTGCATCTGCCAGAGGCCCCAGCCAATCAGTCTGGGTTAGCCGATTCCGATGTAAGCCTGTATCCCCTCGCTTATATTCACCAGTTCCTCCACTGTGCCATTGGACAAAAAAAGAGGCAGCCTCATGAGGCTGCCTCTTTTGCCTTCAGTAAAGAAGGGATAGCGGTTTTAAGCAATAATACCTTCTCTGGCGGCACGAACAAAGAACTTCGGATGCCAGAGCACCAATGCCGCAGGCACGAAGGTACAGGCGCCAAGGAAGCTGATGCCCATCCACAAGGCCAGCAGCAGGCCCATTTCCGAGCAGAAACGGATGTTCGAGAACGCCCACAGAACCGTGGCTGCGATCAGGGTTGCCGCGGTAAAGGCCACCGCTTTCCCTGCTGTCGAGAGTCCTAACCGGACCGCGTCGTTGATATCGCCGTCATATTCTTCCACCGATCGACTGACGATATATAAGGCGTAGTCGATACCAAATCCAACTCCGACGGTCACCACCGGTAACGACTGCAAGTTGATACCGATATTACGGACACCCATATACGCGTTCACCACGCCGTCGGCCAGAAACAGGCCGATCATCATCACGACTGCGGCGACCGGGGAACGGTAGGTAAACATCACGATCAGGAAGATCGTCCCGAAGCCCAGGCCGTGCATATACAGGTTGTTCTTGATAATCTCTTCATTCGCTGCGGCCGTCACCCCGATCAAACCACCGGCCAGACGCCAGTCCGCATTGGGCAGCGGGTTGTCGGCAACGAATTTTCGCGCTTCCTGAATAATCCGGGCGATATTGTCCCCTTGGTGATTGGCGCAGTAGAACGTCACTCGCGAGACCGTATAGCTCGGGTCGAGGAATTTCGACGACTCGCCGGGCGGCGTGCCGGCAAAATAGTAAAAGAAGAGCGAACTCACCCGCCGGGAACTGGCCGGGATGGACCCCCAGCGTGGCTGCATATCATAGAAGGTCATATTAATGGCTTGAATGATGTCAGCCAGTGAGAAGCTGTAGCCAATGTCTTTGTCGCGCTCCATGTGACGCTGGAATTTTTCGAGTTGGCGTAACAAATCGGGGTTCTTGAGCACTTCCTTGTCGCGTCCCTCGACCACAATGATGAGCGGTTCAATCCCGCCAAAATACTTTTGAATCTCGATATGGGACTGATTATACGGCGAATCCAGATGCAATAGCGGTGTAGCCGCGGTTGGGTCGCCGATGGTGAGGTGCCGAATCTGGGTCAGGGAAACCAGAAAGGCGGCGACCCAGAAAATAACAATCATCCTGGCGTTTTTGGGGGTTGTGATCCAGGCTGCGCAGCGGTCAGCAAAACGTTGGAGCCAGCCTTCCTCACGTTGCATGACCTTTTCCGGTTCGGGCGCTCTGAGGTAGTAGTATACAACCGGGTTCATGAGCAACTCGCTGACCGCAACCGAGGCGACCCAGATCGAAGCCGAGATGGCGATCTTTTGCAGGATGACCACCGGCACAACCACGATGACGAGCATGCCCAACGAGTCGGTAATAATACCGCTCAGGGTTGGCACGAATAATTCGGCAAACGCGGCGACAATCGCCTTTTCTTTATTCCACTGCCACTTGCGATATTCCTCGTAATAACGCTCGTGCATCTGCACCGAGTGGCTTATGGCCCGGGCCGTGACAAAGAAGGGAATCACCAGGGCAAGCGGGTCCATGGAGAAACCCATCATGGCCTGAATACCCAGACCCCAAAAGGCCGACACAACGCCGGTGATGGTCGGACGCAGCGCTCCGCGCCAATCGTGGAAGTAGAGGTAGAGCAGGATCCAGCACACCACCGTCGCGGCCAGGAAGATGTAAAACACCTCGTTCGCGTAGTAGTATATCCAGCCGTAGAGCTGGGGCTCGCCAGCCACCCAGATCGTCTCCTCAGCGGTCTCAAAGGGCTCTTTGACGGTCCGGCGGATCTCTTCAAAGACGGTCTTATAGTCGAGCTTGCCCTCAATGAAATTGGCTTTCAGCAGGAGGGCCTGACCGTTCAGGGCGACCAACTGGCCGTAGATGGTTTCGGTATTATAGCAAATTTCCTGGATTTCAGCGACCTCTCGGTCTGACTTGGGTGGACGACGCATGACCGGGGGAGTGGCAATCGTCCCGCCCGACACGGTGAGATAGCGTGTCGTGCGATGACCGATCGACTCAATCTGGTCGTGGTTCACCCCGGTGACGCGGTCCATGGCCTGCGTCATCTCGTAGATTTTTCGGAGCATAGGTACCGAGAAGACGTCGCCCTTATCCACTTTCAGCATCACGTTGACATTATTCGCCCCACCGAATTGATCGGCAAAGCGGAAATGCACACGGACGAAGGGATGACGATACGGAAGCAGGTCGTTAAAGCTGGTGGACATTTCAATCGATAACGCCTGCCAGGCCATGAATCCGGTGACAAGTAATACCCCGAGCGTGATCAGAAAGCGATTACGGATCAGGCCTTCTCCCAAACGATAGAGGGCGGCGCGCTCCCTGGAATGCGCTTCGAGCTCTTCAATAGTCGGCATCTTTCTCTCAGCCACGGTTTTCTCCTTTTTTCTAATCGTTCACTCTACGTGATAATGCTGTGAGCAGGCACCCGGACGCCTGACTAGTGCGCGGCAGCTTCCTCCTCGACCATTTCCTGCTCAACCATCTTCCAACTCTTGCCGCCATCGCTGGTGATCATGATGGTGCCTTTCCCGCCTACCAGAACACCCTTGCCGTTCTCTCCAAAGGCAACCGAATTGATCCAGGTATATACGCCATCCGGCATCTCGGTCGGGCTCCAGTTGGTTCCGCCGTCGGTGGTATCAAGCACGACCGCATTCATGCCCGCGAGGATGAGACGACCATTCTCACCCGTCGCATCAATATCGTAGAGATGCAGCGCCGGAATATCCGCATTGCTGCCCTCACGCGCTACCCAGGTCCAGGTCTGACCGCCGTCACTGGTTTTTGTAATAGCCCCACCAGCGCCGACCATCACCCCATTATTGGGGTCGCTGAAGTGCACCTTAAAGAACGCGCCCATCACCATGACGTCCCGCACACCCCCCTGCTCAACGAGTTCATCGAGCAGACTGTTGTGCTGTGCCCCCCAGGTTTTGCCGCCGTCTGTTGTGTAGCGGACATTGCCGTATTCACCCACCATCCAGCCGGTGTTTCTGTCCAGAAACTGTACGCTGTAATAGATGATGTCAGGCACGGCCAGACGGGTGCGCTCGGACAAGCCGATCTGAGACACCTCCATCATCTCGACGTTCCAGGTCTCTCCGCCGTTGTCGGTCCACATCCAGGTTGATTCATCACCACACACCCAGCCGTGCAGTTGGTCAACAAAGGAGACCGCCATCAGGGTCTTGTCCGTGTCGGCGGTTTGCGCTGTCCAGGTTTTGCCGCCGTCCCGGGAGTGGATGACGGCCCCATTATGGCCGACTGCCCAGCCATGCTCGCCGGCGAAGCTGACGTTGTTGAGCGTCCAGGGCACGCCACTGTCAACGTCTGCCCAGGTTTTGCCGGCATCCTCGCTCCGCAAGATGCGACCGGCATAGCCCACGGCCACAAAGGTGTCGCCCGTGACGTGGGCGGCACCAAAAAATTTGTCGGTCCGTGCCAGCAGCGATGTGCTCCATGCGGTTGGCTGTTCTCCCTGGCATCCCGCCAGACCGAGTAGGGCCGCGGCGGTAAACAGCGAGGCGAAAAGGCTGGTGCATCTGTGGGCCAAGCCGGCCCTCTCAGTATTCATAATATGGTGACCTCCCTTTTGGTATGGACGACTTGCACTAGGCTTCCCCAACAAGATTTCGTGCCTTCCGTCCTTTGCATTTTTTTCCGGCAAAAGTCAAGAGACGATGGGGGATGAAACCTTGACCTTGCCGCAGCTTCCCTCCTCAAAATGAATGTTTCTCTTATCAAAATAAAAATCCCCCGTACAGGGTTGTACGGGGGATTTTCTTCATCACAGCAGGGCAGGGGACTGTGACGTTTAGCGGGCGCTCTGGATCAGGAAATTCACGGTGAACGCCTCAGGCGTGTTCCACTCCTTGGCGGTATTGAAGTACCAGTCGTACTTCGGCACGTAGTACTCGTCATACCCCGGAGGGCAGTCCCACTTGGAGCTGTGGGTAATCTGCATATCGACCACCTGGCCATTGTGGGTAAAGACCTGTTCCTCGTCGTAGTCCGCGGCAATATACTTGTCTGAGGGCTTCGTCGAGATGTTCATGAGCTGAGTCCAGGTTTTCCAAATCTCACCACCCTGGTCATACGTCTCTGACCATGAGGTGTTGAAATACTCCTTGTCGAGATAGATAACCCGCTTGGAGTAGGCATACTGGTTATACCCGGTCGGGATGCCTTCGACGACCCATACCGGCCGGCGTTCCCACTGCACTGTGTCCGACCAGAGAAAGGCGGTCGCTCCGCTCCGGCCGTCCGGCGCAGCAGCCCAGACCTCTCGATCCTGATAATGGCCTGAGTGGGCGGCCATGAGGGTCTCTTTATCGGCCAAGACGCGCCAGGTCCAGTATCCGGGCTTGGCGTTGAAGCCCCAGATCGAGTCGATATCGATGTCCGTGCCCCAGAAGGCGTCCGAGCGGTTCGCCACGCTGATACGACGCACGCGACGCAGCTCAGGCAGATACATATACGAGTCATCCGGATTTTCGAGCGGGGTATACCGGAAGTTCAGCACGCCAGCGCCCTTCAGATCGTTCGGGGCGTATAGCGGCCCCCATTGCTCGGTATAGGTAATCTGTGGGTTAAACGGCGCGATCGGCTTCGGGTCCATGTGCAGCCGGCCTTCCCACTTCATACGCCGCCAGAAGTGCGAGGCATAAAAGCGCTCCATCTCGCCCTTGTAGTTCACCAACTCGAGAATCCAGGGGCAGCCCACGTTGTCCGTAAAATCGGGAAAGTACTCGTGGTTCCACATGGCCTTGGCACCGGCGAGGGGATCATTGACGTCAATGTTGGGAAACGGGCACCCAGCGACGTAGTTGGTCAACGTCCGACCATCTTCTGACAAATTCACTTGACCGGCAAATTTCTCTGTGGCCTCTGCGTACGCTCTGGGCCATTTGTACTCGCGGTACTCGATGACCTTCATCTTCATGCCCTGGTTGAGCATCCAGTTTGCGGTTGGATTGAGGACATCCGCCGCCTCGGCCATATTGCTCTGATCGACAACGTCCCCCGGTTGGGGGAATTGAGCAGAGGCTGGGACGACCCAACTCCCCACTGCCGCGCATACGAGCGCGGCGGAAAAACATGCTTTCAGCTTCATCATACAAGTCTCCTTTCGAAAACCTCTGCCCTGGGTGAAATTTCCTCCCACTGTCATATGGAGCGTGGGGATAAGGATCAATAGCTCAGCGGCAGGTTTTTTTCTACTACCGCAGAAGGGGAGGGGTCCCAAGGGCTTTTGCCATACTCTGATGACACCGTGTTTTTGCCGTCCTGAAGGGGGTATCTTCAGGAGGAAGGGTCAATGCTGAACCCCTCACGGGGGGGGGTGAGAGGCCGTCCGGTCGGTGTGTCCGGAGCCAGGCCAGCTTCACGCAGCAGCCGCGCAAGAGCGGCAAGCACATCCGAAACCGAGCGCTGCGCCTCTAGCAATTCGTCGTTTGCCCGTGAGAGCTGAATATAGTCCTGTCGTTCAACGGCATCGACGACCGACACCAGAGCAAACTCATGGGCGCGCCAGGATTCGATATAGCCCTGATGTATCTGCATCAGGGCCGGGGACTGTGGTTCATAACGCTCCAATTCGACAACATACTCCCGGGCGACCCCGATCGCCGGGCGCATGGTTTCCAGCACAAAATCGTCATGCACGAACTGGTCTTCTCGGGCGCTGGCGATCGCGTTGTTGATTTTTGCCTCGGTCGCCGCCCATAAACGCGCCTGGTCCATATACGTCGTCAGGTCGTCCTGGACATTTGTTTCTTCAAACTGACAGCCGGGCAGCACAGCGAGCCAGACAAACAAGAGCGATAGTGTGAGCAGCCTTGAACAAAACCGCTGAGAGTGCTTGTTCATCTGACTTCTCTTGCTCGGACGTCGGCTTAAGACTGGTCGCCGGTTAGGAACGCTCTTCCGTACCACGCCGTGTCGCCTGAAAGATAAGGTCTTCGTAATATTTCACATTATAGCCCAATAGGAGCACTTCGGGGGAGCCGTCTTTACGGGCATAGACGGCCGTTTTTGTCGGATTATAGCTGCCGATGAAAACGGTTTCCTTGCCTTGCTCTCCATCGCCTTCAACGATAACGGTTGAAGCAGGGGGAGCCAGACCGTACGAGGTCAAGTCCTCCGGGGCCTCATGGACGATGGGGACCTTTCTATCCGGGGTGAGGTTTTCAAGAAAACTGATCACAAGCGCAGAGGTGACCGGTGCACCCGACGGCTCAAGGGTCCGCCACTCCGCCTGAATCTCACCCGGCTGGGCCTCGTTGCGCTGCGAGACAAAGGTATGCTCCTGGCGGTGGATGGAGAGCTTATGAATCGTGCCACGTTTGAGGGTGAGAAAAGTCCCCTCCCGGACTGGGCGCGGTTCAAAGATAGGCGCCTCCGGGCCGCCCGGACGCCACTCAAAAAGGAGGTAATACCCCCCGAGGACAATAGCAAAAAGATAGTATAGGCCGACCCGCTGCCACGTCATCCGCGATACCTCCGCCACGTAAAGACACCCACCCCGATTAACAAGAAAGAGCCCGGTATAATGACGGTGCTTGTGACAAGAACGGTCTGAATCTGATCCGAGGAGAGAAAGAGTTGGTTGACACCCGAGTGCTGGGTCTCCGGCCTGGCCGCCATCTGACTCTGGTCCTCGGCGAGCCAATTGACGGCATTGATGAAGAGGTCTTTATTGCCGCCCTGTTCGACTAAATCATTATTGACGAAATCCGCATCGCCAAACACCACAATACGTCCGAGCGTATCCCCAGTCCGAATAGCCATCTCACCGGCAATGGGAATTGGGCCACGAAAGTCCCGTCCCTCCTCAAATTTTGTAATCCCGGTGCGCGGAATGTTTTCCTGGGCACTGGCCCAGCCCTGGGGCGAGGTAGCCAGAATGGCTGCGGCAATCAAGCCCTTTTCCTCATCTGGCTCCATATACACCACGCGGGCGAGTGAAAAAATAGGCGGCGCATTAACCGAGCGGATTATCGGATGCGGTTTCTTGGTGGCTGAAGCCCGGAAGGTCAACATCTCGCCGGCAAACAGACGCTTGGTGGGATCGACTGCAATAAGGGGCGGCAGGCTAATGCCGTATCTCTCAAGAAAGGTAACAAATGAGGGCGAGCTGCCCGGATCCAGCAATACGAATAGGGCGCCACCACGCCGCACATAGGCGTCCAGCGCTTCCAGTTCAAACGGGAGAAAATCAGAGATTGGACCGAAGATGACAACCGCGGTCGCATCCTCCGGGACCGCTCCGCTCTCGCCGAGCGAGAGGGTTTTCTCATCATAAAACTCATCAACCAGGGCCCCCCGGAGCTTGCTATAGCCCCGAGTCGGAGACGTATCGGGCAGGGCGGCCTCCCCATGCCCGGTAAGAAAATAGATGACCTTGTCGCCCTGCGCGCGCGTAACCTGAAGCAGGGTGGCAACGGCTGCGGATTCGCCCCTACCCAGCAGCGTCCCTCTGCGTATCCCGCCCGACTCGAACACCAGGGTTCCGTATTGGGTAGCCTGGTATTCCCGGGCCAGGGCCGGATTCCGATTGATGTCAACAATATTGTAGTTGAAGTGCGGCGAGAGGTTGGCCATGCGGCTGAGCATGTCCTTGATAAAGAAATTTTCCGGACGGTCACTGTGCACAAAGGCCATGACCCGGACATCGCGTTTCAGGCCGGATACGACCTGTTGCGCCCGCGGCGAGAGCGTAAACTTTTTCTGTGAAGTCAGGTCAAGCCGCTGATTGTGTCCAGATAAGATAGATTGGACAGCAACAATCAGAGCAAAGAACCCCAGAGTTCCAATAACGAGTTTAATCGTGTTGCGAATGTTGGCATTCATCGGCGTCCCCTCCACTGCCGCGCTTCCAGGGAGCGAAGGGTCAGAAAGCTGAAAAAGATAATAAAGAGCAAAAAGAAGGTGATTTCTTTTGCATCGATGAACCCAAGGGCAAAGCTCTGGAAGTGGGTGACCATGGAGACGGAGGCAATCGTGCTGATGAGCCCGAATTGCGTCGCCCCGTCATTCCAGCTCAGAATCCAAAAAAAGAGCAGCGTCCCGAGCGAGCCCAAACCGGCAACGACGATGTTATCCGTGAGCGACGAAATAAACAGGCCACAGGCAATAAACGTCAGGGAGAGCATCACCAGCCCAACATATCCGGGCACGACCAGCGTCCAATTGAACGGTTGCAGGGCAAACATCAACACGGGATAGATCAGGGTGAACGACAGCATAAACAGCGTGGCGATAGCACACGCGACAAATTTGCCCCAAAAGAGGTCGGTGTCACGCATCGGATAGGTCAGCAAGAGTTCGATCGTGCCGAGCCGCTTTTCTTCGGCGAAGAGACGCATGGTCAGGAAGGGGACAGTGAGCATGATGACCAGACGCAGGTCGGTGAACATGAGCTGCCAAAAGTTTTCCATGATATTCAGCCCAAAGCCAAACTGGACATAGAAAACCAGGTCGGAGTAAAAATAATAGCCACTCAGCAACAGGAAGACCGCCGAGATCAGATAAATAAACGGCGACAGAAAATACGAGCGTAATTCCTTATTCAGGACGGCCCAAAAATTCGCAAACATCGTCCTACCTTTTATACAGATGCCTTATCCACTCTCCGCCCGATGACGCTGATCGCCTGACCCCGATGCTGGGATGGGGCGGGCTGTGTGACTCTTCACGCCGCCTCCTTTTGCTCTTCTCTTCTGGTCAAACGGACAAAGAGGGCTTCAAGGTCAAGGGTGACCGGTCTGAGCTCATGCAGAGCCCAGCCGTTATTGATGACTGTCTGGGCAATCTCTCGGGCGATATCTTGATTGGAGGACTGAACCGTAAAAACAGCATCCTCCGGTCTGTCCCCGCCTTTCTTGTTTTGCTCGGTGACTTGGACGACCGCCTTGATCGCCCGGAGTGCCTGCAGAATGCTTTGACGCGGTCCGCCCACTCGGACCAGCACGCTTGCCGTGCCCTGGACCCGCTCGCTCAGGCGTTCCGTGGTGTCTTCGGCAATGATGCGGCCCTTGTCGATAATGACCACCCGTTCGCAGGTCAATTCCACCTCGTGCAGAATATGACTTGACAGCAGGATGGTTGCTTTCCCGCCCAGTCCCTTGATGAGCTCACGGATATCGATCACTTGGTTCGGATCAAGGCCAACCGTCGGCTCGTCCAGGATGAGGACCTCGGGTTCACTCAGGAGAGCTTGGGCTAATCCTACCCGCTGGCGGTAGCCCTTCGACAGCGTTCCCATTTGACGATGAGCCATGTCTTCAAGCGCGCACTCGCTGAGGACGCGTTCGACACTGGTGCGCCGCTGTGACACGCCATTAATCTTGATCCGAGCGCAGAAATTCAGAAACGCTCGGACCGACATGTCCGGGTAGAGGACGACGTTTTCCGGCAGATAGCCCAGACGGCTGCGGACGGCAAGCGAAGACGTCGCCACGTCAAGCCCGGCCACGTGGACTGTCCCTTCAGTTGCCGAAAAAAATCCGGTCAGGATACGCATGAGCGTCGTTTTACCCGAACCGTTTGGTCCGAGCAGGCCGACAATTTCCCCGCTCTTGACCTCAAAGGAAACTCGGTCAAGGGCACAAACTTGCCCATAGTATTTGGTAACGTTCTGAACTCCGATCATAAAAACCCTACAAAAATCTTGCTGGCGGGACTATGACGCTGAGGGCGTGGCCATTGCAGCCGGCACGGCTTTCAATTCATCAATTTCGGCCTCGAGTTCCCGCTGGAGCCGTTTCAGCTTATTCACCTCGACCTCAAGCGTGTTGCGTGTTTTCGCCGCGCGGTCCCTATCGTGGGTGAGCTCCTGATTGTTGCCCTCAAGCTCTGCGACCTGCGTCCTGAGGCTGTTCACCTCGCCTGGGAGTATGCCTGTCAGATACGATGTGGTCAGTCCGAGGCGCTCAAAGGCGAGGCCAGTGAGTATTAACCCCAGCCACAGCACCCCAACGCTAATGTAATGCCAAACCGCTTTTGAAAGACCACTGTCCCCGCCCGTCTGCTCTGTATCACTGGCCATAATTCCCCCTCCGCAAAATGAAAGTGCGGCCACCCTAGCAAAAAAGAAAATAGAGAAAAAGTCGCCGGCTAGTCTGTTATGAGCGAGAGGGGTAACAGATATGTTACCCCTCTCTGCTGGTTTGTAGGGTTAACGGGCGCTCTGGATGAGGAAGTTCACCGAGAACGCTTTGGAGGTGTTAAATTCAATTGGCTCGTTGAAATACCACTCGTTGATCCAGTCTTCCTGCTTCTCATAGCCGGACGGCGCATCCCACTTGCTGAAGTGGGCAAGCTGGAGGTCCATCTGCATCCCATGAGGAGTAAAGGCCCAGTCATCCGTGTAATTGTATTTGGCGCCACGGATAGGTTTTACCGGATATCCTTCGTACGGCAGGGGGCCATACTCAAACATGTTGAACCAGAGTTTCCACAGCTCGCCACCGTTGTCGTACATTTCCGAGAAGTTCTGAGCCCAGAAGTCTTTGTCGACATACATGATACGCTTGGAATAGGCATACTGGCTGTAGGCAACCGGGAGCCCTTCAACAACATAAACGTTGCGCTTTTCCCAGTTGATATTGCACGGCATACCCGCGAGCACGCCGCTTCTGCCGTCCGGCTGTGCACACCAGACATCTCTGGTGCCGTATTGCCCCATATGGACCGGAGCCAGGATCTGCTTTTCGGCCAAGAGTCGCCACTTCCAGTAGGCGTGCTTGGAATTCATGCCCCACAGGGAGTCGAGATCCATGTCCGTGCCCCAGAAGGCATCCGAGCGGTTCGCGACGCTGATACGCCGCACACGACGCAGCTCAGGCAGATACATATAGGAGTCATCCGGAATATTCGTCGGCAGATAGCGTGTATTGAGCACGCCCGCGCCCTTCAGGTCGTTTGGAATAAAGAGCGGACCAAATAGGAGTCATCCGGAATATTCGTCGGCAGATAGCGTGTATTGAGCACGCCCGCGCCCTTCAGGTCGTTTGGAATAAAGAGCGGACCAAACTGCTCCGTATACCGCATTGGCGGATTGTTGGGGACAATCGGTTTGGGATCGGTGTACAGACGACCGGTCCACATCATCCGACGCCAGAACTGGGAGCCGTACATCCGTTCCATCTCGCCCCGGTTATTGACGAGTTCCATGATCCATTCGGTTCCCACGTTGTCCACATAAGAAGGCTTCTGCTCCTGGTTCCACATGATCTTCGCCCCAGCCAGGGAGTCGTTGGGATCAATGTTTGGGAACGGGAGACCGGCTACGTAGTTAATCATTTCCCGGCCGTCGGCCGAGATTTGGACTTGGCCTGAGTATTTCTCGGTCGCTTCGGCATAGAGTTTAGGCAGATTGACTTTCTTATACTCAGTGACCTGAATGGGCATGCCGTTTTCGACAAACCACTGTATGCCTGGGATAAGGAGTTCTCCTGCCTCAGCCATGTTCTCTTTGGTAATGGTGTCCCCTGGGTTGACATCGGCAGCCACCCAGCCCGGGGCTGACAGACTCATCGCACCTACGAGCGTGAGGGCGCAAGCAATTCTGGTCCACCAATAGGTTCTCATAAAATCCTCTCCTTTTTATAATATTCCTACGAGATATATGCGAGCGGCGGTTTGGTCAGCGCGGAGGGGCACGACTCATGATCGTATCCTTTCTATAATGGCTTTATCTTTATTAGAGGGCATATTTGTCAATAGTTTCAGAAGAGGCTTTTTCCCCCTCCTCTGGGAGGGGCGGCAGGGCCAGGGAAATATTCTCCTTCGGTTCTTCTCCTAACATGTCCCAAGGAAAAAGTGAATAATTATGTGGCTCCGGCGGCTTGCGCCGTGACAAAGCGCGGTTTGAAGAGCGCAACCAGAACGGGTAAAAGCGTCATGGTCGCCAAGAAACTCACCCCCATCCAGAGGGCGAGCAGCAGCCCCATCTCTGCACTAAAGCGGAGGCTGGACATGGTCCAGAACAGCGTACCGAGGATCATGGTCAGGGCGGTAAAGGTCACCGCTTTCCCGGACGTTGCGAGTGCCGTTCTCACTGCGTCATCCAGCCCCATGCCCAGCCGGTGTTCTTCGATAATACGACTCACAATATACAGGGCATAGTCGATGCCAAATCCGACGCCGACAGTCACCACCGGCAGAGTATGGATATTGATGCCAATATCACGGGCACCCATATACGCGTTAATAACGGCATTTGCGACGAGTAGAGGGATAATCATATACACCCCGGCCATGACCGAGCGGTAGGTAATAACGAGGACGAGGAAGATCGTGCCAAAACCAAGGACGTTGACCAGAATATCATTCCGAAACAACTCTTCGTTGGCAGCGGCCAATACGCCAATCGGGCCGCCGGCGAGCCGGAACTGCGCGACGTCATTGGGATGGGTATCGATATAGTCGCGAGCCCGCTGAATAACCCGCCGAATGGTTTCTCCCTGATGGTCGGTCAGAAAGAAACGGACGGGGGCAGAGCGATACTGGTGATCAATGACTTGCGCGCTTTCCTGAAATGAGGTGCCGAAGAAATAGGAGGCGAGCAGGAGCCGGACTTCACTCGTGCGTCGGGGAAGGACCTCCCATTTGGGCTCTTGTTCATGAATGGCTCCATTTACGACCGACAAAATATCCACAAATGAGAAGCTCAACCCTACCGCCGGGTCGCGTTCGAGCGCGCGCTGAAACTGTTCGATCCAGGGCAAGACCTCAGGAGTCGCTAATGAGGGCTGCTCGCTTTGCTGACGAAATCGGTCGAGCGCACTCGTTTCGCTCGCGTCTTCGGCCTCTTCTTTTTTCTCCGGCTCTTTACGCTCAACCACAACCATGAGCTGTTCAACCCCACCAAAGGTGTCTTGAATACGCGCATGGGCGGTATTATGCGGAGAGTCGCGGTACAGGAGCGGGGTGGCCGCGGTCGGGTCGCCAATCACCAGATTTTGCCAGAAGTAGACGCTGACGCCCAAAACAAGTGCCCAACTGGCAAGCGTCAGCCCTTTGCCTGCAGAAGAGACGAGAAAATTCGCCGCAGCTGAGACAATCCGTTTGAAGAGCCCGTTCTCGCGTCGCTCAACGACCCGGATGTCGGGTTCACGCAGGTAGTGGTAGACAATCGGGTTCAGCAAGAGTTCGCTCACGGTAATGGCGAGAATCCACACGGCCGCACTAATGGCGAGTTTCTGCAAGAGCACGATAGGCACGAACAAGATCACCAGCAAACCCAGGGCGTCGGTCAGGATACCCGACAGGGTCGGCACGAACAGTTCGGCGAACGAGGCAATAATGGCCGGCTCTTTTTGCCCTTTTGCCTTGCGATACTCCTCATAATAGCGTTCATGCATCTGGACGGAGTGGCTGACCGCCCGAGCGGTGATAAAGAAAGGAATGACGAGGGTGAGGGGGTCGAGGCTGAAGCCGATCATCTTGATAAATCCCAGCCCCCAAATGGCCGATATGACACCGGTCAAAGTGGGTCGTAGCGCCCCTCGGACATCGTGAAAATACCAGTACAGCAGCAACCACAGCAGCACCGTCGTTGCCAGAAAAATGACGTAGACCTGCTTGGCGTAGAAATACACCCAGCCGTACAGCGCGGGTTGACCGGCCAGATAAATCCGCGTGTTGTCGTCCTCATACGGTTCAACCACAGAGCGCCGGACTTCCTCAAACAATCGTCGATAATCGAGCCGCTGCTCGATAAAGGTGGCATTCAGCAGGGCGGCTTTTTCGTCCAGCGAAACCAGCACGCCGTATAAATTCCGCGAGGAATGCACGATGCGGCGTATGCGTTCGACTTCTGCCTCGGTCTCGGGTGCCCGTTCCATGACCGGCTCGACTTCCTGCATCCCACCACTTTTCATGATCACGCGGCGGTTGGTCCGGTGGGCGATGGAGTTGACCAATTCATTATTCACGCCATACACCCGCTCCAGGGCCTGGGTCATATTGAAAATTTTGGTCAACGTGGCCTGATTGAAGATGGTACCTTCTTCGACCTCCAACATCAGCATGACGGTGTTGGCTCCGCCAAAGGTCGGCGCGTAGGTCTTATGGACCTGAATGAAAGGGTGGTTCTCCGGCAGTTGTTCGTCGAACCGAGTGACGAGGTCAAGCTGAGCGGCAAACGAGGCAAAAACCAGGGTGGCGAGGGTCACGAGCAGCAAAACAAGCTTGCGCCGCGCAATAATCTGTTCCCCCAGTGTATATAAATAGCTGCGCTCTGCAGTGCTCATGTCGCTCCCTTTTGGCCTTACACTGTCGTCCTAGCGGATGCCGGAGTTTCGCTTTGGACTCACTGATCCCCCTGTTTCCGCTCAAGTAGCTCGTCAATAATCGTTTCGATGTTCTGAGGAGAGAGGTCCTGCACCCGGATCCACCCATCGATGATGAGGGTCGGGACACTCTCAATATGATAGCTATTCCCCAGGGCAACGGTGGCTTCAAGCTCGGCCTTCCCCCCGTCTGCATCGAGCTGGCTCAGGAGTAATGCAGGATCGAGGCCGATGCGGTGGGCAACCAGGGCGATGCCGTCTCGGCTGCCCGTATCAATATCTTCCTCAAAACGCGCCTGAAATAATGCACGCTGCATTTCTTCACTCAGCCCCAATTCGTGAGAGATGGCATAGGCACGGGCTGGAATTTGAGAGGACGCGTGGACAAGCGGAACCGCGCGAAAGTGGATGTCGAGCTGATTCGGATATTTCTGCTTGAGAGCAGGGATGAGGTTGGAGAAGACGTCATAGCAATGTGAGCACAGAAAGTCCTCAAAGACAGTGAGTACGATCTTTTTTGAGACCGTTCCCTCCGGGGCCCGGCGTACGAAAGAAAACGCCCCCGATAAGGAGAGATACTGATCCATCAGATCCGTCTTTGGCCGGCTCTGTGGTGGGAGCGCAAGGCAAACGAGGAGGAAGCTCAGAAGAAAAGAGAAGATTCGTGAGGCCATGTATGGCCGGATCATAGGAAGCAAACGGGCACTTTGCAAGTGTAAAATACCCGCAGACGGCGCTCAATAAGAGCCCGCAGTGAAGGGACGATCCGGAGAGGGGCGATTCTTGAATCGCCCGGTAGCCTCAGGCAACCAACTGCCGTAACACGTAGGGCAAAATGCCCCCATGCCGGTAGTATTCGACCTCAATAGGGGTATCGATACGAACGGTAACCTGGACAGCTGTTGACTGTCCCTTGGCGCGGTGGACGACCAGGGTCGCGTCCTGGAGGGGTTTGAGGTCGGAGTTGAGCCCAATGAGATCAAAGGTCTCCGTCCCGTCAAGACGCAGTGTCTGCACGCTGGTCCCCTCTTTGAATTGACAGGGTACCACACCCATGAAGACCAAATTGCTGCGGTGAATCCGCTCAAAGCTTTGGGCGACGACCGCTTTCACCCCAAGCAGTCGCGTCCCTTTGGCGGCCCAGTCACGCGAACTTCCCGTGCCGTACTCCTGCCCGGCCAGCACGACCAGAGGGGTGCCCGCGGCCTGATATTTCATGGCCGCATCGTAGATCGCCATCTGCTCGCCACCATTCCCGTCAGTGGCATGATACTGCGTGACCCCGCCTTCAACTCCGGGCACCATCAAGTTCTTAATCCGCACGTTCGCAAACGTGCCGCGGGTCATGATGCGATCGTTGCCGCGCCGTGAGCCATAACTATTGAAGTCTTTGACTTCAATTCCCTGCTCCTGGAGATATTGTCCGGCTGGCGCATCCGGCTTAATCGCTCCCGCGGGACTGATGTGGTCGGTGGTGACGGAATCGCCCAGCACGGCCAGCGGACGGGCGCCGGTAATGTCTTGAATCGTCCCGGCCTGGAGGCCGAACGCATCAAAGAAGGGCGGTTCCTGAATATAGGTCGATTCAGCATTCCACTCGTATACCGCGCCGGTTGAGCTTGAAATGTCATTCCAGAGCGGATTTTGCTCTTCAAAATCGGCATACAACCTGCGGTAGGTATCCGAGTCCATGGCGGACGCCATGAGGTCTTGAATTTCACTCGTGTTCGGCCACAGGTCACGCAAGTAGACGTCGTTTCCGTCTTTGTCCTGGCCCACCGGCTCCTCGGACAGATCAATATCAACGCGGCCCGCCAGGGCAAACATCACGACCAGCGGCGGGCTCATCAGAAAATTGGCCCGAATATTTTGATGGACGCGCGCCTCGAAGTTGCGATTGCCGCTCAATACGCTGGCGGCCACCAGATTATGCTGTATCACCGTCTGTTCGATGTCCGGATCGAGGGGGCCGGAGTTCCCGATACAGGTGGTACAGCCATAACCCACGGTCTGAAAGCCGACTTGGTTGAGATACTGTTGTAAGCCGGTTTTCTCCAGATATTCCGTTACGACCCGCGAGCCCGGACCCAGAGACGTTTTGACCGTCGGTTTGATCGTCATGCCACGCTCGACCGCTTTCTTGGCTACGAGACCGGCTGCCAACATGACACTCGGGTTTGAGGTGTTTGTACACGAGGTAATGGCGGCAATGAGCACATCGCCATGCCCGATAGCGCCAAAATTCGAAGGTTTGTCTTTCGCTACGGCATGACGCTGGTCGAGCATCGATCGGTCGGCCTGGAACCCCCCCTTGTCGAGCGAGGTTGTGAGGAGTTGCTGAAACGTCTCCTTCATATCCGGAAGGTCGATCCGGTCCTGCGGGCGGCGTGGACCGGCCAGACCTGGCTGCACATCGGCCAAATCGAGTTCGAGCACCTGGCTGTAGTCAACCTCGCCCTGACGCGGAATGCCAAACATCTGCTGGGCCTGGAAATAGCTGCGGAACGCATCAACCTGTTCCGCGCTTCGACCCGTCGCCGTCAGGTAGGTACAGGTTTCCTCATCAATGGGGAAAAACCCCATGGTCGCGCCGTACTCCGGCGCCATATTGGCAATTGTCGCGCGGTCGGTCAGGGCCAGGGAGGCCGCCCCTTCGCCAAAATACTCTACGAACTTCCCGACGACCTTGGCCGCGCGGAGCATCTCGGTACAGTGCAGCACCAAGTCGGTCGCGGTGACCCCCTCACGCAGGCGACCGGTCAGATGCACCCCGACGACGTCCGGGGTGAGAAAGTAGACCGGCTGCCCTAACATGCCGGCCTCTGCCTCAATCCCGCCCACACCCCAGGCAACAACTCCAAGGCCGTTAATCATGGTGGTATGCGAGTCTGTTCCGACAAGAGTATCCGGATAATAGACGCCATCTCTCTCAAGGACGCCTTTGGCCAGGTATTCCAGATTGACCTGGTGGACAATGCCGATACCCGGCGGCACGACCTGAAAACTGTCGAACGCCTGCATGCCCCATTTCAGAAACTGATACCGGGGCTGATTGCGCTCGAATTCGATCTCCATATTCCGTTGTAAGGCATTCCCCACCCCTGAGTGATCGACCTGAATAGAGTGGTCGACTACCAGGTCCACGGGCACCAGCGGTTCGATCAGTTTGGGATCTTTGCCCAGCCTGGCCACGGCTGAGCGCATGGCGGCCAAGTCGACCAGCAGGGGAACGCCGGTAAAGTCTTGCAGGATAATCCGCGCCACCACAAAGGGAATTTCCGCCGTGCGGGTCTCTGTTGGTCCCCAATTGGCAAGTGTCCGGATGTCCGCTTCGGTAATTTTCTGGCCGTCATAGTTGCGTAAGACCGACTCAAGCACGATACGGATACTGATCGGAAGCCGAGAAATTGATCCCACGCCCGCTTTCTCAAGTTGGGGCAGGGCGTAAAACTGGCCGGTTTTTCCGGCCTCGGTGGTAAAGGTTTGCAAGGAATGAAAAAGGTTGTGCGCCATACAAAAATCCCTCCACGTCTTTGTCGCTTATTGCAAAATGATAACACTGTGCTTGGCTAAGCGGATATATTCTCTCGCCAATCAAGGCAAGGGAGCGGCGCAGGACAGGAACTCTGAATCGGAGGGTTTTTTGGCATCTTGTGCGGTAGCCGGCTCAGCGAGTATATATCTGGGGTAGGAAAGGTTAGTCTATGCAATGGATTTGGAACCCGAGACCGAGGAGGCTCGTCAGCAGGGCAGGGGCTGGAACCGGTATCTTTCTCGTCCTGCTGCTGATTTCTCTCTTCGCTGAGGAGGCTCGCTCCCAGCAACAGAATCTGCGAGCCGGACCCCATGCCTGGACGGGCGACCTGACGCCCATCACTGCCCAAGACTGGAGCCCGGACCGGGCCGCCCATCTCTTGGAGCGGGCCGGTTTTGGCGGTCCACCCCAAGAAGTTGACCACTTGGCGGCGATGACGCCAGCCGCCGCGGTTCGGCATCTGGTACACTACCAAGACATCGACAACAGCCATGTCCCGCCGTTCGACGAATCCGGAGTGTTCGATGCAACGCTGGACCCGTTTCCCAAAAGCCGGGCCGATGCCGTGCGTATTGCCCGGGTCAACGGCGAGTCCATGGGGGTCAAGGTCAAACCCGGCGGGAGTCGCCCCTTGCAACCCGTTGTCGATCGTTTTTTCTATTGGCTGCGGGCCGACGCACTGGAAATGCGGCGCGCCGGACAGTGGTGGGCCCAGCGTATGCTGGTGACAAAGCGCCCGCTCCAGGAAAAGCTCGCCCTGTTCTGGCACGGCCATTTTGCGACCTCGGATACCAAGGTGCGCGACTACCGCAAGCTCCTCAAACAGCTCGAATTATTCTGGCAACGGGGGAATGGGAATTTTCGCGATCTTCTCATCGGCGTCGCCCAGGACCCGGCCATGCTGGTCTATCTTGATGCCGGAGAGAATATCAAAGGCCACCCCAACGAGAACTTTGGTAGAGAAATCCTGGAACTCTTTACCCTGGGTGTGGGCAATTATACTGAGACCGACATTCGCGAGGCCTCCCGGGCGTTTACCGGCTGGACCCATGTCGGACTGGACTTTGTCGTCAAGCCCGAACTGCACGACGAAGGGCAGAAGACCTTCCTTGGACGCACCGGAAATTACGACGGCATCGATATCATCGATATCGTTCTGGAACAGGATGTGACTGCCCGCTTTATTGCGGCCAAGTTGTATCGTTATTTTGTCCGACAAAATCCCTCGCCCGAGCTGGTGGTGCAGCTCGGCGCGATCCTGCGAGAGCATCACTACGAAATCGCACCGCTGTTGACGACGATTTTTCTCTCGCGCGACTTCTACAGTCCGTCAGCCTACGCAACGCAGATCAAAAGCCCGGTGCATCTTGTGGTTTCGACCTATCGCAAGCTCGGGCTGACCGACATTCCCGGAGTGCCCGATTTCAACACCACCACCCGCGACCTGGGTCAGGAATTATTTCATCCACCGAACGTCGCCGGCTGGGAGGGCGGACGGAGCTGGATTACGCCTGCTTTGCTGCTGGAACGAGGGAACTTCGCCCGTGCGGTCTTCTTTCCCGATATGGTGAATTTTCGGCCGCCGGACCGTTTCATGCCGGTGACCAACCAAAAGGTCGCGACCAAGATCGCACAAGGCTATGAAATCACGGCGGCAACGATCGAGACCGCCGATAACGCCATGTCCGGCAACGCCATGAGCCCGTCAGGCTCCGAGTCCATGTCGATGTTTAATATGATGGCGGGAGCGGACGAAGACTATAACACGCGCTACGGGAGTACTCACGGCTGGCAGGAAGCTTTTCGGCGGGTGAAACCCGTTCCTCGTTTTGCTGCACAGCTTTCCCTGACCAATATCGTGCGCCAGGCCGGGCTCGCCTCAACGTCTGAAGTCGTTGATTATTTTCTTGGGCGTCTGCTGCGGGTCCCCCCGGCGGCAGACGACCGGCAAGCGCTTATTGATTTCCTCACTCAGGAGTTAGGGACGGATAGGATAAAGCCGGCAATGTCCTATCTGGAGGAACCGGTCCGTCATCTGGTCCATCTCCTGATGAGCACGCCGGAATATCAGTTGGGTTAGTCTATATATGTATAAAGGATAAGACGTATGGCTAAGACCGCGATCAAAACATCTTTCCTGCATAGGCCACTCTCCCGGCGCGATGCACTTCGAGTAGGCATGTACAGCCTCGGCGTTGGGGCGGGACTGCTCGGTAACCCACTTGTGCCCCGTGCACTGGCAGAGCAAGCCGATGCTGTGCCGTCACCCCATGCGCATCCGGAACGCATTCTTGTCGTGGTCGAACTCTCAGGTGGGAACGACGGGGTGAATACCATTATTCCGTACGGCGACGATGCCTATTACCAACAGCGTCCGACCATTGGGATTCCGGCCCAAGACGTGCGCAAGATCGACGCGCATTTTGGCTTTCATCCGGCCATGGCCGGCTTCGAGCATTTATACAAAGACGGCAAGCTGGCTATCGTGCATGCCTGCGGATACGAAAATCCGATCCTGTCGCATTTTGCGTCCATGGGCTTCTGGCATACGGGCAGTCCCCATGCGGGCGAAAAGCTCGGCTGGTTGGGCCGCCTGGCCGATGCGCTCGACCCCGAGGTGCAGCGCAACTATCTGGTCAATATTGCCACCGCGCAATCGCTGGCCGTGCGGAGTCGCCACCACTCGCCCCTGGTCTTCTATGACCCCGAAGGGTTTAAACGGAACGGGGTTCACCAGCAACAACCGCTCTTCCCGCGGCTGAGTGACAAGCGGGACACCTCCAACGCTTCCTTGGACTTCCTGACAGGCTTGGCTGAAAACGCGACAGAAAGCGCGGCCTTTGTCCGTCAGGCGTGGGCGGACTATCAGACCCCGGTCGACTATGGCGTGCGGGCTGCCGGTCTCGGGCTTGATTTGCGCAAGGTCGCGGCACTCATCAAGGCCGAGATCCCGACCCGGCTGTACTACGTCAGTTATGCGGGCAATGTCTTTGATACGCACGTCCATCAAAACGATCTCCATTTCCGTCTCCTGACCTATACCACCGACGCGTTGCGTGGCTTTATGCAAGACCTCAACCGCCTCGGTCGGGCTGATGATGTCGCGATTATGGTCTTTACTGAATTTGGCCGGCGTGTCCCCGAGAATGCCAGCAAAGGCACTGACCATGGTACGGCCACGCCGGTGTACGTCATTGGGGAGAAGGTCAAAGGTGGATTCTACAGCACTCCACCCAGTCTGACCGATTTGGATGACGGCAACCTGCGCTATACGACCGACTTCCGTCGGGTCTACGCCACGCTGATTCAGGAGTGGCTGGGCTACGATGATACGAAAGCGTTGCTCCGAGAGGAGTTCGAAACGCTTGGGATGTTTGTGTAAGGAGACGAGCGTGGTATCTCAATTGGGGCTAGAGCCCACGCATGGAGAGACTTCCATGTCCGTATCTGAACGGAGAGGTGGAGCTAACCGAGGAGCGACGACAGCATATTCTGGCGAAGTATCCCGATTTTCTTCCAGAATACTTTGAGCAACTGGCGGAGACCCTTTCGAACCCGGATGAAGTTCGCTCTGATCGGCGTTTCCCACAAACGCGTCTATTTGTCCGTTGGTTTGATAGCCTGAAAGATGGAAAGTACGTTGTTGTTGCGATTGTCTCAGATTCAACCCCGCGTAAACGGCACTGGATAGTGACCGCGTATATCGCACGGAAGGTTAGCCAAGGAGAGAGCGAATGGCATCGGAACTAGTCGTTGAATACGACCGCACTGGAGACATTCTTTACCTTGGTAAAACGGCTCCTTACCCTGAACAAGAGTCCGAGGAAGTCGAATACGGCATTGTGGCCCGGATGAATCCGCAATCTGGAGAGGTGGAGAATCTGGAGATTCTCTTCTTCTCGAAACGGCTGGAAAATGGAGAAGCGTTTCGCCTGCCAATTTTCGCCGAGTTCCATTTGTCCGAAAGTGTTTAATCCCAAGCTCAGTAACATACAAGAAGTTAGTTCTGCATTGTACGGGTCTGTCGTTCAGACGAGAGAGGGGGGAGTGTCCCCGACGGGATTTGAACCCGTGTCGCCGGCGTGAAAGGCCGGTGTCCTGGGCCAGGCTAGACGACGGGGACAGATAGGGATTGTAAAAGAGGAATGAGCCGACCGGGGCTCGAACCCGGGACCCTCTGCTTAAAAGGCAGATGCTCTACCAACTGAGCTATCGGCTCAGCCCGACGCACCTTAGCTGATACATTTTAAGAACTCAAACCCCCTCCGCTGTGTGGGATATACGGACCGCTACCAGGAGTCGAACGAGCCATTCCGCCCGGCGTTGACTTGTGGGCTGCCCGTGGGTAGCGTTCGGACATGACGACCGTGCGTTCGCGTTTTGCCCCGAGCCCGACCGGCTTCCTGCATATTGGTGGGGCTCGGACCGCTCTGTTTGCCCTCCTGGCTGCGCGGCAACAGTCCGGGACTTTCGTGCTGCGTATTGATGACACCGACAGGCAGCGCTCTACCCAAGAATTCCACGACGATATTATAGATTCGATGCAGTGGCTTGGCCTGGCTTGGGACGAGGGCCCGTACTACCAAAGCCAACGCTCGGCACAGTACCGCGACATGGCGGAACGGCTGCTCAGCCAGGGCCGGGCCTTTCGCTGTTTTTGTACACCTGAGGAGCTTGAGGCAAAACGGAAAGCCGCGCTCGCTGCCGGGAGAAGTCCGGCCTACGACGGGACCTGTCGGGACTCCCGACCCGAGCCGGGCGAGTCCCGCCCCTACACGCTGCGTTTCCGAAGTCCCAAAGAAGGCGAAACGGTTGTTGACGATCTGCTGAAGGGAAGGGTGGTGTTTCAGAATCAGGAGCTGGATGATCTGATTCTTGTGCGCTCCGACGGCTCACCAACGTATAACTTCTGCTCGGTCTTCGATGATGCCGATCTTCATATCTCTCATATCGTTCGGGGCGATGATCATCTGACGAATACGCCGCGTCAGGTTCTACTCTTTCAGGCAATGGGTGCCTCGCTTCCCCATTTCGCTCACCTGCCGCTCATTTTAGGCAATGACCGGGCGCCGCTGAGCAAGCGCCATGGAGCGACCGCCGTCCGCGCGTATCGAGAGGCAGGCTATTTACCAGATGCCTTGGTGAATTTTCTGGCGCGTCTCGGCTGGGCACATGGAGACGACGAAGTCTTCTCGTGGCAGGAGCTTGAGGAAAAATTCAAGCTCAAAGATGTCGGAGCCTCAGCCGGCGTCTTTAACTCGGAAAAGCTGGAGTGGCTGAATGCGCACTATCTCAACGCGCGGACTGCCGAACAACTGACGCAAGAAGTAAAGTCCTTTCTGCCCAAAACGGAACGTCCCGTGCCCGATGACGACTGGCTGGCACGGATGGTAACCACGCTGCAACCCCGGGCCAAAACGCTGGTAGAGTTGGGTACGCAGTCCCAATTCTACCTGACGGACAATATCACGTTGGAAGAGAAGGCGGTGAAGAAATTTCTGAAGGCTGCCACTCTCCCGCTGCTGGCACGTTTGCGTGCCCAACTGCAGGACGTGACGATATGGGACGAACCGACCCTCCATGGGATATTTGCCGCGTTTATGGAAACCGAGCAGGTTAAATTGGGCAAAATCGCCCAACCGGTCCGGGTCGCGCTCACCGGAAAGACGGCGAGCCCTGGTCTTTTTGAAGTCATGGAGGTGTTGGGAAAGGAACGCTGTCTTGCCCGGATTGAGCGCGTTTTAGCGGAGCCGCCGGTCGCAGCTGAATCTTGACTTCCTCTGATTGCTTATTTATTTTGAACAGCACTGAGGTGTGGGCTAATTGGTAAGCCACCTGACTCTGGATCAGGCGATTGTAGGTTCGAGTCCTACCACCTCAGCTTCTCCTGCGGTCCCATCGTCTAGCCTGGCCTAGGACACCGGCCTCTCACGCCGGCGACACGGGTTCAAATCCCGTTGGGACCATTCCCCATATCTCCTGTTTTTGTGGGTCTGAAAACCCAAGGCTTGATTCGTTACTTCTAGGCTTTACTATGGCCTTAGACTTTCTATAATGCCCCTCAGAGGAAGCGGTGGTAAGTAACTGTCAACGCAACCCGTTGGACGCCTACAAGGAGCTCTCTCATGGCACCAGAACAAAATGTCTTTGAGCGGATGATCAGGGCAGACCGTGAAAATCAAGAGAGCAAGCACTGGAGCGGGACCTTCATCGAGTATTTGGAAAAGATCCGCAAAGACCCCTCGCTGGTGAAGCACGCCCATGCGCGGACCTATGACATGATCCTGCGCGAGGGGGTCTCGCATATCAACGAGACCGATGATCCACGCATCAGGCGGCTGTTCAAAGACGAATCGCTCAAAGTGTATAATTTCTTCAAGGACGAATTCTTCGGCATTGAGGAAGCCCTGGCCCAGATCGTGCGCTACTTCCAGTCCGCAGCCATGCGCGGCGAAGAGAGTCGCCAGGTTCTCTATCTGATGGGGCCGGTTGGGGCGGGTAAGAGTTCGCTGGTTGAGAAGATGCAGCGCGGACTCGAAGGGCTCGATCCGATCTATGCGATAGCGGGCTCGCCCATGCACGAAGAGCCGCTCCTGCTCATCCCGCGCCATCTACGCAAGGAATTCGAGAAGATGCTCGACGTGCGGATCGAGGGCGACCTCTGTCCGGTCACCCGCTGGCGCCTGCGGGAGGAGTTCAAAAACCGGTATGAGGAGATGCCGGTCACCACGGTCGGTTTTTCCAAACGGAACCGGCGCGGGATTGGGGTCGTGCCGCCCGTTGACCCTAACAATCAGGACACTTCGGTGCTGATCGGCTCGGAGGACATCTCAAAATTGGACCGCTACTCAGAAGGCGACCCGCGTGTGCTCGAACTGAATGGGGCCTTCAACGTCGGCAACCGCGGCATGGTCGAGTTCATTGAGGTCTTTAAGAACGAGACGGAATATCTGCACGCAATGATTACGGCCACCCAGGAGAAATTCGTGCCCGCGCCGGGTCGCCACGGGACGGTGTTTGTCGACACCGTCATTGTTGCCCATTCGAACGAAGCGGAGTGGCAAAAGTTCAAGGCCGATCATACCAACGAGGCGATTCTCGACCGCATCGTTGTAGTCAAGGTGCCCTATAATTTACGTCAGTCGGAAGAGGTCAAAATCTACCAGAAGATGCTGCACAACTCCGACTTCCAGGCCAGCGTGGCGCCGCATACGCTCGAAATAGCGGCGATGTTCGCCATCCTGTCACGTTTGGAGCCCTCGCCAAAATGCGATCTGATGACCAAGCTGCGCCTGTACAACGGCGAGGAAGTGGTTGAAAAAGGTCGCACCAAAAGGATCACCGTCAAAGAACTGCGTGAGGATGCCAAGCGCGAAGGCATGTCCGGCATATCCACCCGCTTTGTCATGAAAGCGCTTGATAATGCTCTGTCGGACGGGGGGTCCTCGATCAATCCGATTAGCGTACGGGAGGCTATTATTCGGATGGTCAAGGAAATGGAAATTGCCGACGATACGCGCAAACAGTATCTGGAGTTTCTGCAAGACACGATCCACAAAGAATACCTCGAAATTCTGGAGAAAGAGATCACCAAAGCCTTTGTTTATTCCTATCAGGAACAGGCCGAATCGCTCTTTCAGAACTATCTGGACCACGCCGAAGCGTATGTGAACCAGACGAAGGTCAAAGACCGCAATACCAAGGAAGAACTCTTGCCGGACGAAGGCTTTCTCAAATCCATTGAGGAGCAGATTGCGATTATCGGCTCGGCGGCAGACGGCTTTCGCCAGGAGGTGATTGCCTATCTCTGGGCGTCATTACGCCGGAGTGAGAAGGTTGGGTATGAGAGCTATGAGCCGCTGAAGGACGCGATTGAGAAAAAACTGATGAGTTCCGTGCGCGATATCAGCCGCATTATTACCAAGGCGCGGACGCGAGACGAGGAACAGCAGCAAAAGCACGCGTCCATGGTGCAGCGCTTGATCGAACTCGGTTATCCGGAGGACAGTGTTGACGTGATCTTAAAATACGCAGCCAATCATTTGTGGAAGGATTGATCTGCAACTTGCTACTCCCCTATGGTTTACTCTTCGGAGGTGAGTTGAGGTGGTGCATGACATGAAACCGACAATCAACGCGATCTTTCGTCCGTACTCTTCGTCTGATGCGCTGCGTTCCGACCGCAGCGCTGGCGACCGGCAACGGCACCGACAGAAAGTCAGAGAGGCGGTGCGTGAGAACATCGCCGACCTGATTGCCGAAGAGTCCATCATCGGCAAGAACAAAGATAGAGTCATCAAAGTCCCCATCCGGGGAGTCAAGGAATACCGCTTTATCTATGGCGAAAACTCGTCCGGCGTCGGACAGGGGGACGGCAACTCAGAAAAGGGCCAGGTCATCGGCAAGACCGATGGAACCGGCCAAGGGCAGGGCGAGGATAAAGCCGGCGACCAGCCCGGTGTTGACTATTATGAGACCGATGTGACCCTGGAGGAGCTGGTCGAGATCATGTTCGAGGACCTCGAACTGCCGGATATGGAACGCAAGATTTTACGCGAGGTCATGTCCGACCGCATCAGTAAACGCAAGGGCTTTCGAAAAGCGGGCATCCGAATTCGGCTGGATAAAAAACGGACCGTCAAATCGCGCATTAAACGCCGCCTGGCCACCACCGGACAGGACGGCGATCCAACGGATGAGGAGCAACGCTTCCCCTTTCGTAAAGAGGATCTCATCTATCGCCACCTGGTCGAAGATGTCCGCCCGGAGTCCAACGCCGCGGTCCTGTGCATCATGGATACCTCGGGCTCTATGGACACCCTGAAAAAGTATCTGGCGCGGAGCTTCTTCTTCTTATTGTATCAATTTGTCAGCACCAAATACCGCAATGTCGAGATTGCCTTTATCGCTCATCATACCGAGGGGAAAGAAGTCACCGAGGAAGAATTTTTCTATAAGGGGGAGTCTGGCGGGACGTTTATCTCTTCCGGCTACAATAAAGCGCTCGAAGTGATCCAGGCCCGCTATCATCCGTCATTGTGGAATCTGTACGCCTTTCACTGTTCGGATGGAGATAATTTTGACTCTGACAACCCCGCGGCGCTCAAGGCGGCCCAAGAGCTGTGTGAGCTGTGCAACCTGTTTGGCTATGGGGAGATCAAACCGCTCGGGTCGCGCTATTACGAGAGCTCCATGCTCAATATTTTCCGCCGCCTGGAAGCCGAGAACTTCCAGACCGTGCTGATCGAACGTAAAGAAGACATTTGGCCGAGCTTTAAGACCTTTATGTCCAAAGAACGCACGCCGATCGCTACGGAAACACCCGCAGCGGCCGAACAATAGAGGCGTCGCGACAACAGCCGAGGAGCAGGTATGGCTGAGTGGGATGTGAAAGACCTGGAAGGCTGGGACGAAAAAATTCGGGTCAAAGTTCAGGAGTTCGGCTTATCCTGTTTTGATCAAGAGTTTGAAGTCTGTGACCATAACCAGATGCTGGGCTATATGGCCTATTCGGGCATGCCGTCGCATTACCCGCACTGGTCCTACGGGAAGAGCTTTGAGAAGCTCAAAACCATGTACGACTACGGGGTATCCGGCCTGCCGTATGAAATGGTCATCAACTCCGACCCGTCGATCGCATACCTGATGACCGACAACTCGTTCTGTCTCCAGGTCCTGACGATTGCCCATGTCTACGGCCATAACGATTTTTTCAAAAATAATTTCACCTTCAAAAGTACCCAGGCCGAGTACACCATCAGTCGTTTTAAGGTCCATGCCGACCGGGTCCGCTCCTATCTTGAAGATCCTTCCATTGGCGTTGAAAGGGTCGAACGAATTTTGGACGCCGCCCATGGCCTCTCGTTGCAGTGCCGGCGAAATCTTGCGATCAAAAAGCTCACGCTCCGAGAGCAGCGGAAACGGATGCTAGAGGCTGCGCGTCCCGCCGCTGATCCGTTTGCAGACCTGCACCAGCAGGAAGATACTGAAGTCCCGAACCTCAACAAAATTCCGGCTTCTCCGGAAGAGGATCTCTTGCTGTTTATTCGCGACCATAACCGTACCCTGAGCGATTGGGAACGTGACCTGCTGACCATTGTGCACGAGGCCGCCCAGTATTTTATCCCTCAGATGGAGACGAAGATCATGAACGAGGGCTGGGCCAGCTACTGGCACCGCGAAATCCTGAACAGCCTCGATCTGCCCCAGGATCTGCATCTTGAATTTCTTGTCCGCCATAATCAGGTTGTGCGCCCCTTCCCCAAGGGACTGAACCCGTATTACCTGGGTCTCAAAGTGTGGGATGATATTAAACGCCGTCACGACGATCCGACCCCGGAGGAGATCGAGAAATATGGCCGGCCAACCAAAACCGGCACCCAGGCGCTTTTCGAAGCTCGCGAGGTGGACCGGGACGCCTCTTTCCTGCGCCGCTTTCTGACCGAAGAACTCATGCGCGAAATGGATATGTTCGAATATGAACCGCGTGGCGAGGATCTCGTGATCTCCAGGGTCTCAGATAAAGAAGACTGGCGCGACATCAAGGAAACCCTGATCAAGAACGTGGGTATGGGCGGGGTGCCGGTCATTAAAGTTGAAGACGCGGATTACAATCAGAACCGCAGCCTGTATGTCAAACATTACCACGAGGGCCGCGATCTCCAGCTCGAATATGCGGAGAAAGCGATCTCTTACCTGCATCGCCTGTGGGGCCACGAGGTCGTGTTGGAGACGGTGGTCAATAACAAACGGGCGCTCCTGTCGTACAGCGACGACGGATTTTCCGCCAAACCGCTCAAATAGCGTTCGGTCCTGCCCTGCTCATGTTTTGGAAAGATATTGTAGACGGGGCGGCGTGGCCCTAGTCGAGTGTCTCGGTGTGAGCGGTCTCCAGCAGGACAACGGCCTCAGCCCGCATGCCCTCCGCACGCCCGATAAAGCCCAGGCCCTCCCCCGTGGTCGCTTTGATGTTCATCGCTGAGGGCTCGACCTCCAGCACTTCTGCCAGGTTTTGACGCATGGCGTCTTTATAGGCAGCGAGCTTGGGCCGTTGCGCCAGGATGGTCACATCCGCATTGCACACGCGGTAGCTCTGGGCTTTGATTTTCTCCATAACAACCCGCAGCAGGGCAAGGCTTGACGCATCCCGATAGCGTGGGTCGGAGTCCGGGAAATGCTGGCCGATGTCTCCCTCGCCCAGGGCGCCCAAGAGCGCGTTGCTCAGGGCATGGCAGAGGACATCGGCGTCGGAGTGGCCCAGGAGCCCCTTCTCCCACGGGACCTCCACACCGCCGAGAACCAGCTTGCGTCCCGGCACGAGCCGGTGAATGTCTACGCCCTGACCAATACGAAAAGACATACCGGTCCCGAACCTACAGGTTGGTCGCCATCAGTTCCACCAGATGAGTATTAAAACGCACCGGGTCGGGGAGTTCCGAACCCTCGGCCAGGAGGCCATAGCCAAACAGCAACTCGGCGTAGGTCTTCAGGCGTGGGTCGTCGTTGTCATGTTGAAAACACTCTTGGAGTTTCTCCAAGAGGGGATGGGTCGGGTTCAGCTCCATGATCCGCTTTTGCGTGGGCGGAGCCTGCTGAGCCTGGCGTAACAGCCGCTCCATTTGGGGGCTGGGGTCGTTCTCCTCACTCACCAGACAGGCTGGAGAGGCCGTCAGCCGATTGGACAGGCGGACTTCTTTAATATGTTCGTCCAGCATTTTCTGGAGTGTTTGGAGTAAATCCGTATAGCTCTCGGACTGCTGCTTAAGCTCTTGCTCTGCCGCTTCCCGTTCACTCTCGCTGCCGATGTGGACCGTACCTTTCCCAATGGATTTGAGCTTTTTCCCCTCGAACTCAGTCAGGGATTGCACGACGAGTTCATCCACCGGGTCAATCAAATACAAGACTTCATGGCCTTTTTCCTGAAAGGCCTCCACATGCGGAGAGTTCTCAACGGCGTTGCGTGACTCGCCAGTCAAATAAAAAATCTCCGGCTGGGCGAGGGGCATGCGTTCGACGTAGTCTTTCAGGCTGACAAGCTTTTCCGGGTCTTTGGAGGACGGGAAGAGCAGCAGCGGGGCGATACGGTCTTTATTCTCAAAGTCCGTACTCAGTCCTTCCTTGAGCACCCGACCAAACTGCTCCCAGAACGTGAGATAGGTATCGGCATCCTGCTGAGCGAGGCTGCTCAACGAGTCCAGGACTTTCTTGGTCAGCCAATTGCGGATTTGGGTAATATGCCGATCCTGCTGGAGCCTTTGGCGTGAAACGTTCAGCGGCAGGTCAGCAGAATCCACCACGCCTTTCAGAAAACGGAGGTAGCGCGGAATGAGGTCTTCGCACTGCTCCATGATCATGACCCGTTGGGCGTAGAGTTGAAGCCCGAACGGCGAGGCATGAAACGCGAGATCGAATGGAGCTTGTGCGGGCAAGAAGACCAGGGCTTGAAACTCGAAGCGTCCCTCGGCCCGAAAATTGAGGGTCTTGAGCGGAGGATTCCAGTCGTGGGCAATATGCTTGTAGAATTCGGTATATTCGTCTTCCGTGACCTCGGACGGTGTCCGCGTCCAGATGGGTTTCATGGAGTTGAGGGTCTTATCTTCAACCACAATGGTCGGTTGCGCGCCTTCCTTGGGCTTGCCCTCATCGTCCCGCTCGATTTCTTCGCGTTCCTGTTTGTTCTTAATAGGATAGGTGACAAAATCGGAGTGCCGTTTCACAATACTGTTCAGTACCCAAGAGTCCGTGAAATCCTCAATCCCGTTTTCCGGGTCAGCCGACTTGAGTTGGAGGGTGATTGAGGTTCCGCTCTGGGAACGCTCGGCTGTTCGCAGCGCATACTCGCCGTCTCCCGTGGATTCCCACTCCGTGGCGATGTCCTCGCCAGCGCGGCGGGTGACCAAGGCTACCTTGTCCGCCACCATAAAGGCCGAGTAAAATCCCACGCCGAAACGGCCAATCAGTTCGGATAAGGCTTCCGGCGACTGCCCGTCCTGCCGGACCTTTTCGAGCAGGGTACGCGTGCCGGATTTGGCAATGGTTCCGATGTTGTTCATCACCTCGTCCCGGCTCATGCCGATACCATTATCGGTAATGGTGAGCGTACGGTTCTGCTGGTCCGCCTCCAGACGAATTTCGAGCGCGGCCGCGTCTGGTAACAGCTCCGGCTTCGTCAGCGACTCAAAGCGCAGTTTGTCCAACGCATCCGACGCGTTCGAGATCAGCTCGCGCAGAAAAATATCCTTATTGGTATAGAGTGAGTGAATAACGAGATTCAGAAGTTGTTTGGTTTCCGCTTGAAAGGCAAAAGTCTCAGCGGTTTGATTCGATTGCTCACCCATTATTTTCTCCTCCATTCTAAAAACATGCCTCGTTGGACAGAGTCCGCCCTCCGGTGCCTATAGGGCTCCGTTCTTTTCAATAATCATTCTTTTTCGGAACGCAAATGTATTGGCTGGTAATAAAGAACGATTAACCGGCTAAACTTGCTCTGTTTATTACTGAATGGCTTAGAGATATTTCAGCGCATCGCTAGAGGCCGTAAAGCTCAAGAGCCCACGATTCGCAACGGAGAAAAGCCCCCTCTGACGAGATAATCGCTCGTCGCGGATAGGAGATTGGCGATTTTTTGCGAGAGTTGCCCCCGCGAGATGCCAGGCTGTACCACAACCATCTCGAATTGAAAATCAGCACGACCATGTGATTGTACCAGTTGGCGAAGACTGTCGAGATCACCCTTTACGAATCGACATGCCCCTGCGCAGCGATTATACCGGCCTTCCAACTGCTGTAGGAGGCCCGTGGGGTCTGTGTAAATAATCGATTTCACCGCCTGACTGCAAACCTCATATGCGTCACTCACACGATCTCCAGGTGAGTCGCCACCGGCCCGTTTGCAGTGGAGTAACTCTACCGTTACTCGGCCAGCCTGTTCGGTGAAGGCGATAAAGTCTGCCACTTCACCGCTACCATGGTCGTAGTAGGCGACTGTTGCTGCGCTCGCGCCCAGCTGAGTTTCGATATAGTCGTGTATAGAGCGCCGCCTGTCTTGGGGCTCGCCAAATTCAAGCCGTATATTAACCCCTTCGTCTGCCCACCGGACAACCTCAATCTGTTCGTCATGAAATGGTACGCGGCCTTCCTCCGATGGTCTGTGAAGATCAAATCCTCTTAGGAGGCCGAGGTCTTCGGTATAAAAACACAAGGGGTACTCGTTGAGAAATTCAACCAATGGGATGTCGTTGTTTCCAATGACCACATTGATGGCGATTGCTTGGTCGTTGGCTGGTTCGAAAAGTCGATTTGTTTCGTAAGAGAAAGTAGCACGATAGGTAGCGCCATCATTATGGAACGCTAGTGCAATTTGGGTATCAGTGCATACATCGTGCTCAATCTCAATTTCGAGGTCGAGGAGCTGAATCTTCCTCGTATCAACGCCATCTATACGGAGGTCGGCGAATCGGGGACTCCTATAGGTGTTGTAATCCCAGTCTGCACAAAATATTCCGGGCGGGAGCCTGTCGACCTCCTCACCTGTAGACAGATAGTCCAGACCGCTACCAGTGACCGGTACCCGGTCAGCTTGAATCTGCCGAGCGAGTTGCTTACACCACGCAATGAGATCTGGGATTTGTGAAGTCTTGTTACTCCAGACTTTTGAGGCGCTGCTCAACCCGATGGTGATTGCGCCATCTCTGGTCTCGCCACGCCCGAAACAATGGCCACGGTGAAACAGTCGAGCGTCACTAGGCTGGATCGCTTGGCCCGCGCTGGGCCCTGTGATGATCCGGTAGGACTCTGTCTGATTGCCCAGTACGCGGTTTCGCATCCCAACATTGAAAAATTCCAGACCCTCCAGACCATTGAGAGCGCGATTAATCCGAGCGAGGGGGAGTATACGAGGTTCTCCTTCCATCAATTGGCTTGCTATCTTTTCGTACACACCTTCGGTACGAAGAGAAGCACAGATGAACAGTAAACGGGTCATTCCATTATAATACACGACAAATAGGTCGTGGCGGACATCGACGATGCGCCCGTCGCGTGACCACCGTACGGCTGAGCGTTCTCGTGTTATCCACACGGCAGCATCCTGAGTTGGGCTCACTGATCGGTAAGCCACCACTGTATCCTCCGGAAGCTCCAGGTCTGCATCCAAACCGACCGCACCTTGTGTCCGATAAATCTTGACGTGGTGATAGGGTTCCAAGGCATGCAGCGATAAATCACCAAGATCAGGTGCAGGTGATCCTTGAGGATCGAAGCTTTCGAGGACATCCCGGAGATTAGCCTCTCTTTCCATCTGCTCTGCGTTCAAGTTCTCCACTATTTCCTGCCATGCGGCACCAGTCGCAAACAGGCGTTGGCGCTCAATCTCAATGTCATCGGGGACAGCGAGAAATGTAGCCTCCCCAAGATTCTCCCCCGCAGTACGAGCAAAGCGCCCGATAAACTGCAAAGTAGCAGCTAGTGACTTATGAGGAGCATGGACAGCGGCGATCTTGAGCCGCGGCAGGTCGAAGCCTTCCCCCAACATGTTGACGGTGATGATCCCGTCCAGTTCGCCTTCGCGGAGCCGCCTGAGCACGCTCTTTGCGTGGCGCAAAGAGTGGTCGCTGTTGAGTGGAACGAGTCGAAGGTCGGTGTATTCGGCGTAGATTTCTGTTAGTTCGCGTGCCCTGGTCTTGCGATCTGTGCGAACCATGACGAGGTGGTCTAGGCCCGCCTCCCGATCCTCGCGAAATTGATCTTGAGTTGCGATGGCGACAGCGATGTCTCGGCTTCGTGAGTCACCGCGTGCCTCAACCACCTGATAGCGGATACGTCCGAACACGCCATCGTTACGAGCTTGTTGAAGGCCGTAGGTGAAGACAAAGCGCCCGTGGATCTCACGGCGGTCGCGACGAAATGGGGTGGCGGTAAACAAGATGCGGCGAGAGTTAGGGAAGCAATCAAGCAGGGTTTGCCAGGTTCGCGCGCTGCTGTGATGCGCCTCGTCGACCATGACAAGGTCGAATTGATCCGGCTCCGGCTCCGCGACGTCGTCTAGAGCAGGGCTGATGCTCTGCACAGTCCCTACGACAACATCATACTGACGCAATTCTTGCCAACGCTCCTGTGTAGTGATCCTCTCGCCCACGCTCACTACGTTCGGATGTTCTATGTCGTCCGGTAGCACAGTAAGCTGCCGCAGCAGGGAAAGGCTAGTGATCTCTTCGGCGATTTGCTCTCGGACCAATCGACTCGGAGTCACTATAAGCACGCGAATCGCACGGAGAACGAAAGCGCACGCGTTCATTACCCCTGTCTTTCCCGAACCGGTTGGCATAGTCACGATCGCGGGATCTGATCTCTGCGCAAAGTGTCCAGCTACAGCGTGAATCGCGCCGAGTTGGGCCGCCCGGAAGCCCGGTTGAATTCCAGAACCTAGTGGGTAGCGGAAGAGGCTGTAGTGATCCTGGAAATACGGCATTCGCTATGCGGAGGCTTTCGAAAGCGTCGAAGCCCGATGGGACTTTATCCAGAAGAGGGTTCAGTCTTTATGTTCTTTGATGGCTCACGTCCATTTCAGGAGAAGACGAATAGCCTCGTGGGAGACTTACGCGGCAAGGGTCCAATGAGAGATGCATGCTAAACTCGGTTGACATTTCGTCTAGCCTTATCCCACTCTGTATATACGTTGGATGCGAGCGTGATGAACGTACCCTTGTGTGTCTCCCATTCCTGGGCATCCAACAAACAGTACCATTGTTCGGAAACCTGATCTGTCTGTGGAGCATTAGGTGGCAGTTCCTGCTTGAATGAGATGACTTCCTTCTGTTCTTTGAATTTCGTCTCACACAGGTGAATAGCGACGGGGAAAAAGGTTATGCGTATCTTCTTACTACTCTCATCCAATTGCACTGAATGGACACTACGCGCTGTTTTTCCATAGTTGAGTTTCTGTATCTCCAGCGAGGGCAGACAGAACGAAAGACCGTTGGCGAGGGGCTCTCCCTTGTAGCCCAGTTTCCTGAAGCTTTCCGTCACCTCTTTCCAGAAGGCGTCCATGCCCAATTTTTCGATGCGGGCAGCAAGTGTTTTGCGGCGCTCTTCGTTGCTTGGCCGTGACCTGACCAGCGATTCAACGTCAGACCTAGCCTGTTGTACCTGTTTGGCTAAAAGTGTTTTTCCATCGTGCTGGTATCCGTAGAATGTCAAGAACGAGATATCCACGCCTCTCTTTGCCAGAAAATCCACCATGCGGCTAGAGCAGTTTTCATGGTGGTGTAGCGAGGCGATAGCCAGCGTGGCGGAAGTAGTTGGCACACTCGGCAGGGGAGAAGGCCGAGAGGGCGGGGCCAACGGCGCCCCACAAGCGGGCGACCGTG
>MPMI01000006.1 GCA_002238415.1 Desulfurellaceae bacterium bin18 | reverse complement strand
ACTCTCGATATCAAGGGCAAACATGCCGCCCCCAACGCTGCCGTCCAGGATCCGGGTCCAGCCCCCGTCCGCATTCTCTATCGTCTTACGGACGACATCGGACAGGGCCACATAGACCTGTTCGGCGTCCGCGGCCGAGCCCCACTGAATCCCGCCGAGCAGGCCGCCCTTGCCGACCCGCTCCTGCCAGAGAATCTCTCCGTTCCGGTCCGGGTCTATGGCGTGCATCACCCCGGACTTCTGGCCGGCCAGGATGATCCGCCGGTCGCCGGGCAGTATCCGCACGATGGGCGAGGAGGCGAAGTCGAAGTCCGGGCCGCGCGCCTCCGGACAGTTGGTATCGTCCTCGGTCTCGCAGGCAACATTCCAGGCGTCACCCGCAGTAAATTGTTTCGACCACAAGACCTCCCCAGTGCGCAGATCAAGAGCAACGACCGCATCGCTCGTCAGCGAGGCCGGATCGGAATAATTATCGCCCGTGGTCACATACATGCGGTTGCGCTCCGGGTCGAGCGCGGGGAAAGACCAGATCGTGGCGCCGGACGGCCCCCAGAGCTGCACGCCGACAGCATTCTTGCGGACCGGCGCCGGCGGATCAGGAATGGTATACGCTTTCCAGACCAGCTTGCCGTTAAAGCGGTTGAGGGCCATGATCTTGCCGCGAAACGTACAACACTCGTAGGTCGGGTCGGAGCCCGCGATTTCTTCCAGGGAGGTCGTGGACACGTAGAGCCGGTTGCCGTGCGTTTTGGGCGTAGCCGTAATCCGCGCCGAGGGATGGTCGTCCACGTCCACCTTCCAGAGTTCTTTGCCCGTGCGGGCGTCCAGGGCGTACATGTTTGTCGCCGCATCGCCCACATAAACAACGTAACGCGGCGGGGTGGTGCCCGGCAGGGTATCGACCACCATGGTCGCACGTACCCCGCTGTCCATTTTGACCGACCAGTACAAGCAGCCGGTTTTGGCATCGAGCGAATAAATCCGGCCCTGGAGCGAACCGATAAACACCCGACCACCCACCACAGTCGGCTGGGAGACCCGAAAATCCATGGGCAAACCAAACACCCATTTGACCTTCAGCTCAGGCACTTGGTCGGCGCTGATACCGGCAGCCTCGGCGGATTGGAAGCGGGTGTTGAAGTTATCGGCTCCCCAGCCGTTCCACTGCAGGGCTCCGTCTTCAATGGAGAACTCGCCTGGCGCGTCTTCACAGAACCCGGCGACCGTCGCGTCTTTTTCGGTCGGAGGCGGGAGCTTCTTACCGGTCATCCACTCCGAGATGGCGCGCCGCTCCTGATTGGTCCGGGTCATACCCTCGAACTTCATCCTGCCGCGCTCCAAAGAATTCAGGACCATCAAGGCGGGCAGACGTGACATGATGTCGCGGTGCGGCGCGCGTTTGACCTGCCCCTCGTGGCAGCGCGCGCAGTGCGCCTGGTAGAGCGCTTCGCCGTCACTTTCCCCTTCTGTCGGAGAGAAGGCCGAACTCGGTGCAATACTCACGCTCGACAACAGCAGGCCGCCCACAAGAACCTGACTCACGAGGCGTATTTTTTGCTGAAGAGACCCCTCACGGTCAGACATCCACCGCCCTCCTTCTTCTCACTGTCCCCTCTTTATTGCCGGGGAGGAGTATTTCCGTCAAACCCTCCCAAACACGCATTCTGCACGCCGTGGGCGGGAGGGGTGGCCGGCTAGGCTCGACGCTGCTGTCAACATATCCAGCACGGTCGGCCGCGAGGCGTGGGACGGTGTGGTGCGTTCGATCCGGCTGATAGCGGAGCGCGTAAATCGGCCGGACCCTGGCCGGGAGCGATTGGCCATGCTATTGCCATGCTATGAGCGAAGACCGTTGCGACAAACGGCAGAGCCACATGTGCCGACCACGAGAAATCGCTAGGAGGACACAACGATGAAGGTACTGAACAAGGTGCAGCGCACAGCCGAGGATTTCGAGGCCCTTCTCGATCTCGCGATAGAGGGTCCGGTTACGATGGTACACTTGTTGAAGTTCAAGGCCAGGGCGGCGTACGCTGATGGCCGGGAGACGGAGCTGACGGGTGCCGAAGCGTATGGGCTCTACCGCCGGAAAATGGTCGAACGCGTCACGTCGGCCGGCGGACGCCTCGTCCTTTCCGGGATCGCGAAGCATCTCGTGCTCGGCGAGGTGGAGGAACTGTGGGACGAGGTGTTGGTTGTCGAGTTCCCGTCCAAAGAGACGTTTGTCGAGGTCATTTCCTCTCCGGAAATAGCCGAGTGGGGTGTGCATCGCCGGGCCGGCCTCGCCGGCCAACTGCTAATCGCGACTACCGCTCAGGACTAGCTCCCGTGAGCCGACCGGCTGCGAGCTGGTCGCTCGGCTGTCTTGGTGTCGGAGCGCGCGAAGGGAGTCTCCCGGTCGCCGTCTGACCCGCAGCCTGCCTTCCGGTCATTCCTCTGGGCTAGCGTCCAGCCCCTAGCCCGAGCCGTCCACGCGCACGGTCACGATATCAATGTTGTGGTACTGTTGATGGCGGACGGACGAGGCAAAGTGGCGCAGCAACCGTAGCGAGAATTCCCGCTCGTCGGGTGTCTCCACCTGGTCCCCGAGCAGCGCAATGTGATCCTCAAGGTTGTCCTCGCCAACTGCGGCCACGAACTCCAACTCCACGGCCGCTCCGTCCTGGCGGGCCAGCACCCGCAGGCGCGGCTTGGCGTGCTCGGCGGCCTTGGCGTCCATCTGCTGGATCAGACTCGTCAACGCCTCCTCCCCGATCAAACACAGGCGCTGGGTCGCCTCCCCACTCCAGCCCAGGCGGGCCGCCAGTTCGCGCAGGAACGCCGTCAGTTTGGGCAGGCCGGCGATCCCCAGCCCGATTTCGAGCCGGCGGCGGCGGGGACCGGTCAGCTCCATGAACGCGGTCAGTCCCACCACCATGAGGCCTCCGGCAGTGATGCCGTTACCAAGCAGGATCGCCCACGTCCCGCTCAGATAGTCGGGAAAAATGGCCTGAGACTGAAAGCCCACCCCCACCCACACCGACATGCTGATGATGAGCGTCTTGCGAGAGTCGTTGCCGCTTTGGAGGGCCAGTTGCATGCCCTGGACCAGGATGGGGCCGAACAGAATGGCCAGATAGGCGGCCGCCACCGGGCTGGGAATGGCGATCAACACGGCCATCACCTTGGGCAGGAACGCCAAAGCAAAGAAGCCGACGCCCACGCACACCGCGACCCGGCACGCCGCCACGCCGGACTGCTCCACAAACGGGGCGCTCGACGGGGCGGTCCCGGTCGGGATTGTCCCGGCAAGGCTACACAGCAGATTGCTCAAGCCGACGGTGGCCACCGCGCCCTGGACCGAGCGGAGATCGGTCGCCCGTTGCTGGCGCCACGAGACCCGCTGGGTGGAGACGGCATGGCCGAGGGTCCCCGTCGTGCCGATCAGCATGACGAACAGGAAGGCGGGCAGGAGAGACCAGAAGGCAGGTCCGAACGTCAGGTCCAGCCCTGGCCAGGCGTTCCGGGGAAAACCAATCCAGGGGGCGGCTCCTATCGGTGCCGGGTCGTACAGGCCAAACGGCGCGGCCACCGCGCAACCGACCGTTATCCCAATCAGCGGTGCCCACAACCGCCACCGCTCTGAGGCTCGCAGCAGGAGCGCCACGACCGTGGCAAAGGTGACCGCCGCACTCGTCGGGGCTGCGGCCCACGGCGTCCCGTCCGGCACGGTGGTCAGCATCCGAAAGATCGCCGGCATGATGGAGACGGCAATCAGGACCAGGAGCGTCCCGGTCACCATCGGCGTGATGAAGCGCCGCAACAAGGATAGACGGGTGGCCAGCGTGAACTGAAAGCCCGCGGCCACGAGAAGCAGGGTCGCCATCAGGGACGGCCCGCCCGCACCGAGCGCGCTGATGCACACGCCGATGAAGGCACTACTGGTCACCATGACGAGCGGATAGCCGGAACCCAGGTGCCCGATGCGGAGCGTCTGCAAGACCGTCATCGCGGCATTGACCATCAACATGGCGAAGATAGCCCAGGCCAGATAGGTCTCGTCCTGCTCTGCCGCCCGCATGATAATGGTCGGGATCAGCACCAGGCTGGGTGCCATGGCCATCACTCGTTGTACGCTGATACCAAAGGCGAGCGTATACGGCGGGTGTTCATCAGGTTCGTAGAGCAGCGTCGGCATAGGAAGTAACCCCAAAAATAGGCCGATAAGCGAGAGGGGGGAGGAAGTCAAGCCTGGAGAAGAACAGGCCAGGCGCGACACGAGGAGCTATCGGCTGCGCGGCGGCTCCCGGTACGGCAAGCCGAGCTATGCCATACCGGGATTCGCTTAATCATTTTGACGCCGTGTCACGGCACCAGCCGCACACTGCTATACATCAGGGTAAAGACCGTCAAAAAGATGCTACCGGTCCAACGTCAAAGCGCTTCACGGCGCAGTTCAACCCAGGTCGTGAGGGCCATCCCGATGAGGACTAGGGTGAACGGGAAACCCGCCGCGAGGGCTGCGGCCTGCAAGGAGTGCAGACCGCCACCAAGCAGGAGGGCAATGGCGACCAGCCCTTCGAGCACGCACCAGAACATGCACCGCCCAACCGGGACGTTGAAATTGCCGCCGGCGGTGATGGTCGCGACGACCAGCGAGCCGGAATCCGATGAGGTGACGAAGAAGATGACGATCAGGACGAGAGCGACGACAGAAAGCAGACCGGTCAGCGGCAGTGGTTCGAACATCTTGAACAGCGCCAACTCCGGTATCCACGCGCTGACGGTATCGGTCACGCCAGTGTAGCCATCGGTGAGATATTGGTAGACGGCGGTCCCGCCAAAAGCACTCATCCACAACAAACCGAACAGCGTCGGCAGGAGGAGGACGCAGAGTAAGAACTCGCGGACTGTACGGCCCCTGGAAATGCGAGCGATGAAAATACCGACGAACGGTGCCCAGGCAAGCCACCAGGCCAGGTAGAAGATGGTCCAGTCGTGCAGGAAGGTGGTGTCCTGTCGGCCCACCCAGTTGCTGAGCGGCACAATTGCAGTCAGGTAGCTGCCCAGCCCGCTGAAGAAGCCAGTCCCGATATAGAGGGTCGGTCCGATCCCGATAATGCACACCAGCAGCGATACTGCCAGAATCGCGTTCAACTCACTGAGACGCTTGATGCCGACATTGATCCCGGTCAGCACCGAGCCTGTCGCCACGGCGGTGATCAGCACAATGAGCACCACTCGGGTGAGGTCGGTGGCCGGAATCCCGAACAGGTAATTGAGGCCACCCGTCACCTGATTGGCACCCAAGCCGAGCGAGGTGGCAAGACCGAACACGGTCGTAAAGACGGCCAGCGTATCAATCAGGTGGCCGGCCCAGCCCCAGATACGGTCACCGAGCAGGGGATAGAAGGCCGAGCGAATCGTGAGTGGCAGGCCCCGGTTATAGCTGAAGAAGGCCAGGGCGAGCCCCACAAGCGCGTAGATGGCCCAGCCGTGCAGACCCCAGTGAAAAGTCGCCGCGGCGATGCCGAGGGCGCGGGCCGTCTCGGTATCGGCGGCATTAATACCGAGCGGGGGATACAGGAAGTGCTGGACCGGCTCCAGCACCCCGAAGAACATCAGCCCAATGCCTATACCGGCGGCAAAGAGCATAGCGAACCAACTGACAGAGGAATACTCGGGGACGGCCTCCCGTCCTCCGATCCGCACCTTGCCGAGCGGGGAGATAGCTATAAACAGGCAGAACAGCAGGACGAGGTTGGCGGTGAGCAGGAACAGCCAGTCGAACTGGGTGGTGAGCCAAGTCCGAATCCCTCCAAAGACCAGTGTCGCCCTGTCCGGGAACAGCAGCGCACCGAGGACAAAGACGGTGATGGTGAGGGCGGAAACCGGAAAGACCGCCTTGTCGATATCCAGACCCGATATCCGGGTATTGCTCCGATCGCTCCCGTAGCCGGGTCCGTCGTCTAGCCGTACGTGTTGGGTCACTTTGCTTATACCTTCCCACCAGCTACGGATTTGGTACTCAGATTGTAACCCTTCAGATCAAGTCGTCCACGTCTACGCTCAGGGCTGCGGCAAGAGCGGCCAGAGTCCGGGCTGACCCGGTACGTCGGCCAGTCTCAATCTGCGACAGGTAGATAGGGTTTATGCCAACGGCCTTGGCCAATTGCTTCTGTGTCAGTCCGCGATAGTCACGATACACCTTGACGGCGTTTTCTCCCGCCAGCAAGCGGTCTGCCACGTCGATGGGAAAGGATTCTTCATTTTCTGCCTTGGCCCGGTCGTACAGTTCTTCGTCGGTCAGACTTGCCTCGTCACCCGTCGCCATCAAGCGTTCGTACTCTCGCCACCGGATCACGGCGAATGCCGGGTTTCCGCCCTCGTCAAGGATAATTTGCGGCTTGGTCATGGCGTCCTCCTATCCTTTGTACACATCACCGCGCGGCCCAATGCGTAGCACGTCAATCTCTTTGGCTTCTGAAGGTGACGCTTGTTACGGCACCAGCCGCAGGCCGATATACACCAGGGTAAAGACCGTCAGAAAGACGATGCCGGTCCAACTCAGCAGCCGCAGCCAGTGCGGAGGATGCGCGGCTGCTGGCACGTGGGGGCTAAGGACGAGCCGATGGTTGGCCAGGGCAATAATCGGCGCGACCAGAAATGAAATAACAGTGGCTAGGTCGATTAACGTGGTAAAGCTGGTGAGAAACAGCGCAATAATCAGATAGCCGCCAACCGCGCCAATCACGAGCCAGGTATTATACACGGTGCGGCTGCCCGGTCCGTCCTGGCTCCGAGAAAATAATAAGGCCCAGGTCCGGTCCATGGCTCTGGCATAGCCGTCAAAGATGACCAGGGTGGTGCCAAACATGACGGAAAAGGCTGAAGAGGCGATAATGATGTAGCTCCAGTCCCCGAGCGTTGCGGTGTAGAGCCGAATCACCTCATGCGTGAACTGCGTCCCGCTCTGGTTTGAGAATGACTGACCGGAACCGTACATGATGAAGGCTCCCAGCGTCATGAAACAGACGGCTAAAAACGCCGTCATCACATACGCGACATTAAAGTCGAGAAGCGTCTCGCGCAGGGTCGGCCGGTAGCCGGTCTGCTTGAAACGTTCAAGCGTCCAGAGGCTGTTGAGGGCGGATAAATCCAAGGGAGCCGGCATCCAGCCCATGAGGGCAATCAGAAAGGCAAAGCCCGAGGCGGTCCAGACCTCGGACGAGTAGAAAGCGACCGGCGCAGTCGGGCCACGCAAGAGAGTCAGAACAAAAGCGGTCAGGGTGGAGAGAAACAGCACCGTACAAATGACTTTAATGAGGCTGTCCAGGGCGCTGTATTTCCCGACCAGCAAAATGCTGACGCAGCCGACGATCAGGAACAGGGCGGTGTGGATAACCGGCAGGTCGAGGCCGAGTAGGTTGTTCAACAGTCCTGCGGTGGTGAAACAGATGGCCGCGATAATAATGGACATCGGGCTGACCGTAATAAACAGGTAGAGGTATAAGGCCCAGTTCCCGAACCGTTTATAGCCATCGATCAGGCTTTCTCCGGTCGCGTTCGCATAGCGCGAGCCGTACTCAAAGGATGGATACTTCAAGAGGTTGGCAATAATGATCGCCCAGAGCAGGGCGTAGCCATAGTTGGCCCCCGCGCGAGTTGACTGCACTAAATGTGAGACGCCAATGGCGGTGCTGGCAAAGAGCAAGCCCGGCCCCAGGGTCTTGAGCAGGCGGGAGAGCTGGCTGTCTTCTTCATTCGAGGGAGTTGTTTCTCTGGCGGGAATCGTGTGTGTGTTTTCCATACAAAGCCTGATATGGGGTGAGGATTGCAGCAGAGAAACATGACTCTTTCTTCGCTGTCAAGCAGAAGCGGACCAGGGCTGCCTTGTCAGGCTTGATCCTGATTTCAGTCATCCATGTCCAAAAGGGGGGAGCCATGGAAACAGGAAGCAGTCAATACACGGATGGAATGCAGCACGCTGAGCAACGACTCCTGGACCTCCTGCGTACAATCGAGGCCCATCTCGAAGGGCTCCATATCCATCGACTGGCCGAACAGAACGCCCAGTTGAAAGACAGCCTCGGGGAAACGGTCGAGGCATTACAGGCAGACTTGGCGCTCTTTTCTCCACCGGAGCCGCTGCACGAGTTCCATGCCACGTTCAGCAAAGCAGTGCAGCACTGCGCTGACGCCTATGCGTTTCTGCTGCGTTTCATCGGTCAAGAATTTGCCATGGATTTCCTGAAAGGGCGGTATGAGTTCTGCCGGGGAAAACATCTGCTGTATGAATTACGTGCCGGGTTGCCCATCCTCCAACAACACTGGGTTTTCCCGGATACCCTGTCATCGCTCCCGGCCTTGGAAATACAGGTGCCGGGCCTGAACGTCCCGGTCGGTATCGTCCGCAAAGAACGGAAAGATCAACGCTCGGCCTATTCTTTATACGTACCCGAGAACTACACGCCACACACGGAATGGCCGCTCATTGTCTGCCTCCACAGCGGCTACAGCCGGGAGGACGACTATCTGCTGACGTGGCTCCGGGCCGCAAAGAGCAAGGGCTATATGCTGCTCGCCCCGAAGTCGGTGCGGGAAACCTGGTCGGCTATTCGTTTGCCCGGCATCCCGCCGAACCCTGTTCTGGACCGCCGCTCCATCCGCACGATGCTGGAGGAGGTTTGGGATAGCTATGCGGTGGACCGCCGGCGCATATATCTCACCGGATTCTCTGACGGGGGGATTTTTACCTATGTTCTGGGGTTGGCGTATGCGGACATTTTCGCCGGCATTGCCCCGGTGGCCGGGCGGATTCATCCCGCGATCAATCATCTCCTGAAGCGCGGTCAGGGCAAAGACCTGCCCATCTTCATCGTGCATGGCGAACAGGACCCGATCTTTGCCGTTGATGTCACCCGACAGACACATACTGGGCTGACAAAGCTGGGCTACAACGTGACCTATACGGAACTGCCGGATTGGGGCCACGCCTATCCGTACTCAATCAACGAGACGCTGGTAATGCCGTGGTTTGAGGGTCTGGGGGTAGAGCGGCTACTTGGTTCGGCGTGAGGCATCAAGGGCGCAATAAATCAGCGTGCCGATAAATGCCAGAAAAACTAGGGAGACGATAATATCCATGTCACACCAGACTGATTTCGGTGACAACGAGAATGCCGAACAACACTTTCAGGTAGGCGATTCTCTCCTTGAGGACATCCAGCTCTGACATAGCCCTCCCACCATAACAGGACCGAACAAAGCTGCAATGCAAGAAAGCCTCGGTGTCGAAACCAAAGATGGCTGAGAGTCTTTCGTCGTTGCTGAACAGTCTGACCCTACAAGAAATCGTAGCTCACGGTCACGCCACCGTAGGCATTGATGCCGGCTGAGGGCTCGAAGAAACGGCCGCCCAGTGCATTCAGGCGGGTAAGGCCGTTATAGCCGTCGTCGGCAATGTTGCGGATACCGACAAAGGGGGCGATCCGGCTGTTCCCTACGGTCATTGCATAGCCCATGCGGAGACTCAGCACAGTGTAGGCATCGTTCTCCGCCGAGTTGGCGTTGTTCACATAGAAGTTATCCACGTGCTGAACGCTGAGCGCGCCGTAGAAGCCGGAGGGATGCGCGTAGAAGAGTTCGGTGAAGAGCTGATGCGGGGGAATGCCCGGCTCGTCGTTATTATCAAAGCGCCCGTTCGGGGTAATGAAGCGGTCAAATTCGGCGTCCAGAAAGGTATAGGCCAGGGTCCAGCGGAGGCCCTCCATCAAGGTGATATGAAACGCGAGTTCAGCCCCCTTCCGCTCCGAACGGCCCGCGTTGCGAAAGAAGTTCCGGCCCGATTCGCTCTCAAACGCCACCAGTTCGTCATCGATGACAATCCAGAACAGGGCAAAATTATACGTGAGACGACTCCAGATATTGCCGCGCGCACCGATTTCGTAATTCAGAGCCTGCTGCGGATTCAGGTCGGGATTGAAGCCGCCCCCCTCGTCGGGCCGGGCGAGCTCGGTCGTGGTCGGGACCTGGAAGGCGGTTGAAACATTGGCGTACACGTGCAGATTCTCAAGCGGGCTGTAGAGAATACCCCCCATGGGGCTGATGTGGTCGAAGGTCTGCACGCCGGACTGGTCGCCGTCTTCGAGAAATTGGTCATTCACCGAAAAACGGACGTTGTCGTAGCGCAGCCCAAAACTGAGCTGGAGATTGTCGCGCAGATAGAAGACGTCGTGCACAAACGGCCCGACACTGCGCACGTCTTCGTCCTGGTGGAAGCGGCGCTGACCGACATCTCCTTCGTTATTGTCAAATCGGCGGCGATTATCGGCCTGTAACTCGACATCAACACCCAGCATAAAACGATTCCGAAACCCGAAGAACCGGCCGTCATGCGCGTACTTGACGCTACCACCGACCCCAAAGCGGTCGAACTTGACCACCCCGGATCCGAAGCGGGGAATGATGGGTAGCTTGGTCTCGAACTGACGGAATACAGAGTACTGCGTGACTGTGAGTTCGTGCCCTGGGAGAAACTGGTTGCGATACACAAAGCCAAGCCGGCCATGGGTCACCCGCTCGCCCGAATCGAGCAGGACATTCCGGTCGCGGGCCTGCTCGCGGTCCGCATCGACCTGCGCCCGCGTGATGCCGCCCGGGTCGTCGGCAAAGGGCGCATCCATAAAGCTCATCAGCGTCGTGAGGTGGGAAGTGGGACTGAGCGTATATTTGAGCTTGCCGGTCAATAAGACATTTTGGGCACGGCTGTGATTGCGGAAACCGCCCAGAGACAAATACGAGGCATTCAACATATAATTCAGCTTGCCGGCCTGGCCTCCCGTTTTTGCCTGATATTTCTGAAGGCCAAACGATCCTCCCATCAGGCGCGTCTCAAGAAACGGCGTGGTCGGTCCGTCTTCGGTAATGATGTTAATGACGCCCCCGGACGCATTGCCGTACAGCGAAGACGAGGGCCCGCGTAACACCTCAATCCGCTGAGCTGCCCCAAGATCGATATTATCGAGTTGGGTTTGCCCATCCGGGGAGGTTTCCGGGATGCCATCAACCAGCACCTTAACCTCACGCACCCCAAAAGCGGTCCGGGTACCAAAGCCCCGAATTGAGAGACGGAAATCCTGGGCAAAATTCGCGCTATTCTGAGCAAAAACACCGGGGACGCGGTTGAGCGGCTCCTCAAAGCCGACCGTCGGCAGCCCGAGTTGAATATCTGATTGGTCGATGACGCTCACCGCCGCCGGCACCTCGGCCAGGGAGGTGGCGCTCCGGGTCGCCGTCACGATGACGGGCTCAAGCACGGTCGGGCTGGTTTGAGCGGTCGTGCCCACGGGCTGAGTCTGGCTATCTGTCTCCGAAGACGACGGTCCGCCCGTACTCTGGGCGCGTGCCTGGTTGCGTAAGATTACAGATTCGCCCAGTAAGAACGGGGCGAAGAGAAGAAGAACGATAATTCTGTGGTACAAATCCCCCTCCAATTCCCGGCTAAGAAGTCGTATAGCCTATGGGTGATCTGAGGAGTGTGTCAAGAAGGATACTGCCGGCTCCGGTCTCTATCGGCCGCGAGCACGGGAGGAAGGAGTCCCCGATGAATATTCAGATTTTTGGCCTGAAAAAATGTTCTGAGACCCGCAAGGCCCAGCGCTTTTTCAAGGAGCGCCGGATTCCTGTTCATTTTATTGATCTGAGCCAAAAAGAAATGTCTAAGGGTGAACTGCGCTCGGTGGCGGCGCGTGTCCCGTTGGAAGACTTAATCGACACGACCGGCAGGCGCTTTATTGAAAAAGGACTGACGCATGCCGCGCTGAACGCCGCCCGGGTCGAAAACCTACTCCTCGGCGGCGGCCCCGCCGTACGCAGCCCGGATCGAAACCCTACTCCTCGGAGACGCCCTCCTGATACGAACGCCCGTTGTCCGCAACGGCAAGGAAGCAACGGTCGGACATTGTCCTGAGGTCTGGAAAACCTGGTCCTGACCGGACCGGCCGCAAAGACCGGGGCTCAGGTCCGAGCCCCGGTTCTTAATGCGTGGGTCGCTTAGGCCAGCGGCTCAGGGGCGTGTTTGACCTGCTGCCACTGGGCCGGGTCGTGACCGTAGAGAATCGTCGCGCCTTGTTTGTCTCTCAGGTCGCGCAGCGTGCCGAGCGAGCGATACATCTCATCCGTGTCATAGGCAATCGACGGCAGCATGTTCTCGTCCATATTGCGCTGGGTGTAACAAGCATCCGCGGTCACCACGATATCTGTGCCTTTGGTGATACGAATACGCATGGACTGGTGGCCTGGAGTATGGCCATGGGTTGGAAGAAGCACCAGCGTGCCATCGTCGAAGATATCCAGCTCGCCGTCTACGGCTTGGTAGTTGAGATTATGATCGTAGTCCTGAGGGTCAAAAAACGCTTTTTCTCGGAGGACCGGGTCTTTTGACGCCTCAAGCTCGTTTTTCTGGACGAGAAAGGTCGAGTTTGGAAAAAACTCATTCCCACCCGCGTGATCGAAGTGGAAGTGCGAGTTGACCACATAGGTAATATCATCCGGGGTGAGTTTGAATTTCGCCAACTGGCTGACAATTTCCTCGCCCGGCTTGGCCCGAGGGGCAAACGCATCGGCAATATCGCCCAGACGACCCTTGGCGTCGTCTATGCAGGAGCAGTGTACGCCGGTGTCAAAAACCACATTCCCTTTGGGGTGGGTGAGCAAATAGCTCGGCACCGGGATCGTGATCTGCTCGCCCTGCTCGTCCTGTGGAAAGAAGAGCCGGCTGTCGAATTCGAGAAAGCCCACTGGCATAGAGAAAACCTGAAGCATACGCCCCTCCTGTTACGCTTTGGCACGCGTCGATTATGCGGACCACAATGTCAGGTATTGGATACGAGGTAAAGAGTAAACGTGCCCTCCACGAGACATACGATGCTGAACACGTTCACTCTTCCTAGTCTGGCAGGTGTGTCGGCCTGGGAGTGCGGGCGACTCGTCTGCTATTGGCGTATTGCGGGTGGAGCAGTGAAGGCAGGGCCAGGCGCAAAAACGGCGGGCTGTCTACCCGCCGTCACATTGCATCTGATGAAGACGAGGTCTATAAACTGCGCTTGCCTCGCCGCAGATTACGGCGACTGCCCTTGGGCTTTGCACCGCCTCTCGGCCCCCCCCACGGTCGTTCAAAAGAACGCTCGCCGCCGCCACCCGAAGGATGTGAAGGCCGGCGGGGAGGACGGTCCTCTGCCTGGTTGACCCGGAGATTTCTGCCGCCGAGTTCGTACCCATCGAAGCGCTCTACCGCAGCAGGAATGGAGGCGGGGTCGGTGAATTCGACAAAGGCGAATCCCCGCGGACGGCCGGTATCCCTATCAGACGGGAGAAAAACCTCGACAAGTTCGCCCACTTCGGAAAAAAGAGATTCCAGTTCGCCCCGTGTGGTGTCAAAGTTCAGGTTTCCAACAAAGACCTTGTTTCCGATGATGACCTCCTCTCAGGTCGGCCCACACCAGCCTCAGGCGATGTGGCGTCCCCATGGCCGTGATGGCCGGATTGAAATGTGCTGAGTCCTCAATGACAAACCGATACAAGAGGGCTGGCAGTATGACGCGAAATGCGGAAATGTACAACCCTATGAAGGCGTCTCTCCGGGCCGAACGGTCAGGTGGCGGGAAGCCGTATGGGAAATATCCTCACCCACGCCCGAAAGGCCAGCGTGAACAGGGCGAAGAAACCCAGCAGCACACCCAATTCAACCCACCCCAGAGGAAGCCAGTGTTCCTGCCAGATAGAGGGAACAACCAGGACGTAGCGCTCAAGCCACATGCCGGCCAGGATAAGCGCGCCGATACAGGCCAGAGCGGTCGGGGCACGCTTGACCCCTTGCAGTAGCAGGATGGGGAAGGGCAGGAGAAAATTAAGAAGCAAGACAACAAAACTGACGGCTGACCACGGCTCGTCAAACAAGCGGACAACGAGAAAACCGGTCTCCTCCGGCAGATTGCCATACCAGATCGGTAAATACTGACACCAGAACAGATACGTCCATAAGACACAGAAGCCAAAGATGAGCTTGCCAAGGTCATGGCTGCGTTCAGCCGAAAAAAGAACGGATGCGCGCATCAGCACGGCAAGAATGGCGAGCAGGCCGAGTCCCGCATACAGGTTCCCGATACAAAAATAGGCGCCGAATAAGGTGCTGATCCAGTGGGGTTCAAGCGCCATCACCAGATCGAAGGCAAACAAGCTGAATACCAGCGCGTAGAGCACAATAAAAACGGACGCAAGGATCGCGAGCGGCCGCTGCCGTTCGGCCATATTCGCCACGTTCTCTTGGAAAACAAACGGGACCAGGACACGCGGGAGCGTGCGACTTGCTCGAAGTGAAGCCCACAACAGCGCAAACCCGCAGCCATAGAGGAGAACGGCTCCAAAGAGGGAGCGGAGCACCAGGAAGGGTGTGTTCAGCCAGGCTTGTTTGGCCGGCACGGGATCATGTATCCACGAGAAGAGGTGTTCGCTACCCAGAAAGAGAACAAGCAAAAGAAAAAAGGAAATCGGCAGAAAGGCGGCCAGCGCCTCGGCCAGCGGCTGCAACGGTCCGGCCCATTCCGCCTTTGTGACCCGAAGAATGGCTGAAAACGTCAGTCCGCTGAGCGCCAGCCCCGACCAGAAAAGCCAGTTGACCAGATATGCCTGCCACGCCCGTTGGGCGTGCTCCCCGGTAACGCCAACGAGAAAAGTGGTCAGGCCCAGCCCGGCCAGGACCCACAGGCCCAGGCTAAAAGGGGCGGAGCGTGTCTTTGGAAACGTGCTCCGAGGTACGCCTAGAGGGGGCTCGGCACTCATTGTGACTGCCCCTGCTGTTGGAGGTGGCGGACGTAATTCACAAGGTCCCACCGCTCTGTGGTTGAAATCGCGTGCTGATAGGCAGGCATCACCAGTCCACCGCTGCGGATGGTGGCATACAGATACCCGTCCTTTTGGTTTCTGATTCGTTCCGTATGAAGGTCCGAAGAGGGAACGACCTTGCCAACCATCTGGCCGTCGCCTCTGCCCTGCTCGCCGTGACACATCGCACAGTAAATCCGAAATAACTCTTGCCCGTTCTGGATGGACTGCGGTGAGGATGCAACCGGATTGCGGACGCGCAGACCGGCCTTGATGCGCTCGGTAATGCGCGACGACATGGGCGGTTCAATGCCCGTTGTGGGAACGCTATTGGCCACAGGTGGCCGGGCGGCTGTCCCGGCCTCACGTTCGGGCTGCCAATACATGTCGTCATTCCATGGCAGGGCATGGACAACGGCAACGCCCAAAAGCCCCAGACCCAGAGAGAGGCCGACGAGATGCCAGACCCGGCCACGGATGCCGGCGTGCTGCCTACACACCTTGGCCATAGACCTCCTCTGCGCCCCCGGCCGTAATCAGCCGCCTGAGATCGCCGGCCTGCTCGGCGGTATATGGGACGAGCAGGCCAAAGCGGTCCTCTGAAAAACGCGGGTCGTGCGTAATCGCAACCGAACGCGCCGGCAGCCGGGCATTAATGAGCAGTCCAATCAGGGTGGCAATCGCCCCAAAGAGAATGGTCAGTTCAAAGGCGATAATGGCAAAGGCAGGTAACGCCACAATGGGCTTGGCGCTCGTTTGGAGCGGCCAGTCCAAGGCCGTATAGGTGGGTAAGGCAAAGCCGATGGCACAGCCCAGCAGACCGCCGATCAACGTAAAATAGCGAATCGGACTCTTGTGGGTGCCGAGGGCCTCTTCAAGCGCAGGGCTTGGAAACGGGGAGACGACGCTGAGGTTTTTATAGCCCTCTCTCCGCAGAGAGCGGACTGTGGCGACGAGCGTGTCCAGATTCGTAAAGACGCCAACTATGCCTGCTCCGCGGCCGACACGAGTCGCTTCGCTGACGGGTAAGAGGGGCCGCTCGGATTCGTCCGCTTCAACGGCTGACGAACCGCTCTCCGCAGGCGGCAGGTGTTCCTTGACCTCGGCCAGGGACACGAGCGGAAGGAATTTCACGAAGAGCAGGAAGAATAAAAAGAACCAGGCAAAACTGCCGACGGTCATGCCCACTTCAACCCACGAAGGCTGGTATAGACCCCAGGCTGCAGGATCAAACTCGTGCGATAATGAACTTACGATGATGACAAAGCGCTCCAGCCACATCCCGACATTGACCAGCAGGGCAATACCGAACAACCACAGCGTACTGGTGCGGATCGACTTCCAGCACAACAGCAGCGGGACGGCGCAATTGCAGGTGACCATCAGCCAGAACAGCGGGGCATAGTCACCGACCGCGCGATACCAGAAGATGCTTCGTTCGTACGGATTGGCGCTATACCAGGCAATAAAGAATTCGCTGGCGTAGGAATAGCTCAGAATCAGCGAGGTGAGAATGATCATCTTGCCCAGATTGTCGAAGTGATAGTCGGTGATATAGGCCTCGAGACCGAAAATCCTGCGGAGCGGAATGAGCAGGGTCAGGACCATGGCCAGGCCGGAGAAGATGGCGCCGGCGACAAAATAGGGGGCAAAGATGGTGCTATGCCAGCCGGGCACGATGGACATGGCAAAATCCCAGGACACCACGCTATGCACGGACACCACGAGCGGGGTGGCCAGGGCGGCAAAGAACCCATAGGCGCTCAGATAGTGATGCCACTGCCGGTCCGTGCCCTGCCAGCCGAGCGAGAAGAGGCTGTAGAGTTTACGGCGCAGCCCGGCGGTGCGGTCGCGCGCCGCCCCCAAGTCGGGGATCAGGCCGGTATACCAGAAAAGAAAACTCACGGTGAAATAGGTGGTAATGGCAAACGCATCCCAGACCAGGGGTGACTGAAAATTGACCCAGAGCTGACGCTGATTGGGGTAGGGCAGTAGCCAATAGAAATTCCACGCCCGACCAAGATGGATAATGGGAAACAGGCCGGCAGTCATCACGGCAAAGATCGTCATGGCTTCGGCGCTGCGGGCAATGGGCGTCCGCCAGCGAGCCCGAAACAAAAAGAGTACCGCCGAGATCAGCGTGCCCGAGTGAGCAATACCGACCCAGAACACGAAGTTGGTGATATACACGCCCCAGCCGACCGGGTGGGCCAGACCGGTCACGCCCAGTCCCGCGTGAATCTGATAGATCCAGCAGTACAGGCCAAAAGCCAACACCACCAGGTCACAGCCGAGCAGGGTATACCAGACCCGCGTAGGCGAGCTGAGCAGGTTGTTGAGCAGGTCGCGGTTGACCTGAAGATAACTGAGGCTGGTCTGCATGGAATCGTCGTCAGTGTCACTACGTATTGCGGCGTACTTTTTTGAGATAGGTAATCGCGGGTTTGGTGTTTAATGACTCGAAGACTTTATACCCGCGCGAGTCGTGCGATTGCTGGGAAACGCGGCTGGCGGGGTCTTGCAGATTGCCAAACGTCAGGGCCTGGGCCGGGCAGGTCTGGGCACAGGCCGGCGTGACCTCGCCGTCGCGCACCGGACGGTCTTCGTCTTTTGCGCGGTCTTTGCCCTCCTGAATGCGCTGGACACAAAAGGTGCATTTTTCCATGACACCCGGTTCACGTATGGTGACATCCGGGTTGAGCTGACGATTGAGCGGTTCCGGCCAGTCGGCCTCGCTCCAGTTAAAACGCCGCACCTTATAGGAACAGTTGTTGGCGCAATAACGCGTGCCGACACAACGGTTGTAGATCTGGGCATTAAGACCCTCCGGGTTGTGATAGGTAGCATACACCGGACAGACCGGCTCGCAGGGCGCATTGCCGCAATGCTGACACAGCATCGGCGCAAAGCGGACTTCGGGAGCGTCTGCTCCTTCCTGCTCCTCCTCGAAATAGCGCTCAATCCGCAGCCAGGACATTTCCCGGCCTTGTGCCACCATGTCTTCGCCCACCACCGGAATATTGTTTTCCGCATAGCAGGCCGTGACGCAGGCTCCACAGCCGATACAGGCCGACAAGTCGATACTCATGCCCCAGCGGTATTCGGCATACTGCACTTCCGGGTACATATCGCGGACGGGGTGCTCGGCGTGGTGCGGTTCGTCGTGCTGTCCTGCCGTCACCGCTTGGGCGATGCCGCGGCCGAGCTGCTGGCGACTGCCGTCCGTTGTGACCAGCGGCGCCCGTTTGCCGGTTCGAGCGAGTCGGACTGTGGTCGACAGCCAGGGGAAGCCGCCCGAGGCGGTTTCGGGTTGGGCCGAAAGCAAATGGGCCGGGTTGGCGCCGCGGCCCTGGGCGTAGCGACCATAACCGCTATGGCCCAGGCCGGTCGGCATGGCCACCGCATCGCGCCGCAGACCGGCGTAGAAATAAGCACTCGCCTCGATGGTCCCATGCGGGGAGGTAATCGTCAGCAGGTCGCCCTCCGCGATCCCCAGCCGTTCGGCAGTCTCGGGGTGCATCTCAAGCCAGGAATCCCAGACCGCCTGCGTGAGAGGGTCGGGCAGTTCTTGCAGCCAGGGCTTATTGGCGCCGCGTCCGTCATAATAGCGTGACGAGGGGTAGGCAATGAATGTCAGCGCGTCTTCGTCTGCGCGGTCAAAAGTCGGCTCGGAAAAACGTGTCTCAAATACGGATGGAGAGAGCTGAACCGGGAGCGGCTCTTGCACCTGCCAGACCCCGCCCTGTTGCAGCGCCTGACGCCAGAAGGTGTCAAAGTCGCCCGGCTCACCACTTTCGCCGTGTCGTTCCTTCCACGACGTCTGTAAATACTCGAAAAAGTTTTTCCATGGCAACGATTCCGAGAACGCCTCATCAACCTGTGCGGCGACCGACAACAAGGTATCACTCAGCGCTTGGGTCTCAAACACGGGCGGCATGACGGGCTGCATCAGACCATACACGCCGGCTCCGGGGTGGGAGTCTCCCCAGCTCTCCAAAGGCGTATGATCGGGTAACACCAGGTCTGCCTGTTCGGTTGTTTCATCCGGGAAGGACGAAAAGCTGACCACAAACGGCACGCGAGTGAGCGCCTCGGCAAAGCCCGAAGACGGCGGCAGACTAAAAGCAGGATTGGTGTTGGCCAGCAAAAGGAGGGGTATTTCTCCTCGCCGCATCTCGTCAATCAGGGATGACAGGGCCGTGTATGAGCTGACCTGCGGTCGCTCTTGGATCCCATAGAAATGTACCGTCTCGCCGATATTGCCGGCGATATAATTCAGCAGATTGACCGCAATCAGGCTGGCCGTCTCCTGCCGGGAACTTGCAGCTATGCCGCCCCCGAGGGCCAGACTCGGCCCGTGGCTGACGAATTCCTGAGCCAGTCGTTTGATCGTCTCGACCGGCACCTCCGTCACCGAGGCAACCTGTTCTGGCGAATAGGGCTCCAGCAGTTGGCTGAGCCGCGCCTTTTCTTCAGCGGGCACCGCACTGTTGGGGAGAATCAGATGCGCCAGCCCCAGCGCAAAAAAGGCTTCCCGCCCCGGCTTGATCGCAATCCACTCGTCTGCACTCGCTCCGGTGAGCGACAGGCGGGATTCGACCTGGACGAATCTCCCCGCCGCCGTTGCACCCCGCATCTGGCTGAATGCCTTGGCATAGTGCGTCGGGGAATGCCACGTCTCCAGAAAGTCCGCCCCCAGGCCGATAAGAAAGCGGGCCTTGGCCAGATCATAGGCGGGCATCGAAGCCTGCTGAAAACAGACCTGGTTTGCCTGCCTCAGCGCCTCGAACCCAAACGGTTCATAGGTCATCAGGCGGCGTGAACCAAGCGTCTCAAGCCACTGCGTGGCCAACTGATAGACGCTGTCCGGAAGCTGGCCGGCGAGAAACGCGATCTTGTCCGCCCGGCCCTCTGCTCGGATTTTTTGCAGGCGTTCGACCAGCAGCACCTCCGCCTCCGGCCACGACAGCGGCGTCAGCTCCCCGGCCGCGTTGCGATACAGCGGCTGGCGGATACGGTCCGGATTATACAGTCCCTGCAAGGACGCCTGTCCGCGCGCGCACAAGGCCCCGCGGTTGATCGGGTGGGATGGATTGCCTTCGACCTTGACGGCCCGTCCTTCTCTGGTCCGCACGACCATGCCACAGCCGGCCGGGCACTCCTGACAGACGGTGGCGTAGTAGGTAGCCACCCCCGGCGTGATCTCCTCGGGCTGCACCACATAGGGAATAATGGTTTCGACCGGCTTTGAGGCACAGCTGACAACCGGTGCGGCTGCGCTTGCCCCCAGCAGTTTCAAAAAATTTCTTCTATCGAGTCCGCTTGCCATGATGGGTTCTTCCGCCTCAATAGTGACACACCAGGCAGTCCTTGCTCGCCTGGTGGGCATCGTGACAGGTCACGCACCAGCCCATCTTGAGCGAAGACACCTGTTCCACACGTTGCATGCGCTGGACCTCGCCGTGACAGGACTGGCAATCGACCCCGGCCCGGACATGGCGCTTATGGTTAAAGCGGGTGAAAGCGGGCAGGGCGTGCACGCGAACCCACGGAATCGGCTCCTGGTTTTTCCAATAGGTCTGGATTTTTTTGATTTCCGGATTCGGTGTGGGCCTGGCGTGGCAGCCTATACACGTCTGGACCGGCGGGACGTGAGCCACCGGCGAGACGCGCGCCGCACTGTGGCAGTACAGGCAGTCCAGACCATATTCACCGGCGTGGAGCGCATGGCTGAAGGCAATCGGCTGTTTGGGAGCCTGACCCCAACCCGTCAGCCCCAAGTCGAGCAGGCGGGAATCCCACCAGGCGGCTTTCCCGGCCTGCCACACCCGACCGCTCATATCGGGTCGATAGTGTACTGCCGACAGCCCGGCGAGGAGTGCCACCACAAGTAGAATGATCCGAAAAACAGACAGCGAACCTAGAGGAAACCGCATAGGATCCTATCTCGCGGCGCGCGCTCCCTCCGCGGCGCGAGGATTTTCTTCATATCTCATCTGTCTCTTTTCAGCCAGCACGGGCCAGCGTGATTTCCACAGGAACGCTTTGGCCCAGTTGATGCGCGGATCGTACTTCATGATGGTCCTTATATTGCCCTTTCTCTCTTGTCCCAGACGTGTGAGGCAGATTCCTGGAACGGAGCCTGTTCTGAGTCCCCACGAAGGGCCTGTCCGCCACCAGCCATTTTTTCTCCACCCTGGTAGAATTACTAGGGTCATGTGTGGGGAATTGGAGTAGGGAGGGCGGTTATAGCCTGGGCGCGCCCGGTAGCGCCGGGCCGGAACCTTTAAGGTGTCGGTCACGGAGGTGCGCTGACGCCCGCATACGTTAACGGATGGGAGGCCGTCCTTCGACAAGCCGAGCGGCGGCCTCCCCTGGGGCTCCGGACTGGGCGTCCTGCGGGAGCTTGCGCTCCGCGCACTGTCCTGCGGTAGAACCGGCTCGACGCCGTTCTCGATTCGTATCAAGGCAGCAGTCGCTTCCGCAGCGCGCGGGTGAATGGCAGAGTGGTCACGCCAGCGCTATAGAACACAGCAGAGGGTTTACCGAGGCTGCTACGGGTATCCGTGGCAGCCCTCCTCTTTCCTGCGAGGGGAAGGCACTAGGTCCAGGTGCCCTCCCCCGGCGACAGATGACGGTAGCCTGCACTCAGCGTATTTCGGAGCAAAACAGGACCGTCGTTTTCCTGTTTCCTCTTGTTGCCTTCCTTGACCGGATACTGAAAAGCAAGTACTTTTCGACGCGCTATACCGAGGTTTTACGTGGAATTTCGCACGTAAAGGAGGGAAGTATATGCACGCATATTGGTTGCAGGGAATTCTCGTAGGGATGTATTGTCTGACGCTGCTCGGCGCCCCCCACTATGCTCAGGCGGTCGGCGGGCGGGCGGATACCCAACCCGAACCCGCCAAAAATCAACCGGCGGCGAAATCGGCGGCCTCCGCCACACCCGCCGCTGCCAGCCCGGCCACGAACGGTGGCCTCGATGGCTATACTTTTCACGCCATCACCCAGGACCATCTGCTCAAGGGTACGGACGACCCGACCTATTGGCTGATGTACGGCGGCAATTACGCCGGGTGGCGATTCAGCCCACTCACGGACATTAACCGGGACAATGTCAAGAACCTGAAGGCGGCCTGGATGTTCCAGACCGGCATCCCGGCCCAAATGCAAGCCTCGCCTATTGTTGCCGACGGGATCATCTATCTGACTGCCGCCTATAATCACCTCTTTGCCCTGGACGCGGTCACGGGCGAGTTGCTGTGGCGCTATGAACACGAGTTGCCGGACGACATGCGCGTGTGTTGCGGGCCATCGAATAAAGGGGCGGCCATTGCGGGGGATCTGATCTTTATGGCCACGCTCGATGCCCATGTGGTTGCCCTGAACCGGAAAACCGGGGCGGTTGTCTGGAACACCGAGATGGACCGCTATAACGACGGATTCAGCGCGACCGTCGCTCCCCTGGTTGTCCGAGATAATCTGATCGTCGGGATTGCCGGGGGCGAATATGGTATCCGCGGCTATATTGATTCCTATGATATCAACACCGGCGAACGGAAATGGCGTCGCTACACCATCCCGGAAGCCGGCGAGCCGGGCTCCGAGACCTGGGCCGGCGACTCCTGGAAACATGGGGGGGCCCCAACCTGGGTAACGGGGTCATACGACCCTGATGAGGATTTGCTGTATTGGGCGACGGGCAATACCGCCCCGGACTGGAACGGCGATGTCCGCAAAGGCGACAACCTCTACGCGGATTCCGTGCTGGCCCTGGACCCGGACACCGGCGAGATCAAATGGTATTTCCAGTTCACGCCCCACGATATCTGGGACTATGACGGCAATACCGATCTGTTTCTGGTCAATGTCGAACGGAGCGGCCAGATGGTCAAAGCCCTGGCTCAGCCCAACCGGAACGGCTATGTCTATGTCCTGGACCGCGCCTCGGGCAAATACCTGCACGGCACCCAATATGTCGACAATCTGAACTGGTCAAAAGGTCTGGACGAGGCCGGCCGGCCGATTGTTGACCCGCAGTTCGTTCCCACCGCAGAAGGCAAGGAATTTATCTGTCCAGGGTCCGTTGGTGGCAAAAACGGCTCATATACCGCGGCCTATAGCCCGCTGACCAAGCTGATGTATGTGCCGGTGGTAGAAAGCTGCTGGCAGATGAAGAAGTCCACCTCCATCTTTATCAAAGGTATTCCCTTCTGGGGTGGCGGACCGGGAAAAACCCAGGGTGATGACGGATCGTCCTACGGTCATCTGTCGGCCATAGACCCCTCCACCGGCGAGATCAAATGGCGCTATCAGGACGAATATCCCATGATGGGTGGTGCCCTGGCGACCGCCGGTGGTCTGGTGTTTTCCGGTAACCTTGAGGGTCTGGCCCTGGCCTTTGATGCCGCGACCGGCGAGCCGTTATGGCAATTTCAGACCGGCTCAGCCATGCGCGCTCAGCCCGTCACCTATAAGGCCGGGGGGCGGCAATATGTGGCCATCCCCAGTGGCGGCGGTGGTTTGGCCGTCACCCTGGTTGGCGAGCCACCGCTGACGAGTAAGGGCAGCGCGTTGCTCGTGTTTGCTTTACCAGAATAAACCGGCGGACCGGCGGAGTAGGCAAGCGTGAGATTGCTGTATTGGGTGATAGCGAGCTCCTGGGTCTCCACCGGAGCGACTGTGTGGAGAAAACGGCGGCGCGGGGCTGTTGTTTCGGTGCTCGGCTGCCTCTTGTGTCTGGCCTTGTCCGGGCCGCTCTTTGCTGAGGAAGGAGGACAACTCCGGGTCTGCTTTCTGGGGAATAACCTGCCATTCTCTTCTCAGCTCGACGAACGCGGATTTGACGTTGAGGTGGCACGGGCTCTTGCCAAGACGATGGGACGGACGCTTGTTCCCGTCTGGGTCAAACATGACGAGCGGATAACCGAGGTTGATGAGAGTGATTTCCCGCTTCGGCGGCTCTCAAGAAACGAATGTGACGCCATTTTGAGCGTGCCCGGCCGAGATGCCGTGCGCGAGGCCGGCAATGTGACGGTCGGCAACGCCTACTACGGAGCCGCTTTCGAGCTCCTGGGACGTGAGGGCCAGACGCCGGCGTCCTTGCACGATATTGAGCAGCAGGTCGTTGCGGTCCAAGCCCAAACGATTGCCAGCTTTATTCTGGAGTCTCTCAAGATTTCGATGCAGACCTTCTTCTCAACCGAGGAGTCCCTGGCTGCGGTGGCAACGGGAGACGCAGAATTAGCCTTTGTCTGGGGGCCGACCGCCGGCTGGTATGCAAAGCAGGAGCCTGGGACGAAGCTGACGTTTGCCACGGCTGAGCCGCTCTCAGTGGCGCGCTGGAACGAGCATGTCGCGACGCGCAAAGAGGACGAAGCGCTCCGCACGGCCATAGACGCGGCCCTGACACAGTTGAGAAAGGGCGGAGAGCTCAAGACCATCGCGCAGCGATATGGCGTGCCGTTGTATCCCCCCTTTGAGAAAACCTATGACGTTATGGAGATGTTTCGACTCTCCCGAGAAAAAGAGTAAACGCGCCCAGCCTTGATTTGGAGATGAAAGGGTACATTTACTCTTTGCCACACAGAAATGAGGAGGTATATGAGACGGGTGCATGGGGTGCTGTTGGTTGGTCTGCTGATGTTTATCCCGGCGAGTGGGTGGGCTGATGAGGAGATGAAGAACCCGTTCGCCGGCGATGAAGCGGCGATTGCCGAAGGCGATCTCCTCTTCCAGGCCGTGTGTGCAGGCTACTGCCATGTGAAAGCGGAGGCCGACCGGGACGGCAAATGCCCGAATCTGTTCGACTGCGAATGGGTAAACGGTTCGGGAACGGACGCGGAAATGTTCAAGGTCGTCAGCGACGGTGTCCCCAAGACTGAGATGGTCGGTTTTGCCGGACAACTGCCTGACGATATGCTCTGGCAGATTCTGGCCTATGTCCGAGCCGCCTCAAAGTGTGAATCGAGTGCATCGCCGGCTGCCGATGGGGCCTTGCAGGACGCAGCGTCGTCCGACACCGCAGCGGTGCCTGCTCATCAGTAAGGAGAGTCGTTATGCAATCCCGTTACTGTCTTGTTGCTACCTGCGCGTATCTGGTCGTCTGTCTTGTGGCCTTTTCCGTGCCGGCCTTCGCTCAGCCGTTCGCCTATGTCACGCACGAGGAGTCGAATGATGTGTGGGTGATTGACACCCAAACGGACGAGGTCGTGGCCAAGGTACCGGTCGGCGAACGCCCGCGCGGGGTGCTGGTCTCGGCCGACGGAACGCGGGTGTATGTCGCCAACGGCAACTCTAATGATATTTCGGTCATTGATGCGACAACCAATGCGGTTGTGGAGACCTTTCCGGTCGGCATCGATCCCGAGGGAATTGACCTCAGTAACGACGAAAAACTGCTGTTTGTCGTGAATGAGAACGAAGGCGTTATGCGCGTCGTCGATCTGGCAAGCAAGGAAATCGTTGCCACCGTTCAGGCCGGTATAGAGCCGGAGACCGTAGTGATCTCGCCCGATGGCAAGCTGGCCTTCGTGCCGAACGAGACTTCGCACGATGTGACCGTTGTTGACACTCAAACTTATAAAGTCCTCAGTTCGATCAAGGTGGGCGAGAATCCGCGCGGCGTGGCCTTTATGCCGGACGGGAAAACCGCCTATGTGAGCAACGAGCGGACGCATACCGTCTCGGTGATCGATGTCGAAAAATTGGCTGTGACCGAGACGATCAGTACGGGCGAACGCCCGGTCGGCATTTCGGTTCTGCCCGACGGCTCAAAGATCTATGTCGTTCACGGTCGGGCCAACGATGTGCGCGTGATTGACCCGGCTACCAATACGGTGACCAAGACCATTGCCCTGGGCGGCAAACGCTGCTGGTGGTCGGCCCTGACCCCGGATGGGAAAAAACTCTACGCCACCATGGGTCGGTCCGACGGCGTGGCGGTGATCGATACCGCGACCGATACACTGCTCAAAACGATTGCGGTCGGGAAGATTCCCTGGGGCGTGGCGGTAACGCCGTAAATCTTCTTCAGAAGCGCCAGACCAGCAGAAACTGCGGTACACTCTCATCGTTCTTGGTGCCCAGCTTATGGTGCCAAAACTGGTACTCCATACCGATAAAAAGTCGATTTGCCTCTTCCCTTAGCAATCTACCCAGGTCCAGCCGGAACTGCGGCTGGGCAAAAAACCAGCTTCTGACACGGCCGCCGAACTCGTTGGTCCGACAATGGATATACTCGGCATGGCCTTCGATGGAGAAGGACAGCTTGCCGATATTGAAGGGATAGGCCCAGTTGATGTCGAGCATAAAGCTGTCCGACTCTTTTGGAGCGCCCCCGTTCGAGACGCCTCGGCTGGCGTCGATATAGGCGGTCAGGTCGGTATTCAGAAAGGCGAAGCCGGGCAGGTCCCAGGAGGCGCGCAGGCCGGGCAGGAACTTGATAACCTTGGCGTCCACGCTGCCGTTGACACCGCCGATCAGCGAAAAATCCTTGATCGGTCCAACCTTCAAATCCTTCTTCAGAATCCTGCCCAGGCTCAGAGAAAGATACCATTCGCCGTAGATTTCAGTGTGGTTGAAGCCGTCGTGCTCCACGTCCTCGATGAAGTCGGCAAAAAAGAAGCTCTCGCCGTATTTCCAGCCCAGGGCGTTCTGTACAGTCAGGATGAAGGCATCCTGGTTGGCGTCCGAGAACGGGTTTTCGAGATGTCCGTACTGAAAATGCATCTCCGTCGTGCTCCACTCGACCAGGGCCGCAGCCGGCGAGGCCGTCAGCAAGAGCACGAGGGCTGAGGAGTAAAGAAAGAGTCGGGGGAACTGGTATGCAGTCGCCATCACAGGTCGGCAGGTAGTGGAGATTTGGTTATTTGCCGGCAGGAATAAGTTGGAGGACCTTTGCCTGCACGCCCTCCATGAGTGTTTCTTGGACAAACGTACTGGCGTTCAAAATTTCAATCCCAATCAATTCGCCGCTCTCATTTAGCTCCGCCGTAGTATTGGGGCTCAGCTCAATGCTGCTCGCTTCGTCCTCTTCGGAAACGATAAGATGTAGGATATCTTCTTGCTCGAAGTATGCCAGTTTTGGTTTTTTCATGGCCGATATTTCCCTGTCCGCAGTCTGAGGCTAATCTGTTGTCGAGTCGTGACATGAAGGTAACAGGAGTTGTTGTCTCACCAGCCTGTTCATAGGCTATCGGGACCAACCGATTTTTGTGTCGTCCGACGATCACCATGCGTTGTGTGGCAATATCAAAGTATCGTTCTCCTCAGTCCGCCAGGCAGCATAGGCTTCTGCTGTTCGTCCCTGACCAGATTCCAGAACATATGGAATACATCTCTGTAAAAGCCTTTGGCGTCCAGCATTGTCCCGACCTCGAAAGTCCAGGAGGCCGCCGACTCGGCTGAGCTTGGGATATTTCTAGGTGTTCTATCTGCTCAGATGTAAGAGACTCTTTTTGGACGTTGACGATATAACCGGATTGTTCGTGGACTCCCAACGAGTGGGCAAAGGGATTCCGAATAATGTTGTATAAAACTTGGATCGCTTCTCGGCGATTCTCTGTCGGAGCCCAAGGGTAGAAGTTCTCGATGAGTTGTCTATAAGTCTCTCCTGAGCCTATACGTTCTCCTCCGACGAGGTTTGAGGGCATAAAGATCGTCACCGAAAGCCCGCTGATTAGGCTGCATAGTCTATCTGTCACGGCAAAATTACAGCCGTGCTCTAGGCCGGGCTCTGGAAGCGGGAGCCGCAGCATGGCTCGAACATCACCAAACTGCATGGAGAGATGGTCTCTAACAAAGGTAAAAACATGAGGATAGTTTCGGAGTTCTGGAATTTCCGACAGACGCATACTGCGGTCTCCACTATATTTCGGATTGGCAACGCTTGAACGTACTTTTGTTCCGCTCCTTGTAGAGCGGTTCTGTCAAGCAGCGTGCTGAACTCTCCGGCCAAATGACTTGGCCAGGGCTTGGGCTGATTGACGAGATACTTTGATAACAACGAAGTATTCCGCCGGGTATAGATAATCCTCTCCGCTCTCATCAATGACTCGGATGTCGCCGTCCAGAGCCGCATCTTCATCAGGCAGGATTCGGTAGAGTTTGTGGAGTTCAAGCGAGACCGGATACTCGGAGTTGTCCACGCAGATAACGAACTGAGAATGAGAAGGCTTACGCGTTTTCATATGCTCCTCTCAAATAACGTTTACGCTTTATTTCTTTTCTACCGACGCCGTGTGCTTCGTACCAATGCACTTCTGCTCTGCGTATACGACCGGTCCTGAGACGGAGTATAGCGATTCCCTTGAGTTTGCGCCAACGGCCGGGGCCGTATTGCTTGCGTAGTCTGGCTCTGTCTCTGACTGATTTACCAACAGCTATGGTTTCAATGTCAGTGATTTCGCCGACAATTTCAAAGGATTTCACGACACTTGAGGCGAGGGGAGCTGTTATAGGAGTTCACGGAACTCTTCGACAGGGGCAAGATATTCTCGGATGGCGGCCCGGATATTCTCCAGGGCCTCCGCTTCGGTTGCGCCTTGCGACCAGCAACCCGGTAGACTAGGGCAGGAAACGCTGTAGCCTTCCTCGGAATGGCGCAGGACGACCCTGTAGCGCATTGCGTTTCCCTACCCTTGCTACATGGAGTGGTAGGTGAGGTTTTTGGCTTAGCTTTCGAGGGCGGCCCGCACGACGGGTTCAAGCTCGCCGCGGCTGTGCATTTCCTGGATGATGTCGCAGCCGCCGATAAATTCGCCGTTTACATAGAGCTGAGGAATGGTCGGCCAGTTTGAATAGCGCTTGATACCGTCGCGCACGGCGGGGTCCTGCAGCACGTCGACGGTCTCATACGGCACGCCCAAAGAGTCGAAGATCTGAATCGTTGCGGCTGAGAAACCGCACATCGGGAAGGTACGATTGCCCTTCATATAGATGAGGATTTTGTTGTTCTTCACGGTCTCGTCAATATACGCCTGTACGCTGTCTGCCATGTTCTCCTCCTCGTATGTTCGTGGTTTATGATTTGTGCGTTTCGATATTCACCAGGCCGGATTGCCGGGCATCGGCCTCAAACTCCTGCGGGGTCATGGTTTTGAGAGCTAAGGCATGAATGCGTTCAACCATAGCCTCCTGGAGGGCGCCATACACCAAGCGGTGCCGGGCGACGGCGTTCTTGCCGTCGAACGCCGCAGACACGACAACGGCTTCGTAGTGATCTCCGCCGCCGGTGTAATCGCGAATATGAACCTGCGCGTCGGGCAGGGCCGCAACAATGCGGGACTGTATTTCATCGACGGAAATGGGGGCTACGCCTTCCGGCATGGTTGTCAACCTCCGGGCTGCACTCGGGATTCATTCGAGCGGTTGTTTGTCATGGGCCTGAGCAGTGCAGGCCATGCTATCTGAGTGACTCGCTGTCTTGCAAGGTCACTTTTGGGATGTCGTGATAAAAAAAGGGCACCCTGCAAGCGGTGCCCTGTATCGATAGGGCGATACTGTGCTCTCTGCCAGTTGCTCTCTGTGAGAGCCGTGTCCGAGAGGCTATTTTTTCTGCATCTCGGCACCGCAGCACTTGAGCGAGCCATCTCCTCCCTTAGTCACGATGACCTGCGCACCGCAGCTCCCACACAGATACATTTTCCCGAGTTGATTTGCCATACTACTTCCTCCTGTTTTCTCTTAGCGTCCGGTAAATCGGGGTTTCCGCCTGGCTAGGAAAGATTCCACGCCCTCGGCCCGATCCTGGGTTGTCTGGAGAAGGGCATACAGGTCTTCTTCCAACCGCACTCCCTGATCGAGCGTCAGGTCCATTGCTTTATGTACCGCCTCTTTACCCAGTCGCAAAGCGATAGGGCCCTTGCCTAACAGACCGGATAGGATCTCGTCAACACGGGTCAGAAAGTCGTCCGCGGTAATCACTTCGCTGACCAGTCCGATGCGATATGCTTCAGCGGCGTCAAGCTGTTTGCCGGTGAGGATGATCTCCAATGCCTTTGCCTGCCCGACCACCCGCGGCAGGCGTTGTGTACCCCCACCAAAAGGAATCATCTGCGCGCTAATCTGGGGGAGGCTGAAGCGGGCAGTCGCAACAGCCAGACGGAGGTCGCAGGCCAAGGCCAACTCCAGCCCGAGTCCGAACGCGTTACCATTGAGGACCGCCAGCGTCGGTTTTGTGATGGCCGCGAGCGCTTCGACGCACTGGAGGGAGCCGAACTGCTCGCGAATTTTCTGGGCGGTGTTGGCCGCTTTTGCCAGACCCTCACAAAAGCTGTGGGCCGAGCCGGTCAGGACACCGATTTCGACCGCCTCGTCCTCCTCGATGGCTTGGCAGGCGGCTGCTATTTCCTGGTCCATCAGGGGCGTGAGCCGGTTGCCCTGACTCGGACACGACAGGCGCAGCCAAGCCACTTTTCCTTGAATCTCGTACACCAGATCGGACACGCCGCCACCTTACCAAAAAGGGCGTCCGAAAGGACGCTCCTGTTCACTATTCGTACTGCGCTTTGAGCTCTTTCTTAAGAACCTTGCCTAAGGGGTTCTTGGGCAGCTCAGCCAGGAAATTGATCTCCTCGGGCTTCTTAAAGCTGGCCAGCCGTTCCTTGCAAAAATCGCCAACTTCGTCCGCAGTGGCCGTCTGATCTGGCTTGAGGGCGACAAAGGCAACGATCTTTTGGCCCCAATCGACGTCCGGAACGCCGATAATGGCCGCTTCATCGACTGCCGGGTGGGCGTGCAGGACCGCTTCGATTTCAGCCGGGGCGATATTCTCACCGCCACGAATGATGATGTCATCCTTGCGGCCAACCAGGTAGACATAACCGTCTTCGTCTATATAGCCCATGTCGCGGGTATGCAGCCAGCCGTTTTCGTCCAACAGGGCGGCGGTCGCGCTTTCCTGATTGGCGTAGCCCTTCATCACGCGCGGAGTGCGAATGACCACCTCACCGATCTCGTTGGCCGGCAGCTCTTTATTGTCGTCATCAAGGACCTGGACTTCCACATCCGGCAGCGGTTTGCCGACCGAGGTCAAGCGCTTCAGGTTGCGCTCGACTTCTTCCGGTGTGCCGTTCAGTTTATGATCGTCCGGTCCAAGGACGGTCAGGGTCGAGTTGGTTTCGGTCTGGCCAAAGGCATTCACAAAACCGGTCGAGTCCGGGAACACATCAATGGCTTTACGAATGACGGGGAAGGCCATGGGCGCGCCGCCATAGGAGACGTTCTGTAAGCTCGACAGGTCATGGTTCGAGAAATCGGGATGATCGATGAGCTGTTTCAGCATCGTGGGCACGACAAAGGCGTGCGTCACTTGCTCGGTCTGCACGGCCTCCAACCATTCTTTGGTATCGAACTGACGCAGGATGGCGATCTTCCGTCCGTTCCACAGCGCGGTCATGATGTTCATCGTGCCGGCAATATGGTAGAGCGGCGCGCACAGCAGTGAAGTGCCGCGCGGGGTCCCGTCCGCCATCTCGACGGTGCCGATGACATAGTTGGTGAATCCGCCGTAGGTCAGCATCACGCCCTTGGGCAGAGACGTCGTGCCACTGGTATACATCAGGATGGACAGGTCGCCCTCATCCACCTCGACCTCTTCGATGTCGGGCGAGCCCTGCTCGATAAAGTCATCGTAGTGCAGCATATCGTCACGCTGCGTTTCTATCGTGACATATTTCTCCACACAGCCGAGATTCGGCTTGAGGCTATTGACCAGGTCGATATAGCGATCGCCCACAAACAGCAGCTTGGTCTCCGCCGCGGTAATCATATATTCCAATTCCGGCGGCTTGGCCCGATAGTTCAGCGGCACGAAGGTCGCGCCCAGCGTCGCCGTGGCATAATAGGCTTCGACGTATTGGTTACAGTTTGTCTGCAAGATCGCCACACGATCACCCGCCTGAATTCCTTGGTCACGCAAACTGCTGGCCAGCCGTTTGACCCGATCCACGAGTACTCCATAGGTCAACCGGTTACCTTCGAAAGCCAGGATTTCCTGGTCCGGAAACATCATGCCCGGAATACCGATGAACTGTGACGTATTCATACGTGCTCCTTTACCAGTGCAAATAGATTTTGTTCCAGTCGTAAGCCATCGGATAAAGGCAGGTCGGCGCCCTGTCGGACGGCCCGTTTTGCCAGGGCGACGACTGTTGGATTACAACGGGACAGTGTGTATGCCAGAGATTCAGCTTCCGTCAAGAGGGTGGCCAAGGGAACCACCTGATTTACCAGGCCAATCTGGAGGGCTTGGTCTGCCCCGAGCCGCTTGCCGGTGAGGACCATGTCCAGAGCACGACCGAGTCCGATTGCCCTGGGGGCGGTCTGCGTTCCGGCGACTCCAGGGACCATGCCCAGACCCGTTTCCGGCAGAAAGAAGACCGTATCATCCGCGGCAATGCACATATCACACAGCAGGGCCATTTCCATTCCACCGCCGACGGTATAGCCGTGGACCGCCGCAATGGTGGGTTGAGGCAGCCGTAACAGCAGCCCCCAGTTGTCCCGTTGCCAGCGGATTTCACGCGCCCGCACCGGAGAGGGAGCTGAACCGAACTCTGAAACGTCTCCGCCGGTACAAAAGGCTGGGCCTTCGCCACGCAGGATCATGACCCGAACCTCGGGATCATCCCGGACAGCCTGAAGAATCTCGTACAGATCGTCCCGCATCTCCACGTTATAGGCGTTGAGCATGGCGGGCCGGTTGAGGCTGACAACGGCGATGCCGTCGTCTTTTTCGTACAGGACTGCGGGAGGGGACATACTTACTCTTTATGCCGAATAGACAATCCGGCCGTCAATGATTGTGGTGCAGACACTTGCCCGGCTTATCGCTTCAGCCGGGAGCCGCGTCACGTCGCTATCGAGGATAGCTATATCCGCACGCATACCAGTGATGATTCTGCCGACCTGGTTTTCCTCAAATCCAACCCAGGCGGCTGCGTGGGTGAACAGACCAAGCGCCTCAAGACAGGACAAGCGTTCGGCGGGATTGAGAGGAGTGCCGGTTCGGGACTGGCGCGTGACGGCAGCTTGAATCGCTGCCAGTGGGGCCTGCGGGGCGATAGGACAATCCGAACTGCCGACAGCTGGGATGTTATGATCCCGGAAGCTTTTTGCCCGGTACAGCCAATCGTGTACCTCTGGATCAACTTCCGCCGCATATTTATCGCCATAAAAATACAAAAAGCCCGGCTGCATCACCACCGCACAGCCCGTCTCGGCCAGGGTGTCGAGCAACGGCGGAGGGCAGAGCGTGCAGTGTTCAATCCGATGACGACGATCACGGCGAGGCAGCCGTTCCTGGGCCTGCCGGATCGCGTCGAGGGCCGCGCAGACGGGGGCTTCTTCAACCGCATGGATGGCGACCTGAAAACCGTGGCGGTGCACCTGCCAGACCATTTCCGCCAGATCGTCTGGCGGCGGATACAACTCGCCTCTGCTTTCGTGCAGCATGATTTTGATACTGCCAAGCCGAACCTGAGCAGCTTGCCGGTCGGCTTGCTTGAAGGCGGCGAGGTCGGTCTGGCTCGCCTGAGAGAAAGCCTCAATCCCAACCATTACTGTTGCATGGGGACGTATGATCCCGTCGGCTCGTAGGGCGGAGAAGCGCTCGATAGCCTCCAGCGTATTGCCGGCGCTGGCGTCATGAAACGAACACACCCCGTGTCTGAGTAATGCGTGGTTAACCTGTCGTAATCCGGTCTGAAACTCCTGCGATGGAAGCGGAGGCATGACGGTCCGCAGAAACGACTCCAATTCATAGACCACACCCGTTGGTTCTCCCCTGGTATCGCGCTCAATGTTACCGCCGTTTGGAGGGGTAAACTGAGCGTGTATGCCGGTTTGCCGGAGTGCGGCGCTATTCAGAACGGCTGAATGACCGGTCCGATGGCGCAGGAGCACGGGTCGGTCGGTCGCTATGGCATCGAGGTCGTGTCGGTTCGGATGGCGTTTCTCATCGAGAAAGAACTCGTCATAGCCATAGCCACGCAGCCAGTCTTGCGAGCCGAGCGTAGTCAGACGCGCCTGGAGTTGAGACTGGATTTCGGCAATTGATCGGGCTGCACTCAGGTCTGCACCGCAGTAGCGGCTCGCCCAGGCAAAAAGGTGCAGGTGGGGGTCGATGAAGCCGGGCAGGACCGTTCTCCCGGCGCACGCTAAGGCCTGTGTTTTCGGCGAGACAAAGGGGCGCAGTTCCTCCTCGGTGCCGACCGCGAGGATTCTTCCTGCCGCGATAGCGACCGCTTGTGCTTCAGGCCGGTTCGGGTCGAAGGTGAGGACATGTCCACCGTACAGCAGCAGGTCAGCAGTGTAGGGTGCGGAAGACATAGCCCCCAGAAAAGGAAAGAGCGAGGTTTCCCTCGCTCCTCACTGTCAGGTGTACAGTTTGCAACAGACCGGTATCAGTCAGACGACGGAAGCGGCTTGGCTTCCTTGAGCGGCATTTCTTTATCGCAGCAGTGGAGTGCGCCGTCGCCCGGCTTGTTGCACAGTACCTCAGTCTCGCAATCTTCGCACATATAGCGTTTACCCAGTTGTGCCATTGATTCCTCCTGTCGTGATATTCATCTACAAGTAATATCTACTGTAGAAACGGTAACTTGGTCACTTCGGCTATCATGTCCGTGTCCGGCCTGTCAATCCGTAGCCGGGTGCCCGGCTCGCCATGTTCGCGCCGGACATAACCCAGGGCAATCGACCGGCCCAGCGTTGGGGAGGTTATGACGCTGGTCAGCCAGCCGACTTCCTTGTCGTCCTTCACCAGTCGGTCGCCTCGTGTCGGCAAGGCAGCCTGCGCCTCATTTTGCAGCAGAAACCCGCTGAGCTGACGATTCATACGCCCGCGCGCAGAAGCCCGCTCCACGACCTCCTGGCCCAGATAGCAGCCTTTATCAAAACTAATGGCTCGATCAAGGCCAACCTCCAGCACAATTCTTTCCTCGTCCATATCGAGGCCATACCACGGAATGCCGGCCTCAACCCGCAGCATATTCAGCGCGGTATGACCGACGGGAAGCAGCCCGTCGAGTTGAGCGAGGGCCTGCCAGACGACGGACACCCGGTCGCCGGGAACGTGAAACTCATAGCCGCCCTTACCGGTCTGGTCGGAGCGAATCACGCGGACCCGGACATCGGCAAGCGTTCCGTCCCGATGCTGTAACTCCTGCTCCGGCAAGGAAGAGAGACCGGCTGTCGTCAGGACCTGTGCCGCGGCTGGGCCCTGGACCGCAATGGTCACTTGGTGGGTGCTCAGGTCTTCAATTTCCACATCATCGGCAATGATAAAACGGTCGAGGGCTTCAATCGTCTTTTCCTTGATACGGGCATCAAGGTCGAGGAGGATTGCCGACTCCTCGGCGTAGACGCGCAAATCCGCCACAATCCGTCCCTGCTCCGTCAGCAGCGTTGCCGGACAGCCGTCGCCAGGCCGCAGGGCTTTGACATCGTTGGACAGCATGCCCTGCAGGAAATCGCTGCGATCTTCTCCCGTGAATTTCACCTGGGTGCGAAAGGACAGGTCAATCAGTCCCGCCTTTTCGTAGATGGCTGCGTATTCGTCCTGTGGGTTGGTGAAGGCGTTCGGCAATTCAACGCCGCGATCATCAATGAGCGATACGCCCTGGCTTTCAAGCCAGGCAGATAGTGCGCTTTTCATAGTAAGTAGGCTATAGCAAAGAGGGATTTGCGAGGAAAGGTTGGAAGCGACCCCTCACGAAGCCGCGTTCAGATGACGCAAACCCCGCACAGCCCGGATGCGTTCCTGGGCCAGGGTAACGGCCAGACGATGGGGCGGGATGTCTCGCTGCTTGGCTTGGGCAAAAAGCGTTTTCAGGGTGGAGTAAATCTGTTCGGTTTTGGCCTTGGCCCGCTCGCGACGATAGCCGCCGGGACCCAACTCGTCCGCAACGTTAATCAGCCCACCGGCGTTAATCGCAAAGTCCGGCGCGTACAGAATACCGCGCGTGTGAAGCGCGTCTCCGTCCTCCTCGGTCAGGAGTTGGTTATTGGCCCCACCGCCGATAATCCGGCACCGGAGTTGAGGAATCGTCTCCGGATTAAAAATGCCACCCGCGGCACAAGGGACGAGGATGTCGCATTGCTGAGTCAGAATAAGGGTCGGATCGACAACCACGGCGGCGAGCTCGGTCTCTGCCTTGTCAGCCCGGGTCGCATCCACATCCGCGACTATCAGCCGCGCCCCGGCCTGGTGGAGATATTGCGCCAGCGAGTAGCCGACTTTTCCCAGACCGGGCAGGGCCACGGTCAAACCCTGAAATTCCGCTTTGCCATCGGTTTCTTCAAGACACGCCCGCAGGCCACAGAAGATGCCCCAGGCGGTCATGGGGGAGGGGTCTCCGCCGCCGCCAAACGCCTCCGCCCGTCCGACCCCGAACCGGCCCTCGGCCCGGACGTGTTCAATGTCCGCAGTCGTCGTGCCCATGTCTTCGGTTGGAATATAGCGCCCGGCCAAGGACTCTATGGCGCGCCCCAGCGCCCGAAACACGATCTCTCTATTTGTAACTGCCTGATTGGCGACAACAACCGCCTTGCCGCCACCATACTCCAGGCCGGCCAGGGAGGCTTTATAGGTCATGGCCTGGGAGAGACGCAGGACATCCGTAACCGCATCATCCTCGCTGGCATACGCCCGCATACGGATACCACCCAGGGAGGGGCCTAAGGTGGTATCGTGAATGGCAATCAGGGCGGTGAGGCCGGCGTTGCGGTCCGTGCAGAAGACCACCTGTTCGTGGTCTTCTGCCTGCATGCGTTCAAAAAGTGCCATCCGGCCTGCTTCATACAGCGACTAGGACAGCGTCGCCATCTACTTTGACCTCATAGGTGTCTTGTTTTTCGTCCGGGTCTTCACTGTTTTCTCCGGTCGTGACATCGAAATCCCAGGCGTGCCACGGGCAGGTGACCATATTGCCGTCCAACTCGCCTTCGCCTAATGGGCCACCCTGGTGTGGGCACACATTGTCCAGGGCGTAGAACGTACCATCGACATTGAAAACGGCGACTTGCTGGTCGTTGACCTCAAAACACCGCCCTTCGCCTTCGGGGATATCACTCGTCGAGGCCACTTTGACAAAATCGGCCATGCTGTCCTCCTGTGTCTGAAATATCAGCGAATTAAACAAATTACGCTACGGGCCGCAAGGTTGGTCAAGGGCCGGCCAGTATGGACTGGGGCATAAAAAAGCCCCTGGGTCAGACGATGAGGACGACCCAGGGGCTGTCAGTCAACAGCAGGATTCTTTTAGCCGCCGTAGAAGACCTTGTCTCCCAAGTCGGCCATGTGCAGCGTCGCCAGGTCCGCGCGTCCTTCGGGCTGCTTCTGGACAGCCGCATTCACTACTTTTCCAATAAAAATGGAATGGTCGCCGTTCTCGACTGTCTGCTCTAACGAGCACTCGACATAGGCCGGGACGCTGGCGAGTACCGGCGCGCCGGTCGTGCCCGCGCTGTATGCCTCACCGTTAATGGTGTTACCGTCTTTTTCGACGGGTTTGAAAAAGGCGAAGGCCGGACCCTGCTGGCCTTTGCCCAGGATGTTGAGAGCAAACGAGCCGGCTTTTTTTATGATTTCATGCGCACTGGCATCGGCCTTAACACCAACGACGACCAGCGGTGGATCAAAGGCGGTCTGGGTCACCCAGTTCACGGTTGCCGCGGCGATCTCGCCGTCTTTTTCCGCGGTCAGCACATACAAGCCGTAGGGGATCATACGGAGAGCGGTTTTCTTGGCATCTGCATCCATCAGTCTTTCTCCTTTTTCTGGAAAATTGTCCCTGCGTTGTACCTGCCCTCTCCCGCGCGTTCAAGTCCGGCCCGTTTTCGCGTCGGCCCTAACTCAGATATGTAGAACGTGCGCGCAGATGAATCCAATTCTCTCAGGAAGATAGCAAGCGTAATGCAGAAAAGAGCAGAGACTCACACCCGCGCCGGGGTGGAATACCAGCAGCAGGGTGCCGCGTATTTTGAGCAGCGCCAATTGCGGCGTCACGCCCGAGTCTGGTCGCTCTGGGCGCTGGGTGTCGGCGCCGTGATCTCAGGCGATTTCTTTGGCTGGAACTTCGGCCTGACGGCCGGTGGTTTTTGGGGGCTGTTTATCGCGACGGTTATCATCACTGTCATGTATATCGGTTTATGCTATTCCATTGCCGAAATGTCCCCCGCCTTGCCGCACACCGGCGGGGCATATTCGTTCGGGCGATCTGCCCTGGGACCCTGGGGCGGCTTTATCACCGGGCTCGGGGAAAACATTGAGTATGTGCTGACCCCGGCGGTAATTGTGGTCGGCATTGGCGGCTATCTGGGCGCGATCTTTGAGACGCCCGAGGCGTTTGCTCCGGTGTGGTGGCTGCTGGCGTATGTGCTCTTTGTCGGTCTCAACATCTGGGGGGTGGAGATCACGTTTCGGGTTGCCGTGTTCATGACCTTTGTTGCTCTGGCTATCCTGCTGATTTTCTATATCGGGGCGGTGTCGCATTTCTCCTGGGAGTGGGTGCTCAGCATCGAACCGGAGAGGGGAGCGAGCCGGGTCTTGCCCAAAGGCTGGCTGGGTATTGCATGGGCCTTGCCGTTTGCGATCTGGTTTTATCTGGCGATTGAGGAACTGCCTTTGGCGGCAGAAGAGGCGCACGACCCAAAACAGGACATGCCGAAAAGCATTCTGTTGGGCCTGCTGACCCTCATCTTCACGGCTTTCGCGATTCTCTTTCTGAACGCGGGGATCGCACCCGGAGCCAAGGAGGTCGGGCTGTCCGACGAGCCGTTGTTCCTGGGCTTTCGGACGATCTTTGGCCAGGGAATAGGCACGAAACTGTTAGCCCTGATTGCGGTGGCCGGTTTGATCGCCAGCTTCCACACCATCATCTTTGCCTCTGGGCGCAACATCTACTCCCTGTCCCGAGCGGGCTATTTCCCCCACTGGATGTCGGTCACCCACGGCACCCGTCAAACGCCCCATATCGCGCTCATTATTGGAGCGATCATCGGCTACGGTGTCGCCCTGGCGATTCATTACTCCGAGGCTATATTCGGCGACGTTCCGGTGGGGGCGGTGCTGCTCAATATGGCCGTCTTTGGCGCCGTGATTTCGTACATGCTGCAAATGTTGTCATTCGTCCTGCTGCGCAAAAATCTGCCCAATATTGAGCGTCCGTATCGCAGTCCGGTCGGCGTACCTGGAGCCTGGACCGCCTTCCTCATTGCGCTGATTACGCTGCTCTTTTTATTCCTCAACCCGGACTACCGGGTTGGCGTCTGGGGCTGTGCGGTGTGGTATGCGGCGGCGGTACTCTATTTTGCCGTTTACGGGCGCAAAACGCTCGTCTACTCACCCGAAGAAGACTTCGCCGTCACCCAGCGGGCCGCGCATGGCCTGGATTAGGAGAGGAAGGCCCTTACGAATCAACCTCCACCGTCCAGCTGTGTCGGTCGGGTTTCAGGCCGCGCTGGATGGCGGACAACTCGTCAAACAGGCGTTGGGACAGCGGGCCGACCTGGACGTCATTGATGACAATACGCTCGTCTTTGTACGACAGCTCGCTGACCGGCGAGATGACGGCTGCGGTTCCGGCACCAAATACCTCGCGTAGCAGTCCCTTCCGCGCCGCAGTCAGGACTTCGGTGATGGTAATGGGTCGCTCTGCCACCTGCATCCCAAAGTCCTGGGCGAGTTGGAGCACGGAGGCCCGGGTCACGCCTTCGAGGATAGTCCCGGTGATCGGTGGGGTGACGAGTTCATCACCAATCACAAAGGCGATATTCATGGAGCCGACTTCCTCGATGTATTGCTGTTCGACGCCGTCGAGCCATAATACTTGGGCAAAACCGTCTTTATGGGCTTCTTCGCCGGCGAATAAACTGCCGGCATAATTCCCCGCCGTTTTCGCGGCTCCGGTGCCCCCGCGTACGGCCCGCACATAGCGGTCTTCTACCCGTATCCGCAGCGGTTTGAAGCCTTCGGCATAATAGGCGGCGACCGGCGAGAGAATAATAAAGAACTGGTAGGTGTGAGACGGTCGCACCCGCAGGTCGGGATCGCGCGCGAAAGCAACGGGCCGGATATACAGGGAGGTGCCGGGCGCGTGCGGCACCCAGTCCCGGTCCAGTTTCACCAACTGCTTGAGCGCCGAGAGAAAGAGGTTCGGGTCAATCGGCGGGATGCACAGCCGGACGGCAGAGCGGTTAAAGCGGGCGATATTGCGATCTGGCCGAAAGAGCAGAATGGTATCGTCCGGCGAACGATATGCCTTGAGGCCTTCAAAGATGGCTTGGGCATAGTGCAGGCCGACGGTGGCCGGCTCCAGCGAAAGCGGCCCGTACGGCACGATACGCGGGTTGGACCAACCCGTATCGGCAACACCGTCCAGAAGAAACATATGATCGGTAAAGACCTGGCCAAACCCGAGTTCGGCGTCGTGCGGTTTGAGTTTGGGCTGCTCAGTGAGGGTAACGGGAATATGCATATTCATGGTAACTCTCTGTAGGAGGTCGGAGTGTAACAGAGATGAGAGGGCTATCGAAGCCGGCTCGCGCATTGACTTCGGCTTGCCCGACAGGCTAGGGTCGGTGCCTGTTTGACGCCGACACAAGGAGGACGCATGGCTCGTATTCCCTATCCCAATCTTGAGGACTTACCGGAAAAGGTTCGCATTGCAGCGGAAAAGCTCCCGCCGCTCAACATCATGAAGATGTTCCTGAACGCGCCGACGAACGCCATACCGCTGTTGTCTTTTGGCCAGTCCATTTTGACGAAACAAGAGCTGGACGCCCATCTGCGTGAGCTGGCCATCCTGCGGGTGGCCCATCTGACCGGGGCCAACTATGAGTGGACCCAGCATGTGCCCATCGCCAAGGAGACAGGCGTTACGGACGCTCAGGTAGAAGCCCTTCCCCAGGGGGCCGACTCGGACGCTTTTAACGAGGTGGAAAAGCGCGTGCTCCGTTTTACTGATGAGGTCACGCAGAATGTCAAAGCATCGGCTGAGACCTTTGCGGCCTTGGAGAAGGATTTGGGGCCGCGCCAGATGGTCGAGCTGGCCCTGGCCATTGGCTTCTACGGCATGGTGGCGCGGGTGATGGAATCGTTCGAGGTTGAACTGGAACCCACGGCCGGGACGTATTCGATCGATCAGCTTCGCCGCTGAGCTCAGTCGGCAGCGTAAATCCGGGGAACTTTCCAGCGCTCGAAGAAACCTACCTTGGGTTTCTCCTCTGCCTTGAGGTCTGTGACATGGGCATCAATGTCCCGGTACAGCCGGGCAACATCAATCCCGTGTGAGGTGGGACGAAAGTCTTCAAGTCGCATGAGGGCTTGGGTCAGCAGATTGATCGCGCCCTGTGAGCCGCCCCGGTTGAAACGCATGTGGAGGCCGGTGGCCAGGCGAATCAGGGCTTCGTAAAATACTTTGTCTGCCGTGTCGGCTTCCTGCCAGACCTCTTCGAGCACTTGGTGGCTGTCAAAGTATTCTCGACGGTTAAAAAGCCGAACGGCCTGCTTGAGCTTTGGCTGCATCACGATTATGACAAGAGAGAAATTTTGAAAGCGAGGATTATCCTATGCCGCTACGCACGGTTGAGCAATACAAAGACAGCCTGAAAGACGACCGCCAGGTCTATTTTCGAGGCCAACGTATCCCCGATGTGACTGCGCATCCGCTCGTTCAAACCGCCATCGATCACGAAGCGACGGACTATCGCCTCATGCACGACCCGGAGTACCGGGAACTGGCTGTTGTCCAGAACCCCGAGACCGGTGAGGAGATGAGCCGCTATTTTCTGCCACCGCAGAATACCGAACAACTGCTCAAACGGAGTGAGTTGATCGAGACTGCCTGCCGGGAGGGCGGAACGCTGGTCGTACTTGCCAAAGTAGTTGGCAGTGATGCGCTGTTTGGCCTGCTGCGGACCTCCCGGAAAATTGATGAGGCCTGCGGGACAGCCTACCACCAACGGGTCAAAGCCTTTTATGATTACTGTTGTAAAGAAGATATCAGCTTTGCCCTGGCCCAGACCGATACCAAGGGCGACCGCGCCTTGCGACCCTCGGAACAGGAGGACCCGGATTTGTATCTGCGCATTGTGGAAGAACGGCCCGACGGCATTGTGGTGCGTGGGGCCAAGGTCCATACCTCAAATACTACCCACGCCAATGAGATGATCGTCCTGCCTACACGGGCCATGGGCGAAGAGGACAAGGACTACGCCGTCGCCTTTGCGATTCCGCTGAATACCCCAGGGCTCAAGTTGCTGATGAGCGGCTACGGTTCGTACACCCAGCGTAACAGCTTCGATCATCCGGTCAGCTCGGGCGTAAAAATGACCGAAACGCTGACCATCTTTGATGATGTGTTCGTGCCCAACGAGCGAATTTTCCTACAAGGCGAATGGCAGTTTGCCGGTCCCTTGGCGCTGTCGTTTGTGGAGTATCATCGCCTGACCGCGATTTCGTACAAGCTGCCCTTTCTCGACCTTTTGGCCGGCGCCGGGCGATTGATGGCCGAGTACAACGGCATCGAAAGAGCCGCCCATGTCAAAGAGAAACTCTTCTGGCTGGCTAGCTATGCCGAAACCACCCGTTCGCTGACCCATATGGCGTGTCTGAAGGCGCGCGCGACCGACTTCGGCATGGTCATCCCCGACCCCCCGACCGTGAATATCGCCAAGCATCATTTTGCGGCCGATTTCCACCAGGCCCTGTCGCACGTCCAGGATCTGGCCGGCGGTATTCTGGTGACCGCTCCGGCAGTCGAAGACCTGCGGAGTGAGGAGACCGGACCGTTGATCGAGAAATATATGAAGGGCAAGAAGGGCACCTCGGGCAAGGAACGACTCCAGGTGATCAACCTGATTCAGGACATCACCACCTCGGATTTTGGGGGCTATAATGCCGTGTTGGCCCTGCACGCCGAAGGTTCCATGGAAGCGGAAAAGATGCAGCTCTATCGTGAGTATGACTGGCAACGGGTGCGCGATTACGCCAGCAAAATGGCGCGGATTGGCAAGGAATAAGATACTTCTTTTTCCCCGATACCAAATCGGGACAATCGCAGGGGTGGCTGGGGAGCCGCCCCGTTTTTGTTTGGCAATCAGTTGGAACGGGACTATATCACACAGGGGGGCTGCCCATGTCATACGAAACGCTGCTCTACGAAAAGCAGGACAGTATAGCGACCGTTACGATTAATCGTCCCGAGAAGCGCAACGCGTGGACCACCCAAATGTCGGAAGAGATCATTACCGTCTTCGGCATGATGGAAGACGACCCGGAGGTCCTGGTCACCATTCTGACCGGCAGCGGGGAGAAGGCGTTCTCTGCCGGTGCGGATTTGGGTAATGCCAAGACCCACAAGGTCACCACCGTTGGCGCGCACCTGGCCTCTGTCTCGCCCAAAGGCTTCCCCGTCTTCAATGCGGTCGCGGACTATCCCAAACCCGTGGTTGCCGCGATTAACGGTTTTGCCGTCGGGATCGGCTGTCTGATCACGCTGTGCTGCGATATTCTGCTCGCCTCGGACAATGCCGAACTCGGCGTGCCCCAGGTCCCGCTCGGTATTCTGCCGGCCTATGGTGGAGCGGTTCGACTCGCGCGCTATGTCGGACGCGGGAAAGCCATGGAAATGGTGCTGCTTGGAGAACGTATTAGCGCAGAGGAAGCCTACCGGGTCGGGTTGGTCAATAAGGTCGTGCCGCTCCCGGAACTCATGCCCTTGGCACAAGACTACGCCAGCCGGCTCGCCGCCCTACCGCCGCTTGCAGTACGGATGGCCAAAGAGTCGCTGAATAAAGGACTCGATATCGCCTCGCTCAAAGAGGCGGCGCAGACCGACATCTACCGATTCATGCTGCTCGGTCAGACTGAAGATAGTCACGAAGCCCATAAAGCTTGGCGGGAGCGACGAAAACCCGTATTCAAAGGATAATAGCTATACAGCCCGACTGAAGGAGGGGAATATGAATCGGTACAGAGAAAACACACAGCCACAGGCCGCGGCCGGCTGGCAGTTGGCGCGTCTCTCGTCGCCTAGCGCGTTGTTCGGGGCGAATGGAATGCGCATGGGTTCGGATGGGCAACTCTACGTGGTCCAGGCGTTCGGCAGTCAGGTGAGTGCGGTCGATACTGGCAGCGGCGCGTGTGAAACGATCTCGCCGGTTGGGGGGCCGATTGTTGCGCCGGATGATATCGCCTTTGACTCGCACGATGTCATGTATGTGACCGAAGTGATGAGCGCGCGGGTCAGCGCCCGCACGCCCAGCGGTGAAGTCCGGGTCATTGCGGACAATGTACCGGCGGCAAACGGTATCACCGCCTACCAGGACCGCTTGTTCATGGATGAGTGCCGACCGGGCGGCCGCCTGTTTGAACTGTATCCGGACGGCCGGGAGCCTCGGGTGATGGCCGAGAACCTGCCGCTGCCGAATGCGCTCTCGGTTGGGCCTGACGGCAAACTGTATTTCCCGCAAATCGCGGCGGGTGAGATCTGGCGCTGCCCGCTCGAAGGCGGCGCGCCTGAGCGCTTTATGTCTGGTTTTGCCGTTCCGACTGCGGTCAAGTTTGACCGGAACGGCCTGCTGACAACAACCCAGGCTGCCAGCGGGGAGGTGACGAAGATCGATATCCAAAGCGGAGAAAAGACCGTTGTCGCCAACGTCCGACCGGGGATCGATAATCTGGCCTTTGCGGATGACAACCGGCTCTTTATTTCGCACTTTGTGGACGGTGGGGTTGCCGAGATTCTGGCGGATGGAAGCGAGCGCATACTCGTGCCCGCAGGTTTACTCGGTCCGTTCGGCATCACCGTGACCGGTGACGGGGCGGTCTATGCGGCTGACGGTATGAGTATGATATCCGTCAGCCGGGACGGGCAGGTCAGCCGTCCGACGATGTTTACCCAAGAGGGCTATCCCGGCTTTATCCGCGGTATTGCCGCCGGTCCGGCCAACAACGTGTATGTCACGACCTCAGCCGGCGAAGTCGTCCTGTATAATTTCAGCACGCGTGAGTCGCAGACGCTGGCCAACGAACTCAACGAACTCTATAGTCTCGCGCCGACCCAGGACGGTGCGGTTGTGGTCGCAGAGGGGGGCGAAGGACGCCTGCTCAAGGTGACCGCAGACGGCAACGTCACCGTCTTAGCCCGCGGTCTTGGCCGACCGAATGGGGTGGTCGTGGCTGATGACGGGTCGTGCTATGTCAGCGAGCCCGACAAAGGTCAGGTGTCACATGTGAATGGTGGCAGCTCAGTCGTGGTCGAGGGCCTGTCGTCACCCCAGGGGCTCGGCCTGCTTGGCGATCAACTCCTGATTGTTGACGCAGGCAGCAAAGAACTCATCGCGGTATCGCTCGGCACAAAACAGCAACAGACGATTGCTTCCGGTCTGCCGGTCGGCGCTCAGCCTAGCGTGACACCACAAATACTCATGGGGATTGCCGGTCTGATTCAGGGGCCGCTCACACCATTCTCCGGTTTGGCCGTGGGTGGAGACGGGACGGTCTATCTTGCTGCCGATGGCGAGGGGAGCGTGCTGACGCTGAAGCGGGCCTAGACTTGGGTGGGGGACGGCTGAGGCCGTCCCTGCCTGAGGCCGCGCTTACGGAACTTCCAGAATAATCTTGCCGAAATTTTTGTTGTCCTCCATGTATTGATGCGCCTCGGCTGCTTGCTCCAAGGGAAAGCGGCAATCAATGATGGGCTTGACCCTGCCTGCGGTTAAAAGCGGCAACCAGTTCGCTTGAAAGCGGCGGGTGATATCAATTTTATCCGCCAGGGTCCGAGTACGCAGCACGGAGCCAAATACCTGGAGGCGTTTTCTCAGAATCAACCCAAGATTCGTCTCCACCTTGACTCCGCCCATCACACCGACGAGAACTAGCCGGCCGCCAAGCGTGAGGCTTTTGAGGTTCTTGTCCCAATACGCCGCACCAATAAAATCTTCGATGACCTCCACGCCTTTTCCATCGGTAGCGCGTTGCACCCACTCGGCGAAGTCCTGCTCTTTGTAGTTGCAGCCGGCAGTCGCGCCGAGGTCCACACAGCGTTGGATTTTTTCGGCTGAACCCGCCGTGACCAGTACGGTGGCACCGGTTTCGCGGGCCATCTGAATGCCGGCCGTCCCAACGCCGCTCGCCCCGGCATGAATCAGGATGGTTTCGCCCCGCTTCAGACCGGCCAGGGTGAAGATCGTTTCCTGAGCGGTGAAATACACCTCCGGGACGGCCACGGCTTGGGCGAAGCTCCAACCCTCGGGAATCGGCATGGCCATGCGGGCATCAATGATCGCTTTTTCCGCGTAGCCACCCCCACCAACCAGACCGAAGACACGCTCGCCAACGGCAATCGCGCGCACTGCCGATCCCACGGCTTCCACCTCTCCGGCGAGTTCGAGCCCGAGAATATCGGACTCACCCGGCGGCGGTGGATATTGGCCCTGGCGCTGGAGCGTATCCGCCCGGTTCAGGGCGGTTGCCCGCACCCGCACGAGAACCTGTTCGGGGCTGGGTATTGGATCGGGGACGCTGCCCAACTTGAGCACCTCCGGGCCGCCCGGTTCTTGAATAGTAATGGCTTGCATACAGGGTATTCCTTAGTTCTGTCCCCTCCTTGGAGGGGTGGCCGTAGGTCGGGGTGGGTTCCTGAATCGTCCGAAACCCGCCGTTTAATCGCTCGGTTACTTACCGGTGAACCGGGCCTTGCGTTTCTCGACAAAGGCCGTAATCCCCTCTGCGAAATCAGGCGTTCCCATTGACAGGGTGATCGAGCGGGCTTCGCTGTGCAGTTGTTCGTGTAAGGAGTTGCCGAGACTTTGATTAAGCAGCAGTTTGGTCCGTCCAAAGGCGGCGGTCGGACCCTGGGCCAATTCTTCGGCCAGTTTTCTCGCCTCGGCCATCACCTGGTCGGGCTCGACCACGGCGGTCAGCAGCCCCAGGTTCAGCGCCTCTTCGGCCGGAACGGGTTTGTTCCGCAAAAACATTTCGGTCGCCTTGGCCAAGCCAACGTGACGCGGCAGAAAAAAGGTTGAGCTGGAGTCTGGGCTTGCACCGATGCCCAGAAAGGCGGTGACAAGATTGACCTGAGGTGAGGCAATACGGAAATCGCAGGCGAGTGCCAAACCGAACCCGCCGCCTGCGGCCACGCCGTTGAGCGCGGCAATGACAGGTTTGGGAATTTCGCGAATCATGGCAATGGCCGCGTGCAGGACCGGCATCATTTTCTCCAGGCTCGGAATAATATTTTGCTGTGCCAGCGCTCCGACAAAGAACTTGATATCGCCCCCACCACTAAACGCCCTGCCATTCCCGGTGAGAATCACCGCCCGCACCTCGTCGTCATCCCAGCATTCCATCAGGGCTTTGCGCAGGCCGGCCGAGAGTTCATTGTTCATTACATTGAACTGGGCCGGACGGTTGAGGGTAATGGTTGCAATACTGCCTTCACGACTCCAATAGACGGCTTCTTCCATCGCGTTCTCCTCTTTCTTCTTTGTTTCTTGCTCTTCTTATTCCTGCCTTGCTTGACGGATTGCCAGGGGTCCACGAATATGCTGACTTCGTGCGCGGGTATTTCCATATCAGACCCACCCGCAGCAACAAAAGGGAGGTTACACCTATGGCCATTGCACAAATAACCCCACCGCAAGCGCACCAGACGCTGAGCCAGGACGCCGCGGTCGTTTACCTGGATGTCCGAACCGAGGCGGAATTCCAGGCTGGGCACCCCGAGCGCGCCGTCAATATTCCCGTGGTCTTTTTTGATCAAGCCGCCGGTCGACCAGTCCCGAACCCGCACTTCTTGACCGTTGTCGAAGCGGCCATACCCAAGGAGGCCACTGTCGTCGTGGGCTGTCAGGCCGGCGGTCGCTCGCAGCGCGCCGCCGAGATTATGCAACAGGCCGGATATACGCAGGTCTCGAATATGATGGGCGGCTTTGGTGGCGGGCAAGACCAGCAGGGCCAAGCCATCGCTGGTTGGCAGGAAGCCGGCCTGCCGGTGAATGCCGACAATGGCGACGGGGTGAGTTATGCGTCTTTAGCCCAGAAGGCCGGGGTGGGGAGATAGTCCTCGAAAAGCCAGCCAACCACATCGGCTGGTTTTTCGAGGACGGTGGGCTGTAAGCCCCATCCTACGACGCCAAACACTCCTGAATCGCCGTATCAATAAAATCGTTGTCCTCCGGATTCATACCGATACCCGCCAAATGTCCCCAAATCGAGGGAATCGGTCGATACACGGCGTTCGGCATGCAGTCTGTCTCTGCCTGGCTGTCTTCGGGTGGAAAGTAGAGATCGGTCCGACCCGGCATAATCATGGCCTTGGCGGAGATGGTGGCCAGCGCTTTCCGCCAGTCCCCGTCAAATCCCGGCGAGTCGCCGACATTATGGTCCTGCCACGTCTTTGCCTGGGCCAGCAGATTATTCGCATCGCACTGGAGAAAAAAGTTCTCCCAAAAATAGACCAGGAAATCCTCGACGCTCGGATGGCCGAGCTGCTTGTACAGCTCTTCCCGATACCAGGCCTGCGACAGACCCCAGCCGGCATACACCCGGGCCATGGCGCGCACGCCCGTGGCAGGCGGTTGGGCGTAATGGCCGTGGTTCCAGGCCGCGTCCGCGCGGAGCGCGGAAGTAAAGCCTTCGATAAAGACATGGGTATGCGGAGTGGTCCGCGCCGCGCCGCACCACGGCGCAATCCGTTCGACCATATCCGGATAACTGACCGCCCACTGAAAGCACTGCTGCGCGCCCATCGAGTAGCCGGAGACCAGGGCGAGCGACTCAATGCCGAGACTCTGAACCAGGGCGTGCTGCGCCCGTACATTGTCGCGGATGGTCGTTGCCGGAAAGTGCGGGCCATTCATGGGAATGGGCGTTGTGCTGGGAGAGGAAGACAGTCCGTTGGTGAACATATTGACGCCAATCACACAATATTTGGTTGGGTCGAAACACTTGCCTTCCCGGATTAAGAATTCATAGCCGGTGTGATCGCCGGAATACCACGAGCACAGCAGGATGGCGTTGTCTTTGCGGCTATTGAGCTCACCATAGACCTGATAGGCGAGCTGTGCCTTGCGTAACACCAGGCCACATTCGAGCGGAAAATCCCCTAACGAAAAAGTCTTCTGCTCCGGCATGTCGAGTCCTCCTTAGATTGGTGTCTCCATCGTAGCTCTTCTGTTGTGATCAGTCCGTACCAATGCCAGCGAGTAGCTTCTCAGCGCTGGTAGTCACCGCGTACCGAGCCGGCAACTTGCCCCCGTTGAGGACGTTGAAATGCGTCTTTCGTTACGCTCTTTTCCGGTCCGCTCGATCTTTAAGTCCTGTTCCCACTCGGCGAAGTCAACCCCACGTAAGCGCAACGAGTCCTGTAAGCGGCTAAGGGCTTTCAACGCAGCCTTATCCTTCATAGGCGAGCGAGTGTTCATTCGCTATACCTCCCTGCCGATAATCTGATTCGGCGATAAGTACTTGCCAGGATCAGTGAAACGCGCTCCGGCCTGACGAAGCCATGAATCAAGCCAGACGTGCCATCCCATTAGAGAATTCGCTCCAAGCTCGTAAACTAATGGGTGCTTTATGAACGCCGACAGGTCGCCGCCATGCTTGGATTCGAGTTGCCGGCGGTACGGGCTATTTCGTTGTCCAAGTTTAGATAGTTCAAGATAGCTGCCGGCGCTTGCCACCAAGCGGTTGGGAACGACGATCAGATCGGGCTGTTCTCCACGGGGCACTCCGTCGAGCAATTCGACAAGGTTTTGTTTCACCGTGGATGCTTCGGGTGATTCAAATGACCATATTACAAACAAAGAGTTCTCTATACGTATACTCTGGCCAGCGTTAAGGAACTTGCGTGACAGCGACTTGAACCGCTGGCCTTTTGCGATAGCATCTTTTAGGTCGCGGCGGTTTAGTTGGGTTTTTACCTCAATGAGGGCATAGACTGCCTCGACAGGCCAAAGTTGGTTCCGATCATCTGGATAAAGCGGTGCGTTGTTTTGGTCATCGACGACCAAGAGATCGGCCTGCTGAGACCGCTCACCATTATGGGAGAATACAAAACCGGTACTGATTCCAAAGCGCTTAGGCAAGTGTTGCTTCAAAAACTTTTCGACTATGTCCTCACGATTATCACCTGCCGATGGGGGATGCTGCGCAAAATCTCGGCGGAGGGCGTCGGACCGGCGCTGCATCTCCATCCCTACGTCTTTCAAGTATTCGGTCATTACCATCTCAACGTCCTCGGTAGTCCAGGCTTCCGATTACTCTGTGTTAGATTCATAGACTCCGCACGTTCTCTAGCCCGTGCTGCTCCAGAATGGTCGCAAGGTTCTCTTTGCCATGTCGTCTTCACATGACGATATCTCCGTGCCTTGTACCACATTACGGCGCTGTATACCCCAGCGCGTTCAGGTAGGCTTTCACGCTTGCTACCAGCCCCATGTAGAGCGCGTCGCAGATTAGGGCGTGGCCGATGGACACCTCGAGTAAGCCGGGTAAATGCTCTGCAAAGTAAGGCAGGTTCTCCAGGTTGAGATCGTGCCCCGCATTCAGACCCAGGCCGGCTTGTTGTGCCGTTTGGGCGGCGGCGTGATACGACGCATAGACTTGGTTTTGCTCGGCACTGCCAAAGAGACGGGCATATTGTTCCGTATAGAGTTCAATCCGGTCCGTGCCGACCTCTTTTGCGCGTCTCACTCGGTCGCTATCCGGATCGAGAAAAAGACTGGTCCGTATGCCGTTGTCGTGCAAACGCTGCAAGACCTGCCCGAGCCAGGTGACATCGCCGCTGAGGTCCCAGCCGGCGTTTGAGGTCAGCACGTCCGGCGGGTCGGGCACCAGGGTGCACTGGGTTGGTCGCACTTGGCAGACCAGGTCCAGAAACTCGGTCGAAGGATAACCCTCGATATTGAATTCAATACTGCTGTGGTCTGCGAGTAGGGCGGCCAAGTCTCTCACGTCCTGATAGCGAATATGGCGACCGTCCGGGCGTGGATGCACGGTAATGCCGTGACAGCCGGCATCGATACAGGTTTGGGCGGCCCGAACGACATTCGGCTGGTCGCCACCCCGGGCGTTGCGCAGGGTAGCGATTTTATTGACGTTGACGCTGAGTTTGATCATGGCGGTCCTCCACCGCAGCTCAATTCATAGGGCTGTACGGCTCGCCCCTATTTTTCTAGTATTATGCCTCCGGCATTAAACTGGAAGGGGCCATAGCGCTATGAGTGACTATCTGCAAGAAATCGCCAGCCGTCTGGTTGGCTATGACACCGTAAGCCCAAAGAGCAATGTCGAAGCCATGGCCTACCTCGGCAATCATTTGGAGGAGCACGGCTTTCGGGTTGCCTTGCAGCAAACAGAAGTCGCCGGGGTGCCCAAAGCCAATCTGATTGCGTTTGCCGGCCCGCCCGAGCCGGACGGCCTGATTCTCTCCGGCCATGTGGACACGGTTCCGTTTCTCGATCAGCCCGGCTGGACGCGCGACCCGCTAGCCCTTGGCGTGGAAGACGAGCGTGTCTACGGACGCGGCACTTCGGATATGAAAATCTTTTTGGCGCAGTGTGTGGACGCCGCGGCGGCCCTCGACCGCAAACGGCTCAAACGACCGGTGGTTTTTCTGTTTACCGCGGATGAGGAAGTGGGCTGTCTGGGCGCGGAGCGCCTTATGCCCGAGCTGTCCGACCTGTTGGGCGATATCCCTCAGCCCCGTCTGGCCTGGATCGGTGAGCCAACCTCGTACAAAGTCTTTCATACCCATAAGGGGGTGGCGGTTTTCTCGATTAGCATCCGCGGCCTGGGTGGTCACAGCAGTACACCCGAGACTGGAGTGAACGCGATTGCGGTTGCCGGAAAGGTCATCAACACCATTGGTCAGTATCAGGCAGAATTACGCGCCGCCCCGTCTGCCGAATTTGCCGAGCTGTTCCCGGACTCACCCTATCCGACGCTGAACTTCGGACTGGTGCGCGGCGGAACCGCAGGCAATATGATTGCCGAGCAATGCTCGATTCAGGTTAGCTACCGGCCTCTGCCCAAGGCCGACCCGCTCGACTGTCTGCACGAGATTACCCGTCGGGTCCGGGCCCTTGAGCTGGTTGATTTCAGCGGGTCTGCACATCAGGCCAGTATCGAATTCTCGGAGCCGCTCGTGGTACCGCCGTTGTTTTCGCCGCGGGAAACCCCTCTCGAAGGTGTATTATTTGACGTGGTCGGCCAACAGACCAGTAGTGGTGCGCCGTTTGCGACCGACGGCTGTCAATTTGCCTCAGGCGGTATCGCATCTCTGATCTGTGGGCCCGGCGATCTTGACCAGGCCCACCAGCCCAATGAGAGTATCCGGCGGGAGACCTTCGAGAACGGGGCGGGCCGTATTCTGTCCGTGATTGAAAAATTCTGTATGGCTGAGCGGTCCTAGGAGCGAACCATGTCAGTGCATGAGAGTCGCCATCCTTTAGTGCGGCATAAGATCGGCCTGCTCCGAGAGGCTGAAACCGGGCCCAAGCTCTTTCGTGAATTGAGCGCAGAGCTGGCGATGGTACTCACCTATGAGGCGCTGCGCGACCTTGCGACTGAAAGGAAAACGATCCAGGGCTGGGCCGGAACGGTTGAGGTGGATCATCTGAGAGTGGACCTGTTGACGGTTGTCCCCATCGTCCGGGCCGGACTGGGCCTTTTACCCGGCGTGCTTCAGGTTCTGCCACACATCGAGGTGAGTCTGGTCGGGCTGTATCGGAATGAAGAAACCTTGGAACCGGTCCCCTATTTTGAAAAGCTGGTTGACCGCCTGCCCGAGCGGACTGCGCTGATTATCGACCCAATGTTAGGAACCGGTGGCACCTGTAGCGCGACGACCGACATGTTAAAGAAAGCCGGCTGCCGGTCCATACGGGTAATCTGTCTGGTGGCGGTCCCGGAAGGGCTGACGCGCTTGGCGGCAACCCACCCGGACGTTGACGTGTATACGGCAGCCGTTGATGACCACCTCAACGACATTGGCTATATCGTCCCCGGTCTGGGCGATGCGGGTGATCGAATTTTCGGGACGCCAAAGAGCGTCTAAAGTCAGACCTTGTGTCCGCAGGCAACAAGAGAAAGGAAGAAGCAATGAAATTCGCGTTAGTCGGCGTTGGGAGTGGGTCAACCGTTCGACCCGAGCCCTTGACCCAAGTGGCTCAACAGGCGGAAACCCTGGGCTATGAATCGGTCTGGATTCCTGAACACCTGGCCGTACCGGTTGAAATGCAAGCGCGCTATCCGGGCTCTGCGGACGGAAAGTTCCCCGGCGGGCCGGGCGTCAATTTGCACGACCCGTTTGTGGCGCTGTCTTTTGTGGCTGCCCATACCACAACGATCAAGCTCGGAACCGGAGTCTTCGTGCTTCCCCTGCGGAATACGCTGGCGGTGGCCAAGGCGGTGGCCAGCCTGGATGTCTTGTCCCAGGGCCGGGTGATCTTTGGGGTTGGCGTGGGCTGGTGTGAAGAAGAGTTTGAGGCGGTGGGCATGCCGTTTCGTGACCGGGCCGCGCGAACGCGGGAAGCGGTGCGCGTCATGCGGACCTTGTGGACCGAAGAGACTCCGCAGTTTTCCGGGAAATTTCATGATTTCAAGCCGATCGGATTTAATCCCAAGCCCGTCCAGGACCCTTGTCCGCCGCTCGTTTTTGGAGGAGAGAGTCGGGCCGCCCTCAAGCGTGCGGCTGAATTGGCGGACGGTTGGTGTGGCATCCGCTATACTCCCGAGAGTGTCCAACCGTATGTGACGCAACTCAAGGAATTGACCCAGCAGGCCGGTCGGGATTTTTCCCAATTTGAAATTACCGTCGGGCTTGAGCCCGGCGTTCAGCCGACATTGGATACGGTGAAACAGTTTGAAGACGCCGGGGTACACCGCCTGTTCGTGTTTGCCCCAGGCTGGGTGCCGCGTCGGAAATTTCAGACCGACCTGTACCCGCAGATGGAAGCCTTTGCCAACGGGGTGATGGCCAAGCTATGACGGGCGGTTCAACACGGTCATGATACCAAATGGAGGATACCGTATGGCGAAAGAGCAGATATCGCGTCGAACCTTTCTCAAGAATACCGGCGCAGCGGTGACCGCGGCCGCATTAGCCGGCAATCTTTCTCAGCCCCAACCGGCTGCGGCGGAACCGACTGGTCGGCTCCGGTTCGGAGTACAGACCCCGCCGCAGCATGTGTCCTACAGTCAAGTGCAGGACGTATGGCTGGAAGCTGATGAACTTGGCTATGATAGTGTTTTCGGTTTCGATCACTTTCTGCCGATCCTTTCCGATCCAACCGGCCCGTGTTTAGAAGGCTGGACCTTGCTCGCGGCGCTTGCCGCTCAGACGAAGCGGTTGAAAACCGGCCTGCTCGTCACTGGCAACACGTATCGTAATCCGGCATTGCTCGCCAAAATGGCGGCAACAGTCGACCATGTGAGTGGCGGGCGCCTGATTCTGGGGATGGGCGCGGGCTGGTTTAAGCTGGAACACGACGCGTTTGGCATCCCGTTTTACACGCCGGGCGGGCGGGCACGACGGCTCGTCGAATCTGTCGAACTCATCAAAATGCTATTCACCCAGGAAAAGACAACGTATGAGGGCAAATACTATCAGGTCAAAGATGCCCCGTTTGAGCCCAAGCCAATCCAGAAACCCTATCCACCGATTTTGATTGGTGGAATGGGACCCAAGATCGTCCAGCCGCTGGTCGCTCGACATGCCGACATCTGGCATTTCTTTGTGCGCCAAGGAGGAGCCGAAGCTGCCAAAAAGATCGCTGTGAAATTTGACGCCATCTGCAAAGAGGTCGGACGCGACCCCGCCGAGATACAGAAGTCTACATCGCTCAATTCTGAGCAGCTCAAACAGTCGCCTGACGCTGTCAGAGCAGCGATCCAGGCGTATGCGGATGCGGGAGTGCAGTATTTCATTGTGTCGATGTATCCCGACTACGATATGGCGTCCTTCCGGCGCTTTGCCAAAGAAGTCATACCGGCATTCCATCAGGCGTAGGAGCGTATGCAAACAAAAATACCGGCGGTTTTTATGCGGGGCGGGACCAGCCGGGCGGTCTGCTTCCGAGAAGATGTATTGGCTCCCTATCCGCCGTCCGTGCGTGACCGTATTATCCTGGCCGCCCTGGGCAGCCCCGATGTCCACGGTCGTCAGATAGACGGCCTCGGCGGTGGGATTTCTTCTCTCAGCAAAGTCGTGATTGTGGGCCGCAGTCCGCAGTCGGACAGCGATGTCACTTTCACCTTCGGCCAGGTTGACGTGCGGACGCCACACATCGACTGGAGCGGGACCTGCGGCAATATGTCGGCGGCGGTCGGCCCGTTTGCCATTGATGAGGGTATTGTTCCCGCGGTAGAGCCGGTGACCACAGTCCGTGTGTTCTCGACGAATACGGGTAAACGCTATGTCGCCCGTGTCCCGGTCTGCGCAGGCCAAGCTGTGGTTGAAGGCGAGTATATGATTGATGGCGTCCCGGCTCCGGGGGCGTGTATTACCCTGGAATACCCGGACCCTGGTGGCTCGCTCGGAGGGGAGCTGTTACCTACTGGCCTGCCGCGTCAGCAATGCGGGCTCGCGGACTCCCGTGTTGTGACGATCTCGGTTGTGGACGCCGTAATTCCAACGGTGTTCGTTCGTGCCGAAGAGTTGCGTGCGGACGCCACTCAACTCGCGCCCGCACTCGATGCAGAGTCGGCCTTACAGCAGACTCTGGAAGAGATACGGTGCAGATCAGCTATTCTGCTTGGCCTCACCCCGAGCCTTGAGGAGGCTCACGAGAAATTTCAGCATACGCCCAAAGTCGTGCTGGTCGCCCTACCAGCAACCTATCTGGCAAGTAGTGGCAAGAGGGTGGAGGCGGAAAGCATTGACCTGCTGGCCCGCGCGATTTCCATGCGGAACACGCACCGCACCGTGCCGGGGACAGTCGCGATGTGCACTGCCCTTGCCGCTCAGATTGAAGGGACCGTCGTGCATGAGGTCGCCCGGCAGGCGGCCCCACACGACATCCGGATCGGACATCCTGCCGGATTCATGGAGGTCGGAGCAACGGCCTCACGCCGGGGCGGAGGGTGGTACGCCGAGCGGGTGACAACCAAGCGGACGGCGCGGCGGATTATGGAGGGGGCGGTCCTGGTTCCTCAAAAATATCTGGACGGCACGGTCTGGTTTGGGGCGGAGAAGAGCGACGCCTAGGGGCGACACTCATGCTCCACCGAGACCATCTGGTCAATTCGAACAGTCCTGCATTAACTCCAGGGTCGTGCCGTCCGGATCGCGGAAGTATACGGCTTTGACCTTCCCGTAGCCTTCTCCTTCCAGATCGAACATCTGTGGCCGCGAATAGAACTTGACGCCCTTGGCGCTCAGATCCTGGTAGGTCTTTTCGATATCTTTGACCCAAAACGCGACTTCTGTGATGCCGGGGTTGGCCAGTCCTGGATACGGGTTGCCCGTGTCGCCGGGCTCAATGAAGTGCAGGAGTTCGATCGGCGGGCCTTTGGGGTCGTCTTCGTAACGCAGGTAGACGGCGCGCAGTTTTGCCTCCGGCACCTGGGTGACCGTGCTGGCTTCTTCCCCCTGAATGGTCACATCACCAATGACCTTGAGCCCCAGCATGTCCCGATAAAACTCGACAGCCCGGTCCATATCCCGAACTGTAATACCAACGTGTGCAACAGCTCCGAGCATACTCGTTCCCTCCTTAGCCTATTCCCCGGTGAAGGGGGTGGCGCCCTGCGCCAAGATGGATTTCCTTGGTCCTAGCACAGTCCTCTGGCATTAGCACAGTCCTCTGGGACAAGGGGAGAGGCGAGCGCGATTATTCTGTCGGGCCTCCCTGGGAGTATCATCCATAGCCCGTTGTGACTTCCACCTGGATATTATCCGGGTCGCGCATATACACTGAGCCTTTCTCCCGGGAACCGTGTAGAGAGTAGGGCAGGCCCTTTTCGTCCAGGTTAGTTAGTAATGCCCGGAACTGCTCGGACGTGGCCTTGAGCGCGACATGATGCATGCTGCCCACGCCCCGGATGGTTGGCTCGGTGTCTTTCTGCGGAAAATCAAAGAACGCGAGCTGGTTCCCGCCGCCCATATCCAGAAAGATATGAGTTGACGTTGGCTCGTCACGATTGGTGACGATCTTAGTCAGCCGCATGCCGATGATCTCGGTATAGAATTGAATCGTCTTTTCGAGGTCCAGGCTAATCAAGGCCAGATGGTCGACCCCACCAGTGTACTGCGGCGGCGAGGTTGGCTTGTCATCTGCAAGATATTTTTGCCTGAGCGCTTCTCGACGCGTTTGATAGGCGTTGAGGTCTACCATGATTCCCCCTTACAGTCGTTCCCAGTCCACACTGTGCTCAAATGCGTAGGCAACGCGCAAGAGTGTGCTCTCCTGCCAACGTCGGCCAACAAGTTGCAGGCCGACCGGTAAGCCGTCGCGCAGGCCGCAGGGTAGATTCAGCGCCGGGTGGCCTGACAAATTAAACGGACTAGTATTCTGACCAGCCGCGGCACTGCGTCGGACCAAATCCTTGAGGGTCAGGCTCGCTTCGAGCCTTGGAGCCCGCATGGGCGTGGTCGGCAGGGCTAGAATATCGACTTCCTGGAGGGCATGTTCGATCTGATGGGTGAAGCTGAGGCGGAGATTCTGGGCCAAGGCGTAATAGCGATTATTGTACTCGCGGCGGAGATAGTTCCCAACCGGCAGAATGAGTTTCAGAAACGGCGGCAGATCGTTGGCCCGGGCGCGGCGGGCGCGACCAAAGGTTTCGACCCAGCCGACATTGCTCGCGCCGCCATGACCGTAGCCTTCCCCGTCAGACTCGACCAGCGCGGGGATCGAATGACTGGCGATGCCCGTCCAAATGGCCCAGGCGTTTTTGAACATCGGCAGAGAAATCTCACTGCACGCGACACCCAGAGTACCGAGTTGAGCGATTCCTTTTTGAAAGGCGTCAACCACTTCAGGCTCGACCGCCCGACCTTCCAATCCTTCTTTGACCATCCCGATACGGAGACCCTGGATGTCGGTTGTCAGCGCCTGGGTATACGGCTCGGTCTGAATGGGGCCGCGGACCCACTGGGGGTCACGCGGGTCGTCGCCGGCAATCACCTCCAGCGTTTGCGCCACCTCTTGGGCGGTTCGCGCCATGGGGCAAATGAAATCCAGGGTATGGTCCATATAGGTTAAGCCAAAGGAGGGCACCAGGCCATGCGTCGCCTTGATGCTGGTGATACCACACCAGGCCGCCGGAATACGGCCGCTGCCGCCTTCATCCACACCCAGGGCGATATCGACATCACCGTTGGCAACCGCAGCGCCACTGCCACCGGACGAGCCGCCGGGCGAATGGTCGGGGTTGCGGGGGTTGCGGGCGTAGCCGAACTCGCTGGTTTCTGCCGAAGGGGAGAGCGCGAAACTGTCCATATTGAGCTTGCCGACGATTTCGGCGCCTGCGTCCAATAGCCGCTCAACCACGGTTGCGTCACAATCTGGCACATAGCCTTCCGCAAGCCGGGAGCCATTCGTCAGAGGAATACCGGCCACGGCGATGTTGTCTTTCAGGCCAACTTTCTTGCCGGCAAGCGGACCGTCAGGCGCGCCGGTGACCCGGCACTTGCGGATAAAAATATTATACGGATCTTCTTCCGACGTGGGCCGATAGCCGGGGTCGCGGTCGGTATATCGCATCGGCCAGCGTGGCTGCGGCAGGTCGTCCAGACGATCCAGGGTACTGAGCAGGCCCTCGCTGAGTTCCTCAAGGTCGAGGGCTTCCTGAGGGGTGAGGCGGAGAAAGGACAGTTCGGCTAAATCAGACAGCTCTTCTGCGGTCGGCCGTCTGATCTTCCCGGTTGAGCGGAGGCGTCGCATACGGCTGCTCCCTAAAGAGTAAACGTGTCCAGCATCTGCATGTCTATTGGAGGACACGTTTACTCTTCGCTTACTTTGCGGCGAGTGCGCGCCGCCGCAGGGTTTCGTCGGTGTCGATGGTCATGCTGTCGGGCTGGATCACGACGCCGTAGTCACGCTCGGCGCTGTCCAGGGTAATAAACTCATCCAGCACGTCATTGAGGACTTTTTGCGGATCGCGGGCAAAGGGGTTACCCCAGCCGCCCCCGCCGCCCTTAAAGGTGGCGATAATCGAGCCCGGCGGCGAGGGGCGATTCGCGGCTGACTCCAGGACTTCTTCCTCATGCTCCGTGCCCCAGTTCAGGACATAGCGGCTGCTCGCCCCGTTCTTTCCACCGGCAAAGCCGGGCGAGGAGTGGCGCACGCCTGTCAGCGCCACATTGATCATGGACGTGTCCCGGACACTTTCCCGCTTCATGGCAAAACCCGGCACCCCGCGCCACTCCCCTGGAGCGGCTGTATCCCCGACGTATTCATACTGATGATAGAAAAAGGGGAACTGAATCTCGCTCATCTCAACCGTGGAGTAAATCAGGCCGCACATGGGGGCCGGCCAGCCGCCCCAGCCATCCTGACCCTGCGTTCCACCCGCCGCCACGAGCGTATTCCCGTACTCAATAGTCACAAACATTTCGCCGTACCGCGAATCATGCCCATAGGTAGTGCACAGACAGTAGTTCAATGACACCGAGCCGACTTTGTTGGGAATGGCCTGCTCTAATGCCTGCATGGTGGCCGTACCGACATCTCCGCCAATCACGACCGTGCTGAACATACACGGGGCTGGCGGGAGCGGGTTCACGACGGTGCCCTCCGGGGCGGTGATGGTCACGGCTCGAAACACGCCGGAGGTGATTGGGGTGGCTTCCGGCAGCACCGCACACAAGGCGGGATAAGGCCACCAGGCAGCACCGAACACAGGGCGGTATAGACCCACGAGGCCGTATTGCCAAACGGGCTGTTCACAAAGCCGGGCGTTTCCGGGCTTGAGCCGCTCAGGTCAACGCTCAGATCAGAGCCCTTGATGGTGACGGTTGTTTTCACCTCGACATCGTAGTTGCCCAGACTGTCGTGGTCCAAAGTCGCACTGCCCCGGTATTCTCCGTCCGGCCACTTGGCGACCTCGGCCCGAAAGCGTTTTTCCGCATAGTCGAGCGTGTATTCGATACTCTCATTAACCACATCCCCACCATACTTGGCGAACAAGGCATGGACGCGCTGCTCAGCCAGATTGCACGCCCCGAACATGGCGGCCAGATCGCCACGCAACACATTGGGAATACGGGAGTTGGCCAGAATCCAGTCGAGCACATCCTGGCGCAGGACACCCTTCTCGAAGAGTTTGATCGGCGGAATACGCAGGGCTTCCTGCCAAATATCCTTGGCTTCGGGATTATAGCCGCCCGCCACCGGTCCACCAAAATCGGCCATGTGGGCGCGGACCGAGGGAAACAGCACCGGCTTGCCGTCAAAGAAGACGGGTTTCATCACGGTCCAGTCGGCGTGATGCGTGCCGCCGTAATACGGGTCGTTCAGCATGACGATATCGCCCTCGTGCAGGTCGTCCTGAAACGATTCCATCAGGGCTTCAACCGACAGGATGGAGGCAAAGATATGGACGGGAATCGCCGTCGCTCGGGCGACCAGGCGCACATCACTGCCATCATAAAAGAACACTCCGGTCGAGTAGTCGTGCACTTCGTTGAACAACGGGTGCACGGCTGTACGCTCAACCGTTTTACTCATTTCTTCAGAGATGGCCTCTAGGGAATCCTTGATCACCAGGGCGGTAATGCGGTCGATCATACGGGATCTCCTTTGTGGGGGTTAGGGGTTGGGAGTTGGGGGTTGGGGGGGAGAGAATGGACAGCCGGGACGGCCGCACCCGGTGACGGTAAAAGGCAGGGGCGGTGCGGTGACCGGTGCGGTCAAGTGCTTTACGGGCGGCAGAGTCCGGTACGTCTGACCGAGGGCCGCCGCGACGGCCTGAACGACGGCCTGGCTCGGTTGGTAGGGCGACCAGCCCACAGACATCGGTAGCTTGGCGTGTAAAAAAGTGTCGTCAGGAAGGGATATATGGAGGTGCTGGAAAACGCCCTCATTGGCAGGTAGGGAAGGCCGGAGAGCGAGAAAAGGAATCGCCGCTGCGGCCTGAGTGGTGGCCGCGGTGGTGTTCACAAAGCCTTTGGCTGCGGGGGAACTGCCGGAGAAATCGAGTTCGACGGACTGGCCTGAAACGGTCAGACGGACTGTGACGTGCAAATCCGCTTCTTCCAAACAGCAGTGTATGGGCCCACTCTCCCCCTGCCACTCGCCGCGCGGCAGTGCAGACAGGGCGGCCTGAGCCTGGGCAGCAGTATCGGCGATGATACGGTCGAGGGCTTGGGTGTAGACCGCTGGAGTTTGACGGACGGCCAGGGCGGTAACAGCCGTATTGGCCAGTTCCAGAATATCGACCATATTCTGCACGTCTTTTTCGACCAGGTGCGGCAGCCGGCTATTGAGGGTCAGCATAGTGAGCGCGTCGCGTTGCAGGACGCCCTTGCGGTAGAGCTTGGCCGGCGTGACCCGAATTCCCTCCGCCCAGATTTCGAGGGCAAACGGATAATACCCGCCCAGGGCCATGCCGCCCAGGTCGGGCAGAGGCGTCTGGACAACGGTCCAGCCGATGAGTTGCTCAGCGACAAAGAGCGGACGTAGCAGCGTCAGGTCCTGAATATGCGTCCCGCCCGAAAACGGATCGTTGGTGAGGATGATGTCTCCCTCAGCGATGTTTTCGGAAAAGGCGTCACAGACCGTCCGTGCCACCGACCGGACCATGCCCAGGCGCGCCGCCGGGTCTATTCCAACCACGCGTCCGTCTGCTGTTGCGAGTGCAACGGTAACGTGCCGACGATCGATTAAGGCTAAAGAGGCCAGGCGGCGCAGGAGTGCCGGCCGCGCCCGTCCGAGGGTTGTTCCTATGGTCGTGCTCACTTCTTTGGCTGGGTCGAGGGAGGGTGCCATATCACTCGACCTCAATCACATAGGTGAGATGCTCGTCGAGGGTCGCCCGCTGGCCGGTAAAAAGGACGATGGAGGTGCGGGCTTCCTCGATGATGGCCGGGCCGACCACACAATGCCCCGGCACGAGTTGCTCCCCGTTATAAATATCCGTCTCAACATAGTCTTGGGTCGAGGCCGAATAAACGGGTCGGGTGCCCTGCAATGCAATCTGAGCCTCCCGACTGCCCCGGCGGGCTGTTTGCAAGGCCGGTTTTGCTCTTTGTCCGACGATGTCGAGGTGGATATTGAGAATTTCGACTTCATCCTCGGGTTTCTGAAAGGTGTATAACTGCTCGTGCAGATTGTGAAAGCCCTGGATCGTTGTCGCTATATCTGTGGTACTGAGCTGCCCTGCCTGCATGGTAACCGGAACCGTCACTTCGTGTGTCTGGCCGATATAGCGCATCTCAAGCGAGAATTGGGCAAAAGTCTGGCCCAGGTGGTGCTGCTGACTCCCGAACAACCCCAGGGCTTCCTCGCGCATATGCCGGAACTGGGCGTTCATGGCCTCCAGGTCCAACTCACTCCCACGCGCATAGAAACTACGGACCCGACTCACCCGCAGATCGGACAAGAGGTCGCCCAGGGCGCACAGGACGGGAGCTGTGCCTTTGGGAATCAGAATGGTTTGAATGCCAAGGTCTTCGACCAGTGCCCCGGCATGAATGGCGCCGCCGCCACCGAACGCGGTCAGCGCGAAGTCACGTGGGTCATAGCCTTTTGCCAGAGAAACCCGCCGAACGCTATTGCTCATACCGTTATTGACAATACGAAAAATACCGCTGGCCGCTTCCAGCAGGCTCATATCCAGCGGCTGAGCGACCCTGGTCTCGATTGACTGTCGGGCCGCCTCAGCGTCCAGCCGCATCTCGCCGCCCAGGAAAGACTCGGGACTGATATAGCCCAGGACCACGTCCGCGTCCGTGACCGTGGCCTCTTGGCCGCCAAAGCCGTAACACGCCGGGCCCGGATGGGCTCCTGCGCTCTGTGGGCCAACGCGCAGCGCGCCTCCCTCGTCGACCCAGGCGATACTGCCGCCACCGGCGCCAATGGTGTGAATATCGATAAATGGAACCGCTATCCGATACCGACTCATCCACTGATCGGTGCCGGTCTTGGGCCGACCGTCCTGCACCAGGCAGACATCGAAGCTCGTGCCCCCCATATCAACGGTGATGACATCCTTGAATCCGGACGCCTGGCCCAGATACGCGCCGGCCACAACGCCGCTGGCCGGCCCGGACAGGAGGGCCTGGACGCCGTGGGCCCTGGCCTGTTCCAGGCCCACGATGCCGCCATTGCCCTGCATGATGAAGATGTCGCCCTGAAATCCGCGCTGACGAAACTCCATGTCCAGCCGCTCCAAATACTTTTGTAAGCGAGGGGTGACATAGGCATCGACCAGGGTTGTGCTCAGGCGCTCGAATTCGCGGACCTGGGGCAGGACCTCTGACGACAGTGAGATATGAACATCGGGCAGTAACTCATGAATAAGCTCACGCGTGCGGAGTTCGTGAACGGGATTCAAAAACGCAAACAGATAACACACGGCTATGGCTTCGACCTGCATATCCGCCAGGCGCTGCACGGCCGCACGGACCTCGGCTTCTGCCAGGGGTTTGACGACCTGACCGGCGTAATCAATCCGCTCGGTCACGCCGAGACGCCGGCGACGCGGGACGATCTGATACGGGGCCGGGAGGTGAATATCAAAAGCCGCTTCTTTATAGTTGCGACGGATCTCTATGGTATCGCGAAAGCCGGCGGTGGTGATCAGCCCGGTAGTGGCGCCGGTGTATTCCAGCATGGTGTTGGTGGCGACCGTTGTGCCATGGACAACAACCGCTATCCGGCTGAGAAAATCCTGCTCGGCCAGTCCATATTTGCGGGCCAATTTGCCGATGCCGTTGAGAACGCCCAGGGCTTGATTCTCTCCGGTCGTCAGGACTTTCTCGGTCTGCGTCTGTCCGGACTCGTCCGCACACACCAAGTCGGTGAAGGTCCCGCCGACATCGACGCCTAAGCTATAGGTGGTCATATATGACGTAGCGGTGGCACTCGGGTAGAAACTCGGCTGGCGGGCCACTGGGCGGCCCGCCAATGAGATCTATTGTCCAATAAACTGCTGATTGACCCAGCCTTGTTCAAACGGAGTCCAGCACTCCGGAGCGAGGATCAGGTTGCGGATTTTCCACTCCCCGTCCTCCCGGACGTATTCTTCTTCGTATTTGGCTACACCCCAGACCGCCTGCTCACCGCCTTCGAGCATGGTGCAGGGCTCCAGCAGATACCAATAGCCGGTGGCCGTGTCTCCGTTGACCTCAATACGCGGATTCATCACGTAGTGAATGGCAAATGACAGGACCTGAGGAATAGTGCCAAAAAATTCCCGAATGGCGGCTTTACCTTCATAGTGGCCGAAATTGCCGCCGTCCCAGACGGCATCTTCCGTGAAGCAGCCGACAAACTTGTCTTCATCTCGCTCGTCCGCCCCGGCACAGTAGCGGGCCTTGAGCTTTTTGATGGCCTCGACGTCTTCGAGCGTTTGGACGCGTTGGGCGATGTCTTCGAGATTCATAGCTCCCTCCTTACTTGACTTGGGTTAGAGTCCAAAAAACTGGACCGCGTTTTCTCCCAATATTTTGTTGACCGATACATCCGGCAGGGTGTGCAGGGCGCTGCGCGCCTTGGCAACCGGGTCGGTAAAGCCTTCGGCGTGGGGGTAGTCCGAGCCGATAAAAAACTTGTGGTCGCCCAGCAGTTCAACCATATAGGGCAGCAGACGCTCATCCGGGTCGGCCGCAATCCAGATGTTCCGCTCAAAATACTCGCTGGCCGGACGCTCCATCTGGCACGAGTGGCCCATATAGCTGTAGCGGTAGTCAAGGCGGTCGAGCCACTCTACGACCCAACCGCTGGCGGATTCAATGGTGGCGACGCGCAGCCTGGGGAAGCGCTCGAACACCCCGTCGTAGACCATGGTGGTGAGGGCCATGCGGGGGTCCTGAATGCCGTTCATACTCAGGAACATGAAGCCGGGCCGGCGGTCCGCATACCAGTCGTGACCCAGGTAGTTACGATGCACGACCAGATGGATACCCACCGCCATGTCGTGATACTGGGCGGCGTCCCAGACCGGGTCAAAATCCGGACTGCCGAAACTCTTGCCGTCAACCGGCTGGGCTCCGACAAAGATCGTTCGCATGCCCGCATCGGCCAGACGCTCGATTTCGCGCACGGCTTGCGTGGGCTGGCGCAGAGAAATATGCCCGACCGGATACAGCCGGCTGCGGTGATTGGCGCACACCTCCAGCGTCCAGGTGTTATAGGCGCGACAGTGGGCGGCCGCCAAATCCGGGTCGGTCACCTGACCCTCCCACATCAGCCCCAGAGTCGGATAGATAAACTGGCACTCAAAACCCTCGTTATCCAAGTAGGCGATCCGCCGGTCCATGTCTTCGAAGGTATTATTAAACGCGCTGGAAAAGTCAAAGGAACCCAGCCCGGAGCCATCCTCCTTCTGGCCGTATCCGACGCCGACGCCGAGCAGGTCTTCCATGCTGAACTCACCCACCCCACGAATCCGTTTTGATTCGTTGATGAGCATGGCATGCCTGCCGGTCTGCGGATCCTGGGTGAAGCGCAGGCAGCGAGCTCGAAACTCCGGTTCGATATAGCGCTCCCATAAGTCGAGCGGCTCCATGAAATGGCTGTCCGCGTCAATAACCCGGCTCATAGGGTTCCTTTCCTCCTCTTCTCGTAGCGAAAGACGGACGACTTGAAAAGCCTGGACGCCAACAAAAAGGGGCACGGTAGGCCGTGCCCCTTCGTCATCGTGCGAGTCGCGTGCGACTACGCCGCGCTCTGGAGTCTGGCCCGGCTCGGGGTCAGCTCGTTCCGGTAAAACTCGCCATCCTTCATGATGGCATGCAGGTTCTTTTTATCCTGCAGGATGGTGATGTCTTTGGCCGGATTGCCCTTGACGATGAGGAGGTCGGCGATCTTGCCCGGCTCGATGGTCCCCAGTTCATCGCCCATGCCGAGCAACTCCGCGCCATTCTTGGTGGCCCAGCGCAGGACCTCGTTGGCCGGGATGCCGGCGCCCTTCACATAGGCTTCCAGCTCACACGCGTACTCGCCGTGCGGCATGGAGGCGATACCGAAATCGTCACCGATGACCAATTTCACCCCAGCCTTATTGGCTTTGGGCAGGACGTCATACGAGTGCTCCAGATTCCGCTCCATGCTGTCGACACCGCCCCAGTCACTCGAACCCGTACGACGTTTTTCCTCGACGACTTTCCAGGGGAAGTACAGGCTCGGCACCACAAAAGTCTCTTGTGCGAGCATGCCCTCAATGCACTCGTCATCCATCCGGTCGCCGTGGTCGATCACATCCATGCCGGCTTGGAGGGCGGCCAGGATACCTTTCTTGGAAATAATATGACCCCGAATTTTTCGGCCCCGTTCATGGGCGGCGGTGGTCGCGGAGTCGATTTCGTCCTGGCTCATGGTCATGGTGTCCTCATCCCACATCAGGCCATGTCCGCCGGTCGGGTAGAGTTTGATGATGTCCACACCCATCTTGATTTCTTCCCGCACGGCTTTGCGAAAATCGTCCGGTCCGTCGCACACGCGGGCTAAGCCGTCCATGCCCATCTTCCAGAAGTTGGGATGGCAATCGACCGAATCGCCGGTGGTCACCACGTCCCGGCCACAGGCCAGAAACCGCGGACCCGGAATCATGCCCGAGTTAATGGCCTTTTTCAGCGTGACATCGATGTTGTGCATCGAGCCCGCTCCAGCCGCACCGGTGTAGCCACAGCTCAGCAGCAGCTCGGCGTTCTTGGCCGCGATGAGCGTCAGATAGGTCGGCGGATATTTCATGTCAATATCGTTCATGTCGCCGACATTGGCGTAGGCGACATGATAGTGGCACTGGACCATGCCCGGCATGAGAGATTTTCCACTCAGATCATACACAACATCTTTGGCGTTGGGCTTGGGCATATCGCCATTTTTCCCAACCGCCTTGATGCGCTGTCCCTGCACCACCACGGTAGAATTGGGTTGGGGCTTATGCTCACCGTCAATCAGATTCACACCGCGAAAAAATATACGTCCCATAGCGACCCTCCTGTGTATAGAATGTTCTCAAACCTGGTGTTAAGCAGTATTGCTCTTATCTAGCGTATTTCTGGCCGGAGACCAAACGGATTTTTGCGCTAGAGATTTTTGACCTCAGGAATGACGGTCTGCGCAAAACGGGTCATGGCGGCCTTGACCTGCTCATGCGGCACCATGCCGCCCGGATTAAACCAGCAGATCAGTTCGTTCATATTGAGCTCTTGATGGAGCTGGCGAATCCGGTCCACACAGGCGTCGGCGGGGCCGAAAATAGCCATGCTGTCAACGACTTGCTCAAAGGTAATACTCTCCAGATTTTTACGGATCTCCGCGGTATAGCGGTACGACTCCATGTCCTCTTGTTTGGTCGTTCCGCTGGTCATCATGCCCAGGACGCTCCCGAAGTAATGCCGAATGCTCGGCTCTACCGTCTGGCGAACCTGCTCCAGGCTTTCACCTGGGTGCATAAAAAACATGGTTGAGACATCCTGGGGCGGGTACATGGGGTGGGTGGACTGCCCGTTATGGGGGGCGTGTTCGTTCCAGGAGTGGCGATAGGTTGCGACCTGCTCAAACATCTTGGGCAGGGGATTGGTGACCGATGCCACAAATATCGGATGGCCGATTTTCCCGGCAAACACCGCGGTTTCCGGGCTGTTGGCGGCGATCCTGATGGGTGGATGGGGCTGTTGCAGTGGTCTGGGTACGACACTGGTTTCCGGAATTGTGTAATAGCTGCCGTCATAGGAAAACGACTCATTCGTCCAGGCCTGTTTGATGATCTCCAGGCTTTCTTCAAAGCGCTCACGGCTGTCGTCTCGGGAGCGGTCAAAGCCGGCAAAATGGAGCGGTATCGTCCCGCGTCCGACGCCGAACTCCAGGCGTCCGTTACTCAACAGATCGACCGTCGCCCCCTCTTCGGCGTTGCGGACCGGGTGCCAGAGCGGCAGTAGGTTGACGGCAATGCCCAGGCGGATGCGCTGGGTCCGTTGGGCAATAGCCGTGGCCACAATCAGCGGCGACGACATAATCGAGAAGTGCTTATAAAAGTGCAGTTCCGCCAGCCAGGCACAATCGAAACCGAGTTGCTCAGCATGGATAATCTGTTCAATCGTCTCTTGATAGCGTGTTGTCTGGGTCTGGGTATCGGCGCACGGCAGCTGGTAGAAAAGACCAAATCTCACGTATTCCCTCCTCTGCTCCACACTCCCTCGTGCAGAGTACATTGTTTGTGTTGAGCATGCCCGGAGTAGGTCTGTCAAGAACAACGACACGCTCCGGGCAGGAATGGGGAGCCCAAAGACACGCCGTCCGGAGCCGCCCTTGTTGCCGCCGCTTGGCCTGCGGTATAGTCCCCAAGCCACATATTTTACAGCGCAGGAGGGATGCCATGGCAAATCAGAGCGATCTGGAAAAAGGAATCGAAATCCGAAAAAAGCTGAGTGGAGACCGCTTCGGGGCCTCGGCCAGCGCGCTGGCCGAACTCGCTCCGGACCTGGATGAGATGTTGAATGAGGTCGTCTTCGGCCGGGTCTGGACCAGGCCGGGGCTGGAGCTCAAAATGCGCAGCGTGGCCGTGATTGCGGCCCTGACGGCCATGCAGCGGCTGCCTCAACTCAAGAGCCATATCGCGAATGGTCTGAACGCCGGCCTGACCAAGGAAGAAATTATTGAGATTTTAATCCAGATGGCTTTTTATGCCGGCGCGCCAACCGCCGTCAACGCGTTTCAGGTCGCCAAAGAAGTCTTTGAAGCTGAGGGCGTGTAAGGAGAAGCCTCCCAATATGGCCTGGCCCTGGAGCCGCTGGCGCCGGCAGCACTCCGCTTATCATCCCGTTCCGCCCTCGGACCTCGGTCAGTGGCGGCTGAATACGGACCGCTTTCTGCGCGTCCTGCGCGCCCTGGTTGCCGTTGGGGAGCGCCTACAGAATTCTCCGTCCCAGGCGCAGCCGCCCCCACAAGAAGATCTCGCCGGAGATATCGTTCTCGACGAGCTATCCGCCTATACCGCCCGTGGCCGCTTGCAGGTGGAACGGGTGAGTTATGCTAAAGGCCGCGGGAATCTGATCCTGAGCTATCCGGGCCGTTCTGTTGGACGTACCAACCAGACCGTTGCTTTCGTGGGTGCCCATCTCGATGTGGTGCCGGCCGACCCAAAAGACTGGCAGCGCCCGCCCTTTGCGTTGCAGGTCGAGGGAGACCGTTTGTATGGGCGAGGGGTTACCGACTGCCTGGGCCATGTGACTGTTCTGACCGACCTCTTTGCCCAGCTCGCCGAATCTGAGGTGGAGCTCGACCACAGTGTGGTCGGGGTCATTATTGCCGATGAAGAACTCTCCAACACGCACGGCGTCGGGATTGGTCGGCTGGTCAAGGACGGCCGGCTTGATCACCTCAAGAACGGACCGCTGTACTGGATCGATAGTGCTGACTTCGGACCAACCACGGCAACCGCCGGGATGGCCCTGTGGCGACTGGCTATTGAAGGCAAGGGCAGCCATTCGGGATTTCCACAAAACGGGATCAATGCTGCAGAACTGGCCACGGAAGTGACCCGCGCCCTCCAGCAGTGGTTTTACGCCCACTATCCCGTTCACCCAAAAGAACACGAGTACGGCTTTCGCGCACCGTCGTCGCTCAAACCGACGCGGGTACAGGTTAAGAATGATACGCTGACGAAAATTCCGTCTACAGCCCGTATTGAAGGCGATATTCGCCTGACGCCGTGGTATGACCCCGACGGAGTGAAAAAAGGGCTGGCGGCCTTTCTGGAAAGGCTGGATGTCAGCCAACTGCCGGTCTTTGGCCCAGGCCGCTATGCCTGCAACGGACAGGTCGGGACGGCCCGGTTTGAGATGTTGGGAACGCCGTCCGGCGGAATGGCGTGTGACCGGACCTCAGCCGGCTATACAGCCCTAGCCCAAGCGGTTGCGGCCGTACGACCCGACGCTCAGCCCTTTGCCCTGACGGGCAGTCTGCCCTATGTCCGCTTCCTGCAGGAGCACGGCTTTGACGTGCAGATTACCGGTTTCGGCAGAAATGAAGCCTACCATGCGCCGAACGAATTTGCCGAACTGTCCCATATGCAGGACGGCTTTCGCATCCTGTGTCACCTGCTTCGACACTTCGGCTAAGTGGTCTGAAAAACGCCTCTCCCCCCATTCTGCCTCCTTACGGGTTTTTATTTCCTAGGGGCTCTTTTATTTTTCTATGTTTCATTTTATTATTATCTTTTATCATACGATGAGAATTGCTCTTTAAGTGAAACTTTCGTCTTTTATTCTCTATGGGTTCTAATAAATTTAGCTATTTGAGTGAAGAAGACCGTCTCCAGGCAGTTGAACTCGCTCGTCACATCGCTAGGGGAGAGTGGGTTCTTTTCGCTGGAAGTGGAATATCCCGATCAAGTGGACTGCCTCTCTGGGGAGAGTTAGTTGAAGAGATGGTCGAAAGACTTGGACCTGAGGTAGAGTCAACAGACCCCTTAGAGGTCGCTTCTCTTTTTGAGGCGAATTTCAGTCGCCCCTCACTTGTAGAATTTCTTCGAGATAATCTTCAGGTATCCGACCTCCGTTCTAATGCACTACATGAGTGTTTGCTTGATCTTAATCCATCGAAAATTGTTACAACGAATTTCGATGATCTCTTTGAACGGGTTCTTGAGCAGAGAAAGATTCCCTATGCAAGCGCCGCAACAAACGAAGAACTGAGCCTTACTGGTGACGGGCTCCTAGTCCTCAAGCCCCATGGGGACTTCAAGCATCCAGATTCTCTCGTTTTTTCCAGACGGGATTACGCGAGATATCCTCAACATAGAGCCATAAACGCGACGCTCTGTTCATGGGTTGCCCGATATTCCTTTCTCTTCGTTGGATACAGTCTCAGTGACCCAGACCTTGAACATCAGCTCCAGGGCATTCTTGATGCTCAAGGAGACTTGGCGCGGACCCATTATATTCTCATTGATAGCACCGCCCACCAGCGTCGTAATGCTTTATTAAGGCTAAGAAATATCCATGTTATAGAACTTGGTTCATACGACAATCTCGAAATTTTTCTTACTGACCTTTCTAATGAAGCTGAAACGATTCGTTCGCGTGAAATAAAGTCCCAACCACTTTATGCTGCGAGAAGCCTCGAATCATCAGAACTCAGCGTAGCCGAGCAACAACTTCTCGAAGTCCTCAGCGAGGATTACACTCCGGTCGTTCAAGCGCTTGAGCAATCGCACTTTGTTGATGCAGAAGATCATCTGCAACGTGTCTTGAAGAAAATCGATAATTTTGGGGCCAATCCAGGGCTTGGTCAAAAGATTGAATTCAAATCTTTCCATCAACGAGTCTTATTGGCCTCAGCCGCTGTCGCCGCCAGACGGCAAAAAAGCGAGGAAGCGCGAGAGCTCTTTCTCAAGGCTGAAGCACTTCAACCCTTCGCAGAGAAACGCCGCCTTCAAGCTGCTGAAGTCTTACTCCATCTTGGGGACTTTCAAAAGGTCGAGCCTCTTCTTTCCGGAAGCGCAGAGGCTCAAGAAACGAGAGGAAAAGAGATTCTCGGTCTCGTTGCCCTTTTACGTAATGATGAAGGCCGGTTTCATGAGCTTTATCCAAATGGCGATGAGAACAACCTGGAATTTGTTATCCAACAAGCGCGTCTGGCAATGGAATCGTCACAAGATGATACCGCAGAGCCCACCCTAGACTTGCTCGATAGAGCTTGGACCCTCTCCAGAGACTTTCCTCAAGGGCTTTTTATCGTTGCTGGGATGACTGACAATATGCTCCGACGCATAGTCACAGAAGAATGGGAAGCCCCTGGGGTGAATAGAGAAGAACTCCTCAAGACGATCCGGGAGCGCTACCAGGAGGTTCTGAGCGCTTTTGAGGGATTCGCCGACCAATATCCAGAGGGTCTCGTTCTCGTTCTCTCCTCTCTCCTCTCCTTCCATCGCATTCTCCATGAAGATGAAGCGCAGCAAAGCATTCTCCGTCGGCTTCAGTCGCTGTCTCCTATGCCACGTGAGCGAGTTTTAGCTGAGCATCTAGCCGGTACATCTTCTCCACCTCTTGAGTTTATCGAGAGCCTTTTTCAGAACAACTTGACAAGCGATGAAAAGTTACTCCTTAAGGGAGATGCGCTGAAACGAGATGGGAAAAAATCAGAGGCCGAACAAACTTACCGGCAGGCGCTCTTACAAGGGGAGAAGTCAGAGGTACAACAGGCACTCATCCTGGCCTTGTTGGAGCTGCTATTAGAACAAGAGCGGCATGCTGAAGCCCTCGCCCTTCTTGATGAATCATTAGAAGACGGACCTTTCCGAGCTCTCATGGGAGGGATGGTCCTGTCACATCGAAACGATCAGGAAGGAGCACTTGCGACAATACAATTAGCGCTCACCGAACATCCACGAAACATGCTCCTCAGAAAGAACTGCGTCCATCTTTTGAGACAGAAGGGTACGCTTACAGAGGCCCTTGAGCAAGCTGAATGTTTGGAAGAATTGCTTCCCAGTTTTGAGCACAAGTTATTACGAGCAAATTTACTAGAACAACTTGGTCAGAATGAAGAAACACTTCAAATTGTGAGAGAGATAGAGGGAGAAGGATATATTACGCTCCCGTTAGTAGAGCTCAAGTGCAACCTGTTCCAAAAGCTCGGACAGCACCGAGAATCTGCTGAATTCTTAGAGTCACATCAAGACCGTTATTCAGACAATTCCACATTGTATTACTCCTTCCGCTTTAATGAAGCGACAGCCTGGGCGTCTACCGGAGAGATCGACAAAGCAGTAGCAATCTGGGAGGACCTTCGCGAACACTCAGAATCTGGAAGCGATCTATATAGGAACTTGTACATCGCTTACGTCCAACGAGAAGCGTATGACCCAGGAGCCTTTAGTAAAGCCTTTAATGTTGCCAAGGAGGCGTTAGAGAAATTCCCAGATTGTCATGAATTTGCTCCGTACCTCATTGAAGCAGGTCTCGGAAGCGGGCGTAGTGAAGAGGCTTGGGAGATTATAGGAAGACGGCCAGAACTGAAGCAAAATGCGTATCTTCGCGCCATACCGAGTGAGGAGGCTATAGAAGCTCTCTCTCAACAGACGCAGGTATTACGAGCGACCGAAGATTTCTATCGTGCGGGTGGCATCCCCTTTTTTGCATACGCTGATCGCTCACCGCGAACACCACTTTTTCTATGGGTAGCGAGAACTGTTCTGTGGAGAAAAGGGAGTAGAGAAACACCTCTACTGTGTGGATTCTCCCGCCTCGCTTTCGGGACAAAAAGACTACAGATCCCCTCGGGCGGAATCATCCTAGACCAAACTGCTTTACTGACGTTGGGGGTTTTGGGTGTGACAGGAGAAGTCCTGGAAGCGATCGGTCGAGCAGGCAAGTCGGCTCTTTTCTTTCCCGGAGCGAGAGTCTGGATAGAGCAGGAGATAGCGCAACTGAGCGTGAACCAGTTCCCGGCCTACCGGGAACAATATAAATACCTCCAAAGTCGCCTTCTCGCTGAACGTGGAAGAGTAGAAATCGTTGAAGAAGTAAACAACCAAAAGAACCCGCTTGACGAAATAACGTGTCGAAAGCTCGGCCTATCCGCCTGGGATGTCGGACTGGCAGTTACTTCCGGGGCCTATTACGTCGATGATTATTTATCTCCAGAAGGGCGAGAATCTATTTCGCCTGAGTGTGCCATCTCCTCATCTGATCTCTTTGGGGCATTAGTAAATGCTGGTGTTCTTTTCCCAGAAGAGGAAGCGCAAATTCGGAAGACTCACCCCGACCCGTTTGCCGAGGCAGATATACGGAGTCCTGTCAGTTTAGACAAACCATTCGTATTTTCTCTTTCAACTCTCCTGTCGTGGCTTGAAGCCGGTCTGCTTGAACGCTGGCTAACTGATGGCTCAGGCTGGCCCACGCGGATAATCGTGGGTCCAATTGCTTGGCTTCAACTAGGAAAAGAAATTGCTGAAGAAAACATTTATCGAGAGGCCCTTCAGATAGCGACTAATCTCAAAGCAGCTATTACGGAAGCATTTAGGAGTGATGTCGCAGAGGAACTCCCATCTACTGACCCGCCTGATATAGGCATTCATGCTTCTCTGCGTGACTTCTTTCAGCAGCCGCTTATCCTTCTCTCATACGCACGAGATCGACAGGCCGCCTTATGGACAGACGATCTATGCTCCCGCCTTTTGACTGATTCACGAGGCCCACTTCTTCAAGATCAACAAATAATAGACATCGCAGGGAGGGCACGAAACGCTTTCTCGGAAGTCTCTGTGATAGGAACAGAAGATGTTCTGAGTTGGTTGGAAGACTCTAGCCAACTCTCTGAAGACCGCCAGCTTACGCTCGTCTGGCAGCTTCACCAAGATGGATATCGGTTCTTAGATGTCGGAGATGTCCTGCTGTGGTTGCTGAAGCGCTTTAACTACAACTTGGATGCGGTGCATATTGATGAACTGCTCCGCGACCTGAAAAGGGCTCCTGGGTTCACCCTCCCTGAAGCTAATTCGGAACGCCTGTCTCTCCTTATCAGTCATACTCTGAGTCAGGTTCTGAGCAAAACCATATGGAATTTATGGACTCTTGAATCTCCTCAATTATCTCAGAATCGGAAAAGGGAAATCAGCAACGAATTAGTCGAAGTCTTCGAGAATGCCGCCGGAAATAGCCAGCTAGAACAGCTCTTTTGGAAAGGTCTCATCTCCAGAGCATGGGGCGATGGGCGGGACAAATATCTGAAGGAATTTCTAGAATGGATAGAAGGATTCATCTCAACGAATATCGATAGCCACCGTCCTATTTTGCGATATATTGAGGAGCTTACTCTTGATGTCTTACAGATTGTCAATTCGGACGACGAGAAAGCGAAGGTCTCAGTTCAGCACTTGCTCCTTAAGCTCTTAGCACCTTTTTTCTCACAAAAGCTCCTCAAAGAATTCCACCCGGTTTTCCGGCGTCTGATCGGCGTTGCGCTAGGACTCAGCTTTGAGTTTACTCGAACTTTTCAGGGCACGGGTCCGCAGGAGGAGTATTTTGAGATAACGCTCAACCAGGAAGAAATAGAAAAGCAGGCGTGTCGCATTCTTACCCAATTTCTCTCCGGGGAAAGACCGACGGAGCTCTCCTTCCTCCATCCTTTCTATATAGGAATCCAGTTGGAACGGACGATTGACGGAAGTATTGTAGAAACCCCGGATGGTCAGCCATTTCGTGTTGGTGGTCAGGAGGAGGTTTCCCTTCTTTTTCTTCCTCTAGTTGCAAATTCTTTCACCAGGAGAAAACTTTTTGACCATTTCTTTGCTTTGCTCGAAGAAGTCGATCCTCCTCTTGCCAGCACAATTCGAGAGCTTGAAGACGCTCTCGCCTCAGATGATCCAGCAATTTCGACACAAGCGCTACGGAATTTTTATTGTTCTTATCTCTTGAGTACTCACTTCCAACTCATGCGGGATTTAGTGCGAGGATTTGAGCACTTAAGCACTCTCCCTCTTGAGAAGTTTGATGCTCTGATCGGTCCGTTACCTCTATGGCCTGAGGAGGAACGATTCCAAGAGGTGATAGAAAAATTCGCGAGTGAAAAGCAGAAAAGTCATGAGAACAGTTCTCTGCAAAAAGTATCCCAACAGTTACTATTCTTATGTGCACCGTCTGAATTGATTTTCCCATTCATTCGGTTGGGCAAGTCTCTATCTGACCTACCCTCCAATGGGCACCAGTTCGATGAACTCTCTCGGGTTACTCAAGCTATCGAAACTGGCCCTGACATGTTTCATTCCTTAGTAGAATTAGGAACGCTCCTTTTTGAGGCGTGTCGTTCCGTTGAGCTAAAAGTTTCTGTGAGAGGTAAAGAAAAGCTATTGCGGGAATGGCTTACCGAACACTTGATTGGAGTCCTTAGACATCAACTTAGAGAACCCTCGCTTTCAGCTTCGGCAGATGAACGATTCTTCCCGGATAGACAGACAATCCACGCGAGAAGCTTACGATACGCTTTCCGAGCTGCCGCGAGCCCAACTCACGGAGAAGCTCTAATACAAGAACGATATGGAGAGAAGGGAAGGAATATCGCTGGCGAGCTCTTGATGCGGAGTGTTTTATTAGCCTGCAGGATTCTAATCGTTTCGGTTAACCATTCACGTCGGTCCTTGGAAGATACGACACGCCAGCTTGAAACAACGACAACCCAGGTTTCTTCCCCCTGGTCTGGCCCCCTTCTCCAAGACCAATTCAATCCTGAGCTATACGGACCGGGGAAAGACCAATACGACCATGTCTTAGCAGGAACGCTCGCGGTATTCTGGAATCTCGGATTTGATGAGACAGGAGATAGGGGAGGAAGCAAACCCCTTCCTTCCATCCCTTTTTGGTTGACCCAACCGGTACGACGTGCATTGCGAGATTTAGCAAAACGTTCGGAGAATAACGCGGAACGACGAGTTCGAGAGGCTCGTGAAAAAAGGACTCCCAATCGTCTCCAGACATTCCTAAATCGGACTCCCCAGGAATACGCGGCAGAGATCCTTCGCTTTGCCTTTCCGAAGTATAGCAATGAGGAAGATTTGTTACTTCGAGGTCGAGAAGTCCTCTTGAACCTCCTCCAGCGGGTCACGGATAGCGATGATATTAAGGTGGACGTAGCTCCCCAGCGAGGAGGAATTCGGCCTGACGCAATCGTCACGATCAAGAACGAAGGGAAGGAAAGACAAATTCTTGTCGAAGCAAAAACGTCCGCCGAACCCCGCTATCTCCGCCACGCTATCATCCAACTTCAGCAGTTCTTGGAAAAGCTTTCCATATCGTACGGCGTTATTCTGGCTCCGTCGATTTCGGAAAGGGGTAGGAAAATCTGTGAAGAGAACAACGTTGGCTACGTTGATCTAGCCGGAAACGCCCTTGTTAAATTTGACGGCATTTATATTAAAACGGCCGCACAACAACGGGCAGCAAAGCGCCGGCGGGGTCGAATAAAGACCCTCTTTGCGCCTGTCTCGACTCGCCTGATTAGGGCGCTGCTCGTTGAACCGAAACGAGCCTGGAAGTTAAAAGAGCTAGCTGAGACGGTCCATATGAGTATTGGGCAGGCTTACAAAGTCAAGCAGGAACTCTTCAACAACGAATTTATTGAGTTCGATCAGAAGAAACGACTTGTGCTCAAAGACCCTTCTGGCCTCCTCGATGCCTGGCGAGAGGCCTACAGGTATGAAAATAACGCACCTCGCTCGCTTTTTTCTCTCGATAAGATTCCTGCTCTTGAAGAGAGGGTAAAGCAGTATTGTGACACCAAGAAGATTGGATACGCGCTGACCTTGTTCACCGGAGCCGACAGATGTGCACCTTTCATACGACACAGTATGACTGCGCTCTATTTCGCTGGGGATATAGAAGCCTTTCAGCAGGAATTAGACCTCAAGCCTGTTGATACTGGTGCAAACATTTTCCTCCTGACCCCTTATGACGAAGGGGTTTTCTATGGATTACAGGAAGTCGAAGGCTATCACGTTGTGAGTGCGGTACAGCTTTATCTCGACTTGTATAGTTATGGTGGGCGCGGGCGTGAACAAGCTGAGTTCATACGAGAAAAGCTGCTAGCATTTTAGGGGGAAAGGGTGCCATCCAGAGACGATTATCCCGACGATAGTGTTCAAGTCTGCCTTTCTGTTCTCCTGGAATTGTTCACATACCTCAAACCGTACCGAGACCATATGGTTCTTATTGGGGGATGGGTTCCTTTTTTCCTGACGGAAGAAATATCTGACAGGGTACATATTGGCTCTCTCGATGTGGACCTTGCTCTTAATACAAACGAAATTCCGGAAACAGAATATGAGACTCTTCTGGAAAGACTGGAAGCGCGCGGCTATCACCAAGCGCAAAATAGTCAAGGAGAAATAATTCCTGCCCGCTACGTAAGAAACGTCGAACTCAGCAATGGAAAGATGTATTCAGTCCTAGTCGATTTTCTTGCTCCCGAATACGGCGGAACCGGGGAAAACCATCGTCACCAGAGGATTCAAGATTTATTGGCCCATAAAGCGCGGGGGAGCGACCTGGTTTTTGTCCACTTCATAGAAAAAGAAATCGAGGGTCAACTTCCGGGTGGGGCGGAGAATAAGGAAAAGATCAAGATTGCAGACCCTGCGGCCTGTCTGATCATGAAGGCAATCGTCTTTGGTGAACGGCGGTCGGAAAAAGACGCTTACGATCTATATGTCCTGTGCGACTCTTTTGGCGTCCAAGAAATGACAAAACAACTCCGGCCACTCAGAGAGAACAAACTGCTACAAGAAGCTTTAGACGTTCTTCGGGAGAAATTTGATTCTCCTCGTGCTTTGGGGCCTTCATCTGTGGCAGACTTTTTTAGCGTGAGTGGTGACGAAGCGGACCGACTCAAACGACGGGCATTTGAACTCGTCCAGGCAATAATTGCAGGACTAGAGGAAGCGTAAACGCTCCGCTTACCTACGGAGAGCGCTTCCTCGCACCATGAGTCCCGACCGCACGCTAGCGATGGCGGAAGGTGATCCGGCCGCGTTCGAGATCGTACGGGGAGAGCTGAACCGTGACGCTGTCACCCTGAATGATTTTGATAAAAAACTTGCGCATCTTGCCGGCAACATGGGCGAGGATGGAGTGGCCGTTCTCAAGCTCAACCCGGAAGAAGGCGTTGGGTAACACTTGGGTGACGGTCCCATTCATTTCAATGACATCTTTTTCAGCCTTGGGCTCGGTATTCCGCTCCTTCCGCTTCCGCCTGCCACCACCGCCGCCTCTTCGACGTGGTCCAGCCATAAAACCTCCTCTGTACACAATAAAAAGAAACCCCGGCTGACGCGTGCACGGCCTCCGGGGTTGTGTTGTTCACAATCGACCCAGACGAGAAAATCCCGGTAACAGTGGCGAAAACTAGCAGATCACTTCAGCGAAAACAACCGGAATATTCTTTGTGTTGATGGGGGTCAGGCGCTCTTGCCCGCCGCCGACTGGAGCGCAGGAGTTGGTTCTACTGCGTGGGGAGCGTCGTTAGGGAGAAACCAGACTAATATCCAGGGCAGGAGGGGCAAGAGCGCGATACACTGCATAGTGGTTGCAAGTCCCCACATATCGGCCGCAACTCCGAGGACGGCGACACCCAGACCGCCCACCCCAATCCCGAGACCGGTCATGAGACCGGCGGTGATACCCAGCCGACCGCGCATGAGGCCTTGAGCGATGACCAGGGTGACAGAGAACATCGGAGCCAGACACATACCGGCCAACCCCAAGATCACGATGCTGGTCGTTCCGTTTGTCCGCAGAAAGAGAGAAATCAACGGACACAGCAGACCTGTACAATAGACCAAAAAGCGTTTGTGGCCGATATGGTCGGACAGCGGCCCACCCAGCAGCGTGCCGACCGCTCCGGCGATCAGGAATAGGGACAGCACCGAGCCGACCTTGAGCGTATCCCCGCCCTGGTCGGCCAGATAGAGCGGGACATAGGTTGACATCCCCGCGTGGACGCACGCCCCGAGGGTGACGATACTTAACACCAGGGCCAGGGCGGAGCGCGGAATGGGCGCTGTGGCCGGAGCCGCGTCGGTGAGTGCCGGCCTGGTTTGCGACAGCCAGGGCAGGGCGCGCATAAAGAGCACGCCAACCAGTATCCCCGGTATCCAGAACAGTAAGAGACCGCCTTGACCGAAAGTGGTCAGACAAAAGGCAACTGCCAGCGGGCCCAGACCCAAACCGAGGTTGCCGCCCACGGAAAAGAGTGAGATCCCGGTTGCTTTTTTCTCGCCGGTAGACAGGTAGGCGGTCTTATAGGCTTCGGGGTGATAGCTGGCAATGCCGATCCCACTGACGAAGACGACCACCAGCAGGGCGGGGTAGCTCGTCACCAGCCCCACGCTGGCCATCCCGCAGGTCGCAGCCACGACTCCGAACGGCAGCAGCCAGGCCTGGGCGCTGCGGTCCGACATATAACCGAAGAGCGGTTGAATAACGGAAGAGGTCACATTCGCGACCAGGACCAGGACGCCTGTCATTGCATAGGACAAACCAAAGCTTGTTTTGAGAAAGGGCAGCAGGGCGGGCAGAGCGCCGGTATTGAGGTCAACCATCAGATGCCCTAATCCCAATAAAGCGAGTGCTTTCTTATTCATGCCGGCCTCTCATGTCACGCTCGTGGTGCTGCTGCCAGGGTCTGACTCTGCAATCCGAATCGGTTCCGGTACGACCAGAAAGAAGAAAATCATAAATGACACTGCGGCAAGACCTGCAGCCACCAGAAAGGGCAGCGCCCAGTTGCCGGTGGCCGCAACCAGAAAGCCGGCGGTCATTGGCCCAAAAATTCCAGCAAAGCCGACCAGAAAAGCGGAGAAAATCACCCCGAAGCGGCCCTCGTCCCAGCCCAGGGACTCCATCATGACCGGCGCGGCAACCGCGATATTGACCCGATCAAGATAGTTGATCATGCTCCCGGTGGTCAGCAAACCGACTAGCCGATAGCGGACGGGAAAGGCCGTGCCAGCCATGAACAGCCTATACCCTGCTCCTACTGCATATGCGCGCCAGCCAGAAAGGCGATGACGTGGCACGGCTCGTCCCACGGGTTGTGCCAACGGTGCATGGTCCCGCTCTGAACGATCACATCCCCTGCGCCAAGCTCGGTTTTTGAGCCGTCGTCGAGTTCGAGCACACAACGTCCGGACACGATATACAGCGTATCGACGGTCTCCGAGCGATGCATACCCGGATCATCCGGTTCCATGGTCGCCAGCAAGCCCGGAAACAGGCGCTCGGCTTCGGCAGCAGCTTCTGCCGGGTCGCCGTCCGCGGGCGGAGTGCTGTCCGGAGATAAAACAAACGAGGCAAAGCGAAAACCGCCGACTGGCGGAAACCAGGCGTGATGACGCGGCTCGCTCCCGTCGTCAGGATAGGTGAGGGTTTCGTCTGCACCCCACAGCGTGGTTAACGTGGCACCCGGCAGGCCGGGGACCTCGATGCCTGCCACTTCTCCATCACTCGCAATGATCGATTTTCCGTCCGCTCGGTGGCCTGTAACAACGCGCCTGATTGTTGACATGAGTCTCTCCTCTGTACTTCCTTCGTCTATACCTTCGTTCTTTGCGTGTATGCCTGTCCGGTCCGTGGTGTCAACTGAATCACAGCGAAACACTCCCCCTCAGTCTGACCGATATAGAGAGACTGGGCCGAGTTGTCCTCATCTCCATTTCCTGTTCTTATCCCTGCGGGAAGACCCTCAGGTGAAATTTTCTGCAATCATTTCTTTGTTGTGTTTGTGAGGGTGATTGAGACTTGGAGGTGGTGTGTTCTACGGCGAACTCTTTGCCCTCACCGCGGCCTGCCTGTGGGGGATGTCGCCCATCTTTATCCGCAAGGGGCTGCCGTACGCGAGCGTCTCGGTCGGGCTGCTGTGCGGGTTGGGTGCCAGCCTGCCGTTGATGGCCCTGGTCTTTGCACTTCATCCGCGTTCGGTGACGCAGGTGATTACGCCCCAGGCTGCGCTGTGGTTTATCGCCGCAGGCATCGTTGGTCCATGTTTGGGCCGGATGTGTAATTACTTGGGGGTTGCTCATATTGGGGCGGCCAAGAGCACGCCCTTGGTGAATACTGCGCCGCTTTTTACGACGGTTTTTGCATTGCTCTTTTTGCAGGAGGATATCAGCCTCAAGATTCTGAGCGGCATCCTGAGCGTTGTGGCCGGGGTGGTGATTCTGACCGGACAAAACCGTTGGGAAGGCCGGAGATGAGGACGAGCACTCTCCTCTATCCGTTTCTTGCTGCCTTTTGTTACGGGATGAATCCCATTCTTGCCAAACTCGGTTTGCAGTCGAGTAATGAGCCGGTGTTTGGTGCGTGCATCGGCATTCTTGCCGGCGTGGTGATGTATGCGGCCTATTTTTTTGCGAGTGGACAGGCAGGCCAGTTGCTTTCCCTACCGCGTTGGGCGGGCGTGTATTTTGGTCTGGCCGGTCTGACCTCAACTCTGGCTATTTTTTCGCTGTTTTTTGCGCTGGAATATCTGCCCGCCGTTGTTGTTGCTCCCTTTACCTCAGCCGTACCGCTCGTCACGCTCGTCCTGAGCCATCTGGTGCTGCACGATAGTGAACGCATCACCAAAGCCGACGTGGCTGGGACGATTTTCATCGTCGGCGGGATAGTGTTATTGGTCAGTTGAGAGACCGATCAGCCGTCCCGACGATTATGCGATCGATGGCGTCTCCGAGAAAGCCAACACGTCCGCACACCACTCGCCAACCGCCAACAGCTTCTCTTCGGCAAAGGCAGCTCCCATGAGTTGCAGACCCAAGGGCAGGCCGGTTTGACTCAGCCCTGAGGGCAAGGCCAGGCTGGGCAGGCCGGAAAAGGTTGCCGGACCGTTAAAGGTCGGATCACCGGTGGTGGTGAAGCCTTTGGGAGCGGGGGCTGGGGTTGCCGGAGTCAGCAGGGCGTCGACCGTTCGGCAGAGTGTGTCCATTTCATTCCGAAACGTGTGTTGGTGGCGTTGGGTTTCCATATACTCCACACCGGAGATTTGGCGACCCTTCTCGATCAAGTCCTTCATCTGCGGGCTGTACTGCTCTTTGTACCGGTCGTAGACCTCACTATGTGAATAGGCCGACTCAACGAACATCATCGTAAAGTGCGCTTCGGGCTCGCCCTTGAAACTCTCCGGGAGTGCTACCTCGGTGACATGAGCACCGGCCTGGGTCAGTTGCTCCACCACTGCTTCAATATGCTGCTGGGTTTCCGCATCGGCTTTTTCAAGAAAGAATTCCCGGACCAGGCCGATACGGGGCGGCTGCGGGTCGGCCAGAGCGGCAGTATAGTTCGGGATCGGTTGCACCGCGCTCATCGGGTCGTTCGTGTCCTCGCCAGCCAGGACCTGAAGCAGCAAGGCGGTATCTGCCACAGTACGGGAAAAAATTCCCACATGGTCCAGACTGCCTGCCAGAGGATAGACGCCGTAGGCGCTGATTCGGCCAAAGGTCGGCTTGAGGCCAACGCAGCCGCAGTAGGAGGCCGGACGTATGGTCGAGCCATAGGTCTGAGAGCCCAGGGCACCAAAGCACATCTGCGCAGCCACCGCAGCCGCAGACCCGCTGCTGGAGCCGCCCGGCGTGTGTTCAATATTCCAGGGGTTCCGGGTTGGTGATGGAGCCAGGGCGGCAAATTCCGTGGTTTGCGCTTTACCGAGTATGATCGCTCCGGCTTCCTTGAGGAGGCGTACGGAGGTGGCGTCATAGTCCGGGACATAGGCGGCGTAAATGGGCGACCCCATCGTTGTCTTCATCCCGGCGGTAAAGAAAATGTCTTTGAGGCCGAGTGGGACGCCGTGCAGCGGACCTCGGTATTGTCCGCTGTTGATTTCCGTTTCGTACTGCTGAGCGGTGGCTAAGGCACCCTCACTATCAACCGTCACCCAGGCGCGGAGCTGCGGTTCAAGCTGGTCCAGGCGGTCCAGACAGGACTGGACCAGGGTCACGGGAGAGAGCTGCTGGGTACGAATACGTTCAGCGGCTGTAGCGATAGTGAGCGCGTACGGTTGTGTCATGTGGACCTCTGACGGCTGTCGATTAGTCTTCCACCAACTCGTCAAGCTGAACCAGAATACCATCCGGGTCACGCAGGAACGTACTGTTAAAGTTGCCGTCTTTTGTTTTGGTGACGGTCGGCGGCACGACAAAATCGGCGCCCTTGGCCTTCAATTCCTCGTAGACCTGGGGGAGATTTTCCACCCAAAAGGCGTAGTGATGGATGCCGATCTGGTCAAGTTTGATCGGCTCGCCGCTGACCGGCTTATCCGAGTGTTCGGATAAGACCAAAAATGCCTCATGCGGGCCTTTTTTCCAATATAGTGTCGCCACCCGCCGCTGGTCGTGCGGCTCTTGATACAAGGCCGGCAGGACCGTTCCCTGGGTTGATTGCACTTCGTCCCGGACTACCTCAAAGCCGAGCAGATCGCGATAAAACCGCAGCGAGGCGTCCATGTCACGCACGCCCACTGCAATATGGGATACACCGTTTGTCACCATGAATTATCCCTCCTTGTGTCTGCCCTATTCTTGACAGGTCCGGGGCAGACATACAAGAAGACAAGTAAGGCGCCGACACGTTTCAAGGGCGTAAAACGAAAAAAAAGGATGAGATATGCAGCAATCCGAACTCAAAGCGGAAGGTGTACGCTGGGACCTGGAAGGGCTGTATACCAGCCCGGACGATCCTCGGCTTGAGGCTGACCTGGCGGAAGCGCGCCGTCGGGCGGAAGTCTTTGCGCAGACCTACCACGGCAAGATTGAAAACGGGCAGGTCGATGGGACGGCACTCGCCCAGGCGTTGGTCGAGTATGAAGCGATTACTGAACTTCAGCACCGCCCCGCCTTTTACGCCTCGCTCCTGTTTGCGGCTGATACCCAGAACCAGCCGGCCCAGCAGCTTGTTCAGCACACGCGCGAAGCCGCCACCGGCATCGAGAACCTGTTGGTCTTCTTCTCTCTGGAGCTGATTGCGTTACCGGACGAGCAACTCGCCCAGCTCCTCACCGTCCCGGAGCTGCAAGCCTATCAACACTATCTGGAAGCGATCCGACGCTTTAAGCCGCATACCTTGAGTGAAAAAGAGGAACGGCTCCTGAACCATAAAAACCTGTCGGGCAAGCATGCCTTCCGGCAGCTGTATGACGAACTCAGCGGCTCGCTCCGGTTTCCACTTACCAGGGAAGGCAAAGAACAACTACTCACCGATGGTGAGATCCTGGCGCTGCTGCGCCAGCCGGACAGCGAGCTGCGCGAGCGGGCTCTGACCATATTTCTGGAAACCTATGCCCAGCACACGCTCGTCCTGACTTCGATTTTTAACAACCTGCTGCTCGATCATAAAATTGAGTGCGAGCAGCGTCAGTATGACGATGTCACGCTGCCCACCCACCTGTCGAACGAGATTGCCCCGCCAACGGTCGAGTCGATGATGCAGGCCGTGGAACGCCATTATCCCCTGGCGCAGGAATATTTTCGGCTGAAGGCGGAATTGCTCGGGGTTGAACGGCTCAAGAATACGGACCTGTACGCGCCGATTGAAACTGAGGCCGAGGAAATCCCCTTTGCAGACGCGCAGGATTTGATCCTGACGGCCTTTGGGAATTTTAATGAACAGTTTGCGGCCCTGGCCGAGGAGTTTTTCCAGAACCGGTGGATTGATGCCGAGGTCCGGGCGGGAAAACGCGGCGGTGCCTTTTGCGCAGCTCTGTCGCCCGCCCATCATCCGTATGTATTGTGCAGCTATACCGGCACCGGACGCGCGGTCTCAACCGTGGCTCACGAGCTGGGTCACGGCATTCATTACATGTTGGCGCGACGTCAGAAATCCCTGCATTACGACGCTCCCCTGGTGCTCGCGGAGACGGCCTCGGTTTTTGCGGAAATCGTCCTGACCCAACACCTGCTGGATAAGGCTGAGCAGCCGGATACACGCCGTGCCCTGCTGTGCGAGGTCTTGGAGGAAATGTACGGCACCGTCTTTCGACAAACCGCCCTGACCCGTTTTGAGATGGCGGCGCATGCCCAGCGCCGGGACGGGCAACTCAGCGCCGACGACCTGTGCGAGCTCTGGATGACCGAACAGGGCAAGCTCTTTGGCGAGAGTGTTGAACTGTTGCCCGTCTATCGCTGGGGCTGGTCGTATATTCCGCATTTTATTCACAGCCGGTTCTACTGTTATTCCTACCCGTTCGGCGAACTGCTTACCCTGGCCCTGTATCAACGCTATCTCGACCAGGGGGAGGACTTTGTGCCTGGTTATTTCCGCCTATTGGAAAGCGGCGGCTCACAACGGCCGGAGTACGCCCTGGCGCAGATGTGTATAGACATCAATCAGCCCGAATTCTGGGACCGGGGCTTCCAGGTCATCCAAGGGTTTCTGACCGACCTCCGGGCAACACTTTAAAAGGAACACCATCCTATGTACGCGCGTGTTATTCCCATCCAATGCCGCCCCGACCTCCTGACTGACTTCCTGTCCGTTTATCGGAGTGCGGTGCTGCCGCCGCTGGTCCGAGAGCCTGGGTTCCATGGAGCCTTGGTGCTGTCTGACCCGGAGGTGCATACGGGCTTCATCGTTACCTTGTGGAATTCCGAGGCTGCGCTGGCCCAATCCGAGATGAAGAGCCGCAAGGCCGTTGCCGCCATGCTGTTACCGTTCCTGACCGCACACCCGCAGCCTGAACGATACGAAGTCCTGGTCCGGGCCGGCCAGCATGTTGGCGGGCTGTTCGCCCGGATGATTACTTTGCCTGTTCCCGAGGCGCAGCTTGAGTCGGCCCGGACCGTGTATGAGCAAGAATATCTGCCCGTCCTCAGGCAGCAGCCTGGCTTTCAGGGCGTGCTGTGGCTGGCCAATCGCGCGCACGGCAGCGGACGCGGGCTGAGTTTTTGGACCAGCCGGGACCAGATGCAGGCCGCCGACCGGGAGAATGAAATTTTTCCTCGGGTCTTGTCCCGGCTGGCGGAATATTTTTCCGCTCCGACCGAGCGGGGCTATTACGCCGTTTCCGTGCAAATATAGCTCATATCGAAAATCAGCCGAGCCGTTGCTTGGCGGTGAGATCCTGCTCCAGAGTCTTGCCGGTCAGCCAGAAAAAGACGGCGGACAGCAGACTGGTGCTGACGCCGACGCCGAGCAGGGAGTAGCGAATCGCGTCCGGCGTCCCTATCAGATCGTTGAGAATACCGACCGTTTGGGGGCCGGCCCCCAGGCCGATCATCGTCAGGATAAAAATAAAGACTGCCGAAGCCGTTGCCCGCATGGCCGGCGGAGCCAGATCTTGTACGATAGAGCTGGCCGGTCCTATCCACATCGTGCCAAAGACGTTCGCCGGGAAGAAGCTTAATAGCGCCAGGGTGGTATTATCGAGTACCAGGGCTGCGACGATAAAGGGCGTCGAACAGAGTGCGCCAACCAGACTGATATAGGCTCGCGCCTTGGGCTGGTCCCTGACCCAGCGGTCCGCAAGCCAGCCGCCGGAAAAGGCGCCAATCGCGCCGCCTATGCCGGTAATCCAGGACAACCACAAGCCCAGCTCTCCGGGTGTCATGCCGTGCAGCCGAATGAAAAAGGCCGGAATCCAGGCTGCGAGCCCATAACCCACAAAGGCCTGAAAGGCCGCCGCCAAACTGATGCGGCGGCCGCTGGGCAGGCGGGTCAGAAACCGCCAGGTTTCACCCAGGCCATAGGCACGACTCGTCGCTGCTGTCCGTTCACTCATACCTCGTGGGGGCTCGCGGACCGTGAAACGGACCACGACGGCCATGGCGACACCGGGAAGGCCGATAACCATAAACGCCACCCGCCAGCCAAAGGCATCATTTAGCCAGCCGCCCAACCAGAAGCCCAGACCCACGCCCACGTAAATGCCACACGCATACACGGCGAGCACGGTCGCACGTTTTTCCGGGGGGAAATAGTCGGACAGCAGGGAGTGCGCCGGCGGAGTGCAGCCCGCCTCACCTATGCCGACGCCCACCCGGGCCAATGCCAGATCGGTAAAATTCCGTGACAGGCCTGAGGCCGCAGTCATCAGGCTCCAGGTCGCGAGACTCAGGGCAATGAGGCTCCGCCGGACCCAGCGGTCGGCGACACGGGCGAGGGGTAGGCCGGCAATCGCGTAAAAAACGGCAAAGGCAAAACCGGTCAGAAACCCCATGGCCGTGTCCGAGACTTGCAGGTCCTCCTTAATCGGCTGGAGCAAGATGGCCAGGATTTGACGGTCAATGAAATTGAACACGTACACCACAAAGAGGACGGCCAGGACGTAATAGGCATACGGTCCGCCGACCTCAATGGGTGCGTCGTGGGGTTGAGAAACAGGGCTGTTCTGGTCGGGAGTCTCTTCTTGTGAGGAGGGTGGCATGCGTTTCCTTTTTTGACAGGCTCCCCTTCTCGCCTGAAGCGCGCGCGGTTGTCAAGCACCGTCTCGGCAGAACAGACACGGCGAATAGCTGACGCTCAAAAGGGGACGTGCTACAGTCGCGCGACTGAACTGAGCCCAAGAAAGGATAAGAGAAAAATGGCCCATAAAATTTCCATTGGTATCGATTGGCAGGGCAAGCTCGACTACCAAGCGCTGTGTGAAAAGGTACAAATCGCGGAGGCGGCCGGGGTGCATTCGGCCTGGGTGCCGGAAGCCTGGGGGCGGGATGCGTTCACCATTTTGACCCTGTTAGCCGACAAGACAAAGACTATCAATCTCGGCACGGCGATTGTGAATACCTACTCACGCACCCCCGCAGCACTGGCCCAACACTTTGCCACCCTGGACGAGGTCTCTGAAGGGCGGATGCTGCTCGGTCTGGGGACGAGTGGCCCACAGGTGATCGAGCACTTTCACGGGGTCGCGTTCAATCCTCCACTCCAGCGGATGCGCGAGTATGTGGAGATCATCAACACTATTATGAAGGGCGAGCCGCTCAAATACTCGGGCAGGCTGTTCGACCTGCAACGCGGCTTTACGTTGCGCTTTCAGCCCGTTCGCACCCATATTCCGATTTATCTGGCCACGATGAATGCCAAGAGTGTGAAAATGACCGCCGAGCTGGCCGACGGCTGGTTGCCGATTCTGATTCCCATTGAGCACCTCAAGAGCGAGATTGACAATCTGCGCCAAGCCAGCCTGGCCGTCGGACGTCCGGCCGACGCGGTCGCTGTCCGTTCGCCAGGCACGATCACGGTGACTTCGCAGGTTGATAGAGCCCACGCCGCCTCAGCCGGTATGCTGGCCTTTTACATTGGCCGCATGGGCACGTTCTACGCCGCCCAACTCACCCGGCTGGACTATGGGGAAGCGGTTGAAACCGTCAAAAAAGCCTGGGCCGGTGGCTCACGCGCCGCCGGTGAAGCCGTGCCCGCTCAGTTGGTTGACGCAACCGGCTGCGTGGGATCAGTGGAAGCCGGTATCGACCGCCTGCAAGCCCAGGCAGAGTGCGGAGTGGACCTGCATCACGTCAATGTGCAGGCAGAGAATAATAGGGAGTATGAGCGGATTCTGGCGAAGTTGGTTGGGTGATGTGGTAGGGCGGTCTGTGTCATCGCCCTTGACTACCAAAAGGATTGCCCTTTTCTCATCAAATTGAAAAGATGACGAGCAGTGAAAGTCATCAGCCGCAAGGCGCTTCGAGACTTCGTCCGCTTACATCCAGACGCGACAGCCGCCCTTGAAGACTGGTATCGGAAGACGCGCCACGCCACTTGGACGACTTTAGCCGACACACGACGCACCTTTCGACACGCAGACCTCGTGGGCCGCCGGACAGTTTTTAATATCGCAGGGAATACCTATCGGCTGATCGCGCGGATTAACTACCGAACGCAACGAGTCTATATCCTGCATATCCTGACACACCAGGACTATGATAAGGGGGACTGGAAATGAGCACGCTCTCAATCTTTGATGAACAGAAGTATGCCCGTCTCCTTTCCAAGGCGCTGCCGGTGAAGATTCGGACCGAGGCCGAGTACGACCGGCTGAACGCCATTATCCGTGAACTTGTTGACCGGGACGAAGAGGGCCTTTCGCCTGAAGAAGAGCGGCTTGTAGACCTCCTCAGTGACCTGATTCAGCAGTATGACGAGGAACACTATCCGATCAAAGACCTGCCGCCGCATCAGATGCTACGCTCCCTCATGGATGATAACGACCTCGACCATAAGGACATCTGGCAACTCTTCGGCTCTCAGGATGTAGCCTCAGAGGTGCTTAATGGGAGGCGAGCTATCAGCAGGGAGCAGGCGAAGAAGCTGGGGGACTTCTTTAAGATTGATCCTGGAGTATTTCTTTAGCCTTTCCGAAGGATTAATGACTCGAATCCTTATTCTGTTCTTTTCTGCAATTGCTTTCGTTGGTGTACTTGTAGGGGGCGGATTACCCATACCACCCCTGTGTCGCGAAACGGGCTTCGCCAGAGTATTGTACAAACTCCACGGGAATCAAATCCTCTTCAGCATATCTACGGGATTCTTAGTCAGCATATTTACTTGGTTTCTTGTCGTTGTCCTGCCTGACCTCAATCGTCGTAAGCTTCTGCGAAAAAGGCTGCGGACATGTTATCTCAACTTTCGAAAAAATGTGATTCGGACACTTCTCTTAGTCTCTGAGGACCATGACACCTGCGTGGAGGCAATATCGGATCCTATGAAAGTTCAGAGAACACTTCTCCATGGGTAAATGGTATGATGTTCTCAATGGGTTACAAGACCAGCCGGACGAACTGCAGGATGTACTCGTCGAGCTTGATTTACTTGCTGGTTTATCATGTTTTAGCATGTCATGACATGATATCTGGGCGGGAAGACACAGATTTCGTGTTAGATAATATAAATAGGTTGTGATGTGATAAGTGTTACGAAGATGGCTCCAATCATGCCTTCGTCATGACCTGCGCCTGCTTGAACCACGTCTGTCCCTCTGCCGGCTCGACCCGTGCCGCTGCCAATACGACCAACACAACCAATACTACGAACGCCATAGCGTATTCTTCTCAGGAAAGAGTTTTGTAGGTCGGGCTAGCCACAGGCGTAAGCCGGCCTTCCGTACTTGCCGGATTACGCTCCGCTAATCCGACCTACTGATCTTTGGAGGAGTCGAATCTTGTGATTGCACCGCTCGGACCTTGAGCCTGGACACGGGGAATTTACTGCCCGAACGTCTCAACCAGCATATGCATGTCTTCCCCGGTGATTTGGCTCGTCGGTGGAGATGCGACTATGGGGTGCTGCACGCCGGCGTTGATAAAATGACCAAGTTGGGTGCGGCAGTCTTCGGGCGGACCAAAGACGAACAGCTCTTCGACCATGGAATCCGGAATGGCTTCTTCCGCCCCCTTCCGGTCGCCAGCCTGCCAACGGGCATGCACTTCATCCAGAATATCGCTATAGCCAAAGCGACGGAAACCCTGGATATACGTGTTGGCCTGACAGTAGCCCACCAACACGTGGCGCAGTTGCCGTAGGGCCTGTTCCCGATCCTGTTTGACCAGCGTATGCACATAGCAGCCGATATCGATATCGCTCAGACTGCGCCCGGCACGTTCCGCCCCTTTCGCAATCTCGGCCAGCGAATGGGGAATCTGTCGCGCCGGCAACCAGGCCAGCAGTACCCCGTCCGCGATCTCTCCGGCTAGCTGGAGCATGCGCGGGTTCACGGCCGCCAGATAGATAGGCATGGCCCCCGACAGGCGCAGGCTGAGACGAAAGCCCTGTGGCCGGTAAAACCCGTCGGTACGCGTGACCCGCTCGCCGGCCAATACGCGGCGGACAATATCCACATACTCGCGCGTGCGGGCTACGGGCCGGTCCCAGGCAATACCGTGAAAGGTGTTGATATTGCGTGTGCTCACCCCGATGCCCAACCGCGCCCGGCCGGGTGCGACCAAGTCCATGCTAGCGGCCTGCATGGCGGTGAGCGTTGGCGGGCGGAGGTAGAGCGAGATGATGCCCGTACCGACATGAATGCGCCGTGTGGAGGCCAGAAAGGCGGTGACCAGCGTACTCGTCTCCGTACCCCAGGCCTCGCCGAACCACAGGCTCTCGAAGCCGCGTTCTTCGGCCTGGCGCGCGATCTGCTGATACACCTCGAAATGATGTCCGGTCGGCGGCAGGCCCAATCCTATGCGCATAGTGTCTCTCCCTTTTCCAGAATTACGTTCCGGGTCTAATCGCTTTCGTGTTCTTCGGCTAATGCCGTCCACTCCGCGTACTGCTCGTCGAGTTGCTGTTTGACCTGCTCATACCGGCCGGTCACCTCGCGCGCTTTTTCTCGGTCTTGAAATGTCTTTTCGTCCGCAAGGCGGCGTTCGAGTTTTTCTTTGTGGTCCTCTAGCGTGGCGATATGCTGCTCCAGCGCGGCCAACCGTTTGGCCCGTTTTTGCCGTTCGGCCCGGGCGGCCTTTTGCTGTTGATAGGAGAGCTTGCCGTGCTTTGCCTCGCGGATGGCGGCCAGCGTCCCTTCAATACCCGCCGCGCTTGCCGTAGGCGAAGCAACGGCTACCCGCTGGACTACGCTCTGAAGGCGAACCTGTTCCTGGGGTGGAGACGAGTCTGTCTGGCGCTCTTTCCGCTCCAGAAACTCTTCAAACGTTCCGGGATAGGTGGTGCAGTACCCGTCTTGGAGTTCAAGCACTTTTGTCACCAGACCGCTGAGAAAATAGCGGTCGTGCGACACCACGACAAAAGTTCCCTCATACTGCAACAGGGCTTCTTTCACGATGTCTTTGGTGTGGATATCGAGATGGTTGGTGGGCTCATCCAGAATGAGCAGATTCGAGGCCTGTAACAGCATTTTTGCTAACGCCAGTCGACTTTTTTCACCGCCGCTGAGCACGGCGACGCGCTTTTCAATCGCATCCCCGGAAAAGAGGAAGGCCCCCAACAGAGTCCGGAGTTGGGGGACGACATCGGTGGCCGCTTCCCGGACGATCTCTTCATACACCGTGTTGTTGGTCTGTAAGCGTTCGGCCTGCTGCTGGGCATAGTAATCGAGGACGACCTGATGACCAAGCTGACGGCTGCCTGAGGTGGGCCCTTCAACCCCGGACAGGATGCGGCTGAGGGTAGACTTGCCCGCCCCGTTGACGCCGACCACCGCCACCCGGTCTCCACGCTCAATCACCAAGTCTAGATTCTCAAACACCTGCACGCTGTCGTAGCATTTGCTAACCCTCTGTAATTCGATCACTCGTCGCCCGCTCCGAGGAGCCTGAGGAAAATGAAAGCGGACACCCTTGGGCACGGTTTGGGGCGGGTCGAGCTTTTCCATCTTCTCAAGCTGCTTGACACGACTCTGGACCTGTGGAGCTTTCCGGGCGTTATAGCGAAACGTATTGATAAAGCGGGTGAGGCGCTCAATCTCTTCCTGCTGCGTGTCATAGGTTTTTCGATACGACTCCAGGTGTTCCTCAAAAACGCGTTCAAAGGTCGAGTAGTTGCCCGTATATTCGGTCAGGGCAGAGCGATGCAGGGCGACCACCCGATTAACCATCCGATCCAGAAAGGCCCGGTCGTGCGAAACGATGACAATGCTGCCGCGGTAATTGTGCAGATACGACTCAAGCCACAGTAGCGAGTCGAGATCGAGGTGATTGGTCGGCTCATCGAGCAGCAAGACATCGGGCTGCTGGAGCAGGAGCTTGGCCAGCGCAATCCGCATCTGCCAGCCCCCACTGAACGTCTCAGTACGCGCCGTAAACTGCGCCTCGTGAAAGCCCAGACCGGTCAGGACTTTAGCGACCTGGGCGTCGGCCTGAAACCCGTCGAGTTCTTCGATTCGGTGGTGGATGTCTCCGTAACGTACGATCAGTCCCTCTTGCGCCAGCGTCTCGGAGGCCGTTCCATCGGCGCTGTCGAGCGCGGCCTGAATCGTCTCCAGTTCCTGTTGTAGCGCGGTCAGCTCCGGTAAAGCAGAACGCGTCTCAGCGAAGAGGTCACGTCCGGAAATGTCGATTCCCTCCTGGGGCAGATAGCCAATGCTGAGGTCCCGACCGTGCTGGACTCGGCCCGTATCGGGCTCAAGCTGTCCGGTCAAGAGGCGGAAAAGGGTTGTCTTGCCGGCACCGTTAGGGCCAACCAGACCCACCCGATCGCCTTTCCGAATATGCCAGTTGAGATTGCGAAACAGTTCCTGTCCGCCAAAGGCGAGGGACAAATTGATAAGTTGGAGCATGGAGACGGATAGACCTTGGGGGTGTCGTATAATTTGCGGGCGTTGCGGAACAGAACCCGATCCTCATATATCAGGGGCGATAGGGAACGATCCAGGCCGGGTCAGTTCGTGCGTTGGGTGGCTATGCCTATTCGTCTTCCTCTAGGGATAATAGCAGCGCCTCTCCCAGCGAGCGGATCAGCCAGCGGTGGACACCTGCGACCAGGCTCGCCGCCTGTGGACCAGCCAGGAGCCAGTGACCTTGGTCCGGATAGGACAGGCTGGTCGCGTGTAGAGTATCCGCGAGCCAACTTACGGCCGGGGCAGGCACCATGCGGTCTTCCTGCCCCCAGACAATCAAACTGGGACAGGGCAGGGGGATTGCCGGGAAATCGGTCTGGCCTCGGGTGAGGGTGCGGACGACTCTGCCGGAGTCCGGCTCAAGCTGGTCGTATAACTGGTCGTGCAGCCCTGCCGGAAGCGTGTGAAAAAGAAAATTGCGGGCCAGACGACGAGACGGAGGGGGATGGGCGCGATCCCACAGGAGCGCGGGCAGGGTGGCGAGTCGCACCAGAGGGAGAGCCGGGCGCAGGTCGGGTTGCCAGTGGCAGGGCAGCATGGGAGAGATGCAGATGAGGGCGCGCGGTTGTACGCGGGTGGCGACGAGGAGCGAGAGGAGACTACCTAGATCAAAACCGATCACAATGGGCGGGCAGTCGAACGCAGCAGCGGCGGTGGTAATGGTCGTGAGATGATCGTCAAGAGAGATGTCGCCTCGCCGGCGGGCTGCGTGCGGCTCGTACAGGTCAAGCGCCCAGCATGCCCAACCACGTTGAGAAAATCCCCACGCGACTTCCTGCCATATCCAGCTTCCCGTCCATAAACCCGGCAGCAAGAGCAGCGGAGCGGTAAATTTCTCGCGTTCCGGGAAGAATACCTCAGCAGTGTACGCAGCAAGTCGCTGTTTCATGGGCACAAAAGAAAAGGCCCGCTTTGGGGCCTTTTCTTGGAAATCCTCCGCCTCGTGTCTCGCCGCCGCGCTGAGCGACGCTACGCTCTCTTCTTGGCTGCTCTCTTCCTGGCCGGGGCCTTCTTGGCCGGGGCCTTCTTGGCCGCTCTCTTCCTGGCCGGGGCCTTCTTAGCCGGGGCCTTCTTGGCCGCTCTCTTCTTAGCCGGGGGTTTCTTAGCTGCTTTCTTAGCCGGAGCTTTCTTAGCTGCTTGCTTGGCCGGGGCCTTCTTGGCCGCCTTCTTTACGGTTTTCTTGGCCGCTTTCTTCTTCGCAGGCATAGTGACCTCCTTCGCTATGAGTGTGGGAACCCCTTAGTCTATGGAAAAAGGCGGAAGGGCATTTGTGTTTTCTTCTATCAGATCGACGCCTTTGCTGCAACAAAAATACACAAGAACAGGGTGTTATTTTCGTGCTGCAAACACCGTGTGGCCGGCGTACACGGCGCGTCGCCCGAGTTCTTCTTCAATGCGTAACAGTTGGTTATACTTGGCCGTCCGTTCGCCGCGGCAGACACTGCCGGTTTTGATCTGTCCGGCATTCAACGCGACAGACAGATCAGCAATCGTGGTGTCCTCTGTTTCTCCCGAACGATGCGAGATCACTGCCGCATACCCGTGCTTTTTCCCTAAGGCGACCGTTTCCAGGGTTTCGCTTAGGGTGCCGATCTGATTGACCTTGACAAGGATGGCATTCGCCGCCCTGTCCGCAATACCGCGAGCGAGCCGTTGCGGGTTGGTGACAAACAAATCGTCGCCCACAAGCTGGAGTGTTGTTCCCAGCTCCTGGGTGAGTAATCGCCATCCGTCCCAGTCGTCTTCGGCCAGGCCGTCCTCGATAGAGACCAGTGGATAGTGCGCCGCCCATTTGGCGTACTGTTGAACGAGGTCTTCCGCCTGCCGAGTGGCTCCGCCGGCTTTATGGAAAACGTACTGCCCGTCCTGGTATAGCTCGGTCGCCGCGACATCGAGAGCCAGAGAGACGTGCCGACCTGGGGTGTAGCCCGCTTGCGTCACAGACTCAAGCAGGATGTCAAACGCCTCTTCGTTTGAGCGCAGATCGGGAGCCACTCCCCCCTCGTCTCCCACGGCCGTGGTAAGCCCCTTCTTTTGAAGAATGTCTTTGAGCACGGCGAACACTTCCGCGCCAATGCGCAGGGCCTCGCGGAACGAGCGGGTGCCGGCCGGAACGATCATAAACTCCTGGATGTCGAGATTATTGGTCGCATGGGCGCCGCCGTTGAGCACGTTGATGAGCGGAACCGGAAGCGTCCGCGCACGCGTACCACCCAGAAAGCGATACAGCGGCTGTCCGGCAGATGCCGCCGCTGCCTTTGCGACGGCAAGCGAGGTGGCGATGAGCGCATTGGCTCCCATGCGCTTCTTGTTTGCCGTGCCGTCCAGGTCAAGCAGGAGCTGGTCAATTGCGTGTTGGTCGCTGGCGTCCTTGCCCCTCAGGCGACGGGCGAGGTGTTCGTTCACCTGTGCCGTCGCTTTTTGGACGCCCTTTCCGCGATAGCGTTTTCGGGTTCGATCCCGAAGCTCCCACGCCTCATGGGCTCCGGTTGATGCCCCTGAGGGTGCTGCTGCGCGTCCACACGCACCGTCCGCCAGTCTAACCTCAACCTCAACCGTCGGATTCCCCCGACTATCCAGAATTTCTCGACCAATAATTTTTCTGATCTTCACCCGATCCTCCCGTTTTGTCGTGGTGTCCATACCCTGTTTCATTCCAGCGCTCGACGTTGCTCCAGCCTCTCGCAGTCAGTAGAATGTTCCGTATGGGATGGATGGTGGTGCGGCGGTGCGGCTGGATGTGGTTCCCCTTGGTTCTGGCGGTGTACGCCCTGTTCATGTATTCAACCGTGTGGAGCGAGCGTGGGCTTCTGCACCTCTTCCAACTGACCGAAGAGCAACGCGCATTGGAAACACAAGTACGGACGCTGTTGCGCGAGAATACCGATCTCAAGGAGCGCATTCGGCGTCTGCATACGGACGATGTCTTTTTGGAGCAACTCGCGCGCGACAGGCTCATCCTCGTACGCGAACACGACATTGTCTATCGATTCCATCCGGCAAAGCCTTCATTGTCCCAGTAGACGAATGACCTCAAGAGCCGTCTTGTGTCTGCTCCGTCGAACGGCGCGCTCTCAGCCCCCGGGCCATGTCCGCGACAATATCGCGTGCGGCCTGGCGCGGGTCGGCGGCATCTCGAATGGGTCTGCCAACAACCAGATAATTCGCCCCGGCCTGTATGGCTTGGTGCGGCGTCAGAACCCGTTTCTGATCGTCGGGCGTGCCGCCCTGCGGACGAACGCCTGGAATGACGAGGGTCAGTTTGTCTCCACAGGCGCGACGGATCGCGGTAATTTCTTGAGGAGAGGCCACCAGACCGTCAATACCCGCCTGCTGGGCCAGCCGGGCGAGCCGAACGACCTGCGCCGCCGGACCTGCACTGACCCCGATCTGCTTGAGGTCGTCTCGGCCCAGACTCGTCAGCACAGTGACTGCCAGGAGGGCAGGGCGGGCGAGCCGTTCTGCGCGACACACGCCGCGAACCGCCCTGTGTGCCTGCCGCAACATCTCGGTGCCGCCGGAGGCGTGCAGGGTCAACATCTGTACTCCGAGACGGGCGGCTTCGACTGAAGCGGAAGCCACGGTCTGGGGAATGTCGTGGAATTTGAGGTCGAGAAAAACCGTCCCGCCCTTGGCTTGAATGCGACGGACAATCTCGGGACCGGCGTGCACGAACAGTTGCTTGCCGACCTTGAACAGGCCGACCTCGTCTGCCAGCAGGGCAACGTAGCGATCCACCTCTTTCAGCGAAGCAACATCGAGCGCGAAGATAAGTCGGCGGCGTGCGCGAGGCCGACTCACTGCTCTGGAACTCCGAAGTCGTGCCGGAGCGTTGCTTGCCTGATTAACGGAACGAGGAGCCATCGTGGTGCGTGCCTCCCGGACTCAGGCGGCCTCCGGATTACTGAGTGCATTTTGGATGGCCTCGACCGCCCGGTCTGCCGGTACTTCCGTCATGGCTCCATCCGCGCGGACCTTTAATTCAATCACCCCGCGGGCTAGAGACTTGCCACCAATAGTGGCCCGGAGCGGAACGCCCAAGAGGTCGGCATCCTTGAATTTCACCCCCGGACGCTCCTCCCGATCGTCAAATAATACGTCTGTCCCCGTTTGCTGGAGTTTTGCATAGATGTCTTCCGCCGCCTTCCGGGTGGTGTCGTCATTCCAATTGACCGGCACGATATGGAGGTCCGCGGGAGCGAGCGGCTTGGGCCAGACAATACCGGCATCATCATGATGCTGTTCAATGGCGGCCGCAACGGTCCGGGTAATGCCGATGCCATAGCAGCCCATTTCCATCGGATGCTGTGCGCCTGAGGCATCCAGATAGGTTGCATTCATCGCCTGGCTATACTTCGTGCCAAGATAAAACGTCTGACCGACTTCAATACCGCGATGAGCGGTAAACGTCCCTTGCTCGCAACGCGGACAGGTGTCGCCCACGGTCGCCCGACGCAGGTCGGCAAACTGGAGGGCGGGCAGGTCGCGTGCGATATCAAGCCCGGTCATATGCATGTCCTGCTCGTTTGCGCCACACACCAGACCTGTTGCACCCCGCAGGGTCTGGTCGCTGATAAGCTTGGCCTCGATCCGTACTGGGCCGGCAAAACCGGTTGGAGCGCCGGTCACCTTGTGGACGGTTTCTTCATCCGCGAGTACGACCCACTGGCAGCCGAGCAGGTTTTTCAGCTTGGGCTCGCTGAGCTCGTGGTCACCCCGCACCAGGGCGGCGACCACCGCGCCCGTATCGGTCTCGTAGAGCAGAGTTTTGACGAAGCGCTCCGGGGGCTCACCCAGGAAGGTCGAGACTTCCTCGATAGTCCGTTGGTCTGGGGTCTCGACTGGGGTAAGTGCGGCTCCGTTCATAGCCGGAGGAGCCGCAGGCGGGGCAAGTTCAGCTTTTTCCACATTGGCGGCATAATCGCACGAGTCACAGCTGACAATGGCATCTTCACCGGAATCCGCCAGCACCTGGAACTCATGCGACAGACTGCCTCCAATTGCCCCAGTATCCGCCTCAACCGGACGGTAGGTTAAGCCACACCGATCAAAGACACGCCGATAGGCGTCGTACATATTGCGATACTCGCGCTGGCAGTCTTCCAGGTCGGTATGAAAGGAATAGGCGTCTTTCATGATAAACTCGCGGCCGCGCATCAAGCCAAAACGGGGCCGGACTTCATCCCGGAACTTAGTCTGGATCTGGTACAGATTGAGCGGCAGGTCTCGGTACGACCGGACCTCCCTTCGGACGATATCGGTCACAACCTCCTCATGGGTCGGCCCAAAGCAAAAATCCCGGTCGTGCCGATCTTTAATGCGCAGTAGCTCTCTGCCGTATACATCCCAGCGACCACTCTCCTGCCAGAGTTCTGCCGGACAGACCGCCGGCATGAGAATTTCCTGGGCCCCCGCGCGATTCATTTCTTCGCGCACAATGTTTTCGACTTTCCGCACGACACGTAGCCCGAGCGGCAGAAAGTCATACACGCCGCGCGCCACCTGGCGCATCATACCGGCGCGCAGTAAGAGTTTATGGCTGATGACTTCGGCCTCAGTCGGATCTTCACGTAATGTTGGGATGAATGTTTGGCGATAGCGCACCCGGACCCCCGATCAGCTAGAGAAAGATGTCGGGCTCAATTAGTCAGCGCGCGGGCCAAGTGTCAAGCCGGGCGCAGTCTTTCTCCCCGGCCCCTTTCCTTTCTCCCGGCCAAAAACTATAATTCGCGCGCGATACTTTCCCGCGACAGGAGTACAGCGTGGACTTTGACTATTCTCCACAGGAAGAAACGTTTCGGCAGGAGCTGCGCTCGTGGCTCGAAGCCAATCCAGCGGACAACTACGATCCGGACACCTTCGAGATTATCGACCAGGAAGAGCGCTTTCAGATCAAGTTCGAATGGCAGAAGAAGCTGCACGGCGCGGGCTGGGTCGGCATTCATTGGCCTCAGGAGTACGGCGGTCGGGGCGCGACGATTATGGAGCAGACCATCTACCAGCAGGAGATGGCCCGGGTGCACGCGCCCGGACTAGCCAATCCGCTGGGGATTTCGCTGGTCGGCCCCACCTTAATGCACTGGGGAACGGAGGAGCAGAAAGAGCGTTTTGTGCCCAAGATTCTCAGCGCCGATGAACTGTGGTGCCAGGGCTATTCCGAACCGGGCTCCGGCTCGGACCTGGCCTCCCTCCAGACGCGGGCGGTTGACGCTGGCGACGACTTTGTTGTGAACGGCCAGAAAGTCTGGACAAGCTTTGCCCACAAAGCTGACTACTGCATTCTTGTGGCGCGGACCGACCCCGACGCACCCAAGCACAAAGGACTGTCCTATCTCCTGGTGGATATGCACTCGCCTGGGGTCACGGTCCGGCCCCTGGTCCAAATCTCGGGTGATGCGGAATTCAACGAGGTCTTCTTCGAGGATGTCCGGGTGCCCAAAGCCAATCTGGTTGGCGAACGGAATAACGGCTGGCAGGTGGCGATTACGACGCTCATGTTCGAGCGAGCGAACTTCGGCATGGTCTACAACCTGGAGCCCATGCTGGACAGATTGAAGGCGTGCATCAAAGACCTGGAAGTCAATGGTCAACCGGCAGCCGACGACCCGGATGTGCGACAGCAGATGGCCGCCTTTCATGTTGAAACCCAGGCGCTGAAGTTCAACGGCTATCGACAACTGACCCAACAGTTACGCGGTAACCCGCCGGGGCCGGAAGGCTCGATCAGCAAGCTGGCCGGGAGTGAACTCTATATCCGCATGGTACATTTTGCGATGGAACTGCTGGGTCCGTACAGTCAGTGCGCCTTGGGTGAAGATCAAGGCATCGATAACGGTTTTTGGGCGCGGCGCGCCTTAGGCTCCCGCCTGTACACGATTGCAGGCGGGACGTCGGAGATCATGCGTAATATCGTTGGCGAGCGCGTCCTGCGGTTGCCAAAGGGTTAAAGGGGGAAGCATGGATTTCGGTTTTAGTGAAGATCAAGAACTGCTGCGTGACTCGGCTCGAAAATTCCTGGACGCGGAATGCCCGACCACGTTCGTACGCAAGATGATGGAAGATGACAGCGCCCACGCGACAGAGCTCTGGAAAAAGGCCGCGGAGTTGGGCTGGATGGGTATTCTGATTCCTGAGGAGCACGGTGGGATTGGCGGGAGTTTTCTCGATCTGGTTGTCGTGATGGAAGAGATGGGCAGGTCTCTGATGCCCGGACCGTTCCTGGCGACCGTGCTCCTGGGCAGTGCGGCCGTGCTGGTCGGCGGCTCGGACGAGCAAAAGGACGCCGTTCTTCCCAAGGTCGCGGCGGGCGAATGGGTCATGACCCTGGCCCAAGCCGAAAAGAGCGGCCGCTATGACGCCGGCGGCATCGGGATGCCGGCAACGGCTCGGGGCAGCGACTTTGTGCTGTCCGGGGAAAAACTTTTTGTGCCGGACGCGCACGTGGCCGATCAGATGGTGGTCGCCGCTCGCACCGGCTCACACGCTGCTCCGGAAGACGGCATTACGCTCTTTCTCGTCGATGCCAAGTCGCCGGGGGTCGAGATCACCCAACTGAAAACCGTTGACATGACCCGTCGCCAGTGCCACGTCGCTTTCCAGGATGTTGCGGTGGCCGGCTCGCAGGTCCTTGGCGAGGTGGGCCAGGGCTGGCCGATTCTCAAGCGCGTCCTCGAGCAAGCCATCGCCGGACTGTGTACCGAGATGGTCGGGACCGGACAGCAGGCGCTTGATATGGCGGTTGAATACGCCAAGGAGCGAGTGCAGTTCGGGAAGCCGATTGGTAGCTTTCAAGCCGTCAAACACAAATGTGTGGATATGATGGTCCAGGTCGAAAACGCGCGCTCATTGACCTATTACGCGGCCTGGACGGTCGATGAGAATGTGGACGAAGCATCCCAGGCCGTGCCTATGGCCAAGGCGTATTGCAGCGATATGTGCAAGACGGTGACCAGCGAGGCCATTCAGGTTCACGGTGGTATCGGGTTTACCTGGGAGCACGATATGCACCTCTTTTATCGGCGCGGCCTGGCGTCCGAAGCCGCCTTCGGCAGTGCCCCGACGCACCGTGAAGTGGTGGCGCAGACGCTGGACCTGTAGATAGCCACCAGCGGCGCCCGTCCTTTTTCGTCATGACTCCGGCTCTGATCCTCCATGGCGGCGCCGGAGCTGTGACGCCATCAGCACTGCAAGCCGAGCGTCGATCAGGATTGACGGCCGCTTTTGAGGCAGGCTGGGGTATTCTTGTTCGGGGTGGAACCGCACTCGATGCGGTTGTGCAAGCCACCGTGACCCTCGAAGATCATCCTCTCTTCAACGCCGGCTTTGGCTCGTGTCTGACAGAAGACGGGACCGTCGAAGTTGACGCCTCCCTCATGGATGGTTCGACATTTCAGACTGGTGCCGTGGGAGCGGCCAGGAACATCAAGAACGCCATCCGCCTTGCTTGGGAGGTCATGGCAGACGGGCGACACGTGTTTCTCGTCGGCCAGGGTGCGGAACGATTCGCACGCGAGCACGGACTGCCGCAAGCTGCGGCAGACGAACTGATTGCCCCCCGTCAACACCAGCGTTGGCAGGCCCTTCGCCTAGGCTCAGGACAGGCGCAACGGACCAATGGCGAACCCGGTACGGTGGGGGCGGTTGCCTTAGATTCGTCGGGCAGGCTGGCGGCGGCAACCTCAACCGGCGGCGTGTTCGACAAGCGCTCCGGTCGCGTGGGTGACTCCGCTGTCATTGGGGCCGGGACGTATGCGGACAGCGCAATGGGCGCGTGCTCGGCAACGGGCGATGGCGAGCAGATTATTCGGGCGACCCTGGCCCGCACGGCGGTGGAATTGCTGCGCGGCGGCAAAGACCCCGCACAGGCCGCTCGTACTGCTCTCGCTCACCTCACCCGCCGGACACGAGGCGAAGCCGGTCTGATTCTGCTTGATCCCTTTGGCCGGAGGGGTGTGGCGTATACTACGGAGTCGATGAGTGTGGCATTTCGGGCTGAGGGATGTCTTGTAGTGCGGGTGTAACGGAGGTCCTCCTGACCGCCTCTGGCATTTTTGGGCGCACTAAGGATAAGATGCTCCGTCACACGGCATGAACCAAGAAGAATTCGGAAGAAAGGGGAGTAGAGTCTATGGCAAAGGTTGATGGTAATTCATTAGTTGTCAAATCGCTCAAAGACGAGGGCGTGGATACTGTTTTCTACATCACTGGCGGACCGATGGTCGATGTGGCCTCCAAATGTATTGAGATTGGGTTTAACTCGGTCGATGTGCGTCACGAGCAGGGGGCTTCCATGGCGGCCCATGCCTATAGTCGGGTGCTGGGCAAGCCGGGGGTGTGCTTTGCCGCCTCCGGCCCTGGCGTTACGAATCTGATCACCGGTGTGGGCAATGCCTATCTGGACGCCGTTCCAGTCGTTGCTCTGGGCGGAGCGAGTGCCATATCCCAGGACGGCATGGGCGCGTTCCAGGAGATGGATCAGGTCGGCATGTTCAAGCCGATCACCAAAATGTCCGAGCGGGTCAAAGACGCGCGGCGCATTCCGGAAATTATCAATAAAGCCTTTCGCGTGGCCACCAGCGGCCAGCCGGGTCCGGTCTATGTCGATCTGCCGGGCGATGTGCTCTACCGGGTGATTGAAGAAGAAGAGGCGGCGTTTCCCAAGCGCCCCCATCAGATCCCGCGGGTGGCTGGCGATCCGGCCTTCATCAAGGAGGCGGTGGCCCTGCTGAAGGGCGCTGAGCGGCCTCTGGTGATTACCGGCACCGGCATCATCTGGTCGGGCGCGATGCAGGAACTCCAGGAGTTTGTTGAAACGACCGGCATTCCCTTTTACACCACCCCACAGGGGCGTGGCGTCATTCCTGAGGATCATGCCCTGAGCTTTCTGGGCGCGCGCAACCGGGCCTGGAAAGAGGCCGATGTGGTGCTGGTTGTCGGTACGCGCTTCAATTTCATTCTGGGTTTTGGACAGGCGCCGCGTTTTGCGGAAGATGTCAAGATGATTCAGGTCGATATCGCCGACGAAGAGATTGGCCGCAACCGCGCGGTTGATGTCGGGATCGTGGGTGACGCCAAGGTGGTCTTACGCCAGCTGATCGACGAGGCCAGCGACTCTTTCCAGGGCCGGGACGAACTGGCCTGGATCGATACGCTACGCGGCTATGACCAACGCTCTCAGGAAAAGATGAGCGCCATCATGCAGGCGGACACCTCGCCCATGCACCCCCTCCGCTTGTGCAAAGAGGTCCGTGACTTTATGGACCGCGATGCCATTATTGTCGTTGACGGTCATGAGATTCTCAATTTTGCGCGCCAATCGGTGCCGACCAATGCTCCCGGCCACCGGGTCAACGCCGGCCCGAACGGCTGCATGGGCGTGGCCGTGCCGTTTGGACTCGGGGCAAAAGTGGCCAAACCGGACACCCAGGTCATCGTCCTCAGCGGGGACGGTTCGTTTGGTATGAACGGGATGGAAATCGACACCATGGTCCGCAAGAACATCCCGGCCATTATCGTGATCAGTAATAACGGCGGCTGGGCCGGCGCGGGGGTGATGACCGCCGGACGCGACTTGGGTTTCAGCCGCTATGACGAGATGGCCAAGGTATTCGGGGCGCACGGCGAGTTTGTCGAACGGCCGGAAGATATTCGGCCGGCACTCGAACGCGCGGTCGCCTCGGGCAAGCCGGCAGTGGTCAACGTGGTGACCGACCCCAGCGCGCGGTCGTCAACCCAGTCGTTTGCCGCCTACCGGGCAATTTAACTCTCGGGTTCACTCTCGGGGTCAGAGGGCGGGCCGCTCAGGCCCGCCCTGATCTGCACTCCCTGCCGGGACGGTCCGCACATGTCCGACATCGAAGAAATCTTGACCTTCTGGTTTAGTACAATCCGAGACGAGCCGTCCTATTTTGAAGAATACGCACCGCGCTGGTTTGTTCAGAATGCCGACTTCGACCGGGAGATCGTCCGGCGCTTCCAGGCCGATTATGAGCTGGCCGCTCAAGGTCAACTCACCCACTGGACCCAGACGGCGCGGGGCGGTGTGGCACTTATCCTGGTCCTGGATCAGTTTCCCCGCAATATGTTCCGCAACGACCCGCGCGCCTTTGCGACCGACCCGCTGGCACGGCAGATAGCGGAGCAAATGATCGACGCGGGGTTTGACCGGCAGTTGCGTCTGATCGAACGCTATTTCGTGTACGTCCCGTTTATGCATAGCGAGGATCGTACACATCAGCAGCGCTCGGTCATGCTCTTTCAGCAGCTCGCCGAAGAGCGCGCCTATTTTGGTACCTCCTATGCGGTCAGACATCAGGAGGTGATTGAGCGCTTCGGTCGGTTTCCCCACCGCAACACCGTCCTGGGTCGGGTTTCGACACTGGAGGAGTTGGAGTTTCTTAAGCAGTTCGGCTCCTCATTCTAGGCTGTTGCCTTCCTTGGCGTCTCTGCCGGATACGGGGTGTAGCCTTTTCTCCGCAGGCTGGATATCCTGCCCCTCCGTATTCATAAATAGTCACCGTGAGGAGTTGAAGCGCATGGGGGAAGCCATACACGCGATTGTCATCAACAGGGTTGAGAAAAAAATTTCGTCCGAACTGAAAGAAATCACGCTGGACGACCTGCCGGTGGGGGACGTAACCGTCAACGTCGCCTATTCCACGCTGAACTACAAAGACGGCTTGGCCGTCACCGGGACCGCGCCCATTGCGCGTACCTACCCCATGATTGGCGGGATCGACTTGGCCGGGACGGTCGAGGCGTCGAGTTCGCCAGCCTATCAGCCTGGCGATAAGGTCCTGATCACCGGCTGGGAACTCAGTATGAGCCACGGCGGTGGCTATGCCCAGAAACAGCGGGTCAAGTCTGAATGGCTGACGCGCGTGCCTGACGCCTTCAGCCTCAAACAAGCCATGGCCGTGGGCACGGCCGGCTATACTGCCATGCTCTGTATCCTGGACCTGGAGCGCATGGGCGTAACACCCGGAGAGAAAGAGGTGATTGTGACCGGGGCCGCGGGCGGCGTCGGTAGCGTAGCGGTCGCCGTGCTATCCCAGCTTGGTTACAAAGTGGCGGCATCAACCGGACGACCGGAACTGAGCGACTATCTCACCGGTCTGGGTGCCTCGACTATTGTTGAACGGGCAGAACTCGCCGAGCCCTCAGGCCGCCCGCTGGACGCCGAACGCTGGGCGGGTGGTGTCGATTCCGTGGGCGGACAGACCTTGGCCTCGGTCCTGCGGGGGACCTGTTACGGCGGGGCGGTGGCGGCCTGTGGTCTGGCCGGGGGGGCTGATCTGCCGACCTCGGTTCTGCCATTCATTCTGCGGAACGTCAGTTTGATCGGGGTAGACTCCGTAATGTGTCCCAACCCCAAACGGCAAACGGCCTGGGACCGTCTCGCCCAGGACCTGCCGCTGGAAAGGCTGGACGCCATGACTGTGGTGGAGCCCATGTCAAAAGTGTTGGAGCTGGCTCCGCAGATTTTACGCGGACAGGTCCGTGGCCGCGTGGTCATTGATGTGAATGCCTGAGTTCGACGGGAAAAGGTAGTAACTTGGCCGTGACTGGTACGAACAACGGCGGCACCGAAGAACATCTCAGCCTGCCAGCCCGCGACCTCCACTTCCCCACCAACCGCTCCATGGGAGAGCTATTCATCCGGGATGGAGTGCATCGCGCGGATGACTATGCCTTCTGGGAGCCGATTGGTCGGGCGCAGGGGAGTTTTTCCATTCCTGCCGGCAAAGAACTCCGGCTTAACGTCAACCCGCAGGCGTCTACCGATCTTTCGCCATTTCGCGCCATTCCCGCGCACGCCATTCAATACCTGCAACTCTCGGCCTCGCGGATAAATAATGACAGCCTGGCCCATCTGGCCCACCTGACCGGGCTGCGCGTGCTGTGGCTATACGATACACGCATCAGTGACGCCGGCCTGGTCCATCTGCAAAGCCTGAGCGGGTTGCGGGTGCTCAATCTGCGCAGCACGCTGGCCAGTCGTGGTGGCATCGACACGCTTCAGGCAAAGCTGCCCAAGTGCGAGTTTCGCCGGCCGTGGTAAAGGGGAGGCTCTTTGTCGGATTACGTTACGCTAATCCGACCTGCGTTTTCGTCCAACCGACCTAGGATTGTTCCATCTCAACCAACTCCAGCACGGTCCCGTCCGGGTCTTTGAAACACACAAAGCGCGCACTCGGCGCGTCGGGAGGATCGAGCAGGACGGGCTCGGAGATAAATTCGACTCCGTGCTCCTTCAGGGTTTGGACATCGGCATCAAGATTCGCGCTGAGCAGCGCAATCCGAGCGATACCGAGGTGGTAGAGATGCGGGTACGGCGGGTCGTTGTCTCGGGGCTCTTTCCATTCCAGGAGATCGATAAGCGGTGTGGTGGGAGAGCCCTCTAACTGGAGCAGGGCTCCCCGTACCAGATACGGTGGCATGCCGACCGCGGCCGCCACTTCCGGGGTGTTCCGCTCCGGCACTTCCCACATGACCTTGAACCCGAGCAATTCGTAAAACTGACGCGAACGCTCATAATCACGACAGTTGACATTGACGTGCATCATTCCCGAGATGTGCATAACAGTCTCCTCGCTCCATGGGGCGTCTTTCGAGGACGTTGGTCTGTATGAAAAAGGGGATAGCTCTCGGAAACCAAGTCGGGCTTCCGAGAGTAGAGAGAACTTACTTGCCCGTATAGCCGGGGTTGGTGGGGTTATCGAGCCAGTCGCGCCGTTTCTCGTACGGTAGATCAATATAGGTCTGCATGGCCAGCAGGCCGTCGTCGGACAGCATGGTCTCCAGAAAGGCCGAGCCTTCAATGTCGAGTCCGGCGGCGAGGTGGGTATCGTTGCCGGCGTAGACCGAGTGCTTGGCGCGGGCGACGGCAATCGGCGGGAAATTCGCAATCTCACGGGCGATTTCCGTGGCGCGGGCGAGCGCGTCATCGGCCACTTCGTGGACCAGACCGAAATGGAGCGCTTCGTCGGGTGGGACCACGCGAGAGCGAATCACAAACTCAAGCGCGCGTCCGATCCCGATCAGCCGCGACAGGCGCTGGGTGCCGCTGCCGCCGGGAAGAATGCCGAGTTTGACTTCCGGAAACCCATATCGATAGTCACCCCTCTGGCCGATACGCAGGTCGCACGACAGGCTGAGTTCAAACCCCCCGCCCATGGTGTCTCCGTTCATGGCAACGATAATCGCCTTGGGCAGCTCGCTCAAATTCTTCAGCATGGCATGATAGGCGGCGGTAAGTGAGGTGCCGGCCTGACGCATGGCTTCCCGGTCCTTGGCCAAATCAACCAGTTCTTCCACGCTGTAATGGGTAATGAATTTGCCTTCCATCGCGCCGGTCAACACGACGGCCCGGATAGCAGGGTCGCGCCAATCCTCAATCAATTTCCACAACTCCTGGGTGCCTTCCGCGCAGAAATAATTCATCGGCGGGTTATGGTATTTTGCGATTACAACCCCATCGCTCTGTTCAGTCTGCCAATAGCTCATATGCGTGTCCTCTTCTCTGTCTAAACTAGCCACTTGGAAACCCACCCCGGCGCTTACGCGCCACCCCTCCGAGGAGGGGATGGGGGAAGGGAAAAAAAGAGCCCACCGGGGTGCGATGGGCTCGTATGCTGTATCAACGCGAGTATCGCTGGTCAGCGCCGGCGCTTAGCGGTCTGCCTTTCGGGACTTAATTGTGACGATCTTTTTCTCGGCGTCCTGAGCGGTTTCCCAGGCATCGTGCTTGGTAGCACAGCACATCAGCACCCTGGCCAGGGTGTCTTTATGCTCGACGCCAGTGGTGTCCTGACAGGGACCACAGGACCAGAGATCCTCTTTAATGTCACTGATTTCTCCACCAATCACTTGTGGCATAATCACCTCCTGTTTTTTCTCTTCTTATAGCGCAAGACCTATTATAAGGTCCAGGGGTTGATATCCAGGCAAGGCCGTGCAACTCAATACGCAGAGACATATCCACAAAGGAGGATGCCAGAATGGGTACAACGGTCGTTCTGCTGGAAGTACAGGTCAAACCTGAATGCGTGCAAGAGGTGAAAGACTATCTGAAAGAGGCATTACCGGATACGCGCGCCTACGACGGCTGCCAGAGTATTGATATCTACGGCAATCTCGACGAGTCGAACAACCTCGTGTTCTACGAACGCTGGGATTCCCGCGAGCACTATCAGAGATATCTGAATTGGCGGACCGAGAGAGGCGATTTTGAGAACCTCAGCTCGAAGTTGGCTGGTCCGGCGAGTATTCGGTATTACGACCGTATTGATGTGTAGCGTGCTCCGCTCTGATTTGGATTTTGAGACAGGCCGGCTTTGCCGGCCTTTTTTGTGCAGTCAGGGACGGGCCTGTCCGCGCATCCAACAGATAGCAACTTCCGCTCACACCAGCTACAATCTGGCGGCTTTGAAACCTGAGAAGGAGGCTCTATGACGCAGAAACCGGCCATCGCCTTGGTCGCCGTTGCCGGGCGAAGAAAACAAACCCTGGACGTGGCAACCCAAATTGAAAAAGAAGGCTTCAGCGGTATTTACTGTCAGAGTGTCGGCGACTGTATTGGCTTGTGCGAGGCCCTGGCCTTTACCACCAACGAGATTCCGTTCGGGACCAGCATTGCCAATATGTATACCCGCCATCCGTATGATTTTGCCCAAACTGTGGCTCTTATTCACGAGGTCTCGGGCGGACGCTTCCGTTTTGGCGTGGGTGTGAGTCACGGCCCGATGCTGAACCGCCTGAAGGTAAAGGCGGGCAAACCACTGGCCGATATGCGTCAATTTGTCTCCGACCTGCATGCCAGCGTTGGCCGAAAGGATGCGCTGCCGCCTGTCATCCTGGCCACCTTACGCAAGGCGATGGTTAAGTTGTCGGCCGAGATTTCTCAGGGTGCGGTCTGGGCCAATGCTGCCCGGTCGCATATGGCCACGTCTCTGAGCTTCCTGCCGCAGGAAAAAATGCAGGATGACGGGTTTTTTGTCGGTAATATGATCCCGACCATTATTTCGGACGATAAAGAGGCGGCCGCGAAGGTCCATCGCCGGACCCTCAGCACCTATGTCCGCTTACCCAATTACCAGCAGTATTGGATCGAAGCCGGCTATGAAGAGGAAATGCGGGCTATCCAGCAGGCCATGGCCAATAAGGAAGACGAGAAGATTCCATCCCTCATGTCCGACCGCTGGCTGAGTCAGGTCACGTTGTACGGCAGTGTGTCCGAGGTCAGAGCCGGTGTCGAAGCCTGGTATGACACCGGCCTCAAAACGCCCATTCTGGTGCCCTCGTCGGCCAACGGCAACCAAATGGTCGCCTTGCAGGAGGTGATGGCGGCGTTTCGGTAGGGGGTGGAGTAAGCAGCCGTTCTCTTAACGAGGTCACCCGGCTGCTTCTCTCGTATGTTCACGACGCGAGGAATGCAACAATCCGTGGGTTGACTTTCGCTGGCTTTTCCAGATGCAGGAAATGCCCAAGCCCCGGATAGATTTCTTTTTCCAAGCCCTTGGTGAACAAGTGGTCCATGGCGTTGAACGCTGTAAGACGGCCAGGCCGATCTCTGGTGCCATGCAGGGCAAGCGTCGGAACCGTGGTGGGGGCGGCCATCTTTTCCCGGAGGGGCTGTAAGGCCGGATCTCGATTATCGGGATGAAACGTATGCCGGTAGTAGTTGAGCGCGGCGGTCACCACCCCCGGCTGCCGAAAGGTTTCCTTCACACTGGCCATGATCTCCGCCGGAACGTCGTACTCGGGTGAGGCGTCCTGCCACCAGCGCTCGATAAAGGCAAAATCATGGGCTGAGACCGCCTGTTCGGCGAACGGCATCTGAAAAAAGTAGGCGTGCCAGCCGCCCTTGATCATGTCGTAGTCTGAGGCTAATGCGCCCAGCATGGCCCCCGGATGCGCGACCGCAAGGACGACAATTTTCTGTATCTGCTCCGGCGCGAGGGCGGCCGCTCCGAAGGTCGCAAACGCGCCCCAGTCATGTCCAACGATACACGCCTGCTCGGCTCCCAAAGCCGGAATCAACGAGACGGCATCCTGCGCGAGTAGGACAGATTCATAGCGCCCGTCCGCTGGAGCAGACGTTGGGGCATAGCCGCGCATGAATGGTGCGACCGCATGAAAACCCGCCTCAGCCAGGGCCGGTAAGAGGGTACGATAGGTATAGGCATTATCCGGAAAGCCGTGCAAACACAGGACGAGCGGCCCGTGGCCGGCTTCGAGGCAGTGAAAGTGTATGCCGTTTGCCGTGACTGTGCGTGTGTGAAACTCCATATTTTTCTCCCCGTTCTACGATCCTGGACGCCTGCTTGAGGTCAAAGAGACGCACCACTACGCGCCCTCTGCACTAAGCGGCTGCTGTGTCTGTGCGGTCTTTTTCCAGCGCTCTCGAACAATCCTGAATGCCGCCTCAAACGGCGTACAGCGCGAGCGTTTGCTCCGGGAGAGCACCAGCCTGGTATTCTTCCGAATCCGCTCGCTGACAAAGGCAAAGGATTCCTTGGTCCCGAGACCCTGGATATCGGCCAGTGCGGCCAGGACTCCGCCGCCGTTTGAGACAAAATCAGGCACGACGCCAATCCCGCGCCGGGACAGGCGATTCGCAATCGAAGGCCGAAACGGAATGTTTGCCGCGGGAACAATCAGTTTGGCCTGAATCCGGTCAACATTCTTAATATGAATGACATCCGGGCGGGCGCCGGGAATGAGAATATCAACCGGCAGCGTGAAGAGCGCGCGCCGGGAGAGCAGTCTCCCTCCGCGATAGTGACGAACTGTCTCATCTCCGTACTCTTGACGTAGCTCCAAAAGCCGCTCGACATCCAGACCTTTCGGGTCGTAACGAGTACCAGTCAAGGTTGAGACGGCCACGACACGAGCCCCCGTGCGGACAATGAAACGGGCCGCCCCGCCTCCAACCTTGCCGAAACCCTCGATGGCAACCGTCGCGTTGCGTATGGGTAGTTGAAAAGCCCTGGCCGCCACCAGGGCCGACTCAACCACGCCAAAGCCCGTTAATTGGTCTTCAAGCGGCAGTCCCTCAAAGTGTTTGGTCCGCAATCCACTATAGCGACGCTTGCCCGCTGCATTCCGCAACGGCAGAAAGTCATCGTCCGATGTCCCCATGTCCGCGCCGGGATAATAGCTGCGCCTTTCGTACAGGGGCTGAAGGACCTGCAGAAACGCGTCCATTACCGCCTGGGGGTCCTGGGTTGCCGGGTCGTACCAGATGCCGGCTTTTGCGCCGCCGGTCGGTACTTCGAGCATCAGATATTTATACGTCATGGCCCGAGCCAGGCGGACCATCTCTTCGACTGACAGGTCGGGCAACATCCGCACGCCACCCGCACTCATGCCAAAGGCGGTCGTGTCAATGACAATCACCGCTCGCATCTGACTGGCCGGATCATAAAAGGAGAGAATCCGTTCCGGGCCCGTCGCGTCCTGATACTGGGAGAAGGGAAAAGATGGGTGTGCGTGCATAATGGCCCGAGGTTTCATGCCTCCCAGTAGAGATCAATGGGGCGAATAAAAGTGATGCTAGGGTGCCCGAAACCGCTTTCCTGTTCTGATATAATATAACGAGCTAACGCACAGATGGGAGAGGGGAGTCACATGCCAAAAACAAACGGGACATTCGGTTTTTTTGAGAACGTGAACCGGAGTTTCGACCGGGCGGCCCGATTCCTGACCTACCCGGAGGGCCTGCTCAAGCAGGTACGCACCTGTAATAGCGTGTATACCGTGCAATTTCCCATAAAAACGCAGCACGGATACGAAGTGATATCCGGCTGGCGGGTGCAGCACAGCCACCACAAAGCGCCGTGTAAGGGCGGCATTCGGTATGCGCCAGAGGTGAGCGAACACGAGGTCAAGGCGCTGGCTGCGTTGATGACGTATAAATGCGCCCTGGTTGACGTCCCGTTCGGGGGCGCAAAGGGTGGAGTCCAAATCGACCCGAACCGCTATACGCCTGACGAACTGGAGCGGATCACGCGACGCTATACGGCCGAACTGATCAAAAAGAATTTCATTGGCCCCGGGATTGATGTCCCGGCTCCCGACTATGGCACCAGCGCCCGTGAGATGGCCTGGATATTTGATACCTATGCCTCGTTTTATCCCAGCCAGATTGATGCTGCGGCCTGTGTGACTGGAAAACCCATCACCCAGGGCGGGGTCCAGGGCCGGGTCGAGGCAACCGGACGCGGGGTGTATTTCGGGCTGCGCGAAGTGTGCGAGCAGGCTGAAGACATGAAACGGATCGGCTTGAAGCCCGGGCTAGCGGACAAGACGGTCATCGTGCAGGGACTCGGCAATGTGGGTTCCCATGCGGCGAAATTCTGCCAGGAGGGAGGCTGTCGTATTGTCGGCATCGCCGAATATGAGGGCGGGATTTATAACCCTCGGGGGCTCGATGTTGATGCGGTCCTCGCCCACCGGCGAGAGACGCACTCCATCCTTGATTTCCCTGGGGCGGAGAACATCTCCCACTCTTCCGACACATTGGAACAGGAGTGTGACATCCTGATCCCGGCCGCACTCGAAAACCAGATTACCGAGGCCAATGCTTCCCGTATTCAGGCCAGGATCGTTGCCGAGGCCGCTAACGGTCCGGTGACTGCCCAAGCTGAGGACATATTATCCGCCAGGGGCGTGTTAATCATTCCCGATGTGTATCTGAATGCCGGTGGGGTGACGGTCTCGTATTTTGAATGGCTGAAGAATCTATCTCATGTCCAACTGGGTCGGATGGGCAAGCGCTTTGAGCAGTCGGCCTTTGACAAGATTCTCCACACGGTTGAACGCCTGACGGACACCTGGCTGCCGGAGGCGGAGCGCCGGGCGATTGTGCATGGCGCAGATGAAATCGATCTGGTGAATTCAGGGCTGGAGGAAACCATGATTACCGCCTATCATCAGATCTACGAAGAGTGGAAAGGGGATCCGCGGGTGCCCGACTTACGCACGGCAGCCTTTATCAGTGCGGTGAAAAAAGTTGCCGTATCGTATATGGAACTCGGCATTTTTCCCTAACGGAGAGCCGGTCAACCACCATGAGGCGTGTCTACACTGCTCACGACCCGACTGAAGCGCATCTGGTCAAAGGTCTACTCGAAGCCGAGGGCATTGAAGCCATTGTCCAGGGCGAGCACTTATTTCCTCTCCGTGGCAGCCTGCCGGTCACCGCTGATACCAATCCTTCCGTGTGGGTGGCAAACGATATGGACTTTGACCAGGGTCGGACGATTGCCCAAGCCTACGACCACGGTGCTCGGGCTGGCCAGAAAGGTGCTCCACCCTGGTCCTGTCCACGCTGCGGAGAAAATCTGGAAGGCCAGTTTACCGCCTGCTGGAAATGTGGAGCAACCCGGCCCCCGGTGTAGAGCAGGGGCCAACGTTATTTTGCCAGTCCCACGGTCTCCATCCGGGTGGGCTTCATGACAACCAGCACTCGGGGCTCCGTTTTCATGCGTTCAAGATATTTCGCGCCGCCTTCCTCGCCCTGATATTTCACCAGGATTTTCCGGGTATCCTCCCAAATATCCTGCTCTCGGATTTCGACTTTACCCTCAGCCGTGACATAGCCGAATCCGGTGACATCATCGATACACAGGCTCATGCGAGTGTCGCGGACCAGATTTTTATATTTGGCGCGCTCGGTGGTAATGGAGACGATAAATTGCTCGCCGTCCCACACAAACCAGACTGGAGTAAGCTGGGGCGTGCCATTGGCGCGAATCGTGGCCATGGTGGCATTCCGACTTTCGGCCAGAAAGCTCTCAACGGTCCGCTTGTCCTCCTGAGCCCACACCGCGCCGGTCAGGCCGAGGGTAAGGATGGCCCCCCATACGATAGTCCTGTACGTAGTGTTCCGCATCGTCGCGCTCCTTTCGTGTGCGAGACATAGCAGAGAACAGGCGGCAGGAGTAGTTCCACGCCGTGCGGCAGAACAGACGCCTAGGCGACGGCCTTGCGCCACACGGTTGCCAGCCAGGGCTGTTGCTGGCGCGGTTTTCCGGGCGGACGGTAGTAATGCGTGACTTCTTGAAAATTTGCATCCGCGAGCAACCGTTGCCACGTCTCAAACGTGTAGAAGCTGCCGTAGCGATGGTCTTGCCAGAATTCTTGGTCATTGCCGCGCGGATTGGAGCTGAACAGGATACCGTTCGGTTTGAGCGTATCCCAAAGCTGACCGAGGATGCGGGGTAACTCCTGGCTCGGAATATGAAAGAGGGAGGCATTGGCGAAAATGCCGTCAAAGCGCTCGGACGGTAATCTCAGATCGAGAAAATCCTGGTGCCAGACCTCGCAGCCCGTCTGTTGTCTGGCCATTTCAACAAAGCGTTCCGCGCCGTCCAGTCCAACGGCCTCGTGGCCCAGGTCACGAAAGGCGGCAAGGTCACGGCCTGGGCCGCAGCCAAAGTCGAGGATGGAATACGGACCGCCTCCCGCGATATAGTCGAGCAGGGCGGTTCGGTTCTGGCTGACATCGTGGCCTTGCGTCCCGCGCCAGAACGCTTCCGCAAACCGTTCATAAAAATCCAGGGTCGTGCGAGCGGTCTGCCTGACTTCTTCCGGACTGAGCTGGGTCAAGGGTTTGGATTGTTTCATAGTGGGTCAAGCATTCCCGATGGCACAGGTCTGTGCGTCTTGTCTTGGCAGTCTGGACCCCTGCTTGCACAGCGATGCCGTTCAGGGATTTCTTTCCTCCCGCCTTTTTGACACAATGCGCTCCGACTCAGGGACACGCTATGCCACATATTATTGGCACTGCCGGGCATATTGACCACGGCAAGACGTCATTACTCAAGGCCCTGACCGGTCACGACACTGACCGGCTCAAAGAGGAAAAGGAACGGGGCATCTCCATCGATCTCGGCTTTGCCTATCTGGATTTGCCCAACGGTGAGCGGGCCGGGATCGTTGATGTGCCCGGTCACGAGCGTTTTATCCGCAATATGCTGGCCGGTGCCCAAGGGATAGACCTGGTGTTGTTTACCGTTGCCGCGGACGATGGTGTGATGCCCCAAACCGAGGAGCATTTTGATTTTCTCCATCTGCTGGGTGTGCAGAAGGGCCTCTTCGTTATTACCAAAGCCGATATGGTCGGCCCCGAGCGGATTGAAGAGGTCCGGGAAGAAATAGAGATTCTGACGATTGATACCGTTTTTGAAGGCGCGCCCATCCTGCCGGTCTCCTCTATTACCGGCCAAGGCTTGGATGGATTGCACCAAGAAATTGCGCAGCAGCTCGAAGCCTATACCCGGCCCTCTCGGCCCGGATACTTCCGGTTGCCGGTTGATCGGGTCTTTACGCTTAAAGGGCACGGGGTTGTTGTGACAGGGACCGCGCTGGCCGGAACCGTCCGTGCAGGTGAGACCGTCCGCGTACTCCCCACCCAGAAAGAAGCGCGGGTGCGTTCGCTCCAAGTCCACGGGGAGGCCAGGTCCGAAGCGCATTGGGGGCAGCGGGTCGCGCTGAATTTGGTCGGACTGGATAAGGCGGATATGGCTCGTGGCCATGTCGTGTGCCATCCCCAAGTCCGCATGACGACCACCCGTTTTGATGCCAGTGTCGAAATTCGGCCGAGTGCGGGACGCGAGGTTGTGAACCACGATCGGGTGCGCATTCACCTGGGGACGGCAGAAGTCATTGGGAAAATCATCTTCCTTGGCGGACAAGAGGCCGTGTCGCCCAAATCGACGGCCCTGTGTCAGATTGTCACCCAGGAGCCCTTGGTTGCCCTGCGCGGGGACCATTTCGTGCTACGCAATCAAACCGCGCAAGGAACCTTGGGCGGTGGGGTGGTGGTGCATCCTTTTGCACAACGCCACCGCAAAGCGGAAACCCTGGTTACGGAACGCCTACAGGCCCTGCAAACACCAGACCTCCGTGCGGCCTGCCACGCCTATCTGGAAGTCTGCCCGCAGTTTGCCGTCCGGCTGGACGAAATTTACCACGGGGTGAACGCACAAGAAGAGGAAATTATTGCTCTGCTTGCAAACGATGAGGCGATCTTGCCTTTTCCCGATGCGCAGCATCCAGAAGCCTATTCCATTACAACAAAATGGCGGCGGCTGGTCGCTGCCGTCGAAAAGATGCTGGCCGTCTTTCACACTCGGACCCCGCTGGCTCAGGGGATGGAAATGGAGTCGGTGCGCAGCCAATTGCCGTTTAACCTGACCCCCAAGACTTTTCGGGTTGTGGCCGAGCGGCTTATTGCGGAAGGGGTTGTCGCGCGCCACGAGAGCCTGCTGCGTTTGCCGTCCCACGCGGTCTCGCTGAGCCAGGAAGAGCAGGCCATTGCCGCTCGACTCGAACGTGTCGTGCAAGACGGACAATTCACCCCGCCGGACACCAAGGGACTGGAGGAAGTACTGCAACTTCCTCGCAAGCGGCTGAGCGATTTCCTAGCGGTGCTCGAGTCGCGGGGAGCGATTATCAAAATTACACCGGATTTCTACATCAGCGAAAAAGTGTTGGGGCAGGCGCAGGCGACATTGACTGACTATGTGGCGTCCCACGGAGACATTACCGCGGCCATATTCCGCGACCTGCTCGGTATCAGTCGAAAAACCGCCATTCCCCTGCTGGAATACTTCGACCGTAGCGGGCTCACGGTCCGGGTCGGTGATGTGCGTCGGCTACGGAAAACCTAGGGGGGAGATGATCTTTGTCCTATGGAGCGGAGATGTGCTCGAAGGAGAGTGCAAAGGGCGGGAGGGGGAATGCCATGACCGCAAATTCCTTTACCGTCATGGCATTCCAGTAAGCAAGAAGGCTCACTCAAGAGCCCATGCCCCAATCGGGGCCTATCCACAACCACATCCACAACCACCACATGTTCACAGGGTAAACGAATTAGAAATATATTTCAAGCTCTGGATTAAATTTTTATTCTAACCAGCTGCAAAAAAAGAAAAATAGATATTGTTTTATGATAGAAAGACTACGGGGCTGGGTGTAAAAGGTCCGAGCAGTGTCTGCTTAACTCTATTCCGGTAATTTGTGCGATACGAACTTTTTCTGAGTCTGCGTTATCTGCGAGCCAGACGGCGTGAGGTATTTATCTCGTTAATCACCATGATTTCCATGGTTGGAGTCATGATTGGCGTGATGACGCTGAATATCGTCTTGGCGGTGATGACCGGCTTTGAAGAAGATTTACGTAACCGCATTCTGGGCTTTAATCCGCACGTCGTGATTTCCAGTTTACAGGGCTTTGTGGACGGATATGCGGATGTCGTTGACACGGTGGGACAGATGCCTGATGTGGTGGCCGTGGCTCCGTTTGTCTACGGTCAGGTGATGGTCAGTGCGGGTCAGGGCGTGTCTGGTTCGCTCGTGCGTGGAGTGGACCCCTCGTTAGCCAGTGCGGTGGTCGATATTGGTGCGCATCTGTCTTTTGGTGAAGTCGGCCAACTCGGCCAAAAACAGGAGCTGACGTTTCAGACCGAGGAAACCGTCCAGACGGTGCAACTCTCCGGCGTGCTCGTCGGGCATGAGCTGGCGCGTCAACTTGGCGTCTTTGTGGGTGACCCGATTAATATCATTTCTCCGCTGAGCACGACCCCCGGTCCCCTTGGCGTTGTTCCCAGGGTCAAGCGCTTTGTGATTGTCGGTGTGTTTGACTCGGGTATGTTTGAATACGATAGCGCCCTGATCTATATGTCGCTCGCCGATGCCCAACAGTTTTTTACCCTCGGTGAACAGGTGACTGGTGTTGAGGTGAAGATTCGCGATGTCTACCAAGCCCAAACGGTCGCCCGCGAGTTGGAAAGCATACTGGGATTCCCCTATACGACCCGGGACTGGACCGAGGTGAATAGTAACATTTTTGCTGCGCTGAAACTCGAAAAAGTGGTGTATTTTATCGTGCTCCTGCTCATTGTCCTGGTTGCCGCGTTCAATATTATTGCCACGCTGATCATGGTGGTCATGGAAAAGCGTAAGGATATTGCTGTGTTGAAGTCCATGGGGGCAACGGGCAGCGCCATTAGTCGAATCTTTATTTATAAAGGACTCATTATCGGCGTTGTCGGGACGCTTATGGGCACGTTGCTGGGTTGGGTCGGCTGTTGGCTGCTAGACCGGTATGAGTTCATCGAACTCCCGAAAGACGTCTTCTATGTTTCGACCCTGCCGGTGAAAATATATGCGGAGAACTTTTTCATTGTTGGGGTCGCATCTGTGATTATCTGTCTGCTCGCTACCATTTACCCTGCGCGTCAGGCGGCGCGATTGGCGCCGGTCGAGGTCATTCGCTACGAGTAAGAAACGGACCGCTGAGAGATGTCACATTTCCTCCTCCAGGCAAAGCAGCTCAGCAAACAGTACGGAGAGGGTGAGCACGCGGTTCGCGTGCTTGAAAACCTGGACCTCGCCCTTCAGCCGGCTGAGCGGACGGCCATCATTGGAGAATCCGGGGTGGGGAAGAGTACGCTGCTGCATATTCTGGGCACGCTCGACCGCCCTACCTCAGGACACATCACGCTTGACGGCCAGGACCTGTTTGGCCTGCCCGAAGGAGAGCTGGCCGCCCTCCGCAACCGAGAGATTGGATTTATCTTTCAACTCCATCATCTCCTGCCGGATTTTAGCGCCCTGGAGAATGTGATGATGCCGGGACTGGTTGCCGGGCACAGTCAGGAGGAAGCCCGGACCCGTGCCGCTGAGATATTGGAGCGGGTTGGCCTGTCTGCCCGTCTGAGCCACCGGCCGGGAGAATTGTCCGGGGGAGAACAGCAACGGGTAGCGGTTGCGCGGGCCTTGGTCCTGGAGCCCCGTCTGGTGCTGGCAGATGAGCCGACCGGCAATCTTGACCCCGAGACCGGTGAGGGCGTGCTGCGCTTGCTGCTCGCGCTGAACCAGGCCATGGGGGTGGCTATGGTCGTTGTCACGCATAGCGAGAAACTTGCCGCGGCGATGGACCGGACCCTGCGGCTCAAACATGGCACCCTCACCGAGGTGGGCCGAGGAGACGGGACATCCTGACCCGAGCTCTGGGAGGGAGGTGTGTATGAGGGGGAGGTGCAGGGGCTGTGGTCAGGGTGTTTCTTGTGCGAAAACTATAATGTTTGTCACTTTCACGACTTCTTTCAGGGGGGACACGAAAGGGACTGCTGCCTTTACAATGTGAGGTGATTTTGGTAGGGGGGAGAGCGGTTTCAAAGGCAGACGTAACACGCATGGCTCGCACATTTCTCGTCATTACTGGCATATGTCTATTAGTTTGCTCTGGGCTCCTGGGGATTACGTCCCCTGCCCAGGCTGACGATGCAGAGCTCTCGGAAGAGCATATTCCCGACACTCTTCCTGACGATGTTTTTGACATGGATGAATCCGAAGCCGAGGCGCTGCTTCTTGAAGAAGAGGAAATCGAAGACGAATCTGACGCCGCAGTGGTCGAAGCGGATGAACCGGAAGGTGACACATTCGAATCGGCTCAGCCCGACGCGCCAGCCGACATGGTCGATACGATTGTGATTGGCGGCAACGACCGGGTTGAGGAAGAGGCGATCCGCATTCGGACCTCCGCTTTGCCCGGCACGACGTTGAATCGGGATACGGTCGATGCCGATATTCGGTCCATCTACGATATGGGCTTCTTCCATAATGCAGAGGCGCGGTTTGAGAGAGAAGGCGGGCGTAACGTCTTGACCTATTGGGTCAGTGAGCGGCCGCTCATTCGCGAGGTCCACTTCGAGGGGAATAAGAAGCTCGACAAAGAAGCGCTTGAGGTGGCGCTCAAAATCCATCCCCGCACCATTCTCAACCCCGTCCGCATCAGGCGGGGGATCGAAGACGCCAAAAAAGCCTATGAAGAAAAAGGCTATTTAGATACCGATATCTCGTATCGTGCCGAACAGTTCGGCCCGGGAGAAGCCACGGTGACCTTTACGATCGAGGAGCAGAAGCCGACCGGCATTGCCCAAGTAAATTTTGAGGGCAATGAGACGTTTGAGGATGCCCGGCTGCAATCCATTATGGCGACCCGCAAGAAGAATTTCTTGTCTCGCTTCATGAGCGTCGGGACGCTCAACCGAGAAGCGCTCAAGACGGACACCGAGCGGATTACCGCCTATTACTACGATAACGGCTATATCAACGTCAAAGTCGATGAGCCGAAAATCGAACGGCATGATGACGGTATGCATGTGACCATTCGGATTGATGAGGGCGAGCAATATACCATTGGTGAGGTGCATATTGTCGGCGAATTCCCTGGGAGTGAAGACCAGGCCCTGCGGGCGGTCGCCTTGGCGGAAGGCGAGGTGTTTAAGGCCAGCCACCTGCGAGAAGATGTCTTTCGTTTGACCGGCTATTTCAGCAACCACGGCTTTGCCTTTGTGAACGTCGAGCCGGAAACCCAAGTCGAGCAGGACGACAGCGTCGTCAATATCTCCTACCGGGTTGACCAGGGACCGGAAGTCTATGTCGACCGGATTGATATTGCGGGTAATACCAAGACGCGCGACAAGGTGATCCGGCGAGAATTGCGCATTGCCGAGCAGAGCAAGTTCAACGCCACCAGCATAGAGCATAGCCGCGCGCGGGTGCAGCGACTCGGGTTTTTCCAGGATGTGAACATCGCCACGCGCCGGGGGGCGCGGAGCGATCTGCTCAATGTGTTGGTTGATGTCAAAGAGGCCCAAACCGGAGCCTTCAGTGTTGGGGCCGGATTTAACACGGCGACCAGCCTGATCGGTTCTGCCCGTATTCAGGAAACGAATCTCTTTGGCTATGGCCACCAGTTTGTGATCAGCGGCAATATGGGCAGTCGGTATCGGAACTCTACCGTCAGTTGGACGGACCCCTATTTCCTGGACACCCATCTGACCCTGGGGGGGGAGGTCTTCGACTGGCGCTTTGCGTTTGAGGATTTTGACCGGGCCGGGACGGGCGGCGGGGCCCGGCTCTTCTACCCCCTTGACGAGCTGGGGCTCAAAACCCTGTGGGGATTTCCCCTGGAAGATGTCTCTATTGGTATGCAATACCAGTGGGAAAAATCCAAGATCAGCAATTTTGAACCGATTGCTCCTGATGCAGTCCGGGCCGAAAAGGGCACCCAAACTACGAGCAAAATTACCCCAACCATTCGGCGCAATACCCTCAATAACCCCATGGATCCGACCGCCGGTTCCTATCAACAAATCCTTTTTGGTCAGGCCGGCCTTGGGGGGGACTCAACGTATAGCAAGGCGGAAATTCAGGCTCAGTTTTTTTCCCCGGTCTATCGCAACCCGCGTTTCGGGCAGCTGACCTGGATGTCGAACAATTTCTTTGGGTATGGGGTGGGCGATATTGATTTTACGGACGAACCCGTTATCGGCGGAGAGGCGAAAAAAATCCTGGAGGACGACCTCCCGCTGTTCGACCGCTACTTCCCCGGTGGACTGCACTCTATCCGGGGGTTTGGCGAACGGAGTTTGGGGCCGCGCCAACCCGTTACGGTTTTGATTAATGATAGAGATGCGCCTAACGGGATACGCGCGGAAACGTATCATCGACCGATTGGCGGCAGCCAACAGTTGACGTTCCAGAATGAGTTGCGTTTTCCGATCGTCAAACAACTGAATCTGAGGGGCGCGGTCTTTAGCGATATCGGCAATGCCTTTACGGCTGAACAAGGCGTTGACCTTGGGGATCTGCGCTACTCGGTTGGGGCCGGGATCCGATGGAAGTCGCCGTTCGGACCCATCCGGATTGATCTTGCCAAAGCGCTCAATGCGAAAAAAAATGAGCGCACCAGCAATATCCACTTTTCATTCGGAGGTGCGACTGGTGGTATTGGTGGCGGACGAGGCCGGTATGGCGGGTTCTAGTCTGGATGAATGAATCGCAGGTCCGTCTGTCCGCCTCCAGACCCAGGGAGACGTTTAGACAAGCCCGCTAACAATGGAGAGCAATATGTATTGGAAAAGCATGGTTTGTGTCGCTGTGAGTCTTGGCTTTCTCCTCTTCCCCCATAGTGGTGAAGGGGCTGACGACATCAGGGTCGGCTATGTGGACCTCCAGGTCGCGCTGAATACGTCGAGCGCCGGACAAAAGGCCAAAGACAGTTTTAAGGCTGAAGTAGGCCGGATGGAACGAAAGCTCGAAAAGCGCCGGGAAAAAGTCGAAAAGCTCAAGGAAGAGCTCGAGAAAAAGGCCCTCTTGCTGCGGGACGACGAACGGATTGCGTTGCAGCGAGACTACCGCCAGGAACTGCGTGACTTTGAACGTCTATACAAAGACTCCCAAGAGGAACTCAAGATCAGAGACCGCGAACTGACCGCGCGCATCCTGGTCGAACTCCGCCAAGTCGTCAACGATCTTGGCGAACAGGGCAGCTATTCGGTTATTCTCGAAGGCAATAATACGGTTGTGCTGTACGGCTCAAAAAGTATTGATCTGACCGAGTCGGTCATTGAAGCCTATAATAAAAAAGGCACCAAGATCTCTTTTAAAAACTAAGAGACCGTTGTGCGCTCACCGCCACATGGACCATCCCACTGTCGCCTCTGTTCTCCCCCATCGCTACCCGTTCCTCCTCGTTGACCGGGTGGTGGAACTCTCCGCCGGTCAACGTATCGTCGCGCTCAAAAACGTGACGATCAACGAGCCGTTCTTTGTTGGCCACTTCCCCGACCACCCGCTTATGCCCGGCGTGCTCATCTGCGAAGCCGTCGTGCAGGCCGGCGGCATTCTGGCGCGGTCGTCCGTCGATTCGTCCGCGGAGACGGCTGTTCCTCCCCGGTTGTCCGTCCAGTCGCCGCACCGGCTCGCGATGTTGACCGGGCTCGACCGTGTTCGCTTTCGACGCCAGGTCGTCCCTGGTGATCAGTTGTTGATGGAAGTGGAAATCCTGCGCCGCCGCAGCACGTTCTGGAAAATGCAGGGTACCGCTCGGGTTGACGGGCAGGTCGCGGCGGAACTCGAATTCACGGTTGTTGATGTGGACCCGGAAAGCGAGACGCCAGCGTGAGTACCGAGACCGCGATCCATCCGTCGGCGGTGATCGCCCCTGGCGCGGAGTTGGATCATGGGGTGCGGGTCGGACCCTATGCCGTGATTGGCCAGCAGGTCCATATTGGCCGGGATTCCAGCATCGGGCCGCATAGCGTGGTTGAGGGGCACACGACGATTGGCTGCGAGAATCAGATTTTTCAATTCGCGAGCGTTGGTGCGATTCCGCAGGATAAGAAATATCAGGGGGAGGACAGTCGTCTCACCATTGGTGATCGCAATACCATCCGTGAATTCGCCACATTAAATACCGGGACCACCGGTGGCGGGCTGGTCACGCGGATTGGGAATGATAATCTCTTCATGGTGTACTCCCATGTGGGCCACGACTGTCAGATCGGAAACAATGTGATTCTGGCGAACTGCGCGACCCTGGCCGGCCACGTGCTACTCGAAGATTATGTTGGCGTGGGTGGGCTGGCCGCCATCCATCAGTTTACGCGGGTTGGGGAGTCGGCCTACCTCGGTGGGGGGGCGATGGTCTCTCTCGATGTGCCGCCGTACTGCGTTGCCCAGGGAGACCGAGCCCGTTTGTTTGGGCTGAATCTCATCGGACTCAAACGGCGTGGGTTCGGCGAGGAACAACTGAACGCGCTCAAAAAAGCCTATCGGACGCTTTTCGCCGAGGGATTGACGCTGAAAGAGGCGGCCGACCGCACACGTCAGGAACAGGCGTCATCCCCCGAGGTCGTCCATTTGACTGATTTCATTGCCAGCTCACAACGAGGTATTTGTCGTCCGCGACGGAATGCCGGCCAAGAGAGCGAAGATGATCTTGGCTAACCGCGTTGTGCCCCTCTAGCGAGCGTCCGAGCCCATGGCGCGTCTTGGTCTCATTGCAGGCAATGGACAATTCCCGCTTCTCTTCTGCGCGGCGGCCCGTGCAGAGGGGGTTGAGGTCATTGCCGTCGCTCACCAGGGGGAAACGCCTCAGGCTATTCACGAGCACACGTCCCACGTCACCTGGGTGCGGGTCGGAGAACTCGGAAAAATTATTACCACCTTCCACGAGGCAGAGGTGACCCAGGCCGTTATGGCTGGGGGCATCTATAAAACGGGTGCCATGACCCAGATACAGCCCGATGCACGCGGGCTGGCTTTCATTAGCAAACTGCCCAATCTGAAGGATGACGTGATCCTGCGTGGAGTGGCACAGGAACTTGAAGACGAGGGGATTACGATTGTCGAATCCACCCGCTTCCTCTCATCTCTTGTGCCCCAGGAAGGGGTATTGACCCGCGCTGAGCCGGATGCGCAGCAGTGGCAGGATATCCAGCTCGGGGTCGCGGTGGCAAAAGAGATTGGTCGCTGGGATATCGGACAGAGCGTCGTCGTCAAGCGCGGCACGATCCTGGCGGTTGAAGGCGTTGAGGGCACAAACGCCGCCATTCGGCGCGGTGGCGCATTGGGCGGGGAAGGCAGTATTGTGGTGAAAGTCAGTAAGCCGCAACAGGATTTACGCTTTGACGTTCCAGCCGTTGGACCCGATACCATCGCGGTCATGCACGAGGTCAAGGCTGCCGTTTTAGCCATCGAGGCTGGCAAGACGCTCATGCTGGAGCGCTTGACACTGCTGGAGCGTGCCCAGGAAATGGGAATTCGGGTGGCTGCGGTGGGAGCGCAAACTGTGGAAGAGGCGACTGAATAAATCATGAATAAACGATGTGTCATGCTGTCCGTTATTGTTTCCCTTCTCCTGACCGTAGGGGCAACACGTACGGCTTGGGCTGGGATTCAGGCAGTATTAGAGAATCCGGGCGAGGACCAGTTTGTGAGTGGGGTTCGGCTCATTTCCGGCTGGGCGTTTGCGGTCTCCGACGATCCCGACAATCCGGTTGCGCTGCCCGTTACCATTCAGCTTTCCATTGATGGCCAGGACTCCGGTGAGATTCCCTGCTGTGTCGATCGGAGAGATGTCCAGGAAGAGTATGGCGAGCACGCGCTCAAGAGCGGCTTTGGGCAGGTGTTTAACTTCGGGGAACTCAGTGGCATCGGAGAAGGCTCGGAGGAGAGGGGAGCGGACCAGGCGAAGGGACAATATACGGTTCGCATTACGATATCCGCCGAGGGCGTTGAGAGTGAAATTATCGAACACACCGTGACCGTCGTCCGCCCGGCCGGCTATACATTCCTTGAGCTTCCGAGTTTGATCGGCTCCACCAGTCACGAGATCAACCCTGAAACGCAGGAGCTTATGCTCCAGAACGTCACTTTCCGTGATAAGCACAGCAACGAGCGGGCATCGGGCGAACTCTGGTTAAAATGGCAGCCCAATATCCAGCAACTGGCCGTGGTCGGCTCACGGATAGTGGCGACTGGGGAAGATGTGACCCCGGTCGAAGAGGATGAGACAGCAGACGGGGAAGAGGAGACCACAAGCGAGGAGAACGAGACTTCAGACGGGGAGGAGGAGACGGCAGGCAGTGAAGATGAGGTCGCAGACGGCGGGGATGACACCGCAGACGAAAATGCTAGTCAGATCACCGCGGTCTTTGAAAATCCACCGCCACTGGAAGCGACGGTTGTGACCCAGGTCACGGCAGGGGGGATCGGGCTGGTGTCCGGCTGGGCGTTTACCAGAAACACCGATGCCGAGATTGATCGTGTTTCGCTGCGGATAGACGGCGATACCCCGATCGAGGTTGGGGAGGAAATTCCGTGTTGCTCGGACCGGCCTGATGTCAAGGCCGCTTTCCCCGCAGTGGCGCCCCCGAATACCGGTTTTGGCGGCCTCATCAATTTTAATCTGATTCCCAGCGGCGCGCGGACTATTGGCGTCGAAATCCGGGACACTGCGGACCCGGCTGAGACCCGGATTTTCGATCACGAAGTCTCCGTGGTCCGCCTGGGCGATGCCGAGTTGCTCGACGATTTTAAGCTGACCGAAGAGAGCAGTATAACAGTGACCGGCTCATTATTGACCCTTCAGGATGTGGATATCAAGGCCAGGGGCGAGGATGAAACAATAACGGTGGACGCCGGGTTTCTCTGGAACGAGAGCTGCCAGTGTTTTTTGCCCTGGCCTCTGTGTGGCAACGGTGGACGAGATGTTGGAGAGGAATGTGATAGAGAGGCGCTTGGCGAACTGAGCTGTCAGACGCTTGGGTTTGGTGAGGGCGACCTGAGTTGTTTCAGGGACGAGGAGACCGACCACGACTTCTGCCTGCTCGATACGAGTGCCTGCGGAGAGGAGACAGGAGCCAAGGCCTATGTAACTCTGGTGAATGACGACGCCGTGGCTGTCGTCAGGACGGACACGAACGAGGTGACTCAGACGATCCCGGTTGGTGACCGCCCACGCGGCATCGCGGTCAGCCCGGACGGGAATGAGGCGTATGTCGCGAATGCTGGAGACAATACGGTTTCCGTTATCAACATCAATGCTGACCCAAAGACCGTGGTTGCGATAATCGAGGTTGGCGATGAGCCGCAGGGGGTTGCCTTTGCCCCGGACGGGGCTACCGCCTATGTAACGAATATTGAGGACAATAATGTTTCCGTTATTGATACCGCCACACGGACACAGACCACAACCATCGCAGTGGGCAAGAGTCCGCAGTCCATTGCCGTCACCCCGGATGGGACAACCGCATATGTGCCGAACTTTGACGATAACACCGTCACCGTGATTGACCTGACGACGCATACTCCCCTGCCTGACCCGCTTGTGGTGGGAGAGAGGCCGCTCGGGGTCGCGGTCAGTGTAGATGGGACGCGCGTCTATGTGACGAATTTCGGAGATCCCGATGAGAGCGATGAGATCGATTACACGGGAGACACGGTTTCCTTTATCGATACCGCAACGAACACCGTCGTTGATACCAACCCTGACGAGGACGGGGTGCAGCATCTGCAAGTCGGGGTGCAGCCTGCCGGGGTAGCCGTGATACCTGAAACGGCACTGGAATTGGTGAAACGGGAGCTGAGGACGGATGCTTTTGTCGCAAACTTCCTTGACGCAACCGTATCGGTGATAACGGAGGAAGACATTGATCCGGAACTCAGCACCCCGTCTTTTAATGTGGCTTTTAATCCACGCTTCAATGCGGTTAATAACGAACCGTACACCATCGCGATTACGCCAAACGGCCTGCGAGGCTATACGACGATGTTCGGCTCCAGGACAGACGAGGGTGAGGTCGTCCAGGTCTTCAGTACGCTTGCTCAACAAGTCGTCGACACAGTTGAAGTCGGGAAGAAGCCGTTTGCCATTGCCATTGGTCCGCAATAGGGCCTGTCTGTGAGTTGACGCCTGCCGGAGAACATGGCAATATTTCTGCACTAACGCACTAACGCACTGACCCAACCTCCATTCGTTTGCCACTGTGGGGCCGTAGCTCAGTTGGGAGAGCGCTTGAATGGCATTCAAGAGGTCGTGAGTTCAATTCTCATCGGCTCCACTTTTCCCCTTTCCTCTCGCAGCACACCAAGCCGGTTCTCGGCTGATACCCTCCTGTAAGAATCGGACGGCGGATGTATATGTTGCCGTTACCCTCCTTCACCTATGATATGTTCTCGTGCAATGAATAGGAGACAAAAGGAGTCGGAGAGGGGGATGACTGATAGTGCATACACGTGTCTTGATCGCTAACCGTGGCGAAATCGCCATTCGCATTGCTAAATCGGCAACGGCCTTGGGCCTGGAATCGGTCGGGGTGTATCCGGCTATTGATGCGCTTTCGCTACATACCCGCTGTATGACGGAAAGTCATGAGATCGGTACGGCGGCGGACGCTGTTGCGGCATATTTAAACGCGGACATGCTCGTCCAGACCGCCAAATCACGCGGGTGTGACTGTCTGCACCCCGGCTATGGTTTCTTGTCCGAAAACGCCCCTTTTGCTGCGTTGTGCGCCGCCGAGGGAGTCGCGTTTATCGGTCCGTCGCCGGAAACGCTGGCCTTATTCGGCGATAAAGTCAGAGCGCGGACGCTTGCCGAGTCGCTGGACATTCCCGTTGTCCCCGGTAGCGCCAAACCCATCGAGTCAGCGCGGGAAGCAGAAAAGCTGGCCCACGATCTTGGATATCCGGTGATGCTCAAGGCCGCAGCCGGGGGTGGGGGGCGCGGTATGCGGGTCGTCGAGAGAGCCGAGCAGATGACTGAGGCATTTGAGCGCTGTTGCAGCGAAGCCCAGGCCGCATTCGGTGACGGAGCCGTCTTTCTCGAAAGGCTGATCGCCCGGCCCAGGCACATCGAAGTCCAAATTCTGGCGGATTCATCCGGCAATGTGGTCCATCTGCACGAACGCGACTGTTCGGTCCAATTGCGCCACCAGAAGGTCGTCGAGGTGGCCCCCGCTCCGGGGCTGGACCCCGCCCTGCGAGAGCAGATGCTTACCGCTGCGATCACCCTGGTGAAGGCCGCCTCGTATGCGAATGCCGGTACAGTCGAGTTCCTGGTCTCGCCCGAGACCGGCGAGTATTTTTTTATTGAATGTAATCCGCGGATTCAGGTTGAGCATACGGTCACCGAACAGGTCACCGGTATTGACCTTGTCGAGGCCCAGTTTCGTATCGCCGCGGGTGAAACGCTCGCCTCGCTCGGTCTGAGTGACCAGCAGACAGTCGGCCGGCCGCGCAGTTTTGCCGTGCAGGCCCGTGTCGTTGCCGCGAGTACGGGGAGTATTACGGCCTATAAGGAACCCTCGGGCGCGGGCATCCGGGTGGATGGGTGTGGCTATCTGGGCTATGCCCCACCGCCGCAGTTCGACCCCTTGCTGGCGAAACTCATCTGCACGGCCGGTTCTTACGCCGCCGCAATGACACGCACGCGGCAGACGCTGGATGAGTTCCATCTTGGTGGTCTGCGCACCAATTTGCACCAACTGCGCGCCATCCTCGCCCATCCGTCCGTTCGGGCCGGCGATGCCAGAACATCATTATTGGCAGAGACCCCGGAGTTGAGCTCCGCGTCTTTCTCCGCGGCGGAAGGCAGCGCTCTTGCCTTGCTGGAGCAGCAGGCTGCCAGGCTGGGCATGACGGCTCCGGGACCGGTTGCCGTGCCGACTGCACGCCTGCCAGCCCTGGAGGTGGCCGAGGGCCAGGAATCCGTGCACTGCCCACTGGAGAGTTCTGTGGTGGAGGTCAGTGTGGGTGTGGGCGACACCGTGTCGCCCGGTGACACGCTGCTGGTCGTGAGTGCCATGAAGATGGAAACCCTGGTCACGGCAGGATGTGCCGGTGTCATAGCGGCACTGCAACCGCTCCAGGCCGGGGACACCGTCGCCGCAGGACAGGTGGTGGCGGTCGTGTCTCCGTCGCACGCCGTTACCCCTCAAGCGAAAGAGAGTACACAGCCCTGGAAGGCCGTACTGGAAGAGGTCGCGCTCCTCCGGAAATTTGCCAAACAGCGCTTGGAGCCCGGCTCCGACGACCCCGGCGTGGTGCGCCAACGCTCTCGCGGCAAGCTGACCTGCCGGGAGCGGGTTGAGCTGTTGCTGGACGAGGGCTCCTTTCGGGAGGTCGGCAGTGTCGCGGGTTTTGCGTCCTATGATGAAGATGGGGCCATCGTGGGGTTTACCCCGGCAAACAGTGTTGGTGGCTGGGGGAAAATAGACCGGCGGGGTGTCGTGGTATGCGCCGATGATTTCACGTCTCGGGGAGGCCATGCCGATGGGGCGATCGCTGCAAAGAGCGGCTATCTGGACCGTCTGGCAACGGAAATGCGTCTGCCCTCGATACGGCTGCTGGACGGCTCGTCCGGTGGGGGCAGTGTTGCAGCTATGGTGCCAGCCCAGAAAAAAGAGGGGGAGAGCAGCGCCAAGGAAAGCGCGGGCGCCATCAAAGCCGGCAGGCCGCGGGTGGCAGGTGGGGGCGGATCGTATCTACCCGGACACCTGGGCAGCAGCATGTACGCCGAGCAACTCGCGACCACACCGGTGGTCAATCTGTTGCTCGGCAGCGTGGTCGGCATTGGCGCGGCCAAGGCCGTCCTGGGCCACTTCTCGGTCATGGTGCGTGATATCGCCCAACTCTTTGTCGCCGGACCGCCGGTTGTCTCACATGCCATGGGCTACGATATCACCAAGGAGGAACTCGGCGGCTGGCATATTCACTGTACGAATGGTGCGGTAGACAATCTGGCAGAATCCGAAGAAGAAGCCATGGAGATGACCCGGACGTTTCTGTCCTATCTGCCCTCCAGCGTATACGAGGTTCCGCCCGTACACGCGGCCAGCGCGAATGATCCGATTGACCGGCGTGAAGAGGAACTGGCGACCCTCATTGCCAGAAAACGCACCACGACCTTTGACATTCGGCAGGCCATCAGGTTAATGGCCGACCGGGATTCTTTTTTTGAGATCGGTCCCTTGTGGGGGACCGATCAGGTGACCGGGTTCGTGCGGTTCAACGGTTATCCTCTGGGGGTGATTGCTTCTGACAGCCAGCATGCCAACGGCGGCGCGCTCACCGCCGACGGCTGCGACAAGCTGACGCGCCACCTGGATTTGTGCGATCTGTTTCATCTGCCGCTCTTGAACCTGGTCGATAACCCTGGCTTCGCGGTCGGCCTGGAGCACGAGAAAACGGGCACGATTCGCAAAGGGGCAGAATGGATGATTGCCTTCGCCCAGGTCCGTGTCCCCATCTTTACCGTTCTGATGCGCCGCAGCTTTGGCGTTGCCGGGAATAATTATGCCACCCCGCGCTCAGAACCCTCGATGCGTGTCACCTGGCCGGCTGCGGATGTCGGCGGGATTCCACCCGAAGGCGGCATCGAAGCGGCCTATAAACGGCAGTTGGCAGAAGCGGACGATCCAGTCGCCTTCCGTGCGGAACTCAACGCCCGTATCGAGAGCGTCCGGGGACCGCTCGGCCCGTTGAACAAATTCCAGATCGAAGAAATGATCGACCCCAGGGATACCCGTCGCTATATCTGTGAATGGGTGGAAACCGCCTATCAGGTGGTGGCTCAGCCGACGCGACTCGTGCCCAGGGCCTTGCAGTTTCGGCCATAGGTGGCTGGGCAGCCACCCCGCTCGAACTTGCCGAAGCCCGGTCCGCCCTATAGACAGAAGCAGACCGCAGCAGGTGAGCGTGGAGGACAGACTATGAGTCAACAGACACCGGCCACCGACCCGAGGTCGCACACCGACGGCGAGCCCGGACAACGACCCCTGACCGGCCAGGAATTCCTTGACAGCCTGCGGGACGACCGAGAGGTCTGGATCTATGGCGAGCGCGTCAAAGACGTCACTCAGCACCCGGCCTTTCGGAATTCCGCCCGCATGCTGGCGCGCATGTATGACGCGCTGCACGACCCGCAGAAAGCACCGACGCTCAGCACGCCGACAGATACCGGGAATGGCGGGTTCACGCATAAGTTTTACAAGGTACCGAAGAGCACGGAGGATCTGGTCGGCAGCCGGGACGCCATTGCCGAGTGGGCTCGCATCTCCTACGGCTGGATGGGACGCTCGCCGGACTACAAGGCCAGCCTGACCGGCACCCTGGGCGCCAACGCCGAGTTCTATGCGCCCTATCAGGACAATGCCTTACGCTGGTATCGTGACACTCAGGAGCGCTGCCTGTTTCTCAACCACGCCCTGGTGAACCCGCCGGTTGATAAGACCAAATCTCCGGATGACGTCAACGATGTCTATGTGCGGGTGGAAAAAGAAACCGACGCGGGGGTCATAGTCAGCGGCGCCAAGGTGGTCGCGACCGGCTCCGCCCTGACGCATCATAATTTCATCGGCTTTTACGGGCCGACGCCTCTGGGCAAACCCGAGATGGCGCTGTTTGCCATGATTCCCATGCAGAGTGCCGGCGTGAAGCTGATCTGTCGTCCGTCGTATGAATTGCACGCTGCCACCCTGGGCAGTCCGTTCGACTATCCGCTGTCTTCCCGCCTGGATGAGAACGATGCCATTCTGGTGTTGGATAAAGTCCTCATCCCCTGGGAGAATCTGTTTGTCTACCGCGACCTGGATAAGGCCAACACCTTTTTCCCCGGCTCGGGTTTTATCCCGCGCTTTACCCTGCATGGCTGCACCCGTTTCGCGGTCAAGCTGGACTTTCTGGCCGGGGTCTTGCTGAAAGCCATAGAGGCGGTTGGCATACAGGACCAGCGCAGCGCCCAGGTGCAGGTCGGTGAGGTGCTGGCCTGGCGGCATATGTTTTGGGGTCTGACCGAGGCCATGACCAAGACCCCCGACCAATGGGTCAACGGTGCCCTCCAGCCCAACACGGAATACGGCCTGGCCTACCGCGTCCTGGCCCCGGTTGCCTACCCCCGTATCAAAGAGATTATCGAGCAAACCATTTCAAGCGGCCTGATCTATCTCAACTCACATGTGAAAGATTTCAAAACGCCGGAGCTGCGGCCCTATCTTGAGAAATATTTACGCGGCTCCAACGATTACGATGCGCTGGAGCGCGTCAAGCTGCTCAAGATTCTGTGGGATGCCGTCGGGACCGAGTTTGGCGGACGGCACGAACTGTACGAGCGCAACTATGCTGGCAACTATGAAAACATCAAACTCGAAAACCTGCCGGCGGCCGTGGCCATGGGCCGCGCGGATCAGCTCAAGGCATTTGTCGAGCAGTGTATGGAGGAATACGATATCGACGGCTGGACCGTCCCGGACCTGATCAACCCGGACGATGTGAACCGGCTGAAGTAACAGATACTTCAGCGGCCCTGAAAAGCGTCTCGCGTTGATAGCCGAGCATGGGTTCCGCTAGCACACCAGTCAGAATAATACGCGTGACCGTCCGAATATGCCGCTTGACCGCTTCCCCGGAGAAGGGGTCAGGACCGCCGATCTTCTCGGCAAAGGCAGTCTCAAATCAGTTTATAAAACTGGATGGCGCTTTCGGCCAGAACCTGCCGCCTGATTTTCTCAGGTAGTCTCTCCGCAATCATGGCAGGAGCACCGGGGAAGAACCCATCAGGATGCGGATAATCAGTGGCCCAGAGTATCTTGTTTGGCCCCAGATATTCAGCAAGATACGGAAGGCTTCTCTCAACTGGCTCAAAAGAAATCCAGCACTGTCGCTGGAAATACTCGCTCGGTTTCATCCGCAGCCCGGAGTCGTCGAACACGTCACCGTCTTGAAAGTGGCGATCCATGCGGTCCAACCACCCGGCAATCCAGCCTCCACCCGACTCGAGAAAGGCAATCCGTACTTTCGGGAAGCGCTCGCAGACACCACCCCAGATCACGCTCAAGCAGCCGATCATCATCTCCATGGTGTGCGACACAATATGTTTCGCGCCATGACTCTTTACGCGATCAACGCCCATCGCTGGCATCGCCCCAGGCCCTTCATGGACACCGGTGCCTTCGTGCAGACCAATAGCAAAGTCGAGTTCTTGCGCCTCGGCCCAGAACGGTTCGTAGTCCGGATGGTCAAGCGAACGGCCAAGATAGGGATCGGGGCGGACAAAGCCACTCCGCATGCCGAGTTCCTTGCGGGCATAGCGCATCTCGGCGATTGCTAGCTCTGCCGACTGCAACGGCACCATCGCCGCGCCAAACAGGCGATCCGGATACGGCTTGCAGTAATCCGCCAGCCAGCGGTTGTAGGCGCGACACAGCGCGGCAGACAATAGCGGGTCACTCGCCGCTCCACAGAACAGACCAATGGTGGGATAGAGAACTGCCGCATCAATGCTGTCGATTTCCATGTCCGGGATACGCGCGTGGGGATCAAAGCCCCCCTTCCTTCCCTCGATGTAGCGGATGTCGGTCGGAGCCGCTCCCTGTCGAGCACCGATGGCACCAGCAAATCCTAACCCCTTGGGACCACCCAGCACCTTGCCTTCTATGCGCAACCGCTCTTGTCCGTCGGTATCGACGAAGAGTTGCGGTGCGCGGTCACGGTAGGCTGGGTCAATGTAGTCTTGCCAAAAGTCGGGTGGTTCTAACACGTGACCATCCGCGTCAATAATATTGTATGTACGACTCATGGCAGTCCTCCTTTTTGCTGCGATAGCGAAGCTACGCGTTAAAGAACTGTTCTGTCACCTTGTGATGGTGACGGATGAGCAGCTCTTCATCTCCCAGGATGACGTGTTTCTTTGCTCCTGAAGCCAGCATGGACTGCGTTTTCTCAAACGTCCCTCCATCCTCGACCAGTACTCCGTCGACGAACGTGGCCCGGCTGTACTCCTGGCTGAACTTGTGCGCCAGCGTTTTCGCTTTCGGGAAATAGGTCCGGGCTTCCCAGTGGGTACGGTTTTCCGACAAGGGCCACATGGTGTGCATGATAATCCCGCCGTCCGCAACAAAGAGACACATATTGGGGAAATAGATCAATCCCGAGAACGACCAGTCCGGGGAACCGGTTGGATTCACCCCAGCAGGCATGCCCTGTGAGGAGCTGCCCTGTTTTTGCAGGGCCAGCATGCCATATCGCCTTGCCAAGGCTTCAACTGGGGTGGGTGTCCAGTCGAGATTGGCCGGGACCGATATGCGTGCGTGCGGGCCAAACAGCGCCAGTTCATGTACATTCAAATACGGATTGGACGTGCTGGCAAACGCCGCTCCCGTACTTTTGTGATGCAGACTGAAGATATGGTAGACCTCTTGGAAGGCATCTTTACACACCTTCCAATTGGCATTCACGTCGATCTCCCAGGTCGAGCAGCCGGTTGCCATCTCCGCAAACGGATAGCCCTCAAAACTTTCCCCCACTGCTCCGAGATATTCGCGCAGGGTCTCTTTTGGGCGTGGATCGACATTAATAAAAATAAATCCCTCCCAGGTATCAACGGCAACCGGCGTCAGTCCATAGGCGTCCTTCTTGATGCCATAGAAATTTTTTTCGTCCGGGATATGTCGCAAAGCACCATCCAGCCCATACGTCCAACTGTGGTAGCGGCAGGTGAACATCTTGCACGCGCCCTTTGCATTCCACACGACCGGATTGCCGCGGTGCGAGCACATATTGTGAAAGGCGTGCACCCGGCCATCGTGACCACGGACAATGATGATCGAGGTCCGACACACGGCCAAGTCTTTCACAAAATAGTCGCCGGGCTCGGGAATCTGTTCCACTCGGCCTACATTGAGCCAGACTTTCCGAAAAATGTACTCGCGCTCTTTCTCGAAATACTCGGGTGAGATGTAGGGTTCGATGGGGACCGGTCCAGTTCCCAACTCAGGATACCGCGCGTGCCATTTTCCGTCAGTGGCTCCGTTGGTCTGTGTGGGCATACCCTTGCCCTCCTTTTCTTTGCCCGTGCTCAGCCTCGGGTCGGATAGATATCAATGTTCTCAAGTCGTAATGCATCCAGCCCCTCAGGCACAGGTTCGCCATACATTTCAACCGCCGGAGCAATCTTGGCTAACGACAGAGTGAGATAGAACAGGCTTTGCGCATCGGCCGGGACCTGCTCCAACGGATACTGCTCTAAATGGGCCAGGATTTCATCCATACGCGGCACAATGGCGTGATAAAAGGCAGTGATCTTGGTCATCGGACTCGTCTGGCGTTTGATACTGCGCTCACGGTCCGTGGCCAAAGACCATTCAAGATATGGCTCAAGATCCTGAAACCCCTCCGGCAGTTGACGCTCAGACATTCGGCTGGCTCCCTTTCGATGCGTTCAAAAAACTTTCCGTCACTTTATGATGCTGGCGGATGAGGAGCTCTTCGTCTTGCAGAACGATTTCCTTCTTCGCGCCCGACCTCAGCATTGTTTGGGTGCGCTCCAGCGTACTGGCATCTTCTAACAAGGTGTCACGGAAGGAAACCTTCCCGTATTCCTGGCTGAATCGGCCCGAGAGCGTTTCCGCTTGGGGTGAATAGGTCCGAATTTCCCAGCGTGTCAGATTTTCCGTTATAGGCCAAAAAATATGGGTCAGATACGTTCCCTTTGACACATAGATAAGGCAGTTCGGAAACAGCGCCAAGCCATCGAAGGACCAGTGCGGATACCCCGTAGGGTTCACACCTGCGGGTAGCTTCTCCGAAGCGCTGTTATTCTGTTGCAGCACCGTCGAGCCAAACCCCTGTACTATGGACTCAACACCGGTGAGTTTCCGGTCCGGGTTTGCGGACAGCGACACCCGGCCATGCGGAGGATAAAGGGTAAAGTTGAGCGCATTCGCATACGGATTGGCTTTGCTCGCATACACATCCCCAATGATGCGGCGGTGCAGGGTGGAGATGTGATACACTTCCTGGAAGGCGTCTTTGGCGACCTTCCAGTTGGCCTGCACGTCCGTGTGCCAGGAAAAACAGTTGGTCGAGAGGTCCTCAAAGGGATAGCCTTTGATGCTTGTGCGCAGTCCTTCCCCCAAGTACTCCGGCAAGGTCTGTTGAGGGTCAGGGTCCACATTGATAAAGATGAAACCCTCCCAGGTACCAACCGCAACCGGTGTCATACCGAGCGTTTCTTTCTTGAGACCAAAGAAATTATGTTCATCCGTGATGTAGCGGAGCGAGCCATCCAGGGCGTATGTCCAGCCGTGGAACTTGCATGAAAAAGTCTGGCACCTGCCCTTGGTGTCCCACACCAGTTGATTGCCGCGGTGCGAGCACATGTTATGGAACGCGTGGACCTCACCATCCTTGCCACGAACAACCAGAATCGAGGTGTTACAGATGGTAAGGTCTTTGACAAAATAATCCCCAGGCTGAGGAATCTGCTCGACCCGGCCGATATTGAGCCATGTTTTGCGAAAGACCCGGGCGCGTTCTTGCTCAAAATATTCTGGTGAGACATACGGCTCGACCGGGATGGGGCCAGTCCCGAGCTCCGGATAACGGTCGTGCCATTTGTTTTTCCCCAGCGCCATGTGTTTCCCTCCTCTGGCGATGCCCTTCCTTATTTTGATTGTTCGTGATTTTCGACAAAGCGGGTGACATCATACCCATCAACAACACTTGGCTGCCCGTAATTTTCAACCGCCGGGGCGACTTCGGCCAAGGAGAGGGTGAGATGGAATAAGCGCCGCACATCATCCGGAGCATTCTCAGCTGTAAACTGGTCCAAAAACGGCAGAATGTCTTTCATCCGCGAGAATATGGCTTGATAAAACGCGTTGATTTCTTCCATCGGGCTGGCCTGACGCTTCGCACTCCGCTCAGGCTCCGTTGCCAAGGCCCATTCAAGGAATGGGGCAAGGTCCCGGAATTGCTGGGGGAGGAGTCGCGCTGCTGCTAGGCCTGACAGTTTTTCTTCGCTCTTGCTTTCCATTATGGCCCCCTCTCCGTTTTCTCACTTGGGGAAACCGCTTCTTCCCGCGGTCAGCTCTCACTCCCTGGTAATCGTACTCACCCACGGCGTCAGATTGCGAATCATACTTGGTATAAATCCTTTATTGGCCAGCCCGCACAGACTCGTGTGGGCGGGTGGACCGCTGATGAGCATCCACGGGACTGTTGACTGAGCCTGGTTCTCTACAGTGGTCGTTAGAGACCTGGAACGATATACACAGCTCCATAAAGAGGCCGTATAGTATGGCTAGGGGGACAAAATGCCAAGGCATTTTTTACTCGAAAAAGAAGACCGCATTGCAACACTCACCTTTAATCGACCAGAGAAACGCAACCCATTAAACGAAGACATCCTGCTGGAGCTGGACGCCCTCTTATGCCGGCTCCGGGACGATACCGGGGTTCGGGTGCTTATTTTCACTGGGGCGGGAAACTCCTTCTGCGCAGGCGCGGATTTGTCGCTTATCAAAGGAGTAGATGATCCACACGAGCGCGAAGCGATTTTTCAGGAATTCGCTCCCCGCCGGACACGTTTGACGGAACGCGTCCTGGCAAGCTTGGTCCACCTTGAGCCAATCACGATCGCGGCGGTGAATGGCTATGCGGTTGGGGGAGGCTGGGGGCTGGTACTCGGCTGCGACCTGTGTGTCGCCGTCGAAGGGGCAGAGTTCTGGTTTCCCGAGGTCGATCTTGGGGCCCCGTTGAGTCCGGCTATGACGACGCTGCTGGCTGCCCAGGTGGGACCGGCACGGGCCAAAGAGATGATGCTGACCTGCTGCCATTACACGGCAAACGAGCTCTTATCCCTGGGGATGTTGAATCAGGTGGTGACGCCGGACAAGCTGATGCCGACGGTCACCGAGCTGGCCCGGAGTCTGGCCGCAAAAAATGCCAACGCACTGATGGTGTCCAAGGCAACGGTGAATGCCGTGCCCCTCCATCGAGCCGTGATTAGGCCAGACCTGCTGCTCGGACGAGACTAGAGCAATGCACGCTTCCGTATAGCCCGTCCCCGCCGTCATTCCGGCGGAAGCCGGAAGGCGGTTCACACCATACGGCCTACTTCGAGTCTTTGTAGCTGAAGCCCAGACCCGCCCGTGCATCGCTCTGGATGCCGTACTGGGGAATAGGGTAGGACAGCCCGTTCTTGGCCAGCCGGGCCAAGCCGTCCAGGGCTTTCGGCAGGTAGTGAGGCGGTATGGCCATCAGCAGCTCATCCTCAAGTACGCCCCCGTAGCGCCGCTCGGCATAGCACGGAATCGAGACGCTCGGCTCCCCGGTCAGCTTGGCCCGCCCCCAGGAGTCGGCGCAGGCCGACTCGCCCACGCTGCCCCACTGCATTTTTCTATAGCCCGTCCATTGCAGGCCGTTGATCAGCAGGATCATCTGGGCCGGGGTGGCGTAAATCAGACAGATATCCGGCGGGTTGAGCCGACCCGACACCAGCGGCGAGACCGCCAGGGCCTGATAGCGACCGTAGGGCACGACATCCATGGCCTGTTGGTGGGCGGCTGAGTCCTGCTCGGTCTCAAACCACACGCCGGCCATGGTTTTGCCGCACCGCCACTCCTCGTCCTGGGGGGCGAGACCCAACACGGCCGAGCACTGGCTGCCGACTAGGTCTTTTGCCGTCAGGCCGACAGTCCAGTTGAGCCGGGCGGCCTGAGCGACGAGTTGGTCGGCGGTGTGGATATCCTTGGGGCGCCGGAGCCGGGGAATCGCTTCCATTTCCTCGACCGAGGTAAACCATTTCATGCCGATTGGTGTAGCGCGCAGGTGCAAACGGCGGTTGATTTCATCGATCAGCGTGGGCCAGTCGTAGCTCGGCTGCTCATGGGCGGTAGAAGTTGATGGCTGTGTCATAGTCTGCCCTCCTGTCGTGTGTGTAGCATGGCCCTGGCGGTCCGGCCACTCGGGCTTGCCCTGAGGTGGCTGAACCGGGGCGCAGCGATAAGTACCACGAGCCGAGTGAGCAGTCATGCCGGGACGGCTGATGAGCTGAAGTTTGACGCTTGTCCGGTTTGTCTGATACGAACCGGACGCTTGTCCAGTAAGAATAACAGGATCGTGGGCAAAGCAAGGAGGTCTCAGACATGGCAACGAATCCAATCGAACGTCGACAACGCCTTATTGATATGGCCACTACACATGCTGACGATTTCAAATCGCGGGTGGCCGAGCACGATGCGGACAGCAGCTTTCCGCATGAAAATGTGGCGGCCATGAAGGCGTCGGGCTATACCGCGCTCATCGTACCGGAAGAGCTGGGCGGCGGCGGCGCTACACCGCTGGATATTGCCATGGCCCAGGAACGTCTGGCCTACGGCGACCTGCCCATGGCCATTGCCGTCAATATGCACCACATCGTGGTCTCCATTCTGGCCGACCTGTGGCGGCTCAACCAACGCGGGCAGGGGCCGCACCTGGACGCGATCGAACCCATGCTCAAGGCGACAGTGACCGACGGTCTGATTTTCGGAGGACCGGTCAGCGATCCAAAAATGAACAGCTCGGTCGGCTTTGCCGGTATTAACGACACCACCCGTCAGGCGACCAAGGTGGACGGCGGCTACCGGCTGAACGGCAAAAGCGGCTTCGGCACCATGTCCGCGGGGGCCGACTATCTGCTGACGACCGCGCGCTATGAAGACCCGGAGAATGGCCCGCAATGCCTGCTGTGCTTCTTTCCGACCACGGCTGAGGGCGTCGAAATTCAGACCAACTGGGATACGATGAGCATCCGTTCTTCGCAGAGCAATGATGTGGTCTGGAACAATGTGTTTGTCCCCGACGATGCCGCGGTGTTACGACCGGCCCAAAGCTGGGACGCCATCTCCGACATCACCGCCTCGTGGTGGGTGGCCTCCGGTCCGGCGTGTTATATCGGCCTGGCCCAGGCGGCGCGCGATTACGCCATGGACTGGGTTGCCGGACGGAAACAAGAGCCGTTCGATCAGCCCATGACCCACTATCCGAGCAATCAACTCCTGGCCGCGGAAATGGAAATCGGCCTGCGTTCGGCGCGGGCCATGCTGCATCAGGCCGTTGCCGCTCACGATGACGTCACAGTGCGCACCCAGGAAGACCTCGTCAATCTGATCTCGTGTTTTCAGTTTGTGATGGAATCCTGCGTTCAGGTGGTTGATAAAGCCATGCGCATGGTCGGCGGCGCAGCCCTGTTCAAGAAAAATCCCATGGAACAGATGTACCGCGACGTGCGGGCCGCGGTCATCCATCAGCCCTTTGCCGGCATGGAAGGCAAAGCCCTGCTCGGGCGGCGGACCTTCGGCCTGCCGGTGTATACCAGCCCGCGTTTTGTATAAGGAAGGAACGGATATATGGCCGAACCCAATCTGAACCCCCAAGACCTCAAACACACCGCGCAAGACCCGCGCATCGTCATCATCGGCGCGGGCATGGCCGGCATCCTGTCCGCTATCAAGTTCCGTGAAGCCGGCTATGACAACTTTGTCATCTATGAGAAGTCAGACGCCCTGGGCGGTACCTGGCGGGCGAACACCTATCCGGGCCTGGCCTGCGACGTGCCGGCGCATTCGTATACCTATTCTTTTGAGCCCAATCCGGACTGGAGTCAGGTGTTTGCTCCGGGCCCTGAGATTCGGACTTATTTCGAGACTGTTGCTCAGAAGTACGCAGTCGTAGACCGTGTCCGCTTTGAGGAAGAGATTACGGCCTGCGAATTCATTGACGGCCGCTGGCAGATTCGGACCAGCAGGGGG
>MPMI01000081.1 GCA_002238415.1 Desulfurellaceae bacterium bin18 | reverse complement strand
TTGCGACACGAGGTTGGACGAGAAAGCTGTTTCTTCGCTGGGAAGCAAAAGAAACTACCCTTGCTACGGGGTAAACCTACGGGCATGAATAAAGAGCTGCCCGGACAATGTAACGAAGCATCGTGAGATGCGGGGTTCAAATCGCAAGACGAGAGCCCTCCTGATAACCACAATTGGGTCAGTGCCAGGTAGTTGGTATGGTGAACAGATGTGAACCTGTGATAAAGACCGTTAATGAGAACAAGCGGAAGTGGTTATTACGCTTGAGCCAAAAGGCATTGAGGAGGGGTAGAGTCGTTGATATGTCGGCTCTCGTGGCCCACATCTCCTCCGGTCGACAGCAGGCACCTAACCCGACATACTTCTCGTTCGAAACGTGGCAACCCCGAAGGGTCCCCTGATGGGACAGTCGACCGTGAGGAAGACCTATGGCCCTGCGGGTTTGGGAAGTCGGAAAAAGCGAATGCCGTGCTGTAATGGTACGGATACGGGTTTCAACGTTACCCGACGCGAAAGCGCGCCCACGTCCGACAGGTCTTTCATCGCAAGAGAAGTTGGAGAACCTCTTCAGGAGGAGATCGCAAATGACCTGACAAGAGGCATTTGCGCAGTCTGTTAGGGCTTGATTCTACTGGTCTCCAGAGCAGGGTCAGATCTCTTTACCCCACAAAAAAACGAAAGAATGCGGGCTGGCGGGCGGCCAAATTGTCAATTCCCGGATTTTCACCCCAGGCTGCAATAGCGCTCTGAAAATCCTCTATGTCATCAATATAATCTAAATATATCAATGACTTATGTTGCATAGATGGCCGCCATGTGGTATAAACCAACATTATCAATTTTCGACGAGAGACAATTCATGGCGACCACGCAAAGTATCCTCTTTTTATGGGACAATGTCGAGGCATTACCCGACCTTCAACGCCTGGAACTGGTATTCCGATTCTTACCCGACCAGGATATCATCGCCGCTTTACAGCAAATGCGCGGTCATGGGCGCAATGATTTCCCCGTTGCCACCATGTGGCGGGCACTGCTCGCCGGTGTTGTCTTTCAACACGAGAGCATCGAATCGTTGTTGCGCGAACTGCGGCGCAACCCGGCCTTGCTGACGCTCTGCGAGTTCGACCCGGTGCCGCTGCAAAGCCCGCCCAAAAAAGTTCTCGAACGTGTCGATGGTGTGCTCAGGGTGAACTCTATTAGCCAACCGCAGCGCTCTACCATACCGGATAGTCACAACTTCTCCCGGTTTCTGAAGCTGGTGGTGAAGATGGAGCAGAAACAAGGTTTGATCGCCGCCATGATTCCGACGTTGCGGGAGCAATTGATGGCGGTGCTGCCGGACTTTGGTCAACACCTGGGGTATGACGGTAAGGCTATTTCGAGTCATGCCACCGGGAGCAAGAATAAGAAGACCGGGAAGACATCTGACCCGGATGCGGACTGGGGCAAGCATGAGACCAAAGGAGTCTCGAAGGACGGCAAGCCATGGCAGAAGATAAAGACCTGGTTTGGTTACAGCCTGCATCTGATTGCCGATACCCAGTACGAAATCCCGGTGGCGTTCAGCATCCAGCCAGCGTCCCGCTCGGAAAGCAAAGAACTGGCGGTGCAACTGGACACCCTGTTTAGCGCGGCGCCAGAACTGGGAGAGCGTTGTCAGGACTTCACGGCAGACCGTGGCTTGGATAGTACCGCCTTGAAACAGTATTTGTGGGATCAACTCCACATCCGGCCGTTGGTGGATATCGCCAAACATTGGCAGGCAGAGAAAAAGGCCCCTGACTACAACCCCGAGATCATCGTTACCCGACCACTCTATCCAGACCGTGCTGATAACATCGTGCATAGCGAAAAAGGGGAGGTGTTTTGTGTTTGCCCAGAGACCGGGAATCAGCGCCCGCTGGCCTTCCAGGGTTTTGAAGCGACGCGCAACACATTGAAGTATCGTTGTCCGGCAGCCGCTTACGGGCTTGAGTGTGCTGGCCGGGAAACATGCTACCGGCAGGCGGGTACGAAAGCGGGCGACTATGGTCGTATCGTGCGCATTGCTATCAAGAAGCAGGATCGGCGTATTTTTACGCCCACCCCTTATGACAGTCCTTCCTGGCGACGTGGTTACAATCGGCGCAGTGCGCTGGAACGGATTAACAGCCGTGTTGATCAAAGCTTTGGCTTTGAGCATCACTACATCCGTGGCAAGGCGAAGATGCAGGTAC
>MPMI01000047.1 GCA_002238415.1 Desulfurellaceae bacterium bin18 | reverse complement strand
CGTTAAGGGGCAGGCGGTGAGGGAAAGGGGATTCTGGGGGGGCTTGGTGAGTTACACGCGAAAACGCCCCAGACCTGGTTTTGCCGGCTGGGGCGCTTCTATTCCCGCCGCGTCGCGGGGGGGGGGGGCTTTCGCCGCCCCGCTAGAAAGGCACGTCATCATCCGGGGCAACTGGCCCCACCCCTCCGTCATCAGCGCCGCCACTTGGTTCCTCATCACCCGCCACGCCCGCTCTGCCACCGCCGAGGAACGTCACTTTCTGGGCGTTGATATCGGTAAAATAGCGTTCCTTCCCCTCCTTGTCCTCGACTTTCCGCGTCTGGATACGCCCCTCAATATAGACCTGTCGCCCTTTGGACAGGTATTCCCCGCACGTCTCGGCATAGGTGGAGCGCTGACAGGATTCTTCTTTTCCTTGCCCAGGTGTTCCCGTTCCACTCCTGCAAGTCCTGTTCGTCCTCCTAGTGCAGCCGTTTTCCCTGCCGCCACTCCCAAGGCGGTACAAACTCACCGGCCCATATCCCCGCCCTGCCTGCCCGGTCCTGGGCCCGGCTCTGCGGACCTGGGCAGACCGGACTAGGCCCGCGCGGCATGTCCTGGGGGGGGCCTTCTGATGGTCGGTTGAGTGGCCCGGTGGGAATTATATACCAAAGTCACATGGGAGGATGGGAAAAAGAGAGACTTACGGGAGATGCGGGGGGTTTGGTGTATGCTCCTCACAAAACGCCCCTGACCCGACATCGTGCCGCCCAAAACCGACCAGGAATACAGCCTCCTTCTCACAATGGAGACATCGGATAGATTTGCCCTTCAACGGTCCTTCGGAGAGCGGCTCTATAGTGATTGTTGCCTCCAGCTCGGCTCCCACTTTGCTATCGAAACGCCTAATGGTGTCCATTCTTCATCCTGAGCGAGACGCCTAGACCGGCGGCCAAGAGCGTCTGCGTCCACCAGAATCCATCGCCGCGGGTCCGCATGAAACCGACGAGGGTGTATTTGGTCTTCTTCCCCTTGAGAAAATCCGACAAACGAGACGGTTGCTTACGGCTGCTTATGGCTATGCCTCCTCGCTGGACCGCGCCAGCCTGAGCCTGGCTACGCGCTATGGGCAGATTGCACCACTCCTTCTCGATGATCCGTGGGCCGAAGCCCGCAGGAAGTAATTCTTATTAAGGTCTATTTATCCTCGTTTTTCGCTTCTTTATAGGCTTTGACCATACGTGCAACGAGTTCGTATGGTTCGCACTTCTCCTGCTTAGATTGCTCCTCAATATACTTTGCATCATCAGGATCAACACTTAGGTCTGTATAAACACGCATTACACATACTCCTTTCTTCTTTCCGTTTGGTTAGTTGTGTTACCGGCCTCTTTGGCTGTTGTTCTTTCTCACTTCCTTTTTCAGTTTCTCCACCTGGTTCTCCAGCTTTTCCGGGATATAACGTCTTTATCAGCTCACGACTTAACGCCCAGAAATCTCTCTTCTAAATGGTCCCTGGAACCACCAAAATCCCCCTTTTTGCGTCGGATAAGATGGTATGTGTCAAACTTGCTTCGAGGGGTTAGTCAAGTCTATTATTGCCCTTAATAAGGGGGAAGCGCGCCAGCGTAGGGGGATTGCCCAGTCCTTTCCCGTTCTGAGCCTTGAACAAGTGTATGGTGCGATTGCGTTCTACCTCGCCAACCACTCTGGAATCGATACCTATCTGACGAAAGCCGAGGTCTCATTCGAGTCCCTCAGGCAAGCCGCCACTATCCTAAAGCGTGATTGATTGATTGACTCGTGCCTCACCCCGCCTTTCGCCATCCGCCCCACAGTAGGGCGACAAAACCGGCGAGGACAGTCACCCCGACGAAGCTCCAGGCAAAGCCCTGCACAATCAACAACGGCGCAAACGACACCAGACCGACTTCCAGCGGCGCCACGAACAGATAGGCACGAGCGAACGGGTCCAGAATCTCCGACTCGTCGCGCGGGTCGACCACGCGCAGCAGCGCCAGGGCGATGGCCATCACACCGGTCACCCAGCCCCAGGTGAACAGTGCCTTCTCAAACCAGAGGTCACGGAAGATGCGCGGACCGCCGATATAGAACACCGCCCAGCACAGCACCAGACCAAAGACAAACAGCACCAGCAACGGTAGGGCGTGGCGGGCCACGACCTCAAGACTGACCGCGGCAATGCCGCACACGACCAGCACGTCGGTGAGCGCCCCGCTCAGCCGTAGCATGACCGTGCGGTCAACCGTGTCTGCGAACCGCAGGCGGGTGCACAGCCATTTGAGACCGAAGCCGCACACGAAGGCCAGGCAGAAGCTGGGCGGACGGTAGGCTCCCAGATACACGCTGCCCAAACCGGTCAGCAGGTAACCGCCAAAAGCCGCTGTGACAACGAGTGCGACATGAAAAATCAACGGGTCGAGCGCCAGGGGCGAGAGGGTTTCGTAGCCGAGCGGGCTGCGCCGGGTGTCGGGAACGCGACCGGTACGAAACTCGTCGGGCAGGTCGTCAAATCTGGCCAGAAACCGGGTCGTACCGTTTCGGGCTGCCCACTGTACCCACAGCATACCGCCGACCACCGCGCTCAGAATGCCGACAGTGGCGGAGGTCATGGCTAAGGCACCGGCCTCGGACCAGCTTTGCTCACCCAGGCTGTTAAAGGCCGCACCCAGCGCTGCGGCGGTGCCGTGTCCGCCCACAAACCCGCTGGCAAGTACGGTTCCGAAGCCACGCGGCAGATCCGGCCAGACGAAGGACAGCACGGTCAGACTGAACAGGACGCCCAGCCCCCATTGGAGCAGGACGGTGGCGGCCGAATACGACCCAAGCTCGGCGGTGCGTCGTGAGCCGCCTTCCCGGCTGACAGACCGGGACGTAAACGGCAAGGCGGCAAACACCAGCGTGATCAGGACGCTGGGGTATTGCGGCAACAGAGGCGAAAACGGCAGTATGTCGAACCCGTGAGGCCCGCACGCCAGGCCGCCACACCCGGCGATCACGCTGGCCGGAAGAAACAGCCGCTGCACCCACACGGATGTCGTTCGAATTGCAAATCCGACTAAGAGCAGGACCGAGACGCAGCCCAGGTCAATAAACACGCTCCAGGCGTCGATGGGTGGCATGGACATGGTCGATAGGGGGCTACACTCTGGCGCTTGGCTCTCGCCTCACCACCACGTAGTATCACGGCCCGAAGGCCGCTCACACAGCGGGCAATCCGGCTATGCAGCACCTCATCTTTATCCCAGGTTTTTACGGAACGCGACTTGTCCAAACAAGTGACCGGAAAATCGTCTGGCTCTCGGCCTGGCAAGCCCTGTTCGGTTCAAAGACGGCAGCACGCACCGGATTTGGAGTGGCCGGGGAAAGAGCACTGGTTCCCGGCACAGTACTGGACTGCATCCCCGTCATTCCTGGCCTCTATGCCAAGGATGTATACGCCGCATTTCTCGGCAAACTTCGAGCCCGACTCGGGACGCGCTCCCATATCCACCTTTTCGCCTACGATTGGCGCGAGGACTATTTTGCAGCAGTGAAACAACTGGCCTGTCTGGTCTCCGAGCTGAAACACCAGGGCGCTACATCAATAGCCATTATCGCCCATAGCATGGGTGGGCTGATTACGAGCTATTATTTGCGCTATGGGTCCCAGACTCCCGAGGATGCCGTCGAAACCTGGGAAGGGGCAAGCCATATAGACAAGGTCGTACTCACCACCGTGCCCTTCAAAGGTTCCATGACCGCCTTCCATAATATGAAACACGGCGCTCGCTTTGGTCTCAACACCACACTGATAAACGCCCAGGCGTTTGCGACTTTTCCATCGGCCTATGAGATGATGCCCACGTATGCGCCGGTTCTTCTCGATGGCGAGCTCAAGCCCCTCCCCTATAGGCTATATGAGAGCGAGCTGTGGGAACGTTATGGCTGGGGTTTCTTGGATACGGCCATCCGCGTGTCGGAACAAGTCAGGCAAAAAAGATTAGCTCTGGTGACAGCCGCATTACACACGGGCAGGCAACTGTATGAATGTCTTCACGCCCCGCTCAGCCGCTCACCACAACTGTCAACGCAGATGCTGTACATCTTTGCCAGGTCGCACCCTACGCTTGCGCGGGCGGTACTGCTCGACGCCGAGCCCACTCCGGCTTTACTCTTCCACAGAGACGAGTTTGCCAAACATCTGCCACAACAGCCCTACCGAGCGCTGTTTGAAGACGGGGATGAGACGGTCAGTGTTCAGTCGGCCCAACTGCCCTCGGCCTATACGCATGCACTGGCAGCAGTGACGGAATGTGACAGTCGGGCTGCGCATTCTCAGGTATTGAACGACCGCACTATCAGGAACAGCATCTTCGCGTTTTTGGATATCTAGCAGTGTTTTCAACCTCTTAGAGAAGCCAATTCAGGACGCGGACGGGAAAGGAGGGAACCCGTCCGCGTCCTCACCGGACCCCCTCACTCGACATTGGTAATGGCAAAATTCTGACTCGACTCTTGCCACTCCAGTGTCACCCCCACCCCCGGACTCGGGAAGTCCGCCACCTCACAACTCCCCACCACATCTTTGACAAACTCCTCGTCCAAGGCCGTCACCCCCACCACCGCCCGGTCCAACACCACCCCCCATCTACCCACACCACCACACCATGCTTCCCTTCCCCCAAAAAGTTTCGGTTGAATAAATAAGTTAAGCCCGTTATCCGTGTCCCCACACATCTCCTCGGTGTCCGCCCGCTCTGTTCCATACCCGGTCGGCTGGGCATTACCATTTATCCCAATCACCCCGTCCTCCGCGTCGCATACCCAGCCTGCGCCCCCCCATCCCGCTCTGAAAGGAGGCCGCCCCTGGGTTCTCCAAAAGGTGGGAGTAAAAATTTGAGATTGGGGATTGAGAGTGAGGAGTTAAGGAGGGGCACCTTCCGCATGCCTCCCCTGCCACCCTACCCCGGACGGCCTTTAATCCCCCCATCGTCGGCCGGTCAGCCATAACTCCCTCCTGATGCCTCCGCTGCGATAGACAGGTATATGAATACACGTACTAAACGTATGGTACTGCCCTATTTGCATATATAATGCGTTCAGCACGTATTTTTATACTATGAACATGCGTTCAGCACGCACGTCAACTAGCTACAGTGACAAACATGCCTGGGATGGAAGACGTTCTACGGCGGCCGATCCTGAGTCAGGTTGTACCATCCTGTTTTTATTGATGTTTTTTCTCTGATAAGCGCAGGGTGGGAGAACCCAGGTTGAGCGCCCAGTGAGCTCAGCCTTATATCATTACTGGGTGGATTGGTTCAGGAGGGTGAGATGCCGATTGGTCTCGGCCTTTACGCACACACTGGCAGCAGTGACGGAACGGCACAGTCGGGACGCGCATTCTCAGATGTTGAACGACCGCGCAATCAAGCACTGTATCGTCGCATTTTTGAGCTCGTAGAGTCTTGTCAGAGCTAGGGAGAGCAATCTGTCACTCCAGCCCACGTAGAGCGGCAGTGGAAGAATCTTTCAGTAGAGTGAGAGGATCGGGAGGGAGGACGACTATTATTGCTTTCATATCCTTCGACTTGGCGTCGCAGCATCCATCCAGTGGTTTCATTTCAACACGTTCAAACCAGTTTAACCGGCCAAGCCAAGTAGCGTATCAAACAGCCGTTTGCAGTGAGCACATCGCTGGCGTACCTTTGCAGAGTCAATTTGTTCTAATAGCTGTTGGGCATGTCTGATTTTGTGGTACCTGCCCTTTTGCGTATTTTGGGTGGCTCGGTCCAGGGCACTAGCAACGTCTTGTTTGCTTACCTCTTCGAGATTCTCGCGACGAGGGAGACTGCTCGCTTGGAACCCGTGACCGTAATACGAGTTCAGCACCTCAGGATCGGCGACAATCCACGCCTCCATCGTCTGGGCCATGAGATGAATTGTATCGTCGTCGACGCCTTCAAAGTCCCATCCATCTCGCTCTCTCAAATGATCCCGCGGGGTTGATGCGCTTAGGGATTCTTCCGAATCGACCAGAAGTACAGCTATTTCAGCTTCACCCTCAGTGCGCGCATTCATAAATCGTCTGTACGCCTTGTCCCTCCCGCCGCAACAAACCAGCTTCCATCTCAATTGCTTCTGCCGAAAAACCTCCTTGATATCCCTTAAGAATGCATCCATGCCCAGACGAAGCATGGCTTTAGAGTTCTTGCCTTCCCCTCCACCTTCCAGATAAATGGCAATGCTCACGGATTGGCCCCCAACTCACCCATCCGCCAGAGATCGCCCAGCGGATACGCATCCAGAAGATCCGCCAGAAGCGATGAATCAAGTCGGCGTAGTGTCGTTCCCACGCCGACCCTTTCGCAGGCGACGACAGAATCCGGTTTACCGTTCAAAGCGGAAAGTAGCGCATCCGAATGGGTCGCAACAATTAGTTGAGTACGCTGAGATGCCTCGACCATAAGGTCGGCCACGAGAGACACCGCGTCTGGATGCAAGCCCAATTCCGGTTCATCAATACAAATCAGCGGTGGTGGCGAGGGCGTCAACAGTGTGGTAAGCAGCGCGATGAACCGGATCGTGCCATCGGACAGCCGTGTAGCCGGAACCGGGGAACGAAGGCCTGCTTCATGCAAGTAAAACTGCATCATGCCGCTAGAGACCTTGGTGGATATTCGTTCAAAACGCGGAAAGAAGCGTTTGAGCAGCCTGTTGAATTTTTGAAACATCTGATCATCGTGCTCGATCTTGTTCAAGATCAAGCCGAGATTGCGGTAGTCAGGAAGAGGTCTGTCTTCGGATAGGTCCGCCGGTTGCGCCTGCCGCGGTGCGGCGTAGCGTCCGAGTGTCCAATCACGCAACATCTGGATATTTCCGAACTGCCGACCTAACCATGTGAGCTCTGGATAGAGAGCAGGATCCCGGATCTGCGACAGAACGGATTGGTCTGGCAGTAAGTCCTGGCGCTGGAGTATTCGGGGAGGTCCGTTCCCTTGCTGGTCGGCCTCGCCCGGATTCCTGGTGTTGATGACGGGATGTCCTTTCCGAAAGCGGTAATAGAAATACGCGTCCGAGTAACCGATTAGGGGTTGTGCTTCCTCGAGCGCCTCGTCAAACACTTCAACGCGTGTATTGTCGGTCAAGAACTCAAGGCGATAGCGCAGAGGCCGCCCATTTGGCGGCCTCAATCCTGCGGCTACGCTGCCCGTCTCAATTTCGATTCCTGCGACCCTTTTTTCGGTTTCTCCTTTCCAGAGCCATTCCGTCGCCCCGCCACCTTCCCTGATAGCGGCAGCGAAGTCGGTGGGAGTAGCTCGAAGAAGCTCTATCGCCTCGATGACATTTGATTTGCCCGAGCCGTTAGGCCCGATAAGCACATTCAAGTCATGAAGTTCAAAGGACGGCATGTCTGGAGCAAACGACAACAGACCCTGCAATTTGAGGCGATGGATAAACTTCATTGATACCTCCCCCGCGACGGATCGTTGACGGTAATTCTTGCCCTATGCCAAAAGGGAATCCTCTGGCTGGAGACCTGTCGTCCTCTAGTCTCACAACCCATCTTACGGATGCGGACAGTCGGTGGCTCATCTGGGGAAACGCACAGGACCACCTCTCGGGCACGCACAAAGGCCTGGAACGCACCCACAAAGATGCATACGAGAAGGAGTAACCGGAACAGGAGTGTCATGGTTCTTGCCTACTATGCTTATAGCGCTCTGGCCTGTCAATTTGTCTTAGATGTTGAATAATTTATTAGATGCAGAAATTCAATCTCCCTCACCTTCCCCAAACGCAATCGTTTTCCAGTTGTCAAACAGACGGCGGGCGGATTGGGTCAGGAGCATGAGATGTTGATTGGTCTCGGCCTCAAACCGAGAGAGCGCATCTGGGCCGAGTATTTTTTCCAGCGCAGCGCGATAGGTAGGAATGCCGGCCCATTCGGCGACCGTCACGGTAGATATTTCCGTATGATACTGGGTGCTGAGCGCTTTTTCACCAAACGCCAAGCTCTGGATGGCACATGCGCTATTCGTTGCCAGGACGGACGCGCCAGCGGGAGGCTGCTGCACTTCGGCGGCGTGCCACTGGAGGCATTTCATTGTGCCGGGCAAACCCAGCAGAAACGGGCTCTTTTCACCAGCGGCGGTTTTCGCGACTTCATATATGCCAACCTCCGGCTCAGCGGCCGGCCCGACTGTGCCGCCGAGCGCATCCGCCAGCAGTTGGTGGCCGAGACAGACTCCCAGAAAGGGCATCTGCCGGTCTACGACGGCCTCGCGGATGGCCGCTTTCTCCGCCTTCAGCCAGGGATATTGCTCCTCTTCCCAGACATCCATGGGCCCGCCCATTACCCACAGCCCGTCGTAGTCGCTCAAGTCAGGGATGGGCTCGCCCCGGTCGAGTTCGACCGCTTGCCATTCAATGCCGTCTTCCCGCATGAAATCTCGGAATACACCGGGATGTTCGACGTTGAGATGTTGAAAGACGAGTAGCCGCGGAGTCTTCCGAGTCATGACCGTCCCTCCAGAGTCCGTCTGTATTGTGAGAGCTGTAGCACAGCCTCCCGCAGCAATGAAGGAGACATCTGTTACCGCTTAAAAAAAAGGACTAGGATCGGTCTGCGAGCCACCGCAATCACTGAATCGAGAAAAGCGAGAGGAGACAGACATGACCTTTGCCGTCATCGGGAAATGCCCGGAAACCGGAGCCATCGGTGCCGGACTGACAACCTATTCAGTGAATGTCGGTCGTGTGAGCCCGGTCGTCAGCGGCCTGCTGCCGACCTTCCAGGAGAGTGGAGCCATAGTCCTGCCCCATTCGTATGCCAATCGGCAGTTGGCGTATGACACGTTTCGGCTGCTTGCCCAGGGCTATAGCCTGGAACAACTCAGGGCAGAGCTGCCGAAAACGGACCCGTATTTCAGCTATCGCCAGTATAGTGTGCTCACCGTTGCCGGCGACCTCTGGGTGCATACCGGCGACAAGGCGTTTGAGTACGCCGGTCATATTGTGGAAGGTCAGTGGGCCGTGTCCGGGAATGCCCTGACCAGCAGCAAGACCGTTGAGGGCATGGCGGCCTCGATGCGAGAGAGTGCGGGTCAGCCCTTGGGCGAGCGGATTGTCCGCGCCCTTGAGGCGGGCCGGGATGCGGGTGGACAGGGCGATGTCAGAACGGGCAAGCACTGGGGCGAGCTGTCGTGCGCCGTTTTTGTGGCCGACGGGAAAAATCCGTATCCCAAGGTTGACCTGCGAGTAGACTACCATCCGCATGCGGTGAGCCAACTGCGGCGTCTATACGAGTATACCCAGCCGCTGGACCATTATTATGAGGGCATGCAGAAGCACCCGGATACGTTCTGGGATTTCATCAAAGAGCGCGGCGTTCTGGACATGCCGCACTTTCATGCGGACGAGGTTGATATAGAGCGGGACTAGGGCCTACCGCCCTCCCCGCTCCTCCAGGACGCTACGCAGAAAACTCGCATTTTCGTCTTCCAGCGCGGCACAGGCCAGCAGCACGGCATGGGCCTGGGCGTTGTCCTCCGCGGCGGCGAAAGCCTCCCAGGTTTTTTTCCCGGCCCGTTCGCCCCGGCGCTGGATTTCCCACTGCTCTTCGAGCGACCGGTCGGCATAGACCGCCAGGACTTGGGCTTCCAGGTCGGGTAGCTCGGCCAGGAGTTGTTGCTGGATTGTGGCTGCGTCCGGGTCGAGGGCTTCAATCCGGGCTGCGATATCTTCCTCCCGCGCGGCGCACCCGAGGAAGCCGGCCCGCTCCGAATCGCCGACATGCTCGGCCCAGCTTTGATACCGCCTGGCGGCCTGACGTTCGGCCCAGGCAATAAGGAGCTGCTGCCGCTGGCGCGGAAAGCGGGCCACAACCGGGGCGAGGACGCCGGCAATACTGGGCAGGTCGTCCGAGTGCGTGTTGCTCATGGGTACGATGCCCTTTTCTCCCTACGGCGTGCGTGCCTGTTGGAGGGTCGCAATCCGTTCCATGAGAGCAGACGGGAGTGGCCCTGCTTGTGCCGCAACTATTGCGTCATCGAGTTCGGCCCGGTTCTTGGCTCCAGTCACGACCGTACTCACACCAGGTAAACTTAACGCATAATTTCATAACCCGTGAAATTTCATCCAAGGTGAAATATGGACAAACTGATGCAAATCCTGGTCGCCACGCACGTCGGCGTCTTCCTCCTGGGCGTCCTGCTCGGCGGATTTCTCGTCTGGTCAACCCACCCCTAAAATCCTCTCAAACACCGTTCCAAAACCAGAAATTAAGGGCCGATTAAGGGATGAAAAATGCCCCATTAAAGGCCGTTTAGGCGTGAGAGATCATGAAATTTCGTGAGAAATGGGATTTCACGACCCTGAAATTTCATACCCCGTGAAAAGTGGTGCAAATACGCGATATTAGGCCATTTTTGATGAAATTTTGGGGCAAAATCACGAAATTTCGCCATGAAATATTTCACGATTTCTCATGTTTCCAGAGTGGCACTTGTGACCCCCATCTCTCCTTCTGAATTGAAGATATTGGTCACGAGCTGAACCGTCGCCAGCCGACCATCGCTAAAAAGTTCCCTCACAACATCGTGGCGAGCAATGCCAGTAAACCCAATCTCTCGGACAAGTCCTTCTTCCTTGAGCTGCTGCATGGTCTCAAGAACACCACCGGTTCCAGCCACCTCTTGCAAGGTCAGTCGCAGAGGAGAGACTGGCTCTCGGGGTTCAATCTGGTTGTGCAGCTGGAATATATCGATCTGTTCGCGCCCCAAACGGGTGAGACTGCCCTCCAGAGAGCGTCGGATGGCTCCAGACAGGTCGCTCCGCTCACGGGGGCGGACAAATACTTTTGTGGCAAGCAGTGGCTTGGTGGCCAGGTCGGACCAGGCTGTCCCAACGACCTCCTCGGCCTTCCCGTTTCCATACACGGGAGCAACATCAATGATATTGATCCCGCTGGCCACGGCGTACTTGACCGTCTCAATGCACTCGTCTTCGGTCGTTGCCCCCCATACCATCCCAATCCCACCCCCACCCAAAGTAATGGCCGAGACAGAAAGGCCAGTTTTGCCAAGGACGCGCTGCTGCATGGCTACTCCCAATCGTCAGGCTTGATTTACACCGCCCGTTTTCCCGCGTGTGATGAAGTGATGGTCAACTCGTAGGCGTCCGGCCCGACGAGCGTAAACCAGCGATGGACAGTGCCCGATTCGATTGCTGACGGCTGTAGACCCTGATCCATATACGCCTGTCTCGTCGCCTCGACATCATCGACCATCAGATCAAAGGGGGCTTTTATCCGTGGAGGGATGGATTCGTCGGTTGGACGCAACACGACGTGCGTGCCACCCCGCAATTCCAGCACGGCAATCGTGTCCGATTGATGAATAAAGCGCATCCCCAATGAGACAAAATACTCGGTTGCCCGTACGATATCGGTTACCCGCAGCGTAGCATGACCAATGGCAACCGGCGGCCGGGTCTCAGCTTGCGTAGCCATAAGGACCTCCCATTCATCTGTAGATTATGGGCTATTCTGCCGAATTTTATACGCGCTCAATCTGACACGGCACAAAGCGATGATGGGGGCAGCCGGTAAAGGGGTCACGGGCGGCCGTATCCGTGTAGGCGTTCATATTGACGCCGTTCAGGTCCGCATTTGCGCCATTGCCCTCAGTCGGATAGATCATGCCGAAGCCGTTCGGCATCCAGACATGGCCCTCCATCAGTTTTTTGTCCACAACGGCCGGCAGTTCGACCTGTCCCCGCCGAGTGCGGAGCCGAACCGTGTCGCCGTCAATCACCCCCATGCGTTGGGCATCTCCGGGAGAAAGGTTCAAGGCGCAGTGGGGACCGCGGCCCTTACGCCAGCTCGGGTCGCGCTGAATGGTGTTGGCAGTCCAGCGGGTCCGCAGGCCGGAGGCCAGCACAAAGGGATAGTCCGGATCTTCAGCCGGTCTGGTTGTGACGGCGCGGCCCAGCTCGGCCACGATTTCTTCGGGCATGAGACGGATTTTTCCGTCCTCAAAGCCAACCCGTTCATCGAGGTTGGCTTCCATATCAAGCTCGGCCACCTCGGTCCCCTCGGGGTGAGCCAGGAGACGTCTGAACAGCTCGATACCGACTTCAAAGACATCTTTGTCCTGCCATTCCGGCCCGAGGACACGCACGACCGCGTCCTTGCGGACAACGCCATTCATCACGGCCTGAAACCAGACGCTGGAGAGAACCGGCGAATCAAGCTGCGGACCCAGAGTACGGTAGGCCCAGTATAAGGGGGCCGAAAACTTCGCCGCCTTTGCCGCGGTCTGGAGCGCCTTCAGGTAGGCCGCAACTCCCGCAGGTTCGTGTGCGTCTTTCGCCAGCTCGTAGAGTTCCTGGGGCGGTTCGGGAACCAGACCCATGGCCTCAGCGAGACGGTTATAGATTTCGCCTTCGGGCAAGGCTTCACCCGGCGCGGGCAGGATGGGTGGGCGCAACTGGGTCTGGACGCGCGGATAACCGCGCGGGAAGCTGGCCATTTCCCATTTTTCATAGCCGGTTGGGGTCGGCAGAATATAGTCGGCCACCAGAGCCGTCTCGGTCATGGTCGGTTCGATCACGACCAGCAGGTCCAGCTGTTCACGCGCCTCCAGCCAGCGCTGGGTGTCGGGAAAAGACAAGAGCGGGTTGGAGCCTTCTACAATCAAGGCCCGCAGCCGTTCGGGATGGTCGTGCAGGATTTCTTCGGGCACCAGCACCGGCGAGAATATACCCAGCCGGGTCAGGGCCGAGACCGCGCTAATGCCGGAAGCCAGGGCACGTTCGGGCTCAGCGTGACGCCGATTATCCGGCGTTGGGGGGTTCAAATTCGAGGTAAAGACATTACCTCCCCGGCGACCCATGTTACCGGTCAGGGCAATCAGCAGATGAAGCAGATAGGAGTTCAGGGTTGAGAACAGCGTCATCTCCACCCCGAGGTCCCACAACAACGCGGCGCTCTTTGCGGTGGCGTATTCCGTGGCTGTGGCCACGACATCGGCCACTTCAAGACCACAGCGCTGGGCCATGTCAGCGATATCAATATCCGCCAGTTGGGCTTTGAGTTCTTCGTAGCCGACCGTTTTGTTAGTAATAAATTCGGCGTCTCCGAGGTCTTGTTCGACAATAACCTTAAGCATGGCCAGGAGCAGATAGGCGTCCGTGCCGGGCCGGACTCTGAGGTGGCGGTCGGCCTGACGGCTGGTTTCGGTAATGCGCGGGTCCACCACCACCATGGTCCGGTTTTCATCGCGGGCCAGACTTTTCAGGGCGTCGGTTGGGTTATGGCCACGATTGCTGATGTGCGGGTTGGTGCCCATGACCAGCAGAAAATCGGCATGATCGTGGTCGGGATGCAGCGTGGTCCCGGACGAGCTGTCCAACATCCATTTTTCGACCAGCCAGTGCTGGCTCTTCTCTTGGGCCAGCGAGTTGAAAAAACGGCGGGGTTTCATTAACGAGAGAAAGGTGACGCCATACGGTGCGTCCAGATGGTTGGCCTGGCCGCCGATACCCACAAGACCGCAGGCCCGCGAAGAATGTCGGACAATAATATCGTTGAGCTTCTCGGCTATTTCGGCAATCGCCCGCTCCCAACTGATCTGTTCAAACCCTCCGTCCGGCTTGCGCTTGAGTGGATGGCTGAGCCGCTGGGCATGGTTGACATAATGGTCAACGCTGAAGCCTTTATTACAGATATAGCCGTGCGAGAGCGGGTTGGAGGCATCGGCCCGGATGTTCTCGATATGTCCCTCGTCGATATCGACCGTCAGGCCGCAGTTGTGACTGCACAGCACACAGACGGTTGCCTGGTCCTTAGCGTTGGTTTCAATCGGAAGCTTGGAAATGGATGGGTCAACCTGCACTGCGCTCATGATGGAAGTCTCCTCGTCTATTCTATTCCCGCTCTCTCACCTCCACGGGCTCAGAGTACGACTCTTTACGGGAAGCGCAGGGACGGGAACGAAGGCGTAATCATACACGAAGAGATATCCTAAGGCGAGTCAGCGCGAGACACGGCAACACCCGGCATCAAGCCGACCACCTCATTTAGTCAACCTGATCTTCCGTTGACTCTCATACGGCATTGCCGTATCCAAAGAGAATGCAGACTGTCGTGGAGACAGCAGAGTATTTGCGGGATGCCAGGCGCGTCGGTTTATCCGAGGAGGGGCAGGATTTACTCGTGGAATTCTTTGCCGAACATCCCGACGCTGGTGATCCTATCCCCGGAACGGGCGGTGCCCGTAAGGTGCGCATTGCGGCGAAAGGGAAAGGTAAGCGCGGGGGCGGGCGGGTGATCTCGTTCTATACCGGCCCTGATATTCCGGTGTTTCTACTCAACGTGTTTGCCAAGAATGAAAGGATTGATTTGACCCGGAAAGAGCGGAATGAGTTGAAAGAAGTGTTAGACACATTAGCCCAGGCATATCGGAAAAGGAGCCGCTAAGATGTCGAAAGCAGGAGAACGGATGATCCGCAGTGCCCGGCAGGCATTGGCCTTTGCCCAAGGGGAGAAGGAGCACGACTGCACTGTGCATATTCCGAAAGAAATCAATGTCCGCCGCATCCGGCGGAAGGCGGATATGAGCCAGTCGGAATTTGCCTCATATTTTGGGGTGAGCGTCCGTACGGTGCAGGATTGGGAACAGGGCAGGCGGGCGCCGTCAGGGGCGTCGCGAGCCTTTCTGCTGGTGATTGACCGCGAGCCGGAGGCCGTCCGCCGCGCGCTCACGGCAAACTCATAAACACGAAGCGTTAGAAGCCGGGCTTACATGACCACGACGCTGCGCGCTACTTCACCCTTTTCAAGCGCGGTCATAGCCTCGTTCACTTCCTCCAGGGCATAGGTCCGGGTAATCATTTCGTCCAGTTTGAGTCGGCCGTGCCGGTAGTGCTCGACCAGTCGGGGCATATCGATGTGAGGACGGGCCGAGCCATAGCCCGAGCCTTTGATGATCTTCTCGGTCAGGAAGGTCCCCATCGGAATGGAGACCGTATCCCGCCGCGACCCTGCGCCAACAACAATCGTCGTTCCGGCCTGGCGCGTACAGGCGTAGGCCTGCTCCACGGTCTGGGACAGACCGATGACCTCAAAGGCGTAATCCGCACCCCGGCCCCCGGTGAGCTTGCGTACCGATCGCACCAAATCATCCTGACTCGGGTTGATGGTATGGGTAGCGCCGAACTGGAGGGCATAGTCCAGTTTATTGTCCAGTAAATCCACCCCAATAATCGTGCTGGCGCCAGCGAGCACACAGCCCTGGATGACGTTGAGCCCGACGCCGCCACAGCCGATCACCACCGCGCTGCTGCCCGGCTCAACCTGAGCCGTGTTTATGGCCGCGCCCACCCCCGTCATGACGCCACAGCCGACCAGGCATACCACGTCGAGCGGCACATCGTCCGGTACCTTGATACAGGCCTGTTCGGCGACCACGGCCTGCTCGGCAAAGCTGGAGATGCCGGCCATATGGTGAATGTCCTTGCCGTTCTTCTTGAGGCGGCACGTCCCGTCAACCATCGCCGCCTTCACCATGGTCTGAAACATATTGACGCATAGATTCTGTTTGCCGATGGCGCAATAGTAACAGTGGCCGCAATACGGGGCGAGGGACAGGACGACATGGTCACCCGGCTTGACCAGGGAGACGTTCGGCCCGACCTCTTCGACAATACCTGCGCCCTCATGGCCGGGAACCATGGGCAGCGGGCTGCGCAAAACACCATGAATAATCGAGTAGTCGCTATGACACACTCCATTGGCAACGATCCTGACCCGGACCTCTCCGCTCTTGGGGCTGTCCAGATCAACGTCTTCGACTTTGAGGGGGGTATCAACTTCGTATAAGACGGCCGCTTTCATGCCTTCCTCCTGACTGTTCCATGAAAGCCCGTATCTTTTCAAATGCGGGAGGCAGGGTCTAGGTCTCCTCCCGGATGCGCCATAATTCTCGACTTGTGACAGACCGGTGTGCTAGTCTCCGTCTGGACTGACACCCAAGCCAAAGGGGGGGAGCGCATGCATACGGTCTATAAGATCAGTGCGAACGACCAGGACGTGGTCGAGGAATTCAACGCCAAGCCGATTGGCCACCACAGCCCCGCTTTACAGCGCGTGCTGAACGTCATTCGCGGCCAACCGGTACGGGATAAATACGTGCTCATCTGTACCAAACCCCATAAGGAGTGGACGCTCGGTCAGCTCACCGGCGAACGGGGCAAGCCGGTCAGAATGTTCAAGGATCAGGTCTTCGGCTCGGTGGAAGACGCGGAGCGGGAAATCTTTCGGCGTCGTTGGAATTTGCATACCGGAACGAAAGGCTGATCGGGCAGAGGCCTACCAACAAAAGGAAGACCTATGAAAATTACTGGCTATGCCGACAAAATCAGCGCGCGTCCCGGCGAAACGCTTCAGTTCATGGTGAACTGCGAACGACCACGCTACCGGGCCGACATCGTTCGTCTGGTCTGTGGTGACCTGAACCCCGAGGGTCCGGGGATCAGGGAACAGGTCGTGCCGACACCGGCCAATAAATCGTATAAGGGCCGAGCTCAGACGATCGAATCGGGCTCGTATGTGCTGATTCCGAACAGCCCGATGCTGCAAGACCTCAAGAGCTTTACCGTCCAGGCCATGCTGTGGCCGACCATGCCGGACAAGGGGACTCAGGCCATTGTGTCGAAGTGGCAGGAGCGGCGGCGCTCGGGCTTTGCCCTGGTGATTCAGGCCGGGCGTCTGGCCCTGCAACTGGGCGACGGAAAAGGCAATGTCGAGGTCGTGAGTACCAATAAACAACTCCTGGCCCGGCAGTGGTATTTTGTGGCGGCGAGCTATGACGCGGAAACCCGGCGGGGCACGCTGTATCAAGAGCCCCAGACCGATTATCCCACGGTCTCGGACGCGGGCCGCGTCCGCAAGAAAACCCAACTCGAACGCGTGGGTTCCAATCAGTCCGCGCTAATGTTCGGCGCGCTGCGGACGGGGTCGGGCCGCGGCAAGCTCGACCAGAAATTCAACGGCAAAATAGACAGCCCGCGTCTGGCCAACCGTGTCCTGGAGCGGGCCGATATGGAACGGCTGAAGAGCGGCGTCCCAGCCCATCTCCAGCAGAGCGTGGTCGGCACCTGGGATTTTTCCCGGGATATCAGCTCAATTCGGGTGACCGATGTGTCTCCCAATCGGCTGCACGGTGAGACGGTCAACATGCCGGCGCGGGGCATGAAGGGTTATAACTGGAGCGGCGAGAGCATGGACTGGAAACAGGCGCCGGAACAGTATGGAGCGATCCATTTCCACGATGACGACGTGTATGACGCCGGCTGGGAGGTCGATTTTTCGCTGACCGTTCCAGCGAATCTCAAGAGCGGCCTGTACGCCGCCCGGCTGCGTTCGGGAAGCGAGGAGGATTATATTCCCTTTGTCGTAAAACCGGCCAAAGGCAAGGAGAAAAAGCTGGCCTTTCTGCTCCCCACCGCCAGCTATATGGCCTATGCCAACGAACATATGGCCACCAACGCTGGCATGATGGAACTGCTCAGCGGTCGCCTGGCTCCGTTCGATAAGAACAGCCTGTTTCTCAACGAACACCGCGAGTACGGAGGCTCGTGCTACGACTCCCACTCGGACGGCTCGGGCGTGTGTTATTCGTCCCGTCTGCGGCCCATTCTGAATATGCGGCCCAAGCATATCTCCGCGCTGGGCGGAGACGGCTCATCCTTGTGGCAGTTTAATGCGGACACCCATATTACCGACTGGCTTGAGGCCCAGGGTTTTGACTTTGATGTGATTACCGATGAAGATTTGCACTATGAAGGGCTCGCCCTGCTGAAGCCTTACCAGGTGATTCTGTCCGGCACCCATCCGGAATACCACTCTCTCCAGATGTGGGACGCGATGAAAGCCTATCAGAATCAGGGCGGACGACTCATGTATATGGGTGCCAACGGCTGGTATTGGCGGGTGGCATTTCATCCCGACTGTCCCGGTCTCATGGAAGTGCGGCGGAATGAGGGCGGCATTCGGACCTGGGCTGCCGAGCCGGGCGAGTACTACCACAGCTTTACGGGTGAGTACGGCGGTCTGTGGCGCAATCAGGGCCGCGCGCCCCAGGTCATGCTGGGCACGGGGTTTAGCGCCCAGGGTTTTGACATTTCGGCGCCGTATCGCCGCCTGCCGGGCAGTTTTCAGGCGCGGGCGGCCTTTGTTTTTGAGGGCATAGGCAAGGACGAGGTTATCGGGGATTTCGGTCTGATCGGCGGCGGGGCCGCGGGTCTGGAAATCGACCGGGCAGACGAGCGCTTGGGCACGCCCCCGCACACTCTCGTGCTGGCGACCTCCCAGGGCGGTCACACTGATATCTATCTGGTGGTGTGCGAGGAATTACTGGTCACCACACCGGGCTTGGGCGGGACCGAGAACGAACTGGTCCGGGCGGACATGGTGTTCTATGAAACACCGAGCGGCGGGGCCGTATGGTCGTCGAGTTCGATTGCCTGGGCCGGTAGTCTGTCACACAATAATTACGACAATAATGTTTCGCGCATTACCCACAACGTGCTGGAGCGATTTCTTAATCCAGAGCCGTTTGTGCGGTGACAAGGGAGAGTCAATATGTGGACAGAACAGGACAAGCACACATTACAAGAGGAATACGCGATTACCGGGGAAACTATTCCTATTATCGACCTGGGTCCTTTCCTGACTGACGAACCGGGGGCAGCCCAGACAATAGCTAACGAGATGCGCGACGCCCTGGAACGCATCGGCTTCTTTTTCATTATTAATCACGGCATCCCCAAATCCCTTCGAGATAGACTGGTGTCAGCAACTGCCGGCTTTTACGATCTGCCACTTGAACAGAAGATGGTCCTCAAAGTGAATGAGGAAGGGAACGGTTATGTCCCGACCCGAGGGGAGTTGCCCAAAACTTCACCATATTACACTGGGACCAGAAAGCCTGATGTGAGCGAGTGCTATCTTCTTCAGCGTGACTGGGGTCCCATTTATCGGCCCACGCAGAATCAATGGCCCGAGAATGGGAGCAACTTTCGTACTACCGTGATGGAATTCTTTGATGCCGCAGAAGATTTGAGTATCCGCATGTTGCCGCTGTATGCCCTGGCTCTGGGCCTGAAACCGGATTTCTTTGACGATAAATTCCCCAAATATCAAGGTTTGAACTTCTTACGTGTTGCGCGGATGCCGCCCGACAGGCTGGATGAGGATGAATTCAATGTAGGGCCGCACACGGACAGCTCGTTCATTACTCTCCTCGCCACCTCAGACCAGCCTGGACTCGAAATTCTCAGCCAGTCCGGCCGTTGGCTGAAAATGCCGCTCATTCCGAATGCTTTTGTCATCAATTCCGGGGATATGCTGACCCGCTGGTCGAACGGCCGTGTACTCTCCACCCCACATCGGGTGATTAACGCCTCGGATACCTATCGCTATTCCATTCCGTTCTTCTTGCACCCGACCCCTGATACAGTCATCGAATGTCTACCCACGTGTTGTGGGCCCGACAATCCGGCCAAAGAACCACCCATTACCAGCGCAGCTTATTTGCAGTGGTTTCTGGAAGAGAATTTTGCCCTGGGAGACCAGGTTTATAACGAGGCCGGGGAGCAGGTGACAGTTTCGGAAACGGCCTAAAACCCCAGTTCCATTTCGGCCAGCAGTTCCAGCACCTCGTCGCGTTTCAGGGTATGCAGCGGGGCGGAGCGCAGGTCGCGAAAGGCCCGTTCTACCGGACTGCCCTTCAGATAGCCAAGCCCGCCGGCGATGCGGGTGGCAAGATTGCCGACCTCCAGCATGTTTTCGGCCATATAGGTGCGGAGCATCTCTACAGTGGGAATCTGACGCTCGGCATACGGACGTTGCTCTGAGATTTCTCGGGCAGTGGTGTAGAGTAACGTGCGGCAGGCCTCCAAGCGGTTATACATTTCGCCTATGGCAAACCGATTCCAGGCCAGATCACCAACCCGCTGGCCGGTCTTTTGGACCTTGCGCGTGCGGGCGTAGTCCAGGACGTGGTTGTACATGGTCTGGCCGATGCCCAGATAGCAGGCGGAAAACGACAGACAATACCAGTGCGCGACCTGAGAAAACTCTTCAAACAAGCGGCCTTCTTCACCGATGCGCTGCTCGGGCGAGGCAAAGACGTCCTGCATGGTAATGGTATGGCTGCCGGTGGCTCGCATGCCCATGGCATCCCAGGTTTCCTCAACCTCCAGACCCGGCGTGTCACGTGGCAGGAGAAAGACACAGCCCCCGGAATCCGGACCGGTATAGTCGGCCAGCGAGATGCTGATACCAAAATAATCCACCGCCGGGACAAGCGTGGCAAAGACCTTCTTGCCGTTGAGGATATAGCCGCCCGCGACCTTACGCGCGGTCGAGGCCGGCGACATGATCGAGCGCGCCCCGCCACCCTCGGTATAAAAGCCGTTCAGGAGCATTTTTTTGCGACCGACGTTGCCCAGATACAGTTCCTTTTGTGCTTGCGTCATGAACGGCGTGTAAAAGCCAACACTATTGCAGTGCATATTGATGGCAAAGGCCGTAGCCGCGCAGCCTTGGACGAACTGCTCCTGGGCCAGCACAAAAGTGAGCGGGCTGGCCTCCCAGCCGCCGAACTCGCGCGGCGTGGTCATGGTCGTATAGCCGGTCTCTTTGAGCCGGGCGATGTTCTCAAACGGAAAGCTGCCCTCGCGGTCGTGCTGTTCGGCCCGCACGGCAAACTCGGCTGCAAGCTCCTTAGCAATGGCAATAATACGCTCCTGGTCAGCCGTGAGGTCGAGAAACATGGCACCCTCCTTCGTCAGTGTATCCGCGCGGGATATGGTTCGCCGTTCGCTGCACTTGTTCACGCAAAAAAGCCGTTCGACCAACGAACTTAAAGACGCCCGTCCTCAAGCGTTCCGGCCATAATGTCGAATGATTATAGATACGCGCCAAACGCTGAGTGTGCTCGGTCAACGGCCGTTCGCGTTGTTCCCATAAGGAGAGACCGAACGCTACATCAGCCGATTCCGCTAAGGCCACAGCAAGTGCGAGGGCGTTCATCATTGCGGTCCCCCCACCCTGCCCGAGGTCTGGAGGCATGGCGTGGGAGGCGTCGCCGATAATGGCGACTCGTCCCGCAGACCAACGCGAGAGCTGGATGATAAGAAAGCGCGCCCACAGCACCCGCTCCCAATCGGTATCCCGCCCAACGCGCTCCATGACCGCGCTCAAATGGGGAAAGGCCTTCTGCCAGGACGGGACGTCGAGCGGTATCTGTTTGCCTGATACATCGGAATCTTGACAGCTCAAGGCGAGGTACAGCTCATCGCGACTACACGGGTTCGCGATGACCCGTCGCGTGCCTGACCAGTATTCGTAATTGACCGCTGCGTCTCCCGGCTCCAGCGCCTTTTCGGCAGCGCTCCGAGGAATAACCATACGGCACGCTCCGCCGGCCTGGAGGACAATCCGACTGACGCGAACACCGATGGCATCGCGCACACGCGAGTTGACCCCCTCAGCCCCAATGACCAGATCGGCTTTGCAGACTTGGCCATTTTCCAACACTAATTGTCCATCCGGCTTGGCAGACACAACCGGAGAGTCAACCAGGACTTCAACTCCACGCTGCTCGGCTGCCGCGGCTAATGTCGCAATAAGATGCTGGCGGGAGATGCGATAGAGGGCACTCGCAGGAGTCAAAGCCAGAGTGGTCTCGTTTCGGACGTTCCGCGTTTCCAGGCGGCTGATTCGCATGGCTCCCTCTACGGCAGCCTCAAAAACGCCGAGCGCCTTGAGAACCTTCACGCCATTGCCGTGGATGGTCAACGCAAATCCTTCGGCTCGCAAAAAGGGAGTCCGTTCATGCACCCGCACGCTCCAACCACGATCAGCCAGGGCAATAGCGGCCACAAGACCGGCAAAGCCGGCTCCAGCAATTTCAGCGTGTCCGGTTGCCATACATCTACTTCTACGTTGGAAAAGGCGGGCCGAGAGCGTACAGTGTCCGGTTCACAAGGACAGCCACCTTTTCAAAAGGGGGGCAACTATGCAACCAATTGTCACAGACACCATCCGCATTGAGCGGCTGATTGAGTCAGAAGGCCCCCTGTATCCCCTGCATGTTCTCCTTCCCGATCTGGACCAGTCGGCCATTGACGAACATCGGGACTGGCTGGCTCCCCGATTTTTTCATCCGGAAACGAACCTGTTGGTGATGAGTCTGCATACCTTTATTATCCGAACTCCTCAGCACATCATTCTGGTCGATACCTGCGTTGGCAACAATAAACACCGGCCCGATTTTGGCGACTGGCATCATCAACGCACGTCCTATGTCGAAAACCTCAACGCCTTGGGTATCGCGCTCGAAGACGTAGATTTTGTCTTTTGCACCCACCTGCATGTCGATCATATCGGCTGGAATACACGCCTGGCTGACGGCCGTTGGGTGCCAACGTTTCCCAACGCGACGTATCTTTTTTCCAAGCAGGAATGGGAGCATTGGCATGCCTATGCGACAGACACTTCTCACCCGGACGACCCCTACCCTCCGCCGGTTCGGCAGGTGCTGCGCGATTCCTACCAGGATAGCGTTTTACCGGTAGTCGAAGCGGGGCAATCTCAATTGATTACCCACGGCCACCATATTGAGGAGGGCATTTGGGTTGAGGCTGCGCCCGGTCATACGCCGGGAAACGCCATACTCAGGATAGAGCGGGACGGTTTACAAGCCGTGCTCTCCGGCGACGTGATACACCACCCCCTCCAAGTCGTATATCCGGAGGTCTCCAGTGCCTTTTGCTTTGACCCGGAGCAGTCCCGTCAGACGCGCCGAAAGTTTGTTGAGCGCTACGCCGACTCGAACGCGCTGATCCTTCCAGCCCATTTTGCGACACCAACCGCAGGGCGGATCGTCAGCAATAACGAGGGTTTTCGTTTTGTCTTTCGCTCTTAATCTTAACGTCGTGAAAACGGCAACCTTACGAGTGTGAAGGAACAAGCATTTGTCTCTCGGTGTGATGTGTCTAAACGAAGGCGATGCCCTTTGAGCGAATATACTCAGCGAAAGGTACCGAAGCGGGCAAGTCGTCGAATTCCGGTTCGTGAGTACTCAGGATTTCTATGGCAGCACGGGCATCTTCGCCAATCTCATACACCGATAGGCCTACATCCAAGACTTGACCGGGAAACTCTACCGCCATTTCAACTCCGGAAATCAGTTTAACTCCTTCCGGAAGGTCCTGAAGTGTCGTCCGAATATACTCTGGGTCTTCTGTCATCTTCACTTGAATTTGTTGTACGACGTTACCCTCTGCATCATATCCATAAATGTCGACATCAGGATTGCTCGTATCTAACGCGAGGCAGTAGAAGATTTCAGCATTGCTTTCATTGAGTCGATCACGGACTTCAAGCTCTCCATAAATCCCTTTGATATTTGATAAAAGCTCACTCAGTCGTTCCGGGGCATTTTCGAAACCATCTACGTAATCATCTATTTCAGCGATAGAAGCCGATATGTCATCAAGGTCGCTCCGACTGCGGGCGATTGCCCGGACCACGTTCTCAAACTCATCTTCGGGAAATACCTCGGGTACTCCAAGTTCCAGGGAAAATATCCGCTCCAAATCGCTCTTGCCGAGACCGATATCCTCAGCATCAATGCCCAGGTCTGAGAGGCTATCGACTGTTTCGTCCATGATATCATCTATCATCACGTTTACTCTCGGACTCCAACAAATGTGTCCATTGCTCGCTCAAGGCGTTTACCAAGACGTCCAAAGGATTTTGTCTTATCTTCAAGAAACTGTTCGAGAACCCCCGTGTCCTCTTCACCCTTCTCCTGCTCTTCAACCACTTTCATCAGCCGTTCACGGAGTTCTATTGAGTGATCAAGGCTCTCCTCCGCCTCCTCCTCAAAGTCTTCTATTGTCTCATGGAGAGAGACGGCACAGCGGTAGCTTCCGAGCTTCGTCCCATAGATCAAATATGAGACAGCATTTTTCATCGACTCTTTTGCTGCACAGGCTTGCGCTAAGTAATAATAGAGATCCGCACAATCCGGTCTGAGCAATACCGCTGTTTTGAGGTATTTAGCCGCCAACAAAGGCTCTCCGAGTAATAGGTACGCCCTTCCCGCAGCGGCCAAGCACCAAAAGTCCATCGGATCTTGTTCAAGGGAACGCCTACTCAGGCACAGGCTAGTTCTCGCAAGTGCTACCTCTTTCGCTATACCCCCCTTTGCCCCACGGATCATGCTGCCTACTCTATCAACGACGAGCGCCCTGGGGTTGAAGACGGCACTGATTCCTTTTCGGATATTTTCTGTCGTCCGACTTCGGATAAGCGCCTCCGCTAAATTCACATAACCCATAGGATTTTGAGGGTTCTCATGAACCTCAGCCTCCAGCCGAGGAATATCGTAGAGACTTTCTACAATTGAACGCCCGACGCTCATCGTTTTGCTCAAGTCAGCAAGCGCAGTAGTTTTCTCAAGTTCCGAATAGTCAGATTTCTCAGCCATCTCCGCATATTCTTGCTCAAGCGTTTCTCTACGCGCCTGTCGTTCTACGGATACCTGGGAGTTTTCCTCCTCTAACTCGTTGATCTCAATCAAGATTCCTTCAATCTCACGGATCATCGGTGCAAGTTCTACAGGGAGATTATCGACGAGGGGAGAAATATCAGGGCGTTTACCTATGAGATACTCGACGAGATTGTCGAGTTGATTCGAGAGTTCTATATTAACCCGCTCATCTTCCTCATAAACATTGAGATCGACCTTACTCGTACCATTTGCAAGTTCAAGAAGAAGCGCCATGTTGTTATTTCGCAGTTGGCTTTCTGTCTCAGCATTGGGAGATTGCTTTGCCAATTGAACCACCATTCGTGCAAGAGCCATTCTCAGCTTCTGCTCGACATCCGACAGAGACCAATCCTGTTTGATCTCACTGAAGGCGTCTTGAACGTGGGTAGAAAGCGACTCCGCCCGATTGATCAGTTTATCGAACAGGCCCATAAACAAACCTCTGTTTGCGCGACCTTATTTATGTTTCTCAACGCCTTAGACGCGATGACGAAACATATTCTATATTGCTTCCGTACTACGCAGGCGAGTCAAGCAAAGACCGTATATCCATCCATATAGCCCAGCTCGACCAGTTCGGTATACGGAGCCCGGCGGGCCATTTCTGCTTTGATAGGCACGGTGTCGATCGTGCGCGAAAAGCCGGGCAGCCAGTTATCGTGATGGCTGAGGATAACGCGCTGCGGACGGAGCAGCGCGGCCTGCTGGGCGACGAATTGGGCCAGCGTGCCCTGAATGGGCTCACCGTCGATATTGCCCCGTCCGGCCGCCGCCAGTATCGCCACGTCCGGTCGCAGGCCGTGCAGAATGCCCTGCCAGTGACCGGAGGTATCCTGATACAGCAGCGTGCCGTCCGGCGTATCAAACAGATAGACCAGGGCGCCGCCGTCACCCCGGGCCCCTTGCGCCGAGGCTTGCAAGTGCGCAATTACTTCGTCGCCCATGGCGTTGAGCTGCTCCCACACCCCTTGCAGCTTCTCTTGCTGTTCCTGGTAGGTGACACCCAGTTCACCAATACACACCGCGTCTGAGGCGGGCAGCGGCTCGGCACTCCACACACAGGAATGCTGACTCGGGTAGACGTTGACTGTCACATCTGAAGAAAGGCGGACGGTTTCTCCGCCGGCTACGGACAGGAGCTGTTCTTCGGGAACACCCTGCGCAGCCATAATCCGGATCGACTCGTATGAGCCGATAATTTTTGCGCCCGTGTTTTTGGTGATCCGCTCGGCCCCATAGAGATGATCGAAGTGGGAATGGCCTACCACGATCCAGTCGGCCTGCCGAATGGCGTCAACCGTCGCTCCGGTCGGCGCAGCACTGGCCACCCGGTCGATATACGCGTCCAGCATGATGACCTGCTCGCCCAGCGTCAATCGAAACGTGGCACACCCCATCCAGTCCAAGGTCGCAGTCATACCTGCCCCTTTCTGCTCACCTGCCCCGCCCGTATATCAGGCCGGTTGACCTTAGGCCGCCGAGGCCGACACTTTCAATTTGTTTTCAAACGTCTTGCGGAATTTTCGCATCTTGGGATGAATGACCATCATGCAGTACGGCTGGTAGGGGTTCTGCTGATAAAAGTTCTGGTGATAGCCTTCCGCCGGATAGAAAGTGGCCAGCGGAGCGATCTCGGTGACAATCGGGTTGATCCACAGGTCAGAGGCATCAGCCTCCTTTTTGGACTGCTCGGCTATGCGCTGTTGCTCTTCATCATGGTAGAAGATGGCCGAGCGGTACTGCGTACCGACATCATTGCCCTGCCGATTGAGCGTCGTCGGGTCGTGGGTCTGCCAAAAGATTTCCAGTATTTCCGTAAACGAGATAATGGCGGGATCAAAGGCAATCTGGGCAACCTCGGCGTGTCCGGTTGTCCCCGAGCAGACCGCTTCGTAGCTTGGATGTTCGACCGCGCCGCCCGTATACCCGGACACCACGCTCTCGACGCCTTCGACCTCCAAATACACCGCCTCAATACACCAGAAACAGCCCGCTCCCAGAGTTGCAGTTTCTCGCCGATTAGCCATCATGCCCTCCTATTACTCACGCGTTCCCGGCTGTTCATCAAGGTTAGGCCGGAATGTACCACTTTCAGATACAATCGCTCAAGACAGTTTTGCGGATTATGCATACGCCTGCGTCGGAGAGTAAACGTGCCCAGCATTTCTATACTGATTGGAGGACACGTTTACTCTTTAGAGTGGATCGACTTCCATGGCCTCCCAGTACTCGTCGCCGTAACTATAGAAAACTTCCTCGCCGGGTCGAATGCTGCGCAGGCTGACGATTCGGGCCGTCTTCCAACGTGTCGAAATGATCAGTTCGGCGTTGGGCTTGTCACTATGATTGATATAGCGCGTGTAGTTCGAGCGTGGCCCGACGCCGTTAATCCAGTGGTTTTTGCACACCCACATCAGATACCGCGAGGAACGGTGGGGTTCCCGGTTCGCGTGCCAGTCGCGAATGATGTCGCCGGTGTAATAGCCTATGGTCTCGCCCTTCTTGATGCGGACTTTGGCAAACACGCCCTTTCCACGGCCAGGAGACTTCCTGATCTCAAAGCGGTCAGCCGTATGCACGACTTTCTTCTTTGGCATGCCTCCGCCCCCTGGCCGTACCGGCTTGTTCAGGCATACACCGGCGTGCCATGCGTCCCGGCCTCGCGCAACTGCCAATACAGACGATTGAGGCGCTGGGTCAGCGGACCGGGTACTGCGCCCTGCAAGGGGCGTCCGGCCACTTCCCGGACCGCTAAGGCGCCGCCTGCCGTGCTACAGGTAAACACTTCGTCCGCCGAGTAGAGATCAAAGGCGGTGACATCGCCCTCAACCGCCGGGACACCAGCCTCTTGGGCCAGATCGAGAAAGGTCTGGCGGGTAATGCCGCGCAACACCTGTCGTCCGGGGGTGTAGAGCGTCCCCTGTCGGACCATAAAGACATTCGAGGCCGGCCCCTCGCTCACATAGCCGTCAGCCGACAGCCAGATCACATCGTCATAGCCCGCCTCCAGAGCCTCGATTTTAGCCAGTTGAAAATGCAGGCGATCCAGACATTTATAGCGTGGGTCGAGCGTGTCCGGCGTAAAGCTGCGTAAATGACTGATGAACAGGCGAATGCCGCTATTCCGCCTTTCCTCATAGGCTAAGAAGACATACGGCGCCGCCCAGATAATGATGGTCGGATCGTAATCGCGCGGGTCGGCGACCACCTGTTTGGCTACGCCCCGGGTCACAATAAAGCGGATGGTGGCATCGTGCAGTTCGTTGCGGCGCACGGTTTCAATGATCGCCTGGCGCCACTCGTCTCGCGTCAGGGCGGTCGTCAGCCGGGCGGCCTGGAGAGACTGAAAAAACCGGTCAAGATGTTCGTCCAGCTTGAAGATCGTACCCCGCCAGGCCGAGACCACGTCAAACACGCCGTCACCCAGCAGGAAGCCCTGATCGAGCACCGAGATGTTAGCCTGACTCAGGGGTTTATACTCGCCGTTGATATACACCAGGGGTTCGTGTGTCATGCCTGTCCCTTTCAGCCGCGTTCCCTGGACGAGAGCGCTGTTCCGACCGCTTCACCCACTGCCCACAGGCCAACGGCAAGCGCCGCCCCGACCGGGCCGGCGGTGAGCGCTCCTATCCCGGCCGAGGTACCGGCCCCAACCGCTTGACCGGTACGTTTCGCCGCGTTCTGCTCCCGCCCGAGCGCACTCGCCGTCGATTCGGCAATCAGTTGGGCGGCATCCGCGGCAATCAACCAGGGCGTCGTTGCCACCCTGCCCGCGGCTTTGGTGGAGAGTTTGGACGAAGCCTTGAGCGCCAGTCTGGCCGCGCCCGTGGCAACCAGGCCAACGGCCACCTTGGTTACCACTTCGGAGGCGGTCTGCATGAAGCGATCCGCCTGCTGGCTCTGGCGATGGCCGCTACGGCACCAAGTGACGAAATGCTCGCAGTTATTCCACAGAATGTGATAGTCCTGCTCACCGATGCAGCTCAGTGCCCGGAGCGCGATCTCATGCGCCTCATACGAGGTCGGAGAGGCGACGACCTCCATCGGACGGCCTTTGGCAAATGTTTCATAGGAACTGACCTGAACCGTGGCATTGACTTCATCCGACACGCCGCGTCCGTATTGCACGACATAGCCGTCTCCGAGATCAATCGCGTGGTGAGTGTACCAGCCGCGCCGCACGCTGAGATGATCGCCCCTTGCCATATGCTAGTGTTGCTCGGTCGCGGCAGGACCGGTGCGCGGCTGCTTATAAATCGTGACCGCGCAGGGCCGCCCTACTACCTCGCCTTTGTCGTTGAACTCGCCATACTCGGATTGGAACACATCCATACCCCATTCCCTGGGCTGGGTGTCAAACCAGAGCTTGGTATGCCCGCAGTAATACAGGACGTCCTTTTGGTGAAAACTCCAGGCGTGGGGCCGTTTCGTCACTCCTAGGGTCGTGGGATGGCGCGCGGAGGTTTCGGCCTTGCCCTCCTGGAGCATCCGCCCTCCGCTCGGACAGTAGTGCAGGAAAAACTGAAACTTATCGTCGTCTTCTTCACAGGTAAAGTCGTAGCCGTGCGAACGCAGAAACATGGCATAGGTTGCAGCCAGTAGGGCCGGGTCTTTGTCCCGATAAGCCTCCAGCACCGGACGCCAGAGTTTTTCGCCCACATAGCGCCAGGCTTCTTCCACCGCATCTTCCCCCAGCTTTTCCTGGATGTAGTCGAGAAAAACGGCGGACATATCACCATATAAGTCATGAATCGGCCGGCCTTCTTCCCAGATGTCGTCAACGGCTTGCAGGGCGTCTTGGGTGCGACCGGCCTGAATGGCGGCTTTGGCTCGATCTCGGGCGGTCTGCATGAAGTCGTGGCGGATATGTTTCATCGACTGCTCCTCCACCGTCAGCCTCACACGAAAATATCGAGCGGCAAGAATGCCGAGACTACAAAGTTCGGAACATCGACCAGTTCGCTGACTTTCAGGTCTACCGCCACACTACAAATGGCGTAGGCCTGCTGGCGGGTATAGCCGCGCTCGCTCACCAGGTGATCAATCATATTAAGCAAGGCGTTGCGAGCAGCCAGGGTGGCGTCTTCGGAGTGAGCCACACCGTCACGCGTATACGACTGGCCGGTGGTTGCAAAGAAGCGTTTGGGAGCGGCCATCTCGGGCGTCGTATAATAATCCTCGCGATAAAACTGAATCTCACGAATATTGTGCTGCGCTGCCAGACCCTTGAGGATTTTGAAAGAACAGTAACAGGTGGCGCCCATCTCGACCGCGGTGCCGCAGGCTTCCCCGTCTCCCTGAGCAAAATGGGCATCGCCAACCGAGAGTAAGCCACCCGGCGTAAAAACGGGGAAACGGATGGTCGTCCCTTTGGTCAGTTGCTTGATATCCAGATTCCCGCCGGTCTCATGCGGGGCAATGGTCCGCATAGCAGTCGAGGCAATGCCGGCATCTGCGGGAACCGCGTCTTGGGCCTGCGGCAACAGGACGACACCCCCACGTTCGGCCAGCTCGGCCTCGCGCTGGTTAATCTGTTGCAGCAGTTCATGCGAGGGGGCCAGGCCGATGACCCCCATAAAAGGCGCGCCGGGAATGCGCACCCCAGGCAGGTCGTCCGAGGTCGCAAAACCGTTCTCAATCGTCCAGCGTACGATATACGGCTCGGTAAAGTCGTTTCGCAGAAAGCCGAAGCCCGGCACCTGGACGGTAAAGCCAAAGGGTTGGGGCTCGACTTCAACCAGGGTGACTTCCAGCACATCGCCGGGTTGCGCGCCTTTGACATAAACCGGCCCGGTCAGCGGATGCACGACACCGAGATTGGCGTTTTGTAGATCAGCCGCCGTGGTTGCCGGGCTGATAAAGCCGTCAAACGCATCCCGTGTTTCCAGACCGACCACTTGGCCGGGCTCGACTTCCGCGACCGGCTCGATATCGGGATGCCAGCGGTTATGGCCAAGAGACGGCTCTTCCTGGAGGGTTTTGGCACGGTCGATTGCAATATAGGCGGCGGTTTCTATACTCATGGCTTCGTCTCCCCTCTCTCAGGGTAGCTGTTTCCTGGCCCAGCCTTCCGCATACGGGCTCAGCAGTTTGAGATTGAGGGCCACGCGGGTGAACTTCCACGCCCCGTCGGCCTGTTTGGCCAGTTCGCTCTCATAGGTGCCGCCGATCCAAAAGGCGTCGTCTTCTCCGCTCTCCTGGTTGGGCATATTCGCCGTTTCCCATAAATACCAGAATGCTCTGGCTGTCTGGCCACCGGGGTCCACGTCTACCGCAGGCGAGACCATATAGTGTAGCGTCCAGCCGATAAACGCGCCCGACTCGGCTAGAAACTGACGAATGGCTTCTTTGCCGCTGTAGACCCCGAAGCGTTCCCCACCGTCCCAGACTCCGGTGTCCGCAAACAGGGGAACCATGATATCGGGGTCATTGCCCCGGTCTGCACCCTGGGCGTAGCGCACCACCAGGAGTTTGATCGCCTCAATGTCTTCCAGGCGTTGGACGCGGGCCACGAGTTGCTGAATATCGACTTCGGCCATGGGTCTTCTCCATCTTCAGGGTAAGCGGTCGGCGTGGACCGCAATAAAACGGGACTCGTCGAAGCTGTCGGGCACCCGCGGCTCGCCCTTATAGCATTCAACAAACGGGGCGATCTCGGCAAACGACAGGCTGAGATAAAAGAGCCGCTTGGCGTCTGCGGGGAGTGAGTCCAGTTCGTATTGGTTCAAGTATTCCAACATGGCGTCGAGCCGAGGCAGCAGGACCTGATACAAGGTGGTGAGTTCTCCAGCGCTACTGGTAGAGCGTTGCCGCTCCCGTTCGCGCTGGGTCGCCAGCGACCAGTCCGCCACAAACACTTCGAGGTCGGCAAACGGTTTGGGTAAACGTGTGGCCATAGCCGCTTCTCTAGGTGTTCCCGTTGGTGTAAAAGCCGACGTAGTCTTCGAGGATTTTGTAGCTGTGGCGGATCAGGATTTCCTGCTCTTGCAGATGGAAGTGGGTTTTGACCCCGGAGGAGAGCGCCTCCTGGGTTGCTTCCATGGTCCCCGTGTCTTCGAGCCAGGCGTTTCGCAACACGGTGTTGTTGAACTCCTGGGCAAACCGTTCGCCCGGCGTTGTGGCCGGCGGCCAGTAAGCGCGGCCCTCCCACAGCGTCCGGTCCACGTCGAGCGGCCAGAACTGATGCGTGAACCACATACCCGGCAAAACGTGCAGGATCAGGTTGGGAAAGATCACGTCCAGATCAAAGCCGAATTCCGCACTCCGGGTGGGGTTCACCTCAGGCGGGAGCTGGTCTTGGGCCGCGGCCCGTTTGGTCACCGTCTCGCCGAATCGATAGGCCACCGCTGCGGCCGGGCTCGGATTGTGGTTGGGGTTGCCGTACACAATGCAGGAGCGATGCGGGCCGTAGAAGCGTACCTCGGGCAGATGACACATGGGGTTGTTCTTGCCCGTAAACGTGTCCGGGTAGGACTGACCGTGGATCACATTCACATGATAGCCCTCGGAGAAGGCGTCCAGGGCGACTTTCCAGTTACATCGAATCTCCGTTTGATAAGCGTAGCGCGCGGTCAGATCGGCATACGGAAAGCTGCTCATGCGCTGGCCCAACTCGCCCAGATAGTCCGCCAGCGACTGCGCCGGCGGCGGGTCCATATGGACGAACAGAAAACCCTGCCAGAGTTCGGTCGCCACCGGCACCAGGCCGTTGGCAGCTTTGTCGAGATTGTGAAAAAACGTTTCATCCGGCACGCCGACCAACTGGCCTTCGGTATCATACACCCAGCCGTGGAATTTGCACGAAAAGTTCCGACAGCTTCCCCGCTCTTCCCAGGCCAGCTTATTGCCGCGGTGCGAGCAGATATTATGAAAGCCACGGATGGTGCCGTCTTGTCCGCGGACAAAAATCACCGAAGTCCGGCAGGCTTTAAGATTGCGCACCATATAATCACCGGGATGGGGGATTTCTTCCTCACGGCCCACGTACAGCCAGACTTTGCGGAATACCCGTTCGCGCTCCAGCTCAAAATAGGTGGGCGAGATACAGGGCTCGGTTGGCACGGGCTCGGTTCCCAACTCGGGATACTCTTCCGACCAACGCTTGTTGACATCAAAGATAGCGGTTGTCATATCTCTCCCCTATCTGGCGTGTGATGCGGAAAGGAACCCACCCCGGGTTACGCATTTTGCACCTCAGCCTGCATCATGGGCATGACTTTTTTGGCGAATAAATCCTGAGTTCTCAGCGCCCGGTCTTTGTCAATGCCGCCATAATGGCTGATCACGATCATTTCGTCGAACCGAAACTCTTTCCACAGCGCGAGCAATTGTTTGCCCACGGTGTCCGGCGACCCGACGAACACGATGCCGGCGTCAATGAGTTCCTGATACGAGAGATTGCGTAAGTTCGGGAAATCATCCGCGGCGTAAAACGCATAGCCGGCGTCGATCAGACGCTGTTTTTCTGCCGGGGTGTTTCTGGGTAGCGAGTCCATAGGCGATACGTTGAAATCAATAAAATTACGGACTGGCTGCTCGGCTTCGCGCAGAGCCGTTTGGTCGTCCTCGGCAATATAGATGGCCTTGACCCAGCCAAGGTAAGAGGGTTTTCCCGCCTTCCGGCAGGCCTGGTGGTACAGCGCGGCCGGTTCCCGAAACACCGAAGTTGGAGCCGGCCCCCCAATGCATACGCCCCACTCTCTTTGGGCCGCCATGCTGAACCACTTGGCGCTGGTGCCGACCTGGAAAATTTGGGGGTGCGGTTTCTGGTAGGGTTTGGGCACCACGGACAGGTCTTTGACCTGGTAGTATTTGCCGTCGTACGAGAACCGCTCTTCGGTCCAGGCTTTGATCAGAATATCGAGCGCCTCAACATAACGCTCCTGGTTCTCTTCCAGCACGATGTTGGCCGGTTCATTCAGCCAGGCGTGTCCCCGCCCTACTCCGCACTCGATCCGGCCCTTGGTCAGAATATCCGCCTCCGCGATTTCGCCGGCCAGAATCATGGGATTATGCAGCGGCAGCGTATGGCACAGCGTGCGGAAGCGAATCTGGGTGGTCCGCTCGGCCAGGGTGCAATACAGGGCTAACGGATTGGGATTAATAGCGAACTGTTCAAAGAAAGGGTGTTCGAGCGTGGTGAAAACGGAAAAGCCGTTCTGGTCGGCATGAATACCGAGGGCCATCACATCTTCGATCAACTGGGCATGGTCTTTGCCGGGCGGGCATTGAAATTCAACATAGGTCCCGAAGCGCAAGGGTCGTGACATGCAGCTATCCTTTTTGTGACAACTGTTCTGTATTTTCACACATGGACCGGTTCTGACAAGGCCGGGACGCTCACGCGGAAGCGCCGAGATCGACACAGCAGGTGGTCTTGGCTAGGCTACGCGATAGTAGAATCCAAAGGGAGGAACATGCAGCATGATCGATCTGTATACCTGGCCAACGCCGAATGGACATAAGGTCCACATTTTCCTGGAAGAGACGGGTCTGGAGTACACCGTCATTCCGGTGAACATCCTGACCGGGGATCAGTTCGATCCCGAGTTCCTGAAGATCAGCCCGAACAATAAAATGCCGGCCATGGTGGACCGCGACGGGCCGGACGGCAAGCCGTATGCCGTGTTTGAATCCGGCGCCATGCTGCTCTATCTGGCGGAAAAAACAGGCCAATTCATGCCCTCGGGCATGGCCGAGCGTTATACGGTTATCCAATGGCTGATGTTTCAGATGGGCGGGGTCGGCCCCATGCTGGGACAGGCGCATCACTTTCGGTTGTATGCACCGGAAAAGATCGACTACGCTTTTCATCGGTATACGAACGAAGCTACCCGGTTGTACCGCGTAGTCGACACCCGGTTGGCCGAGGTCGAATATTTGGCCGGAGACTATTCGATTGCCGACATGGCAACTTATCCCTGGCTGCGTTACTACGAAAATCAGGGTCAGAAGCTGGAGGACTATCCGCACCTCAAGCGCTGGTACGACACTCTCAGCGCGCGGCCGGCGGTCCAGCCAGGGCTTGCCGTGCTCCAGGAAGAAAGCCGCTCCCCCCAGCAGATGGACCAGCAGGCCAAGAATCTGCTGTTCGGCACCGGTCAGTACGAAAAACGCTAAGACATGCCACCCGCAGCATAATAGACCGTGATGCGCAGACCACGAATGCAGGGTTTCCCACCGCGCTTGCCCGGCTCGACCGTGATGATTCCCGTATAGTCTGGTTGCAGAGTCCTTCCCGGCTCGTCGGTAGGAGAAAAGTTCAATGAATCTCTCTTAAAAGACCTCTCTAGTCAGAATCGCAATACCAAATACAGCCGTTGTACAAGCCGGTTCCCTCGCACACGCGAGGATAGACTTGGCCAAGCGACTAACCTAGAATATACGAGTCAAATCCTGCTCGCCCAAGAGCGCCTCGACCAACGGCGCAACCAGCAAGACTTAGCGGGCACCCAGGTTTTGATTGATGCGGTTGAGCGTGTAGGGGCTGCATCGCGGCAGGCAACCGAGAGCAAAGTATCGGAGCTGAACAAGAATCTTCTTTTCCTCCTAGGCGCGGTTGCCGTGAGGTATTTCATCTTTGTAAGGAGCTAGCGCATGAAGCTTCTCGCAATCGTACTTATTGGCGTTGCCGTCACTCTCGGCTTTACCCCTTCACCCCTTGCGCCTTTTGCCCTAGCCGGCGGTGTATACGGCCTTTACCTGCTGGTGAAATAATGGGTCTGTAATATTGCCAACGCGAGATCGGTTCTCCCGCACACGCGGGGATAGACCGATAGCAAGTGCGCGACCCGCAAGGCACTGAGTTGGTTTGTTCAGGAAATCATGTCCGATTTTGTGGGTTGAGGCGCGCGATCACCCGTTCAGCCTAAACGGTTCGGGCCGTCCCTGCCAATACGGCCGGGCTTCGGCCTGGTGCCGCACGCCGTGCAAGCGGACGCGATCGGTCGCATTGAGCAGCAGCGGCATGACATCCGCCCCGCGAATGTGGCCGAGCCCGCCGTGGATCACCGCCCGTTCATGAAACGTGGTCACCGGGTCGGACAAGACGTTGGGACCGCCAGCAAGCAGTATGGGTACGGCTTCGCCCGAATGGATGAGCGGCCCACTGCTCGGCGTGGCGTGATCGCCGGTTACCACAACCAGCAGGTCAGCTTGATTGGTGACTCGCTCGACAACCGGACCGAGCGCAGCATCGAGCGCCTCAAGGGCCTGCATTTTGCCCAGCGGGTCTTTGTGATGGGCCGCCACGTCCGGGGCCTTGGAATGGACATGCACGAATTCATATCCCTGAGCAAAGAGGGACTCCGCGCTTCGTAGTTTCTGTCTGAAGTCCGCAGTCGTATCAGTCTCCCGTGGGGTGGAGACCGGCGTCATACCACACACGCGGGCAATCCCAATATACAATGGATAATTCTCAATGCTGGCTGCGCACAGACCGTTTTGCTCCTGAAACGGCGCGATATCGGGCCGTACCGCGGCCCACTTGGTGAGGACAAAATTGATGCTGGCGCAACCGCGCGCCTGGCGTTCCCGGTTCAGCGGATGCTGGCTGAGTTGGTAATGTACCCAGCTAAGATAGGCGTTGAGCGCGTCGGCAGTACGTGCGGCCTGCCGCGGATGTGAAGATTCCGCCAGAGGTTGAGCGCGCGCAACATAGGCATCGTTATAGAATGGATCGACATCGGTAATGTCTCGGCTCGGATGGCCGCGCAACGTCAGTATGGCTTCACAGCGCCCGCAGGAGGTCAAGGCAAATTGCAGCCCGTGGGTTTCGTACGCGGCGATGGCTACACACAGCCGGGCGCACTCCTCCTCGTCCTGGGCTTGCCGTTTTTCCCACAAGAGGGCATCTCGACGCACCTTGCCGTCAATCACCGTTGTCTCAGCAAAACTTGCCAGCAGCACAACAGACTCGGGCTGTACCTCGAAGCCCCGCCCGATGGACTCAAATGCGGCTCGGCCAGGGAATTGCTCCAACCCATAGCCAAACAGAATGAAGTGCGCCGTCTCGCTCTCCAGGGGAACACCAGGTGCGAGCGGCGTGAGCAAACCGGTCGTGCCGAGGGCGGCCAGTTGATCCAGGTGGGGGGTATGGGCCGCCTCAAGCGGGGTTTTTCCATTCAGGATACGCTGGGGCCGGTCGGCCAGCCCGTCAAGAACAATGAAAAGGATGGGCAAGGAGGGCATGTGCAGCGCTTACGAGGGGGCGTATCGAGCCAGTCGCTTGGGGGCCCCAATCTGCTTCAGGACGGCGTCCACGCCGCGCGGCACGAGTTGTTCCCAGCCTTGTCCTTGGACTAAGCAGCGGCGGACCGTACTGCCGCTTTCTTGCTTGGTCGCGCCGGGGTCAAGGACATCGACCTGCCAACCTGCCGCTTGGAACCGCGAGACTTTCTTCCTGCCCCACTCCGAGAATACACGGATAAACTGTACGGTTTCCTTGGGACAATAATACGACCAGCGCTCGGGCGCGTGAATCGGAAAGGGCACGATGGAGACCCGACTCAGCTCAACCGCCACCTCGATCAGTGCGGCCCGAATCATCCATTGTCGCTCAAAAAAAGTAAAGGGATTGGCCTCCGGTGTATGCCGCTGCATATCCGTAACTTCTCTCTGCGTTTCGGACGGGTCAGGATTAGTGATGCCGATAATCAGATGCTCACTGCGCCTGAGTGCCTCCAGGGTGTAGTGCAGATGGCCGGTATGAAAGGGCTGAAAGCGACCATGAACCATGCCGTAGCGAGTCCGCATATCCGCTGCCTATCCCATGCGGAACGCAGGGGCAAGGAAAAAGATGAGCCATAGGACCGGCCCCCCCTCTCCATCTGGCGCGCGCTGCTTCCCGGAATGCACCACCACCCCCGCCTTAATCATCCCCTCCTTGGAGGGCCTGTCCTGAGCCTGTCGAAGGGGTGGCCCGTGCTTCGACTTTGCCCCTCCGGGGCGACGCTCAGCACGAACGTTACCCTTCCGCTCACCCTGAGCGTAGCGTCAGCGAAGTCGAAGGGCTCAGGATGCCCGGTCCGGCGGAGCGCAGGCGAAGGAGGGGCCGGGGTGGGTTTCCTCACTCCACCCCCGTCATCACAAAGTTCTGCTGACTCTCCTGCCACTCCAGCGTCACCTGCTGCCCCACCCTCGGAAAGTCCGCTGCCACACACACGCCCACGGCGTCCTCCACCCACTCCGTCCCCAGCGTCACCACCTGCACCACCGCCCGCCCCAACTCTGCCCCATCCACCCGCGCCACTACCGTATGTTCTCCGTCCCCCAGCAGGTTCCAGTTGAACAACAGCCCAAAGCCATTGTCCGTGTCCCCGCAAATCTCCTCCCCCGTCGCCGTGGCGGCGGTGTCCAAGCGCTCCGTCCCATACGCCGCCTCAAACTCCCACGGCTCCCTGCCCGCCGTCTCGATCACCATGTCTACCCGCTCCGCCTCACACACCCAGCCCGAAATCACCCCCACCCCACTCTGAAAGGAGTTGGGTCCCGGATTCTCCAGATACCCCACCCCCGGCGTCCCCGCCCGGTGCTCCCCGGCCGGTACCTGCTCACCCGCAATCCCGAAGTTCTGCCGACTCTGCTGCCACTCCAGCCGTACCGTCTCCCCCGCCCCCGGAAAGTCGGGGACCGTACACGCACCCGCTACGTCCTCCACCCACTCCGCCCGCAGCCCCCCCCCCCCCCCCCCCCCCCCCCGCCGCCCCGCCCCCCCCGCCCCCGGAAAGTCGGGGACCGTACACGCACCCGCTACGTCCTCCCCCCACTCCGCCCCCAGCGTCACCACCTGCACCACCGCCCGCCCCAACTCTGCCCCATCCACCCGCGCCACTACCGTATGTTCTCCGTCCCCCAGCAGGTTCCAGTTGAACAACAGCCCAAAGCCATTGTCCGTGTCC
>MPMI01000080.1 GCA_002238415.1 Desulfurellaceae bacterium bin18 | reverse complement strand
AAAATCCGAAATGTTGTTTGACAATCACTGCATGGCTTTATGAGAATGCCCGAATGGAGACGTCCTCGCCAACCTCATCAGACCTCCCGTCTGAGACGGACCTTCCCGACCGCCAATGCACCTGGTGCCGGGTCATCATGACCAAACGCCTCGTGGCCGACGGCCGCTTCATTCATTACACCTGCCCGTCCTGTCTTTTTCAACATACCAGCAAACGCCATAGTGCGTGACTTACAACATAGACATAGTTGGTGAAGACTAAAGACAGCTTGGTTCGTCTCGTGGTGAGCAGACACGCACTCAGACGAGATGGACAATTTCGATGTCGCCTCGCCGTGCCTTCAGGTACTCCGCTACGAGGCGGCGATGACAGTGGTGTGGCTTGTCCTCGCTACAGAGCAGGCAGCCGTCGGCCAGCACTTCTTCGGGTACGGTGTGCTCAATCCGACGTTTTTTCATCAAGGCAAGGAACTCGCGCTCATAGCTCTCCCACCCGCCCTTGTGCTTCTTATAGCGATCCAACATCTCTTGGGTCGGTGCCAGTTCCGGCAGATGCACGTAGCCAACGTCGCAAAGCTCGCGCAGGAAATATTCCAGGTCGCGCCGCTTGGCGAAACCTGCGAGTTGGGAGACGTTGTTCAGCCGTACATCCACGACGCGCCTGGCTCCCGAACCCCGGATCATCGCAAAGAACGTCTCCGATGATTTCTTCGTAAATCCGATTGTAAAAAGCCTCACCTTACGTTCTCCTCCGATGCCAGGCTCATGTGTGGATTGACATAGGCAATCCGATTCTCCTGGCTAGCGCAGGCCTCTTCGATGAGTTCCTCCTGTGAGCGATATAAGTCTGTCTCCGACATGTTCAACATCCCAGGCAGGCGTGCTAGTGCCTCCGTCTGCGTCTCCAAATGGCCATCCGCATGGATATGTGAAACAGGAAGACCCCTCTCCACAAGCTCTCGTGCCACAAGCAACGTGCGGTGGCATTCAAGAGGCTCTTTCTCTGCACACAGCAACGTGATACGACGTTCCCGCGCTTCCCGCACAATAAAATCGATTCCTGACCGGAAGAGAGGCGTCCCCGCGAGCCAGCGGTATAGGACTCGTCCATTTTCATAGCACAAAGGGTCCTCCGGCCTCGCCCCAAGCTCCTGACCGCAGAAAATATATCTGATGCCGTGTTCCTCCAACATCTGACGTAGCGGATCGCGATTGAACTGCGGGTGACGACGACTGTACGGCGCCGAGCGCACGTCGGCGATGGCCTTCACGCCATGCGCCTCTATCAAACCCAGGAACTTTTCGATGGAATGCGTCGAGTGGCCGATCGTCAGGACCTTGGGTTCCGTCATCTCGTTCACTCCCCGGTACGCTTGTTGGGCAGAATGATAGCTGCGATGAGTTTGTAGTAGGACTTTCGAAACGGATTCTCCGCAAGACTCACGGTGACGTAACACTCTCCAAGAGAATACTTGCCTTTCGGCTTCTCTTTGTAGGATGCCTCAATTTTGGGATCGGTCACCCCGAGAGTATAGATAGTCTTGTGATAGATAAACTTTCCACGAACCTGCTTCTCGCCGTTATTTTTCTCTTTGACATCAAGGACCATATCCTGCGCTCGGATCAGATAGAGCGAACTGGAACAATTTCTTATCCTATCAAGAGGCACGCGATCTATATCTAAATCAGTCCCCCACAAATCTTTCGGATCGTCTGCTAGATTGGCGAGATCAGACCAGTCAAATCGCCTCTTGCACGTCAAACGAGCATCAGAAGCAAGCAGCCAGTTTTCGGAATGGTGAAAATGCGGGTAAGGTATTACAAATGAACCTTCAATGACATCCAACAATTTGGGATCGCTCCCATCTTTGTATTCACGGTCATCCCTGGAAAGGCCCGCACCCGGCTTATTGACAGGGCGAATCCAGTTCCCACTGGATATATCCTTGCCCGCGATACATCTGTCTCCTTCCATGCGCGAGTTTGCGAGGCAGACGATTTGTTTTTCGACCATGAACCCATCTCCTTACTGGTGAAACCCTGTAAGCTTATGCTTCTATATTAATGAAGGTAGCTGGTTATCTTAGCACAATCGAACGCTCCAACCAGCGAGTCCCTAGAACAAATTCGATACGATGCGCGTGCCGCCGACCCACGTGCCGATGACGCTGCCGATGGTAGGCAACAAAAAGGCCAGGAAGACCCGCAGCAGCCGGCTTTGCCACCAACGCCGCGGAATGGCCATGTCCTCGGCCACGGTCTGAAACTCTCGCACGATCGGTGGTTGCATGTAGGCTTGGACAAATGCCGTCACGTATCCGACGCCGATCACCGGGGTCAGGCTCGTAAATGGCGCCCCGGCCACGGCCACG
>MPMI01000046.1 GCA_002238415.1 Desulfurellaceae bacterium bin18 | reverse complement strand
TTTGTGTCTGATAAGGTCGCTTCTGTGCAGGTTGGCCGGAAAGGCCCCTCAAAACCGGGCGTCGTGCAGCCGCCAGTATACATCCGTGTCCTTGAGATGTTCGTTCTCCTCCGCGTAGTCAACGGGCAGCTTGTCGTCTTTGTCGCGGAGTTTAGGATCGGCGCCGCGGTCAAGCAGCAGGGCGATGACCGCCGGGGCCTTTTGGAACGCCGCCGCGAAGTGCAACGGCGTCCGGCCGTCCTGGTCCCGGGCCGTGAGATCGGCGCCGCGGTCGAGCAGCAGGGTGACGATCGCCGGGTTGTCGCTGTTCAACGCCGCGCTGTGCAACGGCGTCCGGCCGTCCTGGTCCCGGGCCGTGAGATCGGCGCCGCGGTCGAGCAGCAGGGTGACGATCGCCGGGTTGTCGCTGTTCAACGCCGCGCTGTGCAACGGCGTATCGCCGCTCTGGTTCCGGGCCGTGAGATCGGCGCCGCGGTCAAGCAGCAGGGCGACGACCGCCGGGGCCTTGTTGCTCCACGCCGCGAAGTGCAACGGCGTATCGCCGCTCCGGGACCGGGCCGTGAGATCGGCGCCGCGGTCAAGCAGCAGGGCGACGACCGCCGGGGCCTTTTGGAACGCCGCCGCGAAGTGTAACGGCGTATCGCCGCGCCGGGACCGGGCCGTGAGATCGGCGCCGCGGTCGAGGAGCAGGGCGACGACCGCCGGGTTGTCGCTGTTCAACGCCGCGCTGTGCAACGGCGTATCGCCGCTCTGGTTCCGGGCCGTGAGATCGGCGCCGCGGTCGAGCAGTGCTTGGACGGCGGCCGGGGTCGCCTCCTCCATCCACTCGTAATCAAGCAACGACTGGGCCGCGGCCGGGCGGGCGGAGACCACCGCCAGGCCCAGGACCAAGAGACTCAGGGGGAAGAGTCGATACATACGTTGTCCTCCTGCCTCGTCACCTTATAGACAAGGGCGGGAGTGGCTGCCAGACCCGCCCTGCCTTCCGGGCGGCCCAAAACGGGACACTGTGAGGTAAGTACAGGAGACGTGTCCATTTCAGCGCTGAGTTCTCCTTATCCTCTCACACCAAAATGCGTCCCGCGCGGCTCCGGCTCACCGGCCTCTTCGCCAAAATACTCGCCTAATCCTTCTCTCAGCCCCTCTGTTCCTTCCTTTACTCCTTCATAAATTTTTCGCTGTAGACTGGGCTCACGAGCTTTGCAGGGGATGGATTCTCGCCTGACGCACTCTTTCCCACCGACACACCCGGGTTCTCGATACGTGTGCATACACTCTGTCTGAGCGAGTTGGGAGGGGGATGCGCCCCCTTCTTTCTCGTGACACAGCCCCACACGCGGCGTGAGGGAGATCCCCACTATTCCTATCCACAACATGCTCCCCATGGATACCACTCGAATAATTCCTCGTTTCATCTAAGAATCTCCTCCTTTTGTCGTACAGAGTGCCCTCCCCCTGGCTCCTTATTTGTGGGCTTCGCTATAAATTCTTTGGGGGGAGGATTATAACGATTTTAACGTCGGTTTTTTACCAGGGGAAATGGAGATGAGGACAATAAAAACGGGAATGTTTGTCGCACTTTTCAGCTTATTGGTAACGGTGCCGGCCCTCTCTGCAAACCAGGGAATCTGCCGGGATGGGAGCGACCCGATTTTAGACGTTGAAACCCTGGAAAGGCTTTTACGCCTTGCCCGGCAAGCCGAGGCTTCGGATCAGCTTTCCTGTGATGAAAACAACTACCTAAGCTATATTAGACGCGGGGCAAGCAAAAAAAGATTCAACTTGTTCAAGAAGACGGGCAAAGGGTGTCAATTGGAATGGGCCAGTTTTGAGGGTCAGACTTTCCGTGAGACATCTTTTATGAGAGCCAATTTGGATAGAGCCAATCTCGTCGGTTCAACTTTTGAATCCTTTGATCTCAGCTATGCCTTCCTCAGAAGGGCCAAACTCCAAAAAGCCACTTTTATCGATGGAGATTTCGGTAAAGCAGATCTTCAAAGAGCAGAACTTAACGGAGCGACATTTAACGACGTCGATTTTTTTAAAACGGATCTCACAAAAGCCTATTTACTGGGAACCGATCTCAGAGGAGCAACATCGCTAGAGAATGCCAATCTAAAGGGTGCCTATTACGATCAGGATACAACATTTCCGGCTGGTTTTGATCCCAAAAAAGCCGAAATGACTCTTTGTTCTTCCACCCCGAAATGTAGAAGAACCTCAACTCTCGATTTTTAGGCTCAGGACCTATAAACGGGCGAAAAGAGAGACAAGTTGTTCCAGGCCCTCGATAGCGGGGGGCCTCATCGCCGGGTGAACGAAAACGATGAGAGAAGAGAAGAAATCGACTCGCGATTCAATCGATCAACATTTCGGTCAGCATCGGGTAATTTGCTGAGCCAAAGTTCCTGACACACTCCAGAAGCCCTAAGGTCCCCTCCCAAATTCGTGCCGCCCTAGCCCTGGCGGCGTGGCTAGCGGCGGGCCTGAAGCTGGACATAAATAGGATTTATCAGACGCCCCGGACGGCCTTCTGAGGCCGTTTTGGCCGGTCTACGGGCCGAGCTGAACGAATCGCGGGTCAAAGGGCCGAATCGGCCGAAAATTGTTCAGTTCGGGGAGTGGAGGCGGGCTTGGCGTGACTGCTCTAGCTGCTGGCCCAACCGGCGGGGGCTCTCCGCCAGCCGGTGTCCGTTCTCCGCCACACTCTCGGCTAGCTTGCGGTTGGTCTCCCGCAGACTCGCAGCCCAGGCGTCAATTTCTCGATCCCGGCGTTGGCCGTATTTCTTCATGTCCCACAAGTGCCAGTAGATCGCGGCCAAGCCGATGCCGTAGATGACCAGCTCAGCGATCTCGACCCACGTCGGCTGCCGGGCGACCTGTAACGCGGCGACGGCCGCGCGGGCCAGCTCTAAGAACTCCGGGTCCATCTTGTCCTCACCTGGTAAAGTCCAACAGTCTTTGTCGATAGGCGGTCAAGTCTTCGGGGGTCACGCCGTCCGGCGGAGCCAGAGTCCGCGCCGCGCCCAGCCACAGGCAACTAGGCCCAAAGGCAGGGTGGAGTAGGGAGGTAGGATACGCATTGTGTAGCCGCAAAACTCCCCCCTGCCCCGGCTCCGCCGCCCGGCTGCGCCGGCAACACCCCGCGCCGGCCCCTGTCTCCCGTCCGCTGCTCACTCCCCGTCCGTCCCGGCGGTCACCCCCGTAATGACAAAATTCTGCTGGCCCGTCTGCCACTCCACCGTGGTGATCTGGCCGGGGGCCGGGAAGTCCGCGATGGCATGCGTGCGGCGCAGCCCCCGCACGAACTCTTCCCCGAGCGTCGTCACATTAAACGTACTGTGGGCAAACTCGTCCCCGTCCGCCAAGGCCCGCACGGTATGCTGGCCGGCGCCTAGGCGGTTCCAGTTGAACAACAGCCCAAAGCCATTGTCCGTATCGCCACACACCGCCGCCGTGTCCCGGCGTGCCGTGCCGTAGCCGGCTTCTTCCGTGAAGGTGAGCCCGGCGGCCGTCTCAAACACCACCTCCACCATCTCGGCCTCACACACCCACCCGGACAGGACGCCAATACCACTCTGAAAGGAGCCGGGCGCCGGGTTGCCCAACCGGGCCTGGGCGGGTGTCAGTTGTTCTCCGGTGCCCCCGCCCGCGCCGCGGGCAATGACAAAGTTCTGGAGCGCGGTCTGCCACCGCAGGGGGGTCGTCTCTCCCACGGCGGGAAAGTCCACGACCTCGGTGGTGGCGGTCAGCCCCCGGCGGAACTCCTGGTCTTCGTGCGGCCCGAGGGTGGTGACGGTAATCGTGCGTTCGGCCAAGACGATGTCGTCGATCCACACCCGCACCGTATGGGCGCCATCGCCCAGCAGATTCCAGTTGAACAACAGGCCGTAGCCCGTGTCGGTGGTCCGGGGGCCACATGCCACGGCCGTGTCGGCCCGACTCAGGCCCAGGGCCGGGGCAAACGTCAGGGGGTCCCCGCCGGCGGGGAGGAGTTCAATCTCGACCGTGTCGGCGTCACACACCCAGCCGGAGAGCACACTCACCCCGCTCTGGGGGGAATCCGGGCCGGGGTTCTCAACGAAGGCCGGGGTGTAGTGGACGGTCAGCCGGTACTCGCCGCTGCCCCGCCCGGCGGACACCGCGAGGTAGTAGGTCCCCGCCGCGACGGCGGTGCCGAGCTGGAAGTTGGTGCCGCGCCCGCTGTCGGTGTCTTCCGCCACCAGCAGGGGATCGCCCTCTTCCTGCGCCTGATACAGCCGCCCGGTGGTGTCGGCCCCGGTGGTCTGGGCGGTCAGGACGCCGGCATACGGCAACTCCAGGGTAAAGTAGTCTACGTCGCGCCGGCTCTGGAGGTGGGCGGTGAGGGTGCGGGCGAGGACGCCGGTCGTGTAGCGCCGGGGATTCAGAGAGGTGGCGTCGTCCGGCGTGTCGCCGTGCCGGTCGGTGGGCGTGCTACTGCCACCGCCACCACCGCCGCCACCACCGCCCCCACCCCCCCCCCCCCCCCCCCCCCCCCCCCCCCCCCCCCCGCCGGTATTAGTGCCGCCGGTATTAGTGCCGCCGGTATTGCCACCACCACCGCCACCACCGCCGCCACCGCCGCCACCGCCACCACCGCCGCCACCGCCGGTATTGCCACCGGTATTGGTGGTGTCGGTATTGGTGGTGTCGGTATTGGTGCCGCCGGTATTGGTGCCGGCCCGGAAGAGGGAGAAGTCGGCGATATCGGCGCACACCTGGATGGCATTGACGGTCCGTCTACGAGTCTGCCGCTCCCAGCTGCGGGAAGCCGGGTTGTAGCGGTAGACATAGGCTTGCCGCCGCATCGTATCCGTCACCTCCATGGACCGCGACAGCGGAATGCAGACCCGCACGGGCGTACTGAGGGGGGCGGTAATATCGTTCCCGTGGATATCCTGCACGGTGATATCGTAGATCAGCTCGTCGCCCACGGTGAAGGAGGTGCGCGTTGGGGCTGGGGCGCCCAGGGCGGCCATCTCGGTCGTGTCGGTTGTACTGGCCCGCACACGGGCGACACGCCAGGCTTTGACGGCATGGGTTGCGTCGGGGGGCGTGACCGCCCGCACCCAGCGCACGGTCAGCCCGGCTGTCGTCGGGGCGGTGCCGGTCAGTTGCGGGTTGTAGCTAAGGGTGAGCAATGTCAGGCTGGTCAGGGCGCTCAAGTCCGGGAGCATACCGCTGAGTTGGTTGGTGTGGAGACGGAGCTCCGTCAGGCTGGTCAGGCTGTTCAACCCCGCCGGGAGAGAGCCGGTCAGTTGGTTGGTGTCGAGATGGAGTTGTTGCAGACTGGTCAGTTTGCTGAGGTCGGGAATCGCCCCGGTCAGTTGGTTGGTGTGGAGATATAAGTATCGCAACTCGGTCAGTTTGCTGAGGTCGGGAATCGCCTCGGTCAGTTGGTTGTTGTGGAGATATACGTATCGCAACTTGGTCAGTTTGCTGAGGTCGGGAATCGCCCCGGTCAGTTGGTTGTTGTGGAGAGTGAGAATGGTCAGGTTGGTCAGGGCGCTCAAGTCCGGGAGCATACCGCTGAGTTGGTTGGTGTGGAGACGGAGGTCGGTCAGGCTGGTCAGGCTGTTCAACCCCGTCGGGATGGGGCCGGTCAGTTGGTTGTTGTAGAGATAGAGCTTGGTCAGGTTGGTCAGGGCGCTCAGGTTCGGGATGGGGCCGGTCAGTTGGTTATCATACAGATAGAGTTGTCCCAGCGCAGTGAGGGCGCTCAGGTCGGGAATCGCCCCCGTCAACTGGTTGCTATGCAGAGATAATTGTCCCAGCGCGGTGAAGCGGTTAAGCCAGCCCGGAATCCCTCCCGTCAACTGGTTGCGATCGAGCGTGAGTTCTTTCAGCGCAGTGAGGGCGCTCAGGTTTGGAATCGCCCCCGTCAACCGGTTTTGATGCAGAAACAGGCGCTCCAGCGCGGTGAGGCGGTTAAGCGCGGGCGGAATCGCCCCCGTCAACCGGTTTTGATGGAGGTTGATCCGTGTCAAGTTGCTCAGGTTGCCCAACGCGGCCGGGATGGGGCCGCTGAGTTGGTTGTTGTTAAGATATATCTCCCATAGGCCCGTCAGGTTGCCCAACGCGGTGGGGAGGGTGCCCAAGCTCTTGCCGAAGAAGCTCAGCCTGATCACCCGCGGAGGCATCTCAGCGTTGTTGCGGTCGTACCGGGAGACGGTAATGCCCTCCCACGTATCCATCGGGGTATTCACATCCCAATTCAGGCTCTCTGTGCCGGCGAGTTGACCTTTGAGGCCCAGCAGCGTAGTGCAGTCCGCCACCAATCCGGGCACATCGTCGGTGGCGGGGTCGTCGTCGTCATACATATCCAGGGCCGGGCTGTCCGCCGTACACGTCTGGGCCGCCACCACCCCAGGGCAGCTCAGGAGCAGCAGCCCGAGACCGCCGAGCAGGGCGCCGAGGGGGGCCAGCCGGCGCGGCCTCATGCCCCGCCCGCCGCGCGGAGAGAGGGGAGAGGGGAGAGGGGAGAGGGGAGCATTTTTGGACCTCCGGTGTCTTTGTCAAGGGGCTCCTTGCTTGGGGCGGCGCCGCAGGAACGCCGCCCCAAGCAAGGAGCCCCCCTATGCCTCTCCTCTACCCCAAGTTGCCGCCGATGACCCTAGTCATTTGACTAGGGGCGGCGGGGGGCACGGGGGGTAAACGTGCGGGATGGACCGGAGCGAGGGTGGCGAATGGGGGCGGCGTGCGGGACCCGCCGGGCGCCGCCGCGGTCGGGTCCCATTAAACGGGCGTTTTACGACACAGCGGACAGATGGGCCGAGCAGGGGGCTGAGCGAGGCAAATGTGTACGATTTACCCATCTCAGGAATCTATGTCGGAGATACTCGATAACAGGGCCGCAAAATGGGACGCCCATGGGCGGCTCTACGGCTGATAACGTTAGATTGTGTCAACGTTGGGCGGGTGGAGTGGGAGCTGTCGGTACTGGTACATTTTGGGATTTTTACCCCAACAGAAACAGGGGCTTACAGCTCAAACTGTAACAGTACCGGAGCTGTCTATTTCCTTGCGTATACTCCCATTCTCTGCTTTATTCCTAGGAGGGAGCGCTTCTATGAGGAGTATGAAAATTATGAAATTAAAACGAGGGTATTTTGTAGTCGGTGCTATCATAGGTCTGGTTCTAGCTGGAGATGCGAACGTGAAAGCAGATCCCTCAGAGAACCGCCAAAAGGCCAGAGAGGGGGCGCAGAGAATGGGTGAGGTAGCAGGGGGAGTTACAGGTGCTATCGTCGGCGGGGCTACTGCGGGTGCGGCGGGTGCTGCCTTAGGCGCGACAGCTGGTGCGTTGGCGGGCGGAGAAGCAGGTAAGGTGTTACACGATAGCGCCATGAGACGCATGGACAGGAACAATGAGAGGAATGAACCTGCGAGCATGGGCGACCTGAGGCTCCATGAAGCTGGGCGGACGCCGGAGTCTGACAAGTCTGAATAGCGGAACCGGACCCTCCCCGCCGAATACTATTCGGCGGGGAGGGTCCGGTTCTCCGCCGCGGGGGCAAGGCCTTTCCGGCGGAGCCGGGCGGCGGAGCCGGGGCAGGGTGGGTTTTGCGGCCACACCATGCGTATCCTGCCTCCCTACTCCACCCTGTCTTTGTGCTGAATGGCCGGCGGCGGGGCGGGCCGTGGACTCGGGCCGCTCCAGACGGGCTGCCCTTCCCATCCTGGCGGGTGTTCATTCTTCCGATAACCCCCTTTATCGGAAGACAGGGATAGGATTCGGGAGGGCATAATTAGGCGATCCGGAACCGTTTCGGCCCGCCCGCCTGACCCGCGTGTGTTGCGTCGGATAAGATCCTTTCTGTTCAGGTTGGCCGGCACCCTGGCCGAATAATTGCGCCGGGGTCTCCGCCGTGCCAGACCCACCAGAGAAGTACCACGCCCCGAACGGAGGGAATCTCCTTTGGATCTCCCGCCGGTAATCCGCGTCTTATGGAGCAACGTGAGCCCAGCCCGGATGATGGGCGGGTGGAGAACACTGCTCCATCTGGTGCGCTCCCTGCCAGTACCGCAGACAGCCGCGATAGAGGCCGGGCCGGAGGGGGACATCCTCATACCCGATCCGATGTTCGCGGCTTGCCCCGGCCGCGAGCGGGGGCCGGGCGATAAACTGGAGGGTCACCAAGATGCCGGGAGACACATGGCGCCACCACCACCAGGTCACCCGCCGTTCCAGCCGGAGAGTGAGCAGACTGAGCCGCCCCGTGTCCCCATACGAGTAGGAGATCGCCTGGGCGGTCGTGTTCGTGACACGGACACGGAACTGGCCGTTGACCGGCCGGAGTGCAACCGAGACCGCCGCCTGCGGCGCCGGCACCGGCCCAAATCGGGCCTCCATGAACAGCAGTTCATAGCAGACGAAGCCGCCGAGGAGCAGGGCGGCCAGCCCGAACGGCAAGGCCGCCCTGAGTATGCGTTTCCACGACACCATCAACACCCATCCGGCTCATCGCAGGTCGTAGTCGCCGGCCGCCGATAGCTTGATTTCGTTCCCCAAAAGTGGTTGAACGCCTGGCTCACTCCGCCGACCGTCAGCGCGTGGTATGGGGCGTCGGGATCCCCAACGTCGCGGCGTGGGCAACCCCACCGATGAGCAGCAGACCAAGCATGAGCGGAAACATAGGGGACTTATATACCTGAATACCTCAGGGGGGATATAACCGGGGGATGAGCACCCCGCTTTTACGGAATTTCCTCCGTTTCAAAGAAATAGAGGCGCTCAAGGCTCTTGGCGGGAAAGGGTAAAAACGATGGCACTTTTTGCAGTTGTTATTTTTCCGAGTGATGAGAGGGGCGACCTCATCCAGACGTTGCATGATCTTGTCTCTCCTGACTCTCCTTGTCAAATTATTGCGGAAACCCTGTACTTATTAGAATCTGACAAGGGTGCGCCTGATATTGCCCAGGCATTGGGACAGGGAGACCCCACGGATTCAGACCTCCCTTTCCATATTGAAAAACTGAACGAGGGAGTACAGATGGAGATGATGAAGATGCTAGGCGGTGCGCCGTAACAGCTCGGCTAAGACTTCGCCTTGCTGGGTGAACGCCTTGGTCATGGCTTCGCCCTGCCGGTCGAGGGCCTGGCCGATTTTGCCCAACGTCTCCGCCTGCTGGTCCAGTTGGCGGTTGCGCTCCTTGGAGGATGTGCCCATCTGGCGCAGGCCCCAGGCAATGAGGCCGACCTGGAGGAAGCCCACGGTCACGGCGGCCACGTCCGTCCACGTCGGCTGGGTCGGCCCCTGCAACGCGGCGACCGCCTCCCGCGCCAACTGTAAAAACTCAGATTCCATATTCTTCTCCTATCAGATTCTTCTTCTGAGAATAAGATTCAGAGCCTGGCACGGCTCTGGAGTGCCCAGGAAGGTGCGGAAACCTGGGTTTCTGATTTTTAATTCATCACCGTGACCCTGGGGGTGAGCCTGCTTCTGCTGGCGCTCTTCTGGTGGACGGGGCCGCCGGCACGGGACCGGGCGGAGCTGAGGACCTATCGCGGGATGTGGGCGGTGATGACCGAGGAAGAGCGCGGGGCGATCAACAAGCGGATACGGGGGGAGGCCGCGACCCCGCCCGGCTGATCGCGGCGGGCCAGGAGCGGGCGCAGGCGCAAAAGCGCGGCCAAGAGCACGCGCGGCGGCTGATTGAGGCCGGGCAGGAGCGGGCGCGGCAGGAGAAGCGCGAGCGTGAACAGGAACGGCAGCGCGAGCGGGACCGGGACGAGGATTTTGAGTTGGAGCCGTGATACAGGGAGAGCGCAGGGGAGAGGAGACAGGTATGGCCGAGACACCCACGGCGGACATGGCGGGACAGTTGGCGCAGTGGCAGGCCAGAGGGGAGGCCCCGGCAGACCAGAAGGAGCAGCGCGGCCCGGCCAAGGTGATCCAGTTGCCCTTGTGGCCTGAGCCTAAGCGGGGCGCGCCGAACGCCGTGCTGCGCGGGGCGCTGTTTGCGGCCGTCCACAAGGACCGGCGGTATATAGACCGCGAGCTGCTCGCGACTCAGGACGGGATCACAATCCGTTTCACCGGGAAGCAGCTCGACCAAGCTGACCTGGACGTGTGGGAGCAGGCGCTACACTTGGTCCGGACGCAGGCCCTCGGCACGGAGTGTCGGTTCACGGAACGGGGTTTTTTGAAGGCGCTCGGGCGTCAACCAGGAGGCCAGAATGTTGATTGGCTCCGGTCTGCCTTTGCCCGGCTGGGAGCGTCTTTGGTCGAGATTTCCGACGGCCGACAGACCTACGGTGGGAGCTTGTTGGAGTTCTACCGCGACGAGGCCACGGGTCGCACCGTGCTCGTGCTCAATCCCCAGCTCGCGCCGTTCTTCGGCCCGACGCGCTGGACGCAGATCGACTGGGAACAGCGCCAGCAACTACGCGGCAAGCCCCTGGCGCTGTGGCTGCACGGCTTCTATGCCAGCCACGCCGCGCCCTACCCGCTGACCGTAGCCTATCTGCACAAGCTCAGCGGCAGCCAGACCAAGCGGCTAAGAAAGTTCAAAGAAAATCTGGCTGAGGCGTTGCGGGGTCTCGAAGCCGTGGGCGCGATCCGGTCGTTTGAGATTCGGGACGACCTGGTGCACGTCCGGACTGTGCCGAGCAAGAGCCAGCAGAAGCACCTGGCCGCCCGCCGGCCTCCAGCTCGCCGGCGGAAATAGGCGTGGTACCTGAGGGGCGCAGGCGTGGTACCTGAGGGGCGCAGGCGTGGTACCTGAGGGGCGCAGGCGTGGTACCTGAGGGGCGCAGGCGTGGTACCTGAGGGGCGCACCCCCTGCCGAGATCCATCAGAACCCTTGACTTGTCGGCTGCTTATCGCATCGGCCAAAATCCGCTAATCGTTCTTTAATCGTTATATAATCCGCGCGCGCGAGAAACGCGACGCGCATGCGGCCCTTTTTGGGCGCTCCGCTGGCCCAAAAACCCCCGCCCCCCACCCACTAAAAAGGCCCCTCCGGGGGATTCTTTATACCCTCGCCAAAGGGCGGGGTCCTGCGCTGCGAGGCCAAAGGTTCAGCTCGGCTTGCTAAGCCTCGCTCTCTTTTGCCGGGCCTCACGGCCCAGGACAGCAAGTTGACAGGGCAAAGAGAGGCCGGCGCGATCCTTTGGACGCGGAAAACTTTGGGGGCCGGAAAAGGGCACTATGGGCCTCGTCCCGGGCATATCGCCCTTTTGGGCCGCTTCTGAGAAAAAACGCGGCCCTCAGGGGCCGGAGGCGGGCCGATCTCCCCTGCCCGAAGGGGAAGGGGCGGGGGATTTCAGACCCTCACCGCCGAATAATCTTCGGCGGTGAGGTGTCCGGATCTCCGCCGCGGGGTGTAGGGCGGTTCCGGCGCCAGCCGGGCGGCGCAGCCGGGGCAGGGTGGGTTTTGCGGCCACACCATGCGTATCCTGCCTCCCCTATCCGTACTGCCTTTGTGCCGCATTGCCGCTGCGCGCGCCCCGGCTACCCAGCCCTCACGTTTATCCCCGTCTGCCCCCGCCCTCATCATTTGACTAGGGACAAACCTGGCGGCGTGCGGTACGGCAGTGACTCACCGAAGACCCGTAAGGCGGGGCGGATGACACAATATATTTTTTTGGAAGAGGAGGCCTATGTTTCCGCTCATGCTTGGTCTGCTGCTCATCGGGGGGGTGGCCCACGCCGCGACGTTGGAGATCCCGACGCCCCAGACCACGCTCTCGGGGATCGGGGTCGTGTCCGGCTGGAAGTGCGCCGCCGGCGACCTGACGGTCCGCTTTGATGGGGGGCCACCCCTCCCGTTGGTGTGGGGCAGTGAACGGAAAGATGTCCGCGACGCCGGGGCCTGTGACCAGGCCAATGTCGGGTTTGTCACGATCATGAATTGGGGCAACCTGGGCGACGGCCAACACACCGCCGTGGTCTATGATGACGGCGTGGAGTTCGACCGCAGCACCTTCGATGTCGTGACGACCGGAGAGGCGTTCTTACGCAACGCGGCGGGGCAGTGTGTCGTTGAGGATTTTCCCGCGCCTGGGGAAGAAGCCCGCTTTATCTGGAACCAAGCGACGCAGCATATGGAGTTGGCCGAAGTGGGCGACGATCTGGCAGTTTCAGCCACCCAAGGGGCATGTGTGGTCGGGATGATCCTGCAACCAGAACAGTCTTGCACAGCCTATTATGGGCATGAGGGCTATGATTTTACGTTTTCGGTGGACCAGTTCAGTTATGGCTGTCTGGCCTACTTAGACGAAGGCCCGCCCTGCGAGCCTGAGGCGATGTGGCGCTCAGAAATTGGAGCCGAACGGAATCAGAATGGCAGTTGGACGATTGCGCGGCTGGCTGATCCGACTTCCGACGATCATGGGGACACCCTGGAAACTGCAACGGTGGTCCATCTCGTATCAGGGGAGAGAGTTATCGAAACCGGGCGGTTTTCCGAGTGGTATGACGACGAATACTTTGTGCTCCATGTGCCGGCTGGGGTACAGGGTCGTGCGCTGGCTATTTTCGTTCGAGGGGCACCGCTGGGATACGCCACGCTCCTGCAAGTTGCAGCCGATGGGACGCGCACGACCCTTGCTGATGAGGGGAGAATGAGCCCTGATCCGATCCCTACCCTCAGCCTCTCGGCCTCCGTAAGCACTGGTACGTACTACCTCTTCCTCGACTATGCTGATTATTGGGATGTGCCGGACACGCCGTATGAGATTACTTTCCAACTCGACAACTAGTTCTCATCGAATGGAAGCGGGATGGTCTGGCCCGGCACCTTGTCGGGGTGACATGATCTCAAGGGAGGGAGATATGCGGCGGTTCATGATGGCTATTGGAATGGTTTTCCTCTTGAGTGTGCAGGCATGGGCGGCGGCCACTTTAGAGAACCCGTCCCCCGGAGCGCTCAAGAGCGGCGTCGGCGTCATATCAGGCTGGGTGTGTGACGCAGAGGAATTGGAGGTCAGTTTCGACGGTGGGTCGCGCACGTTCGTACCCTACGGGTCGGAACGGGTCGATACCGAGCCGGTCTGTGGGGACGCAGACAACGGATTCGGGCTGCTGTGGAATTACAATGAATTGGGCGATGGGCCGCATACCGCGACGTTGTACGCAGACGGGATGATCCAAACCCAGGTCAATTTCAACGTCACCACACTCGGAACAAACTTCCTCCGAGGCGTCACCGGCCAAGGTTCCATTACGCTCTCTGACGGCAAACAGGTGAACGTGCAATGGGAGGAGGCCACCCAGGGCTTTACGATCACCGGCTATGAGCTGCCCCCGGTGACACCACCACCAACCACGGGGGACAGTGAGGAGCAACGGCTGCGGGGGCTGCTGGGAGAGTGGGATTTTACCCTGGATTTCAGTCTCTCTGACCCTGGCCAGCGCCCGATCACCCGACCGTATGAGGTCCTGCGTGTACAGCGGGACAGTGAGGGGTGGTGGACTGCCGGGGGCCTTGATCCGCTTGACAATTCCGCCTTCGTCATCGGGGTTTTCTCCGTTGTTCTGGCTGGACAGGAATATCAGCTCGGGATGATTGATATTGATACGGTCGAGAGCGGGACGTTCTGCTCGACGTATTTCTTTAATCAATCCGGCAATCGCCTAGAGGGCTATTTTATCTGGAACGGCCACCGGGGGCAGGGGATAGAGGGGTGTGATGGGGATGACATTATCACTAGGGGGACCTTCACGGGCCGGCGGTGATCGTTCTCTTAAGAGAGGGGTATATGGAATAATCGTTTAAGGCTGGTGATGTTGTGAGACTGAAGAGCGGCGATACTACCGTTGCGGAGAGGCCTGGCCGCTACTAGGGGGCATCCGAGCCACGCACCCCCTCCGCCCGCTGTGGCTTCGCCAGGGGCCTGCACGTCCAGGAGTTGCGTGTAGGTCTCCAGGCTGGCAAGCTGCCCCCATGGGTCTGCCAGACGCCGCCTGGACCTGGTATTTCCCGTTACGGCCGTAATGACTATAAGACAGGTATGCGTGTCCTATTCGTTGCTGTGAGATTCGCCTTGGCCTTCGCCACAACGGGCCTGGCTGGGTCACTTGCCCAGGCCCCCGCGTGGGCGGCCAGCGATACCAAAGACCCGAAGCAATACGGCAACTGCGCTGTAGCCACCGAGGTTGATCTGCTGACCGACGAGGAAACGCCCGTCATGATCTGCCAGGGTGAAAACTCCTCTACGACCGTTTACATAAGGCGGCTCCACAGCGGCGGGTTTGTTGCCGGGCTCACAGTCGGCTTGCAGTTTCATACTTCCGACTCTATCTCCGTTGCCATCCGCTTCTATCCCGATCCGGTCATCGAGAGGCGGGCCAGATGGTCGAACGGAACGGCCTTCCTCCTCGATGAGCAATTCGTCACCAGATTACTGCCAAAGTTTGCAACTAGAGAAAAGCTCGTCCTCAAAGTTGGCACCAAGAGCGACGTTATCGACCTCACCGGCGCGGCCCGGGCTGTCCAAGACCTCCGCCACCGCTCCGGCCTGCTCCCGCAACAAACCCTGGAGATCCCCGCCCGCGCCTTCTAGCGCTGGCCTCTGTTACCGGCGCCGGCGCGGGGTGTTTCCGGCGCAAGCCGGGCGGCGCAGCCGGGGCAGTGTGGAGTTTTGCGGCTACACCATGCATATCCTGCCTTCCTACTCCACACTGCCTTTGGGCGTTTTGGCCATGTAACAACCAACTTTGTATGCCCTCCGCTTCGCTCCAGAAGGCTATTGCCTATTTTTTCTTCCCTGTTCTCACCCTCCCCTGGGACAGGGAAGAAAAAACGGTGTGGTTTGTTTAGAATTGCATTGTAATGCAGGAAGGAGACGCCATGCAGGTCCAGATCACACAGTTACAGGAGGGATGCGCGGTGTACTGTCAGGACTTGTCCCTCAAGGTGCGGGTTCGTATTATCCAGGCGACCTCACGGGAGTGGCGGTTGATTCCGCAGACTTGGCAGAATGCCATGTGGAAGCCCAGTGAGGCGCTCGGAACGCAGAGGAACCAGGCCCAGGCTTTCGTCCACGCGGGGGCGTGGTTGCAGTCTCTTCAGGAGATGACCGGTCGCGCCCAGGAGGACGACGGCCGGTGGAATGACCCGTATGCGCGGCCTATACATGGCCGGGATCTCGTCAGCCAGTGGCCGAGGGAGAAATAGCCATGCAGACGAACACTCTCACCCAGGAGCAATTCCTTGAAGCGATGCGGCTGCTGGCGCAGCCGACCTGGACAGACCTCGCCGGCGTGGTCGTGGGCTTCCTCCAGGTCGGCCTCATCGGCTGGGGCTTGTGGCAGATGACCGCGAGCGGGAAGCGGCGCGACCGGGCGCTGGACCAGCAGGCGGAAACCTTGGGCAAAATCGGCGAGGGCATAACCGAGCTGTTACGGCGCAGCGGTCCCGCCTCGCCCTGATCCGGACGCCGCTCGAACGTACCGGTGAGGAGGCCACCCCCATGCGAAGTGTATTGCTCACGCTGGCCGGTCTGGCCGTGTTCTTCACAGCCAGCCCGGCCCCAGCCCATCCGGGCAACGTGGCGGCCGACGGCTGTCACTATTGCCGGACCAATTGTCCCAAGTGGGGCGAGATCTACGGCGAGCGGCATTGTCATCCGGACAGGCAAAGAGCCCGCCCGCGCCGGAATGTGCAGCCGCCCCCTCGGCAACCCCAGGCGCCGCAAGAACGCATCCGCAAAATCCCCATTGAGATCCGGGACAGCGCCCCCCGGATCGTCGATGCCGACACCCTGGAGATGGCCGGTCAGCGCGTGCGGCTCCAAGGTATTGACGCCCCCGAATCCAGGCAAACCTGCCGCCAGGCCACCGGCCACCGCTACCGCTGCGGGGACCGCGCCACTGAGGCGCTCCGGACGCGGATCGGCGGGGGGGCGGTCAGATGCACGATTGAGGGGCGGGATCGCTACAACCGGGCGCTGAGCATATGCTACACGGAGGATGGGACGGACCTGAATGCGTGGCTCGTCCGACAAGGGTACGCGCTGGTCTATCGGCACTATACGACCACGACCATGTATGTCCCTGAGGAAGACCAAGCCCGGTCAGAGCGGGTGGGCCTCTGGGCGGGGGAGTTCGTGCCGCCGTGGGATTGGCGGCGCGGTCAGCGGTTGGACTGAAAGTTGACGCTTCGTACGTTATCAGCCGCGGGAGCCCGAACGGGGAAAACTGCCGCGTCTCATTTCTTCTCCTCGCTGGCCGCCCTGGGCGGGAGATCGAACAAGGCTCGATCCTGGTCCCGTTCCAGGAAGCGATCCATATCGGCCGTGATCCAAATGACACGGCCCCCGGCAAGCCCCGGAAATCGCCATTGTGAGCCTCACACAGGCACATCCCCGTTTTCGGGGGACTCTCGGAAAAAACGGGCTCCACATTCGCCCATAGCGGGCCGATCTCGGGCCGGGCCATATCTGGACATGGGGGAACATTTGACCGGAGTCATAAAGACGCATTATCATATAACTGTAAATACGATTATGATCCTTGCTGTTTTGAACCAAAAGGGCGGGGTGGGGAAAAGCACCCTCGCCCTTCACCTCGCCGCGGCCTTTGCCCAGCACGCGCCGCCCGTCCTGCTGATCGATGCCGACCCCCAGGCGAGCGCCCTGGATTGGGCCGCCAGCCGCCACGCGGCGCCGCTGTTTCAGGTCGTGGGCTTGCCGAAAACCAACCTCCACCGGGAAGTCCCCGCCCATGCCCGCCATTATGCCCATGTCGTGATTGACGGCCCGCCGCGCGTCAACGCCCTGGCCCGGTCGGCCATCTTGGCTGCGGACCTCGTGCTCATTCCCGTGCAACCCTCGCCCTATGATGTGTGGGCCGCGCGGGAGATTGTCGCCCTCATCGAGGAAGCCACCGCATTTAAGGAAACCCTCAAAAGCGCTTTTGTGATAAATCGTAAAATCGTAAATACAGCTATCGGCCGCGATGTCCGGGACGCCCTGGCCGCATACGACATGCCCACGCTCAAAACAGAGATAGGCCAACGTGTCGCTTTTGCGGAGAGCGCGGCCACGGGGCGGACCGTCCTGGAGTCCGCCCCGAACTCCCGAGCCAGTCAGGAGATTAGCGCCCTGGCGCGGGAAATCCTGGAGGAGGGATAGGCATGGCAGTGAAGCAAGTGGCTATCACGACACCGGCGCGGTCATCGCAACAGGCAGAGAGTTGGGTCCAAGACAAAGGCGGGGAGCCGGTGAAACGGTTGACCATCGAGATCCCCGCCCGGCTGCACGCCCAGGTGAAGGCGGAGTGCGCCTTGCGGGGCGTCAAGATGAAAGACTTGGTGCGGACCCTGCTTGAACAGGAATGCGCCCAATCTTAATAGCTTTTGATATTGTCGGCTGCCTGAAAACCCGCTAGGAGGGAAATATGGACTGGACCATCGCCGGGCTCATCGTTGCACTGTTTGCGTTCTTAGGCACCATGTGGTGGCAAGTGAACAGCCGCATGGACGCCCTGAGTAAACTCCTGACCGATAACCTGATTGTTCTCAACCGCGATATTGGCGAGCTGAGAGGCCAGGCCCACACCCACACCCCGAGCTGAAGAATATTCGGCGCGCGCGCGATTTATTCAATCCAGCGAAAAAACTTTACCCGCCTGCTGCCGCCCGGCGAAGCCCGCCTCTGGGCCGAAGGCCATAACCTGCCCCGCCCTGGCCGTGTCTCTGTCCCTCATAATACAATTTATGACTGCTTGCTGCGGTGCGCGCGGGACGAGCTGCCCGCGGCCACGCGGCCGGGCCTGATGCAGGAGACCGCGAGACCCCGCCGAATCTGGCGTTTTGCGCTTTTCCCGCAAATCCGCTTTTTGGGCCGCTTGCAAAAGGGAGCGCGGCCTATCGCTCTTTTCTGCCCTTTCCTTGAAAAACCGGCCTCCATATTTGCCGTCTAACGGACGATCTCGACCGGGTGAATGGTAACGGGCGTCGGAGATCGGCTTCTTTTGCCCTGGGCGGGAAAGAACGCGGGGGGGCCGCGTTGTGGCAAATCGCCCTGGTGGGGGTTCAGATTCTTATTCTGAAAATAAGATTCCGCGCCTAGAGGCCTGCACGTCCAGGAGGGACAAGAGTCCTGCCTAATTTTCTGCAAAGACTTCCTCCACGATCTCCTTAAAGTCGGGGTGGTACACCGTGGCAAACTCGTCACTCCATATCTCGCGTACATTCCCGGTAAACCCGTGGAGCAGGCGCTTAAAGTCGTCCCGTGACACTCTATCCCTTTGGGTCAAATACAGCAGTTCAAGTAAGATATGTTGTGTGAATATTCTGGAATATGAATCCCAGCAAGGTGATTCAGGTGCCCTCGTTGCCTACGCTGGGACCGGGAATCGGCATGTTGCAGGAGTCGTCATGGGAGGGGGGACAGAAGAAATAGATGGACGTGAGGAACCAGTGACGTTCTATATTAAAGCCAATGATATTGTGACCGCGTTCAGAAATGACGGGTATAGGTTCAGCCATTTCTGGGGGACAAAATCCGAATATCGGCGTCCCTCAAGCGATACCTGCGATAATGATGACTGTTAAGGGATCGCAGGGATAATCGCCGGGAGAGTAGTGCGATATGTTTTCGGTCAAACTGCTAGCCCTGCTGGTGACACTCATCTTTTTGTGTGGCATCTGGGCGGGGCTCACCCGCGAGCAACCCACGGATCATGTCCCATCGTCAGGGAAGCTACACGAGTTCGAGATGACTTGGTGGTGGGAGGAGGATATGACGCCACTGGATGATCCAGGCTGGTAATCTGACTGCCTTGGTGGGAAGCGGAACGGTTGAGAGCACCGCTTCCGCCAGGGCCATGTCAGAAGCCAATTGTCAGGCCACTCTTCCCACCGACTGCCACGCCCGAGCCAGCAGAAGCATTTGGCTGCGCGCAGGCCTCCAGCTCGCCGGTGGAAATAGGCGTGGCATCCGCGGCGCGCAAGCCCTCCCGAGATTCCCGGAAACCCTCACGTTTCCAGCCGATTAGCGCCGCGCCCAAAAACCGCTAATCGTTCTTTAATCGTTATTTAATCCGCGCGCGCGAGAACGCGGCGCGTATGCGGCCCTTTTGGGCCGAGGAACCAGGCCCAAAAGGGCCGCCACCCACCCACTACAAAGGCCCCTCCGGGGGACGCTTTTCCGCTCTGGCCGCTCGGGCCAGGAGGTTGACGGGCTGAACCGTGTGGCGACCTGCCCTGGGCGCACGGCAGAGGCTCCCCGGCTTCGGTCGTGTCCCTGCTCTCCTCCTGTCGCGCCCTTCGGGACGCGCCCGGAGCCTCCTCAGCAGGAACGGACCCAGGGGGACTGGTTAGAAGGGAAAGGGAATTCTGGATTGTCCTTAGTCAAAAAACAACGTCAGCAGCTCGATTACGAACCAAAGAATAAAGCTCTTCATGTCACACCTCCTTAATTTCATATAGAAAATTGAACCGCGATAAACACCCTTACACCTTAGAAAAACAAAATTCCCCAGAGACGGGGTGTCTGCTGGGGGCTGGGGAGAAATGCCCGGAAAACGGGGCGCTCAGTTGCCCTGTACCGGACGAACTCGACCGGGTGAAGGGTAACGGGCGTGGGGTTTTGGACTCCTCCCGCTGAATATTATTAGGCGGCGCGTGGTCCGGACGTCCGGCGCGGGGCCTGGATCGGGCGGGACCGGGGCCGCCCGCCCGGCGTCCTGGCGGCACCCCACCTTAAAATCTTCGCCACGCGGGGCTTGCTGCCGAACATTCGCAAAAACCGCCCCGCTAGCTTTACGCGGGTGTTTCAAATCGGGCGGTTTTGTGTCTGATAAGGGGCAATGTGTCAAAGTTGGGCGGCTACCGCAGGCTGACGCTTGAGGCCGAAAAGTTCCAGAATTTTTTCTAACCCTCCAATGATAGCACCGATACGACCCAGCTTTCGGAGTCCTTTGAGCACGAATTTCCCCGCTTTCAAGTTTCGATCTATGAACGGCGGCTTCTCGGGTGGCTCGGGTGGCTCGGGTGGCTCGGACGGTTTCGGCGCGGATACAAGTCTGGCTGACATTCTGAAATTAGCCTCGACACGTAACGGTTTAGCCCGCAAAATGACTGGAGTGGGGCGCGGTTCTGGTTGATTGGTCGTCTCTTGTCCCATGCCTTTCACTCCAAGGGATACCTTTTGTCGTAAATTTCTTGGAGGGATCGGCCATTGAAGGTCCAGTAATGGAGCGGCTTAATCTTATATTCAACGTTTAGGGCAAGCTGAGTTGCCCGGTGCAGCGCCATCTCCTCCCCTCGAAACCGTACCTTCTTCGGCTCGATCACCGTTGCTTCCTCACCAGTATCGCTGGATACCAACAGCGATCCGGTCGGAATGCCCATCTCATCGAAGTTCAGGTTCGGCCTTTTCGGCTTTCGACTCTCAAATCTTTTGCCGGCTTCCCGCTCAACGTCGGGGAGCGCTTCCGTTTCTTTGTTGACTTGTGGGGTCACATCTGTTCCAGGCCACGCACAGAGCAACGCCTTGACCTGATAGATTTCGATGGCAAAAAATTCCCTGGAAGGGTTGACACGATAGGGTTTGAACGCGGTGTGTAACGCCTGCTCAAGTTGACCGGCGCGTGCCTCTTCGATCTGCTTGGCAATCACACACTCAAACGGAAACGGTACACCCGTGCTGTAGAGTTCGTCCATTCTGAGCTGAGGGTTCTCTCGTGTCGTCAGTCCAATTTTGACGAGGCCGGGCATGGCCGGGTTGGTCAGTACGTACACGATCTGGTTTCCATTTTCTTGATTCTCCATTCAGCAATACGCCTTTCCAGCAGATGTACCGCCGCATGAGCGGCCCTATCCCAATCCCGACCTGCGCCCAGGTGGCGCTGATTTAATGGTCCGTATCGACTTCTTTCCGGACAAGCAAGGCGGGCGGCTCTGAGGGGCTTCAGTCCTCAGCGCGGGGCGGGAGATCGAACAAGGCCCGCTCATGGTCCTCGCCCGCCTCCCCCTGCGTTAAGGTCAAGCCGGCCTCTTCGTAGAGCGGGAGGACCGCCCGCTTCGCGGCGGCCCAGACCGCCCGGCGGTACAGCTCTTTGACGGCTTCCGTCTGCACGAGGCCGGCGGTAATCACCCGGCGCACGTCCTCCCCACTGACCGCACCGCCCTGGTTGGCCACGCGGCTGAGCTGGTTGAGGTTGCGGCCGATCGCGGCCAGCTCGCGGTGCATCCGGCGGAGATCCACCAGCCCATCGTCGAAGTAATCCGGCCCGCCGGTGAGCGCTTCGCGGATCAGCCGGCGTATGATCCGGCTCGGGGGCTGGCCAAGATCGGCGGCTAATTTTTTGAGCCCGGCCTCCTCCTCCGCTCGCAGCCGGACGAAAGCCATCTTCGAGCGGATCGCGCCGGGTTTTGCCTTCGGTCTGGGCATCTGTGTTCCCTCCTCAAATATCCGGCGTCAGCCGGGCGGCGAAGCCGGGTACATCCGCCCGTGGGCGGGCGGCAAAGCCGGGGCAGTCTGGAGGCAAAGAACCCGCTTCGGGTTTTTGTCTAGCAGAATGCGTATCCTGCCTATGGTAGAAAATGAACGCAACATTCCTAGGGGCAAAAAAGACGGGGGAATGAAAAAGGCCCGGGAAGCGGAGGCGAACATCAGCGCCCTGGGCGGCAAGTGGCAGGGAAAAAACGAGTAGCAGAGGGCTGGATCAGGGAGATTTGCGGGCCGAAGCAACCCGCGCGCCCGGTTTTTGCTCGATCTGCCCCGTTTTGGATCTCGTTTGTTCGCTTTCCTTTCGTGGGGTCAAGGGTTGTCAAGGGGCTGTCAAGGGGCTGTCAATGGTTGTCAAGGGGCTGTCAATGGTTGTAAAGGAGCAAAACCAATCAAAACTAATCAAAGCTGGTAAGTGCCTGGTTTCACGGTGGAACACTGGAACGTTCTAAAACTGTACAGATGGACACCCCCGCCGCTTCCTCCGCCGTCCACCGCGCCCGAGAGCTGCGCGAGGAAGGGAAAAGCCTCCGCGCTATTGCGGACATCCTCGCCGCTGAAGCCGTCCCCCTCCCCCCAGGGCGCGCCACGAAATGGAGTCATACGGCGGTGGTGCGCTTATTCCGGCAATTTGGCACCCCGCCCGCAGCTCCTGGACGGGCAGGCCTCCAGGAGCCGGCCGCGTCACCTGCGCCCCCTCCTCAGCCGCCGCCCCCCGTCCGCCTCGACCGGGACATGCCCCCGCTCGTCGGCCCGGGCTGGGTGCCAGAGGGATGGCGGCCACGGCTGCTGATGGGGCTGCTCGGTGTGGGCCTGCTCGGCGCGAGCGCGGCGGCGCTCTATCAGGCGGTCGGGCCGCCCGCCCAGGAGCTGCGGACCTTTCAGACCGCGTGGGACGCGCTGACCCCGCACCAGGCAGAGCAGGTCAACGAGTGGATACGGGCGGCGCATGCCGACTAGGAGCGCCCCACTCCGATAGCGACCGGGCTAGGCGGGACCGGTGCGCCGTAACAGCTCGGCTAAGACTTCGCCTTGCTGGGTGAACGCCTGGGTCATGGCTTCGCCTTGCCGGTCGAGGGCCTGCCCGATTTTCCCCAAGGTTTCCGCCTGCTGGGTGAACGCCTGGGTCATGGCTTCGCCTTGCTTTCTGAACGCACCGGCCAGCTCATCAATTTCGCGGTCCCGCCGGTGGCCGGCTTCCCCCATCCGCTTCAAGCCCACCAGGATCGCCAAGAGCCCCCCCCCACTGACCGCCAACTGGGCGATCTCGACCCAGCTCGTGTGACCAGCGGCCGCGGCCTGCAACTGCATCGCGGCGACCGCCTCCCGCGCCAACTGTAAAAATTCTGCGTCCATCGCTGCTCCTCTCCTACTGACTATCGGTCATTTCGGCTACGGCCTGCAACCAGGCACCGGCCCGGACGAGGGCTTGGGCCTGGCTCGGCTGCTCGTCGATGGTCGTCTGCCGCACCCAGGCGCCGTCTCGCCACTCCTCTGCGATCAGGACCCACTTCCGCAGGCTTTCCTTTTCGATCCGGACCCGCTCGGTCAGCGAGAGCTCCTGCATGGTGACGGCCTGGGAGGGCCGGGGGCCTAACACTTTGTCCACGACGATTTGCATAGGTCTCCTTTCCATCTGCCACGCGGGTGGTTGATGGTATTTGAATACGAAAACTGTCCACAAGAACCCTTTTCCTTTTTTTGTGCAGGGCACACTTTATCTTCAGTTTTCACCTGTACCCCGCCTCTGGGCAGGAACGGTCCATTATCACTACAGTCTGGCTCTCCCCCAAAGGCCCTTACGCCCCCGCGCTTCGCTGGGGGCGTATCATCCTGTTTTGGTTCGAGTGTCACTTTTTTGGACGGCCTCGCTTGCCGGTATGTTGGCCGGCTTGGTGTCTGTACCATGTCCGCCGTGATACACCCTCAGCTTCCCAGGGCCGGGTCTGTTCGTTGCTTCCCTGGTAGCGCGCCGCGCCGCTCTTCTTGCCACGAACCGACTGAATGCGGGAAAACATCTCTTGCTGCTGGCCGCTCTCCAGGTTGCGCCGCTGGTAACGGACTATCGACTTCACAATGCCAGCTAACTCCCGGGCGTTTAACGGCTCGATAAAACCCGCATTCATCGCCCAGAGATGCGTCCCCAGAGCGGCCCATTTCCCCCAGTTCGCCGGCTTGCCGCTCCATCTCATGCCCTCCCGGAACAGCGCGTCATTGCGCCCGTACACGGTCCGGGGCTGGGGGGGCCGCCGCCAGCCCTTTGGGACGAACGCGGCCAACTCTGCCAGGCTGTACGGTTCTTGCCGGAGCCAGTCCGTCCGGTAGCGGCCCCGGCTCGCCCGTGCCATAGGATTATGCGCCAGCGCCGCGCTGTACGCCGCGTCCGCTTTCAGCTTCAGCGCCAGGTATTCCCCAATCCGGGCCAGCCAGGCTTGCGGGGTCGGGCGGGCCTGGGCGCCCGTGAGCACGGGGCGCGCCAGCGTGTAGCAGACGTGCGCGTGCCGGTTGGCCGTGCGCCACGTGATCCAGTTCGGCCGCGGCAGGGCCGGCCCGAGTACGTCTACGAGCCAGTCGGTCGGGTCGCCGTCCATGTCGAAGAGAAGCGCCGGAATGCTCGTCCCCGTCCGCCCGTATTCCAACTCGGGAAAGCCCCAGGCCCGCGCCGCCGGGACCCGAAACGAACTATGCCAGACCCCGGCCGCGTCTTTGCCGGAGGACACTAAGGGGTGGGTATGCGCCTCTTGCAGGCCGTAGCGCCTAACTTTTGCGGGGGCGTATGCTATGCCAGGGAGAGCAAGCTGGACGGCGTCCACCACGACACCACCTCCGGGGTCTCCCAGCCGGTGCCGCCGTTGCATTCCGGGGCGGAATGCGGTACAAAGAAAACGTCTGTGAGACATTTTCTCAACCTCGGTTCGGCTGGGAAATTTGACGGCCTGGAGTTTACCTCTCCAGGCCGTTGCTTTTTGTTCATTGCCGCCCATCTTACCACATCTCAGGCCCATTAGAAAGAAAGAGGGGTCACCTGCATGTCCACCTTGGCGGCTAGGCAAAGGCGAGGAGACGCACGGGCCGGCCGCTGCCAGACGGACCGCCAAAATTGTAGGACGATTCACCTCGGGACTGCTCTCGCGACATGTTGTTGTCATCGAGCCCCGGCCCGATTTCCCCCCCTGTCTCGGTAGGGGTCGGCCCGAGATCGGGCCGTATACGGCAAAGGAGCGCGTTTTTTCTCCGGCCGATTAGCCGAAAAGGGGGATATAGCCGAATAAGGCCCTGAGAGCCGTTTTCCGGGCCGGGCGGGTTCCCACGTCTCAAGGATCGAATACACCCGAGATCGGGCGGCCTGCCCCATAGAGCGGACGCCGGATTTCAGGAAACGGCCGCAAGTTCCTGGCCTCATGCGCTCCAGGCTCTTACGGCCGGAGAGCTAGGGGATTCAGCGTTGGGTGATGTTCGAGCTGGGGGGGGTGCCTCATGAGGACAGTTCCTCTTGCAGCGGCAGATGGAACGGAGGCGAACACTGTTCACGGCGGCGGACCTCGTGTCCCTGCCAAAATCGAAAGCAGACACGATACCGGGCGGGCGGCAGTCTCCGCGCATCGTGGTCTAAGACCGTGTGAAAAACTCCGGCGGCCGGAATCGCTCGCAACCATACGTCTATGGCGGGGACGGCATGATACAGGCCAGAAGATTGCGCCTCCCATTGGTCGGCCCACAGATAGGAGTGCGTGGAGCGTTCTAAGCGGACATCGGGTTGGTACGAATTGTATACGCCATGGTCGAGGGGGCCAGGGGTCCCGTTCCAGACGCGCGTACATATCTCTCCATACCGGCCGAGGGCAACGGCAACAGAGACGGCCCCGGCTGGAGGAGCCGGCTCTGAGAAGGCCGGACAGGACGTGCTGAGAGTGGCACTCAGCATAAGCATGGCGGCCAGCACGGGGGCGCTCCTCAGCAATCCGCGTTATCGCACGTTTCGGTTGCCGGGGCACGATAACTCGATTGCGTGCCCCCAAAATGGCTCAATCCCTTCGACCGACCATTGACCCTGGTATTATGAAAGGCCATCTTGAGGTCGCTGGCGGGCGACGGGGACAGGCCAGGGCCTAGCCGCGTGGCGAAGACGTGGTGCAGGCCTGCACAGTCCGATAAGGACCGGTCTGTCAAGCTTGGAAATTCGTTGCACTTTATCGCTCAATATCCTCGTCCCGCTCTTGCTGGTTGTTCCGCTGGCGGGCGGCCGCCGCCCGCTGAAGCGTTTGCAAGAGCCGGGCGGCTTCCGTCCGGCGCGCCGGGTCTTTGATCGCGGCGACAGCCGCTGCCTGGTCCGCCGTCGCCTGCTTGACTAATCCCTGGGTCGCACGCGCGATCCAGGGGGCGGTCTGGCGGTCCAGGTAGATCACCCGCCCCTGTTCGGCCAGACCCACCAAACGATATGCCCGGCCGGCGTTGTCGAAGAAATAGGCGGTCTCCGCAATCTGCGCGGCCCGGCTCGCGGCGGTGAAGGTTTTCGCAAAGCGTCGGGTCTGGATCGGCTCGGGAATGTCATGGCCGCCTTGCGCCACCCGCAACCGAACACGACGCTTGCTCGTTTCCACATCAGACACCCCGATAAAGTGGAGTACCACAGTGAATCCCGCGTCCTGCGCGGTCTGCATGGTGCGGAGGATTTCGTTGCTGCTCAGGGTACTTTCTCGACTGAATGTCGTCCGACTGGCAAGCAAGGCCCGCGCGTGCCGGAGGGTTTCCCGACCCGCTTGTAATTCCCGGGCCGGCTGCGCCCCGCTCAAGGTCTGGGCGATGTCGTCCGGATTCAGAAAGCGGCCGACCGGGTAGCCGGCCACTCGAAGCGTCGCCACAAAGGTCGATTTGCCGACGCCATTTGGCCCACCCACCACGGTCAAGCGCGGCGGGCTAGCCGGCGGCTCGCTCACCTATGGCTCGCTGTTGGTCCGCGTCGTACTCAGCGACCGTCTTGAGCGTCCCGTCCGGATACTCATACATGGTCACGCCCTCAACCTCGATCACGACGGGCAAGCCCTGTCGAAAGTGCGCCTCCCGGACCTGCCGCCCGGCCTGCGCCCCGATCCCATTCCACTGGTCTACGGTGGCGAGAAGCTCAGGGATTGTTCTTGCCATGACACTCTCCTCTCCTCCCAGGGTACACCGCCCTGGGTGCTTTGCGCAACGCGATGCGCCCCCTCGCTCACAAGGTGCCTGTTTTACCCGTCCTCGCTGCCTTCAATGCGTAAACCGGTTTCGAGAGATTGATAGATCGCCAGATTGATGAAGGCCGCCCGGCTCTGCCCCAGCTTGGCCGCCAGCTCATCCACCCGGTCCAGGAGCGGTTCGGCTATGGTCAGCGTGATCTGCACCTTATTGCCCTTACGGACCCGGCGCGGCGCGGCGTCCGGTGCACTGTTGATGAATGCCTCAGCTGTGGTTGGTGTAGCAGGCTTTTTTGTAATTGCCATTCACTTATTCTCCAATATAACTACATTGTATTTCATATTAAAACAATATGCTTACCAAAGCGTTCAGCTCTGCACTGGCCTTGGCGTCTTGTGGCTTGAGTTCGAGCACCGATAGGCCCGCCCCCGCCGCGTTGGCAAATGCCTTACGGCGGCGTAGCGGGGTCGGCAGATACGCGAATTGCGGCATGGTCGCCACGGCCGTAGCCGCCTCAGTGTTGTCCGTGGAGCGCTCGCCAGGATCGGCGCAATTCAGGACGGCAAAACAGCGGAGGCCGTCACGCACCCCCCGTGCGTCTTCAATCAGGGCTGCCATATCGTCGAGCGCCCACACGTCATAGCTGCGGGGCTGAAATGGCACCAAGAGGATGTCAGACAACAGGAGGGCGGCCCGGAGCGCGGTCGAGTCGCGGCCCCCCGCGTCAATGATAATGTCCTCGAACTTGGTCACCTGCTGCTGCACCTGTGTCCGGAGAATAGACCCGTCTGGGTAGGTCGCACAGGCGATCCCTGGGACGTGGCCAGCCTCGGCCCGGATTCTGATGGCGGTCTGCGCGCTGCTCTGCCGGTCGCCGTCGATCAACCACACGTCCCGCCCGGCCAGCGCGCGGGCAATCGCCACATTCACCGCAATGGTGGTCTTGCCCACGCCCCCTTTTGTACTCCCTATGGTGACAATCATTTTCAGTTCCTTTTAATATGAAAACAAGTTCATCATGACGTATAGAGATTGTCTGTCAATACCGCACAGCGTCCAAGCTGGGGGTGGGGACACAGCTGTGTAGGCGGCCGCCCAGGGCGGGAGCACACGGCGAGCGCAGGCCTGGCCGTCAGCGGGCGCAGCCGTCAGTCCCCATTCTCTGGTGAGGGCCTGGGGAGAGGCGAGGTCGATTGCGGCCCGTACCGGCGATTCTCGGCGGTCGGCTTGCACCGGTCCAGCCTCTTCCCCCGATTGTATAGCCCGTTTTCGGGTCTTCAGGGAGAGTTCCGGGCGCCGGTGCTTCTAGGTTGTTCCCGCCCGCCTTAGCTATCCGCCCGCACCAAGCCCACGGTCAGCCGCGTGCCAGTCGCTGCGGCGTAGCGGCGCAGGGTGGCGAAGGAGGGCGACACTCGGCCGCCCTCCAGCCGCGCCCGCACCGCCACCGGGAGAGCCTCAATCTCCGCCAATACCCGACGGGCCTATACCGCGGCGCTCGGCCGGCTGGACACGTGGCTGACAGACATGGGGGTGCCGCTGAGCGATCCCGCCCTGGCTGAATATCTGTCCGAGTTGTTTGAGAATGGGAAGGCGCCGGCGGTGGCAGCCCTGGTGGTGGCGGCCGCGAAGTTCCGGGCCAAGCTGACCGGGATGGAGAGCCCGGTCGGTCCGGCTACCACGCGCGTGCTGGCCGGCTTCCGCCGTGCCGGGCGGACACGGGGTCGAGGTCAGGTCGAGGGGGTACGCTGGGAGCAAGCTGATGCTGCAGCGGCGCTGGCCGCCAATGGCGAGACCAAGCTGTCCGGCCTGCGGGATGCGGCCATCCTGGCTATGGCCTCGGATGCGCTATTGCGGGTCTCGGAGTTGGCTGCACTAACGGTAGCCGATATTGACCTGACGGAACAGACGATCACGGTCCAGCGCTCCAAGACGGATCAGGAAGGGACTGGAGCCGTACTGTTCTTAGGCAAGCCGACCGTCCAGCGGGTGCAGGCCTGGCTGCATGCGGCGGGCACCCAGGAAGGACCGTTGTTCCGGGCGCTGACCAAGGGCGGCAAGGTCCGGGCCGGGCTGAGTACCCGGTCGGTGCGCACCATCATTGCCAAGCGGTCGAAAGCGGCTGGCGTTCCCGGTCGGGTGAGTGGGCATAGTCTGCGGGTCGGGTCGGCACAGTCCCTGGCCGCGGCCGGGGCCTCGGTGGTAGAGATGCAGCAGGCAGGACGGTGGAAGTCGCCGTCCATGCCGGGGCAGTATGCCCGCAAGCAGATGGCGCGGCGCGGGGCAGTAGCCCGGCTGCGGTACAAGGCGTGAGGTTTCCCCACCCTCACGCGGAGCAGGTCTGCGAGGTATGCAATTCGTGCATAGAGTATATAAGGGTTCTACGACTTCGTCGAGGTGCGTAGCTACCTGGCGTGACGCTGCACCCGCCACCCCGAGACACGGCAAGGAGACTTAGAAGAATCTGCGGCCCAGGCTCCTGGCTGGAGGACGGTGCCGGAGGGCACTCCCTGATGATTCTGTTGGACTGAGGGAGGAAAGCTGATGAGTGATCAAACGCAGAGTTTTGGAAAGATCGCCACAATTCTTTCGCATAGTCCACTTGGGATTATCGCTCTCTTTATTGTGTTGGTGTATGGACTGGCTTCTCTGCTCGTCATTTTTGGCGGAGACTTCACGCCCACGGAACGCCTCCCTTTCGTCTATTTCCTCGTCTTCTTCCCCATACTCTTGCTGGGCTCTTTCGTCTGGCTGGTCAGCGAGCATGGCGACAAGCTTGTTGACCCTGGCCAGTTCAAGGACGGACCTCTCGTCAGAGAGGTGTCAAAGAGGCGAGACCTTAAAACTGCCGATATCACTTCCAAAATTCGGGAGGCTCAGGCGACAAGGGGCAAGGAGCCGACACAACTGGTGCGGACATGGGGAATTTGGTTTGGGATACCTACCTATCCCTCCTAGAACATAGTGCTCCGTGGCGAAACCAGATTCTCTGGGTAGACGACCAGCCCACTTTTGGATAGATTGCGTCAAGAAGGGAACCAGACCCCTTTATTCTTTTATACCTCGTCGAATGCACCCGAACATAGGCGGCAAGCACTTGAACATGGGGGACAAGGCTCCACCAACGACCCGCGGGAGCTGATCGAGATGGTCACCAGAGCGGTGATCAAGGATCAGAGTGTATAAAGGCGAGTGATGACAAGTCGATGGAGCGAGCCGATAGAATGGTTCATTTCAATCAATACAAGCGCCGAGTAACGGGATTTAGAAACAAAGGAACCGCCGCCGATGTGTGGCGACAAATTTACGATTGGTATCAAAGTGATGGCGGTCGCACCCTCTTCGTCCAAGCTTTCATGAACGAGACTGGCATCAGGGTCAATCCAGAAAGCGACGCCGCCAGCCAGATCAAAGCGGCGCTTCCAAAGAGTTTGGGGGACTACTCCAAAAAGGTAAAGAGCTATGCGTACTATCGTGCACTCGCAGAGATGTTCATTATCGAGATGGACTCCATCACTTCGCGAGTGCCACGAGAATGCGACGATCCCGCAGCAGACTTCGCATATGACAATGTGTGGCGATTCGTTGAGCAGGTACTGTTGGACAGCCTTGTGCTATTCGAGGATTGGAGTACTGACTGTGCAGGGGTGCCACAAGTTTTCGGTGTCGGGAAGAACAAATTTACTCATCCGCTAAATTTTTACCATGGTGCCCATCAGACGATTTACGGCCATGGCTCCTTTGGCTTGAGCTTCAGTGAGAATCATTCGGAGTTAGCTGTCGCAACGATCCGTCAAGCAGTCGAAATCCGGCTGCGTCGAGCGTTTGGTCTCATTGGGAAGGAAGCCGTCAGTGACCACACCTTCCATCCCGTTGCGATTTCCGAACTTCTGGACGTATTGGAAGATTACGAGGAGGAGGTGCAAATGCCGGTTCCCCGTCACCATCTGGTACGGATTAACCACTGGGCGAATCTGCTTTTGCATTCGGGAATGCGCCACTACGCTTGGACACCGCCCAGAGTACTTGACTACCTTCGGTCATTTTTGATCGGTGGTGAGAATGTTGATGGCCGGTGGACGGTTCATAGCGGCATCCGGCTGACGCGAGCATCTTTCGAAGCGATTCAAGAAGCTTTGAAGAAGAAAGTGGAATCCTGCACACAATCTCAAACCCGCCCGCGGTTTAAAGCGCTGCTGTTGAACGCACCGGAGTGTGACGTAGTTCTCAATCAGGATTTCCCGACACCAGCGCGGTGATTTATTGCATGTCTTCCACGCCTGTCAAGACGCTTTCGCCCCCTTGTCGCCCGAGAGGGTTCAAGGGAGAGCGTGCGGAGTAATTGCTGGAAGCATGTCGTGTTGATCTCGGCGCTGGAGCAGATTGCTTAGCTTAGGGCGGTAGTCCGCCGCCGGCCAGCCCGGCGCCAGCTGATCGGCCCCCAGTGAATGGAATCGATCTGGGAGCCTTAACTGGCATCATACTCTCCCGACCGGCAGGCCGCCTGCCGCGATGTTCCATTTTTCTTCTGTGTTATCGAGTAGCCACGACACAGATTCCCGAGACGGGTAAATAGCTCACATCTCCACGGCTCAGCCCCCCTGCCCTACCCGTCGTGCTGCTGTCTCGCAAAACCCCCGTTTAATGGGACCGGGCGCCCCCGCGCCCGGCGGGTCCCGCGCGCCGCCCCCATCCGCTCCGCTCGCTCCGGTCCATCCCGCACGTTTCCCTCCCGTGCGGGCCACCGCCCCTAGTCAAATGACTAGGGTCATCGGCGGCAACTTGGGGTAGGAGAGAGGTATATGCGGGAGCCCTGTGTCGGCTGGCTGGCGCTGGCCCCCCTTGACAAAGACACAGGAGGGCCAAAAATGCTCTCCGCCCTCCTCCCCGCGCTCCCCGCTCTCCGCTCTCCGCTCTCCGCGCGGAGGGCGGGGCATGAGGCCGCGCCGGCTGGCCCCCCTCGGCGCCCTGCTCGGCGGGCTCGGGCTGCTGCTCCTGGCCGTCCCCAGTACGTGGGCGCAGGTCAATGCAGGCGACAAAGCGGCGTTGAAAGCGCTCTACGCAGCGACTGATGGCGCCAACTGGTCAACCAAAACGAACTGGGACACTATCGACACCACCACCTGGCTGGGGAACTTGTCTGGCGTCACCGTCAATGGCAGCGGGCGGGTGATCATACTCTCTCTCTCCAACAACCGCCTGGGCGGGCGGATTCCCCCTGAGATCGGCCAGCTGACCAGCCTGACCCAACTCTCTCTCTCCAACAACCAACTGACCGGGCCGATTCCCCCTGAGATCGGCCAGCTGACCAGCCTGACCCAACTCAATCTCAGTAACAACCAACTCAGTGGGCCGCTTCCCAACCTCAGCACTCTGACCAGCCTGGAGGGGCTCGATCTCACCAACAACCAACTCAGTGGGCCGCTTCCCTCAGACCTGGCCGCCAAGCTGCCCGCCAGCCTGACCCAACTCGTTCTCAGCAACAACCAACTGACCGCCCCGCTTCCCGACCTCAGCGCCCTGAGCAACCTGACTTGGCTCGATCTCACCAACAACCAACTCAGTGGGCCGCTTCCCTCAGACCTGGCCGCCAAGCTGCCCGCCAGCCTGACCCAGATCGATCTCGACAACAACCAACTGACCGGGCCGATTCCCGCCCTCAGCGCCCTCACCAGCCTGCAATCGCTCAATTTCAGCGGCAACCAACTGACCGGGCCGATTCCCGCCCTCAGCGCCCTCACCAGCCTGCAATCGCTCTATCTCTACAACAACCGCCTGAGCGGCGAGATTCCCGACCTCAGCAGCCTGACCAGCCTGACCCACCTCTTTCTCCACAACAACCAACTGAGCGGCGAGATTCCCGACCTCAGCGCCCTCACCAGCCTGGAATTCCTCTCCCTCTACACCAACCGCCTGAGCGGCGAGATTCCCGACCTCAGCGCCCTCACCAGCCTGCAGAGGCTCGATTTCAGCGGCAACCAACTGACCGGCCCTATCCCGGCGTGGTTGAACAGCCTGGCCCTGACGGACCTCCGTCTCCACAACAACCGCCTGAGCGGGCCGATTCCCGCCCTCAGCGCCCTGACCAGCCTGACCATTCTCACTCTCCACAACAACCAACTGACCGGCTCTCTCCCGACGTGGTTGAACAGCCTGACCACCTTGCGATTCTTATATCTCAGCAACAACCGCCTGAGCGGGCCGATTCCCGCCCTCAGCGCCCTCACCAGCCTGCAACGGCTCTATCTCCACACCAACCAACTGACCGGGGCGATTCCCGCCCTCAGCGCCCTCACCAGCCTGCAACGGCTCTATCTCCACACCAACCAACTGACCGGGGCGATTCCCGCCCTCAGCGCCCTGACCAGCCTGGTGTGGCTCTCCCTGTATGGGAACACCGGGCTGTACGGCTATCCCACCAGCCTGGACACCCGGACCACCCTGCACCTGGTCGCTCCCCTCACCGGAGACCCACTGTGTCTGCCCAGTACGATGGGCGGCAGTGACTGCACCATCCCGACCCAAGTGGACCGGTTGTTGGTGCAGGCGTCCAACCCTACCGATATCGGCCTGGTGTGGCCGTGGCCGCCGGGTACCGGCCCCGGCCCCACCCAGAGCAGCTATACCGTGGAGTATGCCCCCTTTCCCGGCTCCTCCTGGATGCCGATGACGGTGGGGACGACAGAGATACGTGGCCAGCCAGTGCACCATGCCTTCAAAGCCGGGCTGACCCCCGGCGCGCGCTACCAAGTGCGGGTCCGCCCGGCTACGAACACCACCCCGTGGTGGTGGACCGTAGTCACCCTGCCTCAGGGCACGGGCACCGGGGGCGGTGGTGACGGTGACGGCGGTGGTGACGGTGACGGCGGCACCAATACCGGTGGCACCAATACCGGTGGCACCAATACCGGTGGCACCAATACCGGTGGCGGCACTAATACCGGTGGCACTAATACCGGCGGCGGCACTAATACCGGCGGCGGCACCAATACCGGCGGCGGCGGTGGTGGCGGTGGCGGCGGTGGCAGCCGCACCCCGACCGACCGGCACGGCGACACGCCGGACGACGCCACGGTGCTGAATCCCCGGCGCTACACGACCGGCGTCCTCGCCCGCACCCTCACGGCCCACCTCCAGAGTCGGCGCGACGTAGACTATTTCCGCCTCACCCTGCCCTATGGCGGACTCCTGACCGCCGCGACCACCGGGGCCGACACCACCGGGCGGCTGTATCAGACCCAGGCCGAGGGCGATCCCATCCTGATGGCGGAAGACACGGACAGCGGGCGCGGCACCAACTTCGCGCTGGGTGAGGCCGTCACGGCGGGCACCTACTACCTGGCCGTGTCCGCCGGGCGGGGCAGCGGCGAGTACCGGCTGACCGTCCACTACACCCCGGCCTTCGTCGAGAACCCCGGCCCCGCCTCCCCCCAGAGCGGGGTGAGTGTGCTCTCGGGCTGGGTGTGTGACGCCGACACGGTCGAGATTGAACTCCTCCCCGCCGGCGGGGCCCCCCGGACGTTTGCCCCGGCCCTGGGCCTGAGTCGGGCCGACACGGCCGTGGCGTGTGGCCCCCGGACCACCGACACCGGCTACGGGCTGTTGTTCAACTGGAACCTGCTGGGCGACGGAGCGCATACGGTGCGGGTGTGGATCGACGGCGTGGTGCTGGCCGAGCGGCAGATTACCGTCACCACCCTCGGGGACCACCCGGAGCAGGAGTTCCGCCGGGGGCTGACCGCCACCACCGAGGTCGTAGACTTTCCCGCCGGGGGGGAGACGACCCCCCTGCGGTGGCAGACCGCGCTCCAGAACTTTGTCATTGCCGGGGGAGATGGCGGGGGCACCGGCGAACAACTCACGCCCGCCCAGGCGCGGCTGGGCAATCCGGCGCCCGGCTCCTTTCAGAGTGGCATCGGCGTGCTGTCCGGGTGGGTGTGTGAGGCGGAGATGGTGGAGCTCGTGTTTGAGACGGCCGCCGGCACCACCTTCACCGAAGAGGCGGGCTACGGCACGGAACGGCTGGACACAGAAGAGGTGTGCGGAGACACGGACAACGGCTTTGGGCTGTTGTTCAACTGGAACCGCCTGGGCGCCGGGCAACATACCGTGCGGGCGTATGCGGACGGGGACGAGTTCGCCCACAGTACGTTTAATGTGACGACGCTCGGGGACGAGTTCCTGCGGGGGCTGCGCCGCACGCATGAGATTGCCGACTTCCCCGCTGAGGGCCAGACCACCACGGTGGAGTGGCAGCAGGGCCAGCAGAACTTTGTGATTACCGGGGTGGAGTAAGGGCTCGTACCCGTGCCGCCCCCGTCCCAGGAGGGGCGATCATGGCCGACTGGACGAACACGCGGCTGAATCTCCGCTATCATGGGAAGACCGTGCTGGGCTGGCTCCTCGTTATCGGCGGGCTCGTCGCCGGGCTGTGCGGGGGGCTCCCGCCTTAGATATGTATCCGCTCGATCTCATCCAACGACACCTCCTCCGGCAGGCGGTTGTAGAGTTGCGTCGTGCGGGTCGAGGCATGGCCGGCAATCCGCGCCCCGGGCCGGCATCGCCGCCCGCCCCGCGTTCTGCTATTTGCGTGTCCATCCCCGCCTCCTGTTATTTGCCACTCATAATACAATTTATGACTGCTTGCTGCTGCGCGCGCGGGACGAGCTGACCGCGGCCACGCGGCCGGGCCGGATGCAGGCGACCGCTCGACCCTGCGGAATCTGGCGGATTTGCGCTTGTCCCGCAAATCCGCTTTTTGGGCCGCTTGCAAGAAGCAGCACCGCGTCTGACGCTTTTCTGCCCTTTTCCTGAAAAACCGGCGCTCAAATTTGCCACATACGGGACGATCTCGACCGGGCGAAGGGTAACGGTCGTCGGAGATCGGCTTCTTTTGCCCTGGGCGCTAAAGAACGCGCCGGGACCGCGTTGTGGTAAATGCCTGTGCCGGGGCGGGGTGCCGCCGCCCTGGCTACACCCGACACATTCGCAAAAACCGGCCGCAGCGCTTTACACGCCTGAGCTATCGAAAGTCGTTGCCGAATTCTTGCTTGATGAGGTCACAGAGGCGCCGCTTAGCATCTTCAAAACTGCCCGCCGGCAGTCCCGTTATTTTTCCCGCGATACGGTAAATGAACGTGTCAGGTCCCGTCTGAAAAATTTCCCCTAAGAGCATCTTGTTATTCTCTTCTCCTGAGGCTCCGATTATGTCCCATGAGGAAGGGGTTGTCTTCTCTATTTTCATTTTAGCGTATTTTCCTTTCTGACTAGAGCTCGTCTTATAATGGTTGGGGGGAATTCGGCCTGCCGCCTAGGCGGGCCGCCGAACCAGCTCGGCTCTTCCTTCCCCGATTTTACCCACGGTTTCGACCTGGGATTTCCGCCGCCGTTTCATGTCCCGTTCCAACGGCCGCCGCAGATGAGGCGGGGACTGATAGACCGTGCGCCCGTTTTCCTGAAACGGCAACAGTTCGATGGTCTCGACGCTCTTGACCGCTCTCAACCGTTTGAGGGTCCAGGCCGCGATGTGCTGGTCCATGTCCGGCACACCTATCAGATTTTTATTCTGCAAATAAGATTCCGCGCCGGACCGAATAATATTCGGCGGCCGTGTGTCCGGACGTCCGGCGCGGCTCCTTGCGTTACCCTGCCATTTCCCGGATCGATTGCAACCAGAGGCCCGCGCTCACTGCGCAGCGCGCAGCCGGTCGATGATCTCCGGCACCCCGCGTTCCCGCGCGATGTCCAGCGGCGTGCTGCCAGCCGGGGCGGGCGGGGCGGTGTTGTCCCACGTGATGCCGTCCTTCTTGGTCTGCGCATGGACATCGGCTCCCCCGTCCAGCAGCACGGTGAGGACGGCCGGGGCGGTGCTCTCCGCCGCCGCTTCGTGCAGCGGCGTCAGGCCGTCCTTGGTCTGCGCATTCACATCGGCTCCCCCCTTCAGCAGCAGGGTGAGGACGGCCGGGGCGGTGTTCCACTTCGCCGCTTTGTGCAGCGGCGTGCTGCCGTCCCTGGTCTGCGCATGGACATCGGCTCCCTTCAGCAGCAGGGCGAGGACGGCCGGGGTGCCGCTCGACGCCGCCGCCCAGTGCAACGGCGTCCAGCCGCCCATGCTCCGCGCATTCACATCGGCTCCCCCGTCCAGCAGCACGCTGAGGACGGCCGGGGCGGCGTTCTTCGCCGCGAGGTGCAACGGCGTCTGGCCGAACTCGTCCTGCGCATGGACATCGGCTCCCCCCTTCAGCAGCAGGGTGAGGACGGCCGGGGCGGCGTCGTACCGCGCCGCGACGTGCAACGGCGTGCTGCCGTCGTCCTTGGTCTGCGCATGGACATCGGCTCCCTTCAGCAGCAGGGCGAGGACGGCCGGGGCGGCGAAGTGGAACACCGCGTAGTGCAACGGCGTCCTGCCGGCCTTGTCCCGCGCATGGACATCGGCTCCCCCGTCCAGCAGTTCGATGATGCGCCCCAGGGCCGCCTTGTTGGCCAGCGCGTGGTGCAACGGCGTCTGGCCGAACTCGTCCTGCGCATGGAAATCGGCCTCTTCGGCTCTGCGTTCCGCTTCTGCCTCGGCCTCTTCTCGTTTCTCTTCGGCGGCCATTGCGGCCAGTTCTTCGGGTGTGGGTGGGGGTGGTTCAGGAGCAAGCTGTGCTGCTGCCATCATCAACCCCAATAACAGGCCACACACGTATCCTGCCCGTTTACGAGTTGGAAGCCAAAGATTCGGTGACGGACGAATGAGCGCGCTACACGATAGAATAAACACACCGAGGATCACAAACATTATGGGACCGGCAAAAGGTTCGCGCAGTTCTTCCGGTACGGTTTGCCGGATAGCGCTGCTGCCACCGAGTAGGACGAAGTATCCCACTGCTACTGTCCAGCCTCTTCGCTTATTCGTCGTCAATCCGGGCAGCGGGTACACAAACGCTACGGACGCAACAATCACGATTCCTAGCCCTACTAGGGCCATGAGAATGCCTGCCATAGCGGTCATTTTGTGCGTCTCCCTTCGTTTGCATCGTGGTACGCCGCGACGTGCAACGGCGTCCGGACGTCCGGCGCGGGGCCTTGCGTTACCCTGCCATTTCCCGGATCGATTGCAACCAGAGGCCCGCGCTCACTGCGCAGCGCGCAGCCGGTCGATGATCTCCGGGTCCTGCGTGTGGTCCAGCGGCGTCAGGCCATACTTGTCCTGTGCCTGGACATCGGCTCCCCCGGCCAGCAGCAGGACAGCGCCGACGAGCAGGGTGAGGCGCCTGGCGGCTAGGCGCCCGTTGTGGCGTGTGTTCGGTGATCGATCCATAGTTTGTCCTTCTGGGGGCGCGTTCAGGCCTCTGGGGGCGCGTTCAGGCCTCTGGGGCCGGATTTGGGCGTCGTTAGCTGGGCCGGGCTCTGTTCTGGGAACCTATCAGACTTATATTCTGCAAATAAGATCTCCGCCTGCCCGAATATTATTCGGCGGCGGTGTGTCCGGAACTCCGGCGCGGGGCCGGGGTCGCGGGAGATCGGGGGCGGCCTGCCGGCGTCCTGGAGGTCGCCCCCCTTAAAATCTTCGCCAAGTTGGGCTTTCTGCCGAACATTCTTAAAAACCGCCCCGCCGGCGTTACGCGCCTGTTACAAAAGGGGCGGTTTTGTGTCTGATAAGGTCGCTTCTGTGCAGGTTGGCCGGAAAGGCCCCTCAAAACCGGGCGTCGTGCAGCCGCCAGTATACATCCGTGTCCTTGAGATGTTCGTTCTCCTCCGCGTAGTCAACGGGCAGCTTGTCGTCTTTGTCGCGGAGTTTAGGATCGGCGCCGCGGTCAAGCAGCAGGGCGATGACCGCCGGGGCCTTTTGGAACGCCGCCGCGAAGTGCAACGGCGTCCGGCCGTCCTGGTCCCGGGCCGTGAGATCGGCGCCGCGGTCGAGCAGCAGGGTGACGATCGCCGGGTTGTCGCTGTTCAACGCCGCGCTGTGCAACGGCGTCCGGCCGTCCTGGTCCCGGGCCGTGAGATCGGCGCCGCGGTCGAGCAGCAGGGTGACGATCGCCGGGTTGTCGCTGTTCAACGCCGCGCTGTGCAACGGCGTATCGCCGCTCTGGTTCCGGGCCGTGAGATCGGCGCCGCGGTCAAGCAGCAGGGCGACGACCGCCGGGGCCTTGTTGCTCCACGCCGCGAAGTGCAACGGCGTATCGCCGCTCCGGGACCGGGCCGTGAGATCGGCGCCGCGGTCAAGCAGCAGGGCGACGACCGCCGGGGCCTTTTGGAACGCCGCCGCGAAGTGTAACGGCGTATCGCCGCGCCGGGACCGGGCCGTGAGATCGGCGCCGCGGTCGAGGAGCAGGGCGACGACCGCCGGGTTGTCGCTGTTCAACGCCGCGCTGTGCAACGGCGTATCGCCGCTCTGGTTCCGGGCCGTGAGATCGGCGCCGCGGTCGAGCAGTGCTTGGACGGCGGCCGGGGTCGCCTCCTCCATCCACTCGTAATCAAGCAACGACTGGGCCGCGGCCGGGCGGGCGGAGACCACCGCCAGGCCCAGGACCAAGAGACTCAGGGGGAAGAGTCGATACATACGTTGTCCTCCTGCCTCGTCACCTTATAGACAAGGGCGGGAGTGGCTGCCAGACCCGCCCTGCCTTCCGGGCGGCCCAAAACGGGACACTGTGAGGTAAGTACAGGAGACGTGTCCATTTCAGCGCTGAGTTCTCCTTATCCTCTCACACCAAAATGCGTCCCGCGCGGCTCCGGCTCACCGGCCTCTTCGCCAAAATACTCGCCTAATCCTTCTCTCAGCCCCTCTGTTCCTTCCTTTACTCCTTCATAAATTTTTCGCTGTAGACTGGGCTCACGAGCTTTGCAGGGGATGGATTCTCGCCTGACGCACTCTTTCCCACCGACACACCCGGGTTCTCGATACGTGTGCATACACTCTGTCTGAGCGAGTTGGGAGGGGGATGCGCCCCCTTCTTTCTCGTGACACAGCCCCACACGCGGCGTGAGGGAGATCCCCACTATTCCTATCCACAACATGCTCCCCATGGATACCACTCGAATAATTCCTCGTTTCATCTAAGAATCTCCTCCTTTTGTCGTACAGAGTGCCCTCCCCCTGGCTCCTTATTTGTGGGCTTCGCTATAAATTCTTTGGGGGGAGGATTATAACGATTTTAACGTCGGTTTTTTACCAGGGGAAATGGAGATGAGGACAATAAAAACGGGAATGTTTGTCGCACTTTTCAGCTTATTGGTAACGGTGCCGGCCCTCTCTGCAAACCAGGGAATCTGCCGGGATGGGAG